>CAMCMB010000077.1 GCA_945875845.1 Pirellula staleyi DSM 6068
AGCGACTTGTGGTACCGTTCTAACTTTCCGTTGCTTTGGGGGTAGTACGGACTGGTCCGCACATGCGTCATGCCACTTATAGGATCGATGCACAGAAGTAAAACGTACCGCAGATGTTGATTGTAGGAGACGTCGATATGCCAATGCTCGTGTGCCTTTATGGGCTGATCGAAACCAGTTCCTTTTTTGCTCGCAACCGTTGCATTGCACCAGATCAGGCCTGAGGAGTAGAGTTGGGCGACTATATTCCCGCCGAAATCAGCTCTCGCTCCGGATAGTGCGGACAACATTTCTTTGAAGTCTTGGTTGAACAACGTTTGGCTCCTTGAATGCCCAAGCGGTAATTGTAAGAGGCCATACCATCAAAATTCGTTCTGCGGCCGTTGCGGCAGGAACGCCAGCGTCTCTCCCCTGAAGCGGTACTCGTACTCGATCGCTGGCCTAAGTCTGGACGGGGCAGGTTACTGGACGGGGCAGGTGCAACGAGAAGTGGCATTTTTTCTGCTGATCTCTTTATTGCTCGACTTGCCAACGATAGGATATAACTTCAACAAGTTGGGTGAGCGGTTCTTTTCCTTTTTCCCGATGACCTGTCGAATGCTAAATTCGCAGGTCAGCGATCACAATTATTTGTTTACGCGGAGTTATTGATGAATCGATTTGGAATGTTCGCGGCACGAGGTGGTGGATTTGGTTCGATTATTAGTTGGTTCATTCGAATCGTCATCTACGACATATGCATCACCGGTATTTCGGAGATATTGGGTGTCCCACGCCTAGTAGCCCTGTTTATTTTCTTGGGTATTTTGGCTGCGATTGCCGTCGGTGGATATTTCCTCAAGCAACGAGTGGCTCCGGGTATCGAAGATTAGGTTCCAGTCATTGGATTCGTACCTACGGCGTTTGCAAGCTCTTCACCAGTCAGTGCGTTGATGGAATACTCTGTTCTGCATGGCCCCGTTTTTTCCGTCCTTCAAGTTCTTTTGAGCCAAGGAGAAACGGTTGTGGCCCAGCCCAATAGTATGTTGTCCATGACGCCTGGTTTGCAACTCTCAGCAAACGTCGGTCGCAAGGGTGCAAAGTCAGCATGGCTTAGCGGTGCCAAAAGTCTACTCGGCGGGGAGAGCATGTTCACAGCCGAGTTCCGCGCAAAACGAGACGCTCAAGTGTTGACGCTTGCTCCCTCGGTCCAAGGCGACATTTTGTGCATCGATTTGAAGGAGCAGTCGGGTATGTATTTGACTCGCGGTTCGTTTTTGGCCAGCGTGGGTGAATGCCATTTGCAAATCAAATACGGTGGCGTAAAAGGTGTCATGTCCAAGAAAGGTTTATTCCTGTTGCACGCAAGCGGTAGCGGCACCGTATTTTGTGAAACATACGGCGCGATCATTGAAAAAGAACTAGCCGACGGAGAGACGTTCCTTTTAGACAATCGCTATGCGGTTGCGTTTTCAGAATCGATCCAATACCAATTGGTGAAAGCAACGGACAGTGTTCGCGATTCGATTCTTTCAGGCGAAGGTCTAATCAATCGATACACTGGACCCGGCAAGCTTTTTTATCAAACACGCGCTAAGGCACCTGTGAACATTCTAAGCTACTTGTTCAGTTCTGCGTTTTAGTTCCATCGGACTTTTGGGGACAAGCGAAATCGGGAGCTCATGCCGTATGCAGTCGGATACTCAAGTTATTCCAATTCCGCGCCGTTCGGCTCTCATCGACCAACTTGCTCGCGCGAACCGCCAGGCATGGGTATTGCTCGTGGTCGAGGTCCTGCTGATTGGTCTAGTAGGTGTTTTCATCGACTGGAATTGGGTCGTTCAACAACCGATCATGGCGACAATCGCGATCGGATACATGGTCCGACCGTTTGGCTACTCGCTGCTCATTCAAGCCGCTCAAAAAAAGACGCGTATCCAAGATCTGCGAGAAACGACTCGATTCGGTCAATACGACAAGCATCGCTTGCTCGCGCTCTATCGAGATACACTCAATCGGTTGCGGTTGTCCGACGATTCGCTCCCGGTCTACATCACTGCAGGCCGTTCCATCAATGCGGGTGCATTGCATGTCGGGCTCGGAAGCGCTTTCAAATGGTTCAACGGGATCTTTTTGAATCGGCAGACGTTGCATAAACTGGATCCCGCGGAGTTGCAGGATATCATTGGTCATGAGCTGGGACATTACTACAAGCATTATTTGGTGATCGATCGCTTTCAAATCGTCACGTTAACGCTTGGCTCCTTGCTTGCAGTTTTTGTGGCCCAACGATTTGGACTAGCCAATATTGTGGGCTACTTCATTCTCATCAGTGTACCGCTTGTCGTGTGGAAATTGTCGGGGTTACCTCACGCTCGTAACGCACACGCCATCGAATACCTTTGCGACGACTTCGGAGCGCAAGTGGGCGGGGTTATGCCATCTATCAACGGGCTTCTCAAGTTAGGGCAAAGTGCGGAGATCGAGTGTGCTGTATTGCAACAGGCCGTCTTGTCCAAAATAGCAGGCAACTTTAACCCGATGGAGCTGGTTGAAACGGTATTGGGTAGTATTCCGTACGGGCATGCCAGTCGCGATGAAATCGAGGCTCAGGTCAATCGCAGTCTTCGCGAGCGAGCCTCCAATCAGAAAATGAGTCTCGGTGGTCTATTTCACTATATGTGGAACAGCGATACCGATGCAGAAGCAGCCGAAGAGTTGGAGGAGCAGGCAAAAAGACTTGCTAAACTACAGTTTGTCCCTCGGTTGGACTGGGAGTCACTGCTCCAAGATCCGACGCGAGTTCAGTTCACGGAGGAAGGTGTTCGAGCTTTGGTGGAAATGATTGCGGAAAATCCGGAGCATGAGCTATTTCGTATTCCGGATGTGATGGACCCCGGCCTTGACACGCATCCACCACTCAAGTCGAGAATACTTTATCTTTGGTTCAATCGGACCGAAATTGAAAGCCAACTACGTACACGCGTGTGATTCCTAGAACGCTGTCTCAATCAACGCAAGCGCAGCGAGCGTCGCTGCCCCTGCGACCTTGTGGTTAGCCCTATCATCGCCTTCAGCGAGAAGCTACACAGAACCCGCAACGGCTTTTTTCATTCGTTCAAGTCCCGTGGCAGCGACAAGGTTTGGGTCTTGCTTCCAATAGGTTCGATTAAACAGTTCCAGTGACAGAACTCCGTTGAAACCACTCGCCAAGACCGTTGCAAGAATTTTGGAGACGGGCGATATCCCATCGCCCGGATAGACGCGATCCGCATCTGTAATCTTATCGCGTGGGATGTCGGGATAATCGTTCATATGGAATACATGGATTCGTTTTCCCGATAACAGCGCCAGATCGTAAAATTCTGAGCCGCCTTTGTACAAATGATAAATATCTGGCAGTACACACGCGTCGGGATGCTGTGCAGCAGCTGTCACATAGAGCACCTCCGAGAGCTTGGATAGATTTTTGGAAAATCCCCAGACCTCAAGCTGAGGTGTGCAACCCGCCATCTTGCCAACTTCCAAGAGTGCGCGATAACGCTCGGCAACGCGATCTAGATTCAGCGGTGCAACATCGGTTGCGCCTGCTGGGGGTGCTGCAATTCGAATTCCACCAATAGCGGTTACGATATCCATGTCCTTGCGAGCTTGCTCGAGTCCCTTGCTTCGAGCCGCGTCGTCGTCGACAATCCAATTCGCGAATGCAATCGAGCTTTCGATGGTGAGCCCTGCATCTTGGATCCGTTTTTTAAGGTCCGACAAGGTGCCACCTTGGGCGGTGTATTTGTTGATATCCCGCAACCATGGTTCCATGGCATCGTAGCCAGCCTTCTGGGCAATCGCGATTTGATCGATAATCGGAACCACTTCGCCATGGATCGTGCTTGTATTTAGACAGTATTTCACTTTGTTTTCCCTCGCGATTGATGTTGGTGTGTTCGCTGCGGAATGCACTGCAGCAGGGGAACCGACTTGCCCAAGAATCGCCGCAGAAGCGATGGCAACCTTTGTATTGAACTGACGTCGCGATGATTGAGAGTCAACGGTGCGTTTCATTTTTTCACTTTTGAAAAGAATAGGTCGATGGGCCATACGGCAAGACTCATTGCAAGCAGTGTCGAAGCATACATCCAGTCTCCGAGAAACAAAAGAATACTTAAAGCGAAAAGATACAATAGCCAACGCCCCATCCAAAGACAGCTTGAGCCGAGCATGCTTGCAAGTAAGGCCGTTTGCACAGCGACGACCCAATGCGTCATGAATTGCCCCACGGATTGCCACCCCTCGGGCAGTCTGAGCCATCCCCGCCGGTCTTCAATCAACAGCCATCCCGCCTCGCCATTCCACCACTCGGGGAGGGCAAGCATGCTTGCAAGACTAAACGCGATCCAAATCCAAAGATGGCATCGAATCAATTGGACGGATAGGTTCGCGCTGACCCTATCCTCGCCACTGGAGATTCCAGGCTTTATCGTCCATACAAGACGTCCGGGTTCAACGATCAAGTAAACCAGTACGGCAAGCAAAAGGGGCTCAAAGAGCAACGTTAGAACAGGTGCTCGATGATGAAACATTCCAAGAGCAACCCAAGCCATCAATGGAGAGAGCCTTGCTCCAAGTCCAAGCATCATCGCTAGGCTGGCCAAAAGTCCGAAAATCGCCACCCACGGGGACAAACTGGGAATACGATACAAAGGACTCCATCGAAACAAACTCCCCGTCCCTTCCACTCCATCGCCGATCAAGTATCGCCCCGCTTCTGGATCAAACCATCCGCTGAAACCATACCAATCCGCCCCTGACATGAGGTACTGCCAAAAAACGATCCCAGTCAAAATGCCAATCGCAATGCGAACGATTGAGATTTGAATAGGCGCGCGAGCCGTAAACCAAAACCGATTCCATTCCAGCAAGGATTCTCTCCATTTCGAACTCATGGATTGCCTCGCCCAGCATTCCTCGCTCGAACGGTTCGATGGCTTTCGATTTTCGGTATAAGTCCAATTTCTCCATTTTCAAAACGAGCGACCGAAGCTTCTACTATTGTGAACTCGCGGGTGTCGGACTGTGGCTCTCCGTTTTCGTCCTTTTTTTCACCAAGCTGTTCCAATCGAATACGATCGACGAAAACGGGAGACTCTTTTGGACCAGTTGATTCGACATGAACGACGATTGAGTTGAAAATGCGAAGGATGCCTTCGGTTTCTTCATTGTCCGACAATTCCATCATTGCCCGTAGCAGCCGCCTGGACTTTGCCGGAACCATGCCGCTGGATGCATGTCGCTCGGACCGACTTTCCAGAACCGGTAACCATTCGTTAGGGTTTTGTTTCGTTTGGATCGATACCTTTGTCGGAAACGATTTGTTTTCACTTGAGACCCATTCGATCGGAAGCATTTCCTGGTACCAACAGCCGCCAATCAGATACGGTTGCAACCACACGAGGATATTGTCCTGGATGAGGGAGCGACGCCAATTCGTTACGTACGTCAATCCAACCGCGGCGAAATGACATAGGATCAAGCAGCTGATAACCCAACGCCATCTTAAAGGAATAGAACTCGAAGCGCTCATTGGCGGGATTGGCAAATTGCTCACGAAGTAACGATCCATCAAAAAGTGCTGAGGCGAACGCGGTCAAGGGTAGACACAAATTGCCGGTCGCCAAGAGCTTGATCGCTGATTCTCTACAAAAAGCTCATGTACACGAAAAAACTCGCATCTGGATGAGTTTAATCCCAATTTGGCCTGCGCCTATCGCCTAATTCAACTGTGCCAAATCCAGGATGGATTAGGGCTCCGGATTGATTAGGGCTTAGGATTAGGGCTTAGGCTAACGGCCGATTGGAAACGACGCAGAGTAGATTGGGACCAATGTCCCGATCCTCTGTTTGGACGGGACAAATGGTCCCATCCTACCGCTTACCATCGGAATCCATCGCAAGCTGGAAGCTTACGCCACTTTCGCAATCCAAAAAGAAAACGAAAAAACCGAGTTGCTGCCCCTTGCGGTGCTTCAACTCGGTTCGAAATTTAGTGCATGTTCGTCGAGAGTTACCAAGTCCAAACAGCAACAATTAATCAATCAATCACTCAGCATTACGCGACTAGATTTTGTCGGTAACGGCAGCAGGTACTACAGGAGCAACTGCTGGTGCTGCAGGAGCAACTGCTGGTGCTGCAGGAACAACTGCTGGTGCTGGAGCTGGTGGAACAGCTGAGCTGGTGCTGTAAGAGCCAGCATCAATTGTTGTTCCGCACGAGGCGCAACCTGACGAAACCGGAGCGACAATGTAAGAGCCTTCTGAGTAGGAACTCATTGAGCTGGACATCGTGCCGCCACAACCGCAATCGGATTGTACTGGAGCTGCACAACCGCAAGAAGCTGCCGGTGCAGGAGTTGCACAACCACAAGAGGCTGCTGGTGCAGGTGTTTCACAACCGCAAGAGGCTACTGGTGCTGCGCAGCATGTTGGAGCTGGTGCGGAGCAAGATTTAGCGGCAGCCTTCTTGGCATGCAGCCGAGCGAACAAACCACCACCATTGCAACCCGCGGCAGCACTTCTAGCACCGCCATTGCAGCCCGCGCTCTTAGCGGCGTGCAATTTTGCAAAAATTCCTTGTCGACCGCCGCAGCTGTTTCCGCCGCCGCCGATTCCGCCGCTGCAGTCAGCCATTGCAACGGAGCTAACAAGAGCGAATGCTGCCAATGCGAACGATGCCAATCGTACCTTAATCATCAAAACTTCCTCCCGAGAGAACTAAACATGATCCACGCAATGCCACGATGTACTTCCTGAATGATGGACCTAATCTGTCAGAAACTCTCTGACGCTCCGTGCCGCACCGTCTACCATGGTTATCCGAACTATTGGTTGACAATGCTGGTTAGGGGCTTTGCGTAAAATTGGTAAGATGGAAGGGTACCAGACTCCATTTCGATGTCAACGACTGTTTCCAAGACCGGTCAGCAAAACTATTCCATGGCTACTTTGAAAAGTCCCTGGAGAAAAAACGAAAATGCCTCTCAACAAAGAACTTGCGATTTGATACATTCCCACCTGGCTTTTTGAAGTCACCGTGAGTTTTTAGTTTTTTGTAACGCTGGCTAGGAGACTGAAGCCGTGTTTTTTCCGTTGGCGATGCTTTCCCAATACATTCTTGGCCCAGCTTTATTTCTGATTTCGCTGTTCATTATTTTGATCATTTTGCTCCAGCGTGGGCGGGGTGGTGGATTGACTGGAGCGTTGGGCGGGGCGGGTGGCGCAAGTGCTTTCGGAGTGAAAGCCGGCGATATTTTCACTAAAATCACTGCGATTTCTGTGTTGATCTGGATCGTCTTGTGCGCTTTCACTACCTGGTGGTATCTTGCGCCAAAGCTTGATATTCAAAGCGATCCGGGCTCGATTTCGCCTTCGGGTGGGATGGGTTCTGGCGGCATGGGTGCACCCGAAACGGGTTTGCCCGGTACCGAACTGCCCCCTGTGCAGTCGGATTCCGTGATACCTGTTTCCCCTTCCCCAGCCTCAGGCACGACACCCGCTCCGGCATTCAGCCTGCCAGAAGCGTCGAAAGAACCAGTTCCGCCCCCAGCAAACGAACCGGTCATTCCCAAAGCGGCACTCCCCGATCCGGTTGTGCCTGAACCCAAGTAATCTTATTTTTTCCGCCAACAGGGGACTTGAATGCTTCCGGCCGGCTTTGACGAACAGGCTTGGTGTCTGAACAGGCTTGGTGTCTGAACAGGCTTGGTGTTCTGAACAGGCTTGGTGTTTAGACAGGCTTGGCGTTTAAAAATCGAGTAAAATCACTTTTCCGCTGCGGCAGAGCGTTTCCTAACATTTTTCGGGTAGGTATTCATTCGTTGTTACTGAGTATGACAGGGCACGGCCAGGCTGCTTCCCGATATGGCGATATTGCAATTGATATTGAGATTCGAACGGTTAATAACCGTTTCCTCAAGGTTATTTCCAAAATCTCGGACGTGGCTTCTGCCGTCGAGCCCCAACTCGAAGGGATTGTTCGCGAATATTTGAAGCGTGGCAGCATCAGCGTCTCGATTCGCGTGAGTCATTCGGGTCAAAACAATGCGGCGACGGTCAATCAAAGCACGCTAGAAAACTACATCAACCAGTCAAAATCGATCGCGGAGCGTTTGGGAATTGAGTTCCAATACGACCTCGGTTATCTTCTTGCGTTGCCTGGAGTCTTGGAATCTGCGCGACAGCACGATGACGAAAATCTTAACGAAATCGTTCGCGAAACGCTCAAAACTGCACTTCAAGACCTCCAAGCTATGCGGCATCGAGAGGGGCAAGCGATGGCTCGTCAGTTCTTGGTATCCCTGGACCAAATTCAAACGTTCCAAGAACAGATTGAATTGCGAGCCCCGGCCGTGATTGCAGAATACCGGACGAAGTTGGAGCTTCGTATGCGAACCACACTCGCAAGCTTCGGGCATCAAGCGGACGAATTGGACCTGTTGCGAGAGGTTCTTGTTTTTGCGGACCGTTGCGATGTTTCTGAAGAAATTACTCGATTGGCCAGCCACCTCGTTCAGTTTCGAGGCGCCATCGACCAATCGGACAGTCAAGGCCGCCGGCTGGATTTCCTGATCCAGGAACTTTTCCGCGAGGTCAACACGATTGGCTCAAAAGCCAATGACTCTCAAATTTCACAGTTCGTTGTCTCGATGAAAACGACTATTGAGCAAATGCGTGAGCTCGTCCAAAATGTGGAGTAAACTCGTTCTATGACCATTCCAGGCGAACTTGTTATTATTTCTGGCCCTTCGGGTTCAGGCAAATCAACGGTCGTCCAGAAGCTCTTCCAGCGTTCGGAATTGCCTCTAATGCTCAGTGTTTCGGCTACCACGCGTCCTCCCCGACCCGGCGAGGTGGACGGTCGCGACTACTACTTTCTGAGCCATGAAGAATTCCAACGACGCCGAAATGCGGGTGAATTTTTAGAGTGCAGGGAGGTTTTTGGCCGCGGATACTGGTACGGAACGCTTCGGGAGGCAGTTTCGACTGGCTTAAACGAAGGAAAATGGGTAATCTTGGAGATTGATGTCCAAGGGGCACTTGCCGTCCTGAAAGATCATCCCAAAGCGATCACCATCTTTGTTCATCCTGGTTCGATGGCCGAACTCGAAAAACGGCTAAGGAATCGCGGTACGGAGAGCGAGGAATCCATCCAACGACGCTTAAATGTTGCGGCCGAGGAATTGGCCCTTCGGCATCACTATACTCACGAAGTAATCAATCAAGAGATCAATACCACTGTCCAGCAATTGTGCCAACTGCTTACGCAGTACCACGGAGAAAAGATTCCATGCTCGAAGAACTAAAAGAAGAAGCCATCGTCAACAAAGTGGGTGGTCGATTCAAGCTATCCACGTTGATTCAGAAGCGACTGGTGCAACTCAATCGCGGCAGCCGGCCTTTGGTGGACATGAATACCGACGATCGAATGGAGGTTGTCATCCAAGAAATCTTGCAAGACAAGATCTTCTTGACCACTTCGGGCGAACTCAAGGTTCTTAGTGAAACGGCAGATCTGGGAGATTTGCTCGATTTGGATACCAGCGATTTGTAAGCATTTAAAGCCTTTCACTGATGAACCATCGCGTTGTTGTCGGAATCTCAGGCGGCATCGCCGCATTCAAATCAGCGGCTATCGTTAGCCGTTTGGCGCAACGCGATTTTGACGTAACGGTTGTACTGACCGAAGCAGCCCAACAGTTTGTTGGGGCAGCGACCTTTGCAGCACTATGCAATCGTGCTCCGGTGACCAGCGCCTTTGACACTCGTTATCCACTCGGACCTCATATCGAGTTAGCCGTGGATTGCAAGCTTCTCATCATTGCACCCGCCACAGCTCACATGCTTGCCAGTTGCGCGCTCGGGACGGCGGATTGCCTTCTCTCGACTCTCTATCTCAACATGGACTGCCCAGTCGTGTTCGCGCCCGCCATGAGCACTCCCATGTGGGAAAAGCCGGCCGTGATTCGAAACGTTAGTCAGTTGAAGTCCGACGGTGCGCATTTTGTTGGGCCCGATTCGGGTTGGCTTTCCTGTCGTCGCACGGGCGCTGGACGAATGTCGGAGCCAGACGATGTTATTACGGCTTGCGAACCATTCCTCCAATAACTTATTCCAATTTCGATGGCTCGCATTGTTATCACTTCTGGTCCAACTCGCCAATATCTTGACCCGGTTCGATACTTGACCAACGCATCGAGCGGACGCATGGGTGCTGCCCTTGCCCAAGCGGCCCTCGATCTGGGTCATGTCGTCATCGTAATTAGCGGTCCCGTCTCAATACGCTATCCGTCTGCAGCCCAAGTGGTCGATGTCGTTACGACCCATGAAATGCTCGATGCCACCAAGTTGGCGTTCGAGAACTCCGATGGATTGGTCGGTGCCGCTGCCCCCTGCGATTACATGCCAAAACAAGTTGAAACGCACAAACTGAGCAAGACGGGCGATGTGCTGCACCTCGCTTTGCTCGAAACCCCCGACATCATTGCAACCCTAGGTGCAGCCAAGAGACGGGATCAATGGGTGGTGGGCTTCGCTTTGGAGACCGAAGACATTCGATTTCGAGCCATTGTTAAGATGTCTCGCAAATGTTGCGATATGATCGTGTCCAATAGTGCTTCCGCTATGAATTCCGATGACAATTCTGTCGAAGTCATCTTGCGAGATGGAACCATTCTAGAACAAATCACTGGACCGAAGCCTGTGGTGGCGAGCGGTATCCTTTCGCACATTCAAAAACAATTGATCGAACGAGCGCAATGAGTACCGGCCAACTGGAATTCCAAAATCTACCTGACGTATCATACCCATTGGATGTATTGGTCGTTGCGCCGCATCCCGATGACGCCGAACTCGGGATGGGGGGTGCAATATGCAAGATGATTCAGCAAGGGAAACGTGTGGGCGTTGTTGATTTGACCAGTGGCGAACCCACTCCGCATGGAAACCTTGAGATTCGAGCCGCCGAGACGGCAATTGCAACAACGGCGCTTGGCCTCGAATGGCGCTACAACCTTGGAATGAAGAATCGATTCTTGGAAGCCACGCTGGAAAACCGCCACCGACTCGCAAGCTTGTTTCGTTTGACGCGTCCTCGCTGGATCTTTGCACCCTATTGGTCGGATGCGCATCCAGATCATGTTGCCGCCACCGAGCTGATCGAAGCTGCCCGATTTTGGAGCAAGTTGTCGAAAAGCGATCTGGCGGGTAATCCTTACCATCCCGAACGCATTTACTATTACTACTGTATCCATCTCAAATTGGTTCCGCAGCCGGCGTTTGTGCTCGATATCTCGGACCACTGGCACGCCAAGGCGGCCTCGGTCGAAGCTTATCAGAGTCAGTTCGTTGCGGGGCGATCCGCTGAACCACCCAGCTTCGTGGAAAAACTCCGAGAGGAAGCCGCGTTTTGGGGCAAGACAATTGGCGTTCGTTATGGGGAACCGTTCGCTTCCAAAGAACCTATTGGTATGAAAAACTTCGAGTCGTTGGTCTAAACATGAATTCCGTTCGAACCCCTTGGCTCGCCTTTTCGTTTCTGTTGTTACTCAGTCTGCACGTCGGTTGCCAGAATCCGAAAACGCCGACAGCTTCGTCGCAGCGTCTCAAGGTGGTAGCAACGACCGGCATGGTTGCAGATTTAGTGCGGCAAATCGGGGGCGAAACCATCGAAGTCGAACAACTGCTCAGCAGCGGAGTCGACCCACACCTGTATAAGGCCAACACCGACGACGTCCGCGCGATACAATCGGCTGAGTTGGTGTTTTACAATGGTTTCAAGCTCGAAGGCCGGATGGGCGACTTGCTCGGAAAACAGACCGACGGAATCAAAAAACGCATCGCAATCGCCGAATCCATTCCAAACGAATCCGCCTTGGGCGATCCTCAGCACGACACAGTGGACCCGCATGTCTGGATGGATGTTGCATTATGGGCATCGACGACCAGGATCATCGAGCGAGAACTAATCGCTCGGCTACCTGAGCATGCTGCGGACTTTGCCGAACGAGCCAACCAACTGAGAACGCGACTTGCCCGTCTGGATGCGTTGGGTCAAGCGTGGATCGAATCGATCCCGCGAGAGCAGCGCATCTTGATTACATCGCACGACGCGTTTCGCTATTTCGGAAAACGCTATGGACTACAAGTCGAAGGGATCCAAGGCGTTTCGACCTCCTCGGAAGCAGGTTTAAGGCGGATTAATGAACTTGTTGATCTACTCGTTCAAAAGAAAGTTCCTTCTGCATTCGTGGAGTCCAGCGTCCCAGAAAAGTCTGTGAGATCGCTCATCGAAGGTGCTGGACAAAAAGGAGCAACTGTTTCCATTGGTGGCGAGCTCTTCTCCGATGCAATGGGGCCCAAAGGAAGCGATGCCGACAACTACGAAGGGATGATGATACATAACTTCAAAACAATCGTGACGGCTTTGGGAGGCAATGCTGCAATTCCAGTTGCTTTGGGAGAGGCCTCTCCAACGAAAAAACGCAAGGAGTGACCTTGGTGAACTCCACAATACCCTCGATTCGGATCGCTGACCTAACCGTTGCGTATCAACGCAAGCCAGTCCTATGGGAGATCAATCTTTCGATCCCTCAAGGATCGCTCGTCGGCTTGGTCGGCCCAAATGGAGCGGGCAAAAGCACGCTTATCAAATCCATAATGGACATGGTGCCTCGCATCTCAGGGTCCATCGAGATTAATGGAGAGTCATTGGCCAAGCAGCGTTACAATATCGCTTATGTACCGCAACGCGAGTCGGTCGACTGGGATTTCCCCGCGACGGTTCTCGACGTGGTAACGATGGGCCTATATCGCGAAATCGGTTGGTTTATGCCCGTTCGCAAACAGCACCGCAAGCGTGCCATGGACGCATTGACTCTCGTTGGAATCCCTGAGTTAGCCGACCGACAAATTAGTCAGCTCTCAGGCGGTCAACAGCAAAGAACGTTTCTTGCTCGAGCACTTGTGCAATCGGCCAATATCTTTTTAATGGACGAACCGTTCGCTGCGGTTGACGCGGCCACGGAACAGTCAATTATTCAAGTCTTGCGCGAACAGCAGGCCCAAGGCAAAACGATCCTGGTGGTCCATCATGATTTGCACACCGTTCCCGAATACTTTGACCATTTGATTTTGCTCAATGTTCGCGCGGTCGCATGGGGACCTATGCAATCGACATTCACACCAGAAAATCTGCGAAGAACCTACGGTGGCCGACTCACGTTGCTCGACGAAGTGACCGAAGCCATGCGGCGTCGCAACGTAGTGAAATAGTTGAGCAGGCTGCTTTTGCCCCTCATGACCTTGCGTCATAGGAAGCAATGTCTGGTCGGCTAACACAATCGCCGTCAGACGGTTCGAGCCCCCTCACTGGCCTTGTGTGTCGTGGGTCGCTCAAGTTTCTTGCGTTGCGAGCCTAGGGCCAAACGGACCAAGCAATCGTGTACGACGCAAATCGTTCGGCCCCTTCAGGGCAGCGGCGTTTCTTATTACCACTACCCAGGGCGGCGCTGCGCTCTGCCCTGGGCTACGATATTGCTGCCCCATTCGGGGCGAAAGACGAGGAACCGCTTCGAGCGCGTTACACGCATGCTGCTGGATCGTTCGGCTACATGGGCCGACGTGGTCGTTCTGGGGTTTCGGCAGGTCGTCCGCCTTCACCGCGTTGTCCGCCAGGTCCTCCGCGCCCTTCGCCGCGTGGGGGGCCTTCTCCGCGTGGGGGGCCTTCACCGCGTGGGGGACCTCCGGCATTACCTCCATGCATCTGGACGAAGTCAGCGATGAACAAAGTGAGTTCATCCTTGCTGAGCTTCCCGTCTTTGTCCGAATCGAATCTCATGGCATGATCGAGCATGCGCTCAGGATTTGGGGAAAAAGGAGGTGGTCCGCCGGGTCCGCCTTCGCGTCCGCCGGGTCCGCCTTCGCGTGCGCCCGGTCCGCCTTCGCGTGCGCCCGGTCCGCCTTCACGTCCGCCCGGTCCGCCTTCGCGTCCGCCCGGTCCGCCTTCACGTGCGCCCGGTCCACCTTCGCGTCCGCCGGGTCCCTGCCAACCACCTTGACCGCGTCCTGTAGGTTTGTATTCCTCCTCGGTAATTTTCCCGTCCTTGTTTTTATCGAGCGACATCAACGCAACGGTTGCATTTTGGAGTTCTTCTGCAGAGATCGTTCCGTCATGGTCTGCATCCAAGGCTTCGATAATTGGGGAGGGGCGTCCGCCACCAGGACCACCAGGACCACCAGGGCCACCAGGGCCACCAGGGGCACCGCCTGGACCTCTACCTCTCGGCCCGTCCGGTGGTTGTGCAAACGCGGTAGTCGCGCTTGAGACGATCAGCAATCCAAGTGTCCAATTCCATCGTTTCATTTGAAAATCTCCAAAGGGTTCTATACTAAAACTGAGTACTTCTTTCAACGCTCGTTCGCAGATTTACTCAACCACACGAAACACGTCGTTCTTCTTAAACACGATCGGGCCACCGCGGCCGCCGATCGATTCAAATTCGATATGGGTATCCAACAACACGCCCACTGGAGCGTTGCTTGGTACCTCTATCTCGATCGAAACGGTATTGCCATCTCGGGTTATCGTCTTGGCCTCAAATGGACCGATCTGTGCCCAGTTCGGTTTGGAACTGGGCAATGGCCTTCGAAGAGCTTTGGCAGGATCCAGGTCGAATTGGACCGTATGCGTCTTGCCTCGTGATGCTGTACCTGGTCGTACAGAAACGATCACTTTGTCCATTCGGTTTTCGCCTTCTTGTGTGTTGTCAACAAGTGCACCGACTCCACCTCGCCTGGGTCCTCGATTGTTGCTAGGTTCGACGACACCCGCGTATCCACCCAGGATATAGGGAAAGCGACCGGGAGTAACGTGATAGTGAAATCCACGCGAGTCGTCGCTGTGTCCGTTGCAAACATCGAGAGCTTGTGTTCCGCTGAGATCCTTGGCAAACACACCGTCGGATTCGTATGGGCCATAGAGTGGGAAACCGTCAAAGGCAAATCCAATGACAGGGGAATGTTGCTTGCCATCGTCTTGGAACGGAGAACGCACACAGGCAGGATACTTGTGATAATGATAGACACCTGTTTGCTGAGGATGCCCGCAACAAGAATCCAGCCAAACTTCGGAGTAGCCCGCAACTGCGTTCATCCCCTCCATCTCAAACGGATTGAAAAACACGACGCCATTGAGAGCCGTTCCGATGGGTCCCATCGGTAGTCGCGTTATTTGGTCAGCCAGTTTTGGTTCAAGCGGCAATCGAAACGTAAAGTTTTGAACGCGAATGGAATTCGGGTTCCCACTGTTGGGATACACTGCTGTTGGATGGTTCGGGTAGCCTTGACTTTCCATGATCAGGAATTGTTTGTCATGACTTAAGCGAACGTTTTCGATACCGTCTTTGTTCGAGTCCTTGGCATGATACGAGAACAAGTCAACGTACTGATTTCCGTCGCGGTAATAGTAAACAGGCGATTCCCCTTCTTTGACAAACCAACGGCCACCGATCGGTTTTAGATCGCCAGGGGGATCGACAGTCCATGCGCAATTTAAAAAACAGGTCGTGAGCCAGGTTGTGAATAGAATCGACCACGCGAGATGAAGCTTGCTGTGTTGTGCCATTCGAAAACTCTTGCGATAGAAAGCCGTATGGGAAGTCCATTTGGAAGAGGCTATCATACTATGCCAACCTGAACCCAAGATTAAGGCCAGCGGCTTATTCACGGATCTACGGTTTGATCCGCTTGACGGTCGTCGTCGATGCGATTCCAAGCGTCTTTTACACGGTTTGGAAGCGAATCCTTGATGAGTTTTTCTTTTTCGGGGACATTTTCCAGCAGCTTCATATCCCGAATGGCTCGATCGTAAAACTCCTTTGCCGCAGACGCATTCACGACCTTGTTTGTCAAATATCCCATCTCGATATTGGCAATGGTTCGAAGCACATCATCGGCGAACTGCGATTCAATCACCCGAGTCAGCGATTCGGCAGCCTCCCTGTAATTCTCTCCCTCGATCGCTAATCGCGCGATTTGCAGTTCCGCTTTTAAGTCGTAGTTGCGACTGATTTCGTCCGTTGCTTTAAAATTTTCGCCTATGGCTCGCCAGTGCTTGAGATCGTTTTCAATCAGGGCGAGAGCATATTGCCGTTGAATCGTCGATTGTCGAACCACACCGGTGGTCGACGACTTCACGGCAAGTAAATCGCGTTGAGTTGCATACAACGTTGCAAATAGGCCAATCCCGATCGAACCAACCACGGTCGCAATCTTCCAAAGCATCGATCGAGCATGGACGAAGGTTGCCGTAGCTGTGGCCGCAGTCATGGTTCCATTGCGAGATAGCTTTTGCAGCTGTTGGGTGACTGCCAAATTGCTTACTCGCTGATGATCAATAACTAAGCCGGCAAATGGGACCATCTGTTCCAAATGACCTTCCAGGCTCGTATCCACGACTTCTCGCAACGCTCGGCTCAACTCGGATGCAGATGCATAGCGTTCGTCTGGACCTTTGGAGAGCAGTTTATGAACGATGCTCACAAGGGCTGGCGGTAGATCCGGTCGCAGTTGGCTTAACGGCGGCGGTTCCGCTTGCAAGTGCTGCATGGCAAGCGCCAACGCGGTCTCACCCGAAAAAGGAGGCCGTCCTGACAACATGTGATAGGCTGTCGCTCCGAGCGAATACAAATCGCTGCGTGAATCGATGGCCAGACCTTGGATCTGCTCAGGGCTCATGTAGAGCGGAGTACCCAGCGTAACACCCACGGCCGTCAAATTCTGAGACTGACCACGGGCTCGGGCCAAGCCAAAGTCTGCAACCTTCACTTCGCCATCAGGTGTCAATAATAAATTGTCGGGTTTGATATCCCGATGCACTAAGCCGATCGAAGCGGCTTTTTGTAGTGCCGCTGTCGCTTGCCACAAGATCGATACCGACTCCGCCAATGGCAGCGAGCCTCGACGCTGAATGTAAGCATGCAAATTGCTGCCAGGCACATACTCCTGGGCAATGTAGTGAACCGATTCAAACTTGCCAACATCGTACACTTGGACAATATTCGGATGCATCAGCGAAGCGACGGCGCGAGCCTCTTGCAAAAATCGCTGCTCATGATCGCTTGAGCCAACAAAGTCCGCACGCATCACTTTCAGCGCGACGTGGCGATGCAACGACTCTTGGAAAGCGAGGTATACCTCGGACATACCGCCGACGCCAAGACGATGCAAAATCGAATAGCCCGCGATGCTTTGGTTTGTCAAATCGTTTGAGTCAGACTTCGCATTCATGTGGCGTTCGATTCCTTGGCTGATTCCTTGTTTTTCCATTTCAAGAGGATTCGCGATTGCTCGTGCGCACTGACATTCACGATAATCTGCCCATCGAATACGTCTAGAGTATCGAACTCGCGGCATTGACTGTCAACTCGCCACGCTGCGGCCACATCCCGGAAAAAGCTAATTTTTGCCGAACCCGATTTTCCTTGCGTTTCCTGAATCCACACACAGGCGTCCCCTTTTTGCCCTGTTAGCAGTTCCACTCGCTCCGCCGAAAAACGCTCAGTCGCAAGAACTGGATTGGGATTTGTAAAGAAGAAATAAACGCTGGGCAAATTGCATTGAGCCAACCAGGCACCAGCGTCCGGCTTGTCGCGAACCACGCCTGCTTCCTCAATCATCCAGGGTGTGTCGCATTGATCCATGGCCGTTTCGTAGGGACGCGGCCAATCCAATCCAACAGCAAAGCGTTCGCTAGCAATCCCCCTTCCGTCTGACGGGATGGATGAAATGAGAAAGCGTGATTCGTGCCGACGGTGCGCACTCAAGCCGCGAGGCGCGAGGTAAATTCGGTGTTCTGCGTCATCGATTTCAATGAGTTCCACACTCGCTTGAAGCGGCGATTGCAGTTTCCCCTTGGTGCCTTGCTGCCAAGCATTTACGGACGCACCTTCGTTTAGCCACGCGGTTCTCCATACACAACCACACGGATCGCCATTGAGGTTTTCTGCGTGGATCTCAATCTCCACCCATCGAGCGCCTTTCCACAATGTATACCGTGTCATGAGTCGCCCCACACTTCCGTCAGGTAGCATGCTCGTGCCAGCCACCTCGATCGTACCTACCAATGGCGACGATTGGATTAATCGGAATTGAACCTCTGTTAATTCGAGGCAATCGGCTTCCTCCCACTTGCGTTGAACATCGGCATTGCCGCGCACAAGCGATGCCTTGCCGCTAAGTAGACTACCGCGTTTGTTTGCAACATAAATCGAACGCAAATGGCCGCGTTTCGGATCGATCTGGATCTCCATAAATTCATTGGCAAGTGTCCAATCGGATCTCGCAATTCCAGTTCGCGTTCCGGAGATTCGATTCCAAAACGAGGGCTTCGCGCTGGACTGCACCGAAACAGCAGCACGGGCGTGCCCGGATTTTCCTGAACGAAAGCGAATAAAGCCAAAAGGTGGAATGTCGACAATGGCCCGCGATGTGCCATTTGACGATTCCGAAGCGTAAATGCGACTGCATGACGCTTGATCGATGGTTCCCGGAATGTCCTTTAGGAACAAGCGTTGCGGATGACTAGACGGGTTCGCGATTAAGTAGCTCGATACTTCTTTGGTTGCCTCCGCATTCGAACTTGTCGTTCGATAGTTGAGAGTCTCTCGTATCTGGACAAGTTGCTTCTCGCGACAGGCTTGTATGCGTTGGTGCAAATTGGAACGGGATGCATCATCTTGTTGAGAACCCGCTTTGTCGGTGTCAAACCAACCATCCAAGCAATTCACCAAGTGCTCAATCTCCGCACCACAAGCATCCTGTTCTCCATTCGTAGGGGGCGCATCCGAAACCGAGTTTTTGGCGACTTGTGTCCACAGATATTGAAGGGACTGAAGTCGCTCCAGGCCGACTCGCGTCTGCTGATAGCCAATAATCTTTTGGTGCAACCCATTTTGTTCACGAGTCGATTTTGGAATGGGAATTTTAAAGGAATTGCTGGCAAAACTATCGCTGGAGTAAGGCTGACTAGTCGACGCGAAATAGCTTTCTGCGGTATGAAACTTGCCCAATGCGGGTGTTCGAGCGATGACGCGCAGAAGATCTTGCAGAGGCTGCAATTGGATTCCTGGCCAGTGCGCAAGGATTAATGTGGGAACATGATGGTAGTCCAGTTGTTTGGAGAGCGATTCGGCCAAATCGATATAACTGTCTGCCGAAGCAGCATCGAAAACGTGTCCCGCGATGGTGTCAAGCGACTTGCCCTCACTGTTCGCTTGCCAGCGTATCTTGGCTTGATCCTTGTCGGGTATTGTCCCTTCTGCCCAAGCGACCAGTAGCGCGCCTGTGTAACCATGCTGAGTAAGCCATATTGGGTCTGAGGCTGTGAATCCTGCACGATAACGGGAGAAAACTTTGGGTGCTTCAACGCCTAACTCCTCGTAAGAACGAATACCGCGTCCAAGCTCTCGACGAATCGCGGAGGAAGAGAGATAGGAATGTGGGCGATCGAACTCAAGCCCACCTACAAGCGAGATCTGCTTGTCGGCAATACCTTGTACAATGCGAGACCACGCATTGGCATTTCGGTCTTTGAGCGACTTGAGCAAAGCCGAAGTCGCGAGCAGATTGGTCGGATGACTTGTCTCAATTTGTCGATCGAGCGAAGGACCGAGCGTCGTCGTCGCCAATAAAATGACGTCTAACAGGTAGGCTTGCTGAGAACAGTATCGATCTCGTTCTTGAGATAGGGAATCGAAACACGATTGCAACCATCTCTCTGTTTCCTCGGCATCGTTAGAAAGCGAGGCCCTCGCGGCGGAGAGCGTTTGCTCACCGAACATGATCCAGTCTATATTCCACGAATAACGGAGCTTGCGAGCAAGGATCTGAATTTGCAAAACGGCGTACCCCAACGCGTAAAAATCATCGAGCAAAATCGGTGATTCCGTGCTTGGTTCGCTTAGCCCGCTTTCGATTGCCGGTCGAACCGATTCCAGCAGCGACGATACCAAATTTGCTCTCGATTTCGAGTTGGAATCGACGAGAACGCATTGACCAAGCTCTAAACGTTCTCGCTGTGGTTGGTCCACTTTCAATATGGAGACCTCAGGACAAACGACGAGTGCATGTTCGAGATCGAGCGCGCTGCCATCCGCTTTTTTCCATTCCGGCAACGTTCCCAACGCCGTCAGAAGTCTAGGATCCCACTGACAAGTCCAAGCATTCAAGAAATCGAGGGCAGCATCATGGCCCATTCGTGCTGGCAAATCCTCAAGTGAGGAGCTTGGAATAACAAAGATCGATCGTTTCAATTCAGTCATTAGGTCGCAGGTATTTTGAGGTAGGAATCTACTCTCCCATACTACCACAACACGGAAAACCTGCGACAGGATGGCCACAAGAAGAGCCCGTGCGACCTGTGAATTTTATTCGCGAAGGGCAAAACATAGTCGCCTTTTGCTCCGCAAAAGTTGCGTAAATGACGCGTTCTTTCGCGGATAGGCTGTGAATTGATTCTGATTGACTCACCGGACGGCTCGCGCCGTTCCGCCACCAAATGTTAGTGGCAGGGCGCGAGCCCTTCGGTGATGACCCAAGCATTTTTTTACAGTCTAGGAGCGAAAGTGTCACACGGAGGCACAAAGACACAGAGGGAATGCCGACGATCCGTATCGGGTAAAAAATACTTTTCTCTGTGTCTCCGTGACTCTGTGTGAAAAATCATGCATGCCGAGTTTTCGGATAGGCTGTGAATTTTTGGGTGGTGCACTTTTTGGCGGCAGTTTGACAACCCAACACGTAAGCGAGCAACCGAAGGCAATCCCTCGCTTACCGGCTTGTTGCTTTAATGGGCTGTGACTCGGGGTATTCGAAAGTGGCATGGGCGTCTCGCCCATGGATTCACAAGCGAGCGAGCTCGTGCCACGCTTTGGTAACCCGACGCGTAACGGCTTGTTGCTTTATTGGTACGACGGACTTCCAAGTCCGTCGAATTCCCCATTGACGGACTTGGAAGTCCGTCATACCGCCCTTAACCAATAACGACTTCACTAAAGCAACAAGCCGGTAAGCGTCGGTTTACCAGAGCCTATCCGACGGAGAACGCACCTTTCGCGCAGCGAAAGGCGACGATACCAAATCACAGCCTTAGCAAGCTTGCTGAAATCAACTGGACCGCACACGCATGGACTCGTGATCCAACAGCCATTTTTTGGCCGTGAGCCCACCGCCGTAACCGGTCAGTGCTCCATTCGCACCAATCACTCGATGGCAAGGCACGATGATGGAAATCGGATTGCGTCCGTTGGCCATCCCCACAGCCCGTGACGCATTCGGATTCCCAAGATCACGAGCCAACTCACCGTAGCCACATGTCTTTCCGTATGGTATCTGACAAAGTCCCTTCCATACTCGCTTTTGAAACTCCGTTCCCACCGCAGCCGTCGGCACATCGAATTGAATGCGCTCACCAGAAAAGTATTCGTTCAATTGAATAATTACGTCTTCAAACACGTCATCCTTTCGTGTCCAGTCCCCCACGATCAAGGGGGTGTGCTTTTGATTGCGGATGTAGACACCGCACAGAAATTGCGTATCACCAGTCAACAGCAATTCGCCAAGCGGTGACTCCAGGCAGCTATAAAATAGTTTCGTTTCCATCGTTGGTTTCATCTCGTTCACATGGGGTTGAATGGAAGAAGTTCATTCAAGCCCCCTTTATAGCAAATGTCGAAACGCTACACCGAAACGCGACACCGAAAGGCTGTGCACCTTTGTAGCGGAACAGCGCAAGCTGTCCGGTGAGGATTCCCGGATCACTCAGGAACTCACCAGAATTCACCATGCTGCACGCGCCGGCGCGCTCCGCTCAGCGCCGGCGCGCTCCGCTCAGCGCCGGCTCGACGTATCTGTTACAATGTTGATGACAAGGCTACTTACCATAAGGAAACCAACGATGCCCCAGTCCAAGCAAGACTCCCATTCCACGCGGCGCGAGTTCGCATCCGCCGTCGCTCTTACTGGAGGTGCGATCGCCGCTTCCATGAATATTTCCCCAGTGCACGCGTCGGGCAACGACACACTGAAGGTTGGGCTGATCGGTTGCGGTGGACGGGGCACTGGCGCTGCCGCGCAGGCCCTCAAGGCCGATGGCAGAGTCAAGCTGATTGCGATGGCGGATGCCTTTGCGGATCGAATTCAAATGAGTCTCAGAAGTCTCAAGGGAATCGAAGGGCTTGAGTCCAAGTTGGATGTACCTCTCGAAAGGCAATTTGTTGGCTTTGATGCCTACAACCAATTACTAGCCAGCGGTGTGGATGTCGTGCTTTTGACGTCCCCTCCCCATTTCCGGCCCATTCACCTAAAGGCCGCGGTGGATGCAGGTAAGCACGTGTTTGCTGAAAAGCCATGCGCAGTGGATACTCCTGGTGTTCACTCGGTGCTGAAGAGTTGTGCCGAGGCGAAAAAGAAGGGACTCTCGATCGTTTCAGGGCTTTGTTTGCGCTATCACTTGCCTTTTCAAGAAGCCGTCCATCGAATCGGAGACGGGGCGATTGGTGACGTTCGAACCTTGCTCGCGAATGACTACCGAGGTCCCATCTGGGTAAAGCCACGACAGCCCGATTGGTCTGACATGGTCTGGCAAATGAAGAATTGGTACTACTTCACATGGCTGTCCGGCGATTTCAACGTCGAACAACATGTTCACAATCTCGACTTGTGCGCTTGGGCAATGGGTGACCAGTACCCCACGCGTGCGATTGGGATGGGCGGGCGCGAGGTACGCAAAGGACCCGAGTACGGCAACATTTTCGATCACCATAGTGTTGTTTATGAGTATTCCAATGGAGCTCAATTGGTCAGCAACACACGCCAAATCCCGGACTGCAAATCGGACATCAGCGTCACCGTTCTGGGCTCACAAGGTACGGCCTTTCTCCGAGAGCGAAAGAACGGTGCCAGGATCACTGGCAAGAATGAATGGGTGAATCGCGAAGAAGGCAAGCTTCATTATCAGGCCGAGCATGACGAACTGTTCGCGAGCATCCGCGCAGGAACGCCAATCAACAACGGTGAGTACATGGCGAAAAGCACTTTATTGGCCATAATGGGACGGATGGCGACGTACACGGGCCAAGAAATCACCTGGGAAATGGCTTGGAATTCCAAGGAAGACCTTAGTCCACCACAATACGAGTGGGGCGTGCTGGAAACTCCATCGATTGCGATACCCGGCGTCACCAAATTTGTGTGAACTGCATTCGACGGTGACATCCGCTGGGATGTCTTCGTTACTTCTCAAGTTTGCCGATGATTTTTCTAGCCAACTTCGATTGCTCATCGTCTAAGATCTGCCAGCATGCGAGTCCATTTCCAACGAGATCATATTGATCAAATATCCAACCGACCTTCATCTGCCGATCGATCTCGAAGATTTGAGGATTCTCCGGGCCGGCATGGCAATTGCCAACCACAAAATTACCGTTGGATAGTTCCTCAAGGCAGGTGGTCCATTTCAGATCGATGTTCGTACCCGCAACGCGATTTTTGATCTCCCAAACAACCTTTTTATCCGGCGAAACTTCGACAACACTATTGCCGCTCCCGGATGCGATCAACGTGTTTCCGTTTCGAAGTCGAATCGCACCGTAGACCCGCGTGCCGATTGGGTATTCCCAAACGACTTCACCCGCTCGGTTGTATTCGGTGACCACTCCCGGTTGTTCCGAGCAAACGAGGTAGGTCCCTTGCGGTGTGATGCGCATCAACCGAGTGGATTGCGTTCCGCCTTGCTTGAGCGGGATCTCATGGACAATCTTTCCCTCGGAATCGACCTCGATGATTCGGCCGACGCCACTCTCGGCGATCACAGTGCGACCGTTCGGCAACCGAGCAAACGCGTGAACATCCACCTTCTTTCCTGCGTTCCCATTCTTCGTTGCTGAGTCGTAGCTCCAAACGACTTTGTTGTCGAGCGATATCTCGGTGAGTTTGGTCCAATCATCGTGAAAGAGGATATTGCCGTTGGGGAGGAACTGCACATCGTGATGCCCTGCGTGGCCTTGTGCTGGTCCGCCCGTTTTGTGGGACCATAAAACCTTCCCTTCGGAATCGCATATCGCGACAATGTTTTTGCCGTACGATGCGCTCACCAGTACCAGTCGTTCGGCGCGGGAGTTACCAGCAAAGAAAAGACATGCCAAAAGGGCAACAAGCAGGACACCTGGTTTCATGGAAGCGTTCGTTTCAACAAAAGGAGAGTTACGAGGGCCTAAATTAAGGCTTGGTTATTGTAAACCATCTTGAACTGACTTGCATCGTCGTGCTTCAGGGAACGCTAGACTCGAAATCCCAATGGATTTGCATACTTTCCGTGCGTTTTCTCCCCCTCGTCGCTCTCCCCGAGTAAAGGGCGCCTAGATGCGCTGAACGCAGGCTCAACTGGCCGACACAACTTGTGTCGGTTGGAGATCACTGTTATCACCGGTGATCTTCGTTCAGCCGAGGATTTCTCGCTTCTTCTCGACGTAGTCCCAGAGGACAAAACGATCCAAATCATTGCCGGCTGTAAAGAATACGCGGCCTTTGGTCTGTTCCGCCAATCGGTAAGCAAACCGAATGTCTTCTTCCGACTGCGACCAGCTTGGCACTAGGAACAGATTGATCACGATTCCTTCCTTTGCGCACTTCAACGCTTCACGCATCGTCTCCTTTTCGGTTCTAGGATCAGGTGGATACAAGAGGAATAGTGTTTCCTCTTCGAAGTGAGCTGTAGGGAGACCGTCGGTGATCAACACGATTTGTTTGTTCGGCGTGTCGACGGTTGCCAAATTCTGGCGAGCGAGTCGCAAGGCATGTTGAATATTGGTGAAGTGAGGCGGAATGTCTTGTTCGCTAACATTGGGCTGGCTCATGTCCGCTTTCAATCGAACGACCGGATTGTGAATGGTCACCGGCTTCGGCATCATATCGATAATTTCACCGGGTCGTCGCAGTTTGGCAAACGTGTACATCTCGATGAATCGCAGAAAGTCGCCGGGGTACTCGCTGGTGATCAAACCTTGAAGCGCCAAGCCCATGCGTTTGACGTTCATGTACTGACCGTCGTACCGCATCGAGCCGCTCATATCCATTGCGACAACTGTGGCGCATTTCGGACTATTTCGCGTTTTGTGCACTTCGAGATCATCGGATCGCAATCGAATGGGGCGTTCATCCGGACGACGAAGCATCGCATTGATAACCGATTGAGTGGTATCTAAATTGGCAATCGAGTCACCAAATTCATATTTCTTGGTCGATGGCAGCTCGACATTGCCGTCGCCAACGATGCGACCCGTGTGTCGGCCCGATCGGGATGCCTTCAATTGCGAAAAGATCCTTCCGAGGAGACGGCTTTGAAATATTTTGTGTGCCTTGGGAGTTAAGTGAAAAGCGCCTTTCTCATCGCGATCAAGCCCCTGACGTTCCGCCATCTCCCGAACGTAGTTGTTGATCTGTTGCCGTAATTCTTCCAGTTGATTCAAGTCCGCAGGCGGTGCGAACTCTGCAAGGGCCTCCATATCGATCAATCCGATTTGGGCCGTCTTGGCCGCTTCCTTTAATTGCTCGAGGAGCTCATCGATCTTTTCGAGTTCCTTCTTGATCTCAAGCGCTTGCGGAATATCCATTTTTTGATGCCCCGTAAACGTGTACTTACTGATCAGCTCGTCGATATTGTATTTGTCGCCGAGCGATTCCATGACATGCAGGACTTGAGACGCGAACTCGGGTGAATCGCGGTCCGCGCGATACCACATTTGCTCGAGCAGGTAGATTTGCTTTGAGTGGACAGCCTTTTGAAATTCACCTTTTAGTTTAGAAGGGGGGTTGGCCCGTTTTGCAAGTTTGTCGAATCGATCGTTCGCCTTCTTGTCCAATCCGTCGGTTTGGTAGGTTTCAAGGATTTTCCGTTTTCGGTCCTCAAGCATGGCGAGAAGCATGTCGATACTCGGCCCTAGTCCACCGATCTGGCTTGGGTCGATGTGAATCGCCCGGGCGAGTTCCTCTTCGGTCAACTGGCGGTAGTTACCATAGGCCAATGCGTGTTCGAATGCGCCGGATACCAAATCGGGTGGCTCTGCGGTGGGGCTTGGAAACTCGGTTGGGCTGTATTTCTGATAAGTATGGATGACCCCTCCGACCGGCAAGGAACGCTTTGGCAGTGACATACATTTTCCTGTGAAATGACGTGAGGCGACGAACTTCTGGGCGTTTTTTATGGACACAGCCAACAAAAGTCAAAGTAGTAGGCACACTCCATATGCCGTCCAACTAGATTTCTGGCAAAAGCGTGACTGCGAACGGCAACTGCGGAGTGTGCCTGCACCTTTTGTCGGCTGTGTCTGGTTGGCTAACAAGACAAATCCAATAGGATCCAAAACAGATCGATAGGATTATAGAGGGTAGGGAATGACTAGTTTGCTTTCACGCCACTGTTTTTGGTTTCTTCTTCGTTGTGCGACGCTCCGCGTCGCAGGAATTCTAACCCGGAGCGCCGAGACAAATTGGGAGATCAACACGATTTGTTTGTCGGAACACGGCAGAAGCGTCGATATTATCATGGATTATCCAAGGCAATCGCGAGCAAAACGCATAGCCGAATGCGCTGGTCAATTGCAATATGGGTGCCTGTAAGCCCGTTGTTGACCAATTACTGTTTGGTAGTTATCCTACGAAGTATCGCGATCGTCTAGATTCGCGTTCCCCACATACCTAACGCAGAACTCCCCTTGCGTCCCCGCATTTAACGATTTCCAACGCTTTGGTGCGTTTTTCGCATCCCGTACAAGGTTGTGAAACTTATAGCTATGGAGCCGCCTCTATGCCATCTGGATTGATCCGCCCTTTCCGTCTGCCCGTATTCGCGTTCCTTTTGTTGTTCGACGCACTCCCAGTGCAGTCAATGGAGACAAACGAAACGCCGGCGACTCCACCGAGTTTCTCACGCGATGTTTTGCCCATCCTGCGAGCGAACTGCTTCGGCTGCCATCAAGATGCCAAAAAACTTGGCGGTTATTTGATGACAGACTTTCAAACGATGCGGGCCGGTGGCGAATCCGAACTTCCTGCCATCGTTCCGGGTAAGTCTGCCGAGAGCTACTTGATGAAAGAGATTGTCCCGGTCGATGGCAAATCGGAAATGCCCAAGAAGGGGAAACCACTATCGGAAGCTGAAATCGACATCATTCGGCGTTGGATCGACGCAGGTGCAGTCAGCGATGCTCAAGCGGTGGGGCCTCGGTTCACGTCGGCTAAACCGCCAGTCTACGTTCAACCGCCTACCATCACATCGATCGATTTTTCGAAGGATGGAAAACAGGTCGCCGTGACTGGTTTTCATGAGACTCTTGTTTTTAGTGTCCCGGATTGGAAGCTTCAAAAAAGACTCGTTGGCTTCAGCCCGCGGATCGAATCGATTCGCTACTCGCCAGATAGCAAGTGGCTTGCGGTTGCTGCCGGTGAGCATGGCGTCTCGGGTGAAGTGCAGATTTGGAACGCCGAGTCGATGGAGCTGGAGCGAAGCCTGCAAGTTGGTTCCGATACCTTGTTCGGATTAAACTGGTCCCCGGATTCTTCGTTGATCTCAATCGGGATGGCGGACAATACGGTTCGGGCCTTCAATCTAGACGGAGAGCAAGTCCTGTATCAACGCGCTCACGAGGACTGGCCGCGAGCGACGGTCTTCACTGTCGACGGCAAACACCTGATTTCAGCCAGCCGCGATCGAACGGTAAAGCTCATCGAGGTCGCGACCGAACGGTTTATCGATAACATCACTTCGATTACTCCGGGTGCACTTCGTGGGGGAGTTCAAGCGTTAGCAAGGCATCCGGAACGCGACGAGATATTGGTTGGTGGGGCGGATGGCGTTCCTAAAATTTACAGAGTTTTTCGACAAACGGCCCGAGTCATCGGTGACGACGCAAACTTGATTCGACAATTAGATGCCATTCCTGGGCGAATTTTCGACGTTGCCATTAGCCAGGACGGGAAATTCCTAGCGGCTGCATCCACGCTGGACGGTCAGAGCACGATCAAAGTTTGGTCGTATGACGTCGATGGCCAGCTTCCCGAAGATATTAAAGCGATTCAGAAGAAACGTGTGTCCGACCGAAATGCGGAAGAAAAAAAGAAACTGGAGACCTTTGTCACGGCTCAACCTCAGGTGGTTGCGACTTGGACAGTTCCAACGGCTGCCATTTATGCGATCGCGTTCGACGCCTCCGGTCGACTCGCGGCTGGCGGTTCCGACGGTCGACTTCGCGTTTGGAACTATTCGAACTCGGTGTCGGAATGCGACATGGACACCACGCCTACCTCCACATCCAAGGCCTCCGACCCGGCCGTCGTCGAGGACCTGCGGAGCAAACGACTCGCCGAGATGGCCACTGTCCACGCATCGGAACGCACCTCACCTGACTACATCAAGGAGGTTGCGGAATTTCCGCTTTCGCGTGTTACCGAAATCGATGTGCAGCCGGCCTCGCTCACCTTGGGCCATTGGAACGACTCGGCTCAGATCATTGTTTCTGCGAAATTGGATAACGGGGAAGTCCTGGACGCGACCCGCATCGCGGCGATGACAAGTGCCTCAAAAAATGTTTGGCTTTCGCAGCGAGGATGGGTGCAACCACTTGTCAATGGATCATGCGAAATCGAAATCCAACTCGGTGGGCACAAGAAGTCACTGCCGGTTTCGGTCAACTTCGAAGCCACGAAACCCATTGACTTTGTGCGGGATGTGAACCCGGTTTTATCGAGAATCGGTTGCAATTCCGGTACTTGCCATGGAGCACAAGCGGGTAAAGGTGGCTTTAAGCTGTCGCTTCGCGGGTACGATCCGCTCTACGACGTTCGCTCCTTGGCGGATGATCTAGCGGGCCGTCGAATCAATCCTTCGTCTCCTACCGACAGCTTGATTATTGCCAAACCATTAGGGCTTGTTGCACACGTGGGTGGCAAACTATTCGACGCAGGGGATAGTCAAGCTCTCGTTATTCGTCAATGGATTTCCGAAGGGGCCAAGATCAACAACGACACGCCACGCGTCGTGAAACTTGAGTTGACACCTAGAAATCCTGTTGCCCCGATGCCGGGTGCCATTCAGCAATTGAGGGTCTTGGCCACGTACGCTGATGGAGCGACTCGTGACGTTACCCGTGAAGCGTTTATCGAAACAGGAAATGGCGATGTAGCGGGGGTCATTGAGGGTGGGCGAGTTCAGGCCATTCGACGCGGTGAAGCACCCATTCTCGCCCGTTTCGAAGGTGCTTACTCGGCAACCACATTGACCGTGATGGGTGACCGAACGGGTTTCGACTGGCAACCAACGAACCAACAAAACCAAATCGATTCGCTCGTCGCATCGAAGTGGGAACGCATGAAGATCAAGCCATCGGAATTGTGCAACGATGCGGATTTCTTGCGTCGAATCACTTTGGATTTAACAGGCCTGCCGCCTGACGTGTCCCAAGTACGCGCGTTTCTTGCGGATCAAACACCGACACTAGAAAAGCGAAACAAACTCATTGATCGTTTGCTGGCAAGCGAAGCGTTCACCGATCACTGGACGAACAAGTGGTCCGATCTACTGCAAGTGAATTCGAAGTTCTTAGGGAAAGCAGGCGCGACAAAATTCCGCGACTGGATTCGCGAGAGCATTGCCAAGAATAAGCCTTATGACCAATTCGTTACGGAAATTGTTACGGCTACTGGATCGAACAAAGACAATCCGCCCGCGTCGTACTACAAAATACTTCGAAACCCCGAAGATACGCTTGAAAACACAACGCACCTATTTTTAGGCGTTCGATTCAACTGCAATAAGTGCCACGATCATCCGTTTGAACGGTGGACTCAGGACCAGTACTACGAAACGGCCGCTTTTTTCTCCCAAGTTTCGTTGAAGAAAGACGAAGCGTCCGGCAAAGAGACCATCGGAGGTTCGGCTGTCGAAGGAGCCAAACCACTCTACGAAGAAGTTTCCGATACGGGCACTGCAGAAGTAAAGCATCAAAAGACGCAACAAAATGTTGTACCCAAGTTTCCATTCGATTGCGAATACACCGTCGAAGCCGACAGCTCCAGGCGAAAGCAATTCGGAGCTTGGTTGACCAGTCCCAACAACCCTTATTTTGCTCGCAGCTTTGTGAATCGAATGTGGGGTTACATGCTTGGTAAAGGATTGATCGAGCCGATCGACGATATTCGAGCAGGCAACCCAGCCAGCATTCCGGAGTTGCTCACCTACTTGGAAAAGGATTTTATCGATAGCAAGTTCGATGTCAGGCACTTGGTCCGAACGATTTGTCAGTCGAGAATCTATCAACTCTCGATGGAAAACAACGAGTGGAACAAAGATGATGATCGCAATTATTCGCATGCTATGCCGAGACGATTACCAGCAGAAGTGCTTTACGATGCCATCCATCAAGTCACGGGTTCGATCTCGAAGCTGCCTGGCATGAGTCCAGGCTCGCGGGCGGCATCGCTGGCCGACGCGGATGCTGGTTTGCCGGATGGTTTCTTGAACAATCTAGGTCGTCCACCGCGTGAAAGCGCTTGCGAATGCGAACGTTCCAGCGAACTCAGGCTTGGCTCCATTATGGCTCTCGTAAGTGGACCGACACTTGGTTCTGCCATTGCAGACGAAAGCAATTCGATCCATCAGCTGGTCGGACAATTCACGGTGGATAGAGAGCTCATCAATGAACTATTCCTGCGAGTGCTCAATCGGGCTGCTGAGCCGGCTGAAATCGAGGCGGCTGCCTCGGTCATGAAGTTGATCGAATCGGACCACGAAAGCTTAGCGAAAGCGTTGGCAGAGCGAGAAAATTGGTGGCTCGCCGAAAAGCCCAAAAAGCAAGCCCAGCAAGACGCCGAGCGAGGCGAGGCGCAAGCAAAGCTGGACGCTCGTATCGAGAGCATCAAAGCAGATCGTGAAATGGCAGAGAAAGCCCGCGTGGAACGAGCCACCGCGGCCAAAGCAGCCGTCGATGCGTTCGAAACCAATTTGACCAACAAACTGGACGAATACTTAACCAAAAACAAAAATGAAACCGTTTGGCAGACATTGATGCCATCCAAATCGGAATCGTCCAATGGTTCGGTATTGGTCCCGCAAGGCGACCGTTCGATCATTGCTCGCGGTTCCGCAGACAAGGCGACCTATACGATTCAAACCTCCGCGAATGCAGCGGAGTTCAATGCCGTCCGACTAGAAGCCCTAACCGCTGCTGAATTAAAAGCCTCCGGGCCTGGGCTGTCCGCAAACGGGAATTTTGTTGTGACGGAATTGGAAGTCTACGTTGGCATGCCAGACAAGCCCAAGGAAATGCGCAAGCTGAAATTGACGAAGGGTTTCACCGATTTCGATCAGGCTGGTTTTTCTGCTGCGGCAGTCATCGATGACAAACCCAAGGATCAAGGTGGCTGGGCCGTAAATGGAGCCGAGGGGGCCGAGCATTGGGCGGTCTTTTCGATTGAGCAACCCGTGAAACTCGCAGCGGGCGAAGTGCTCCAATGGCGTATTCATCAGTTTCACAACGCTGAGAATCACCGACTCGGTCGATTCCGATTGAGTGTGGCCAACCATGTGGGCGATCTTTCTCTCGGGTTGTCGGAATCGCTCAATGCAGTCGCTCAAATTCCCAAAGCCGCTTGGAACGAAGCCATCACCAAAGATGCGGTCGGGTACTTTCGATTGTCGGCCCCCGAATCGAAAAAGTTAGCGGCAGCATTAGCCAAAGAGAATCAAGCGTTGCCCGAGGATGAACAAGTGCTGACACTAAAGAAGCGAGTCGAGCGACTTTCGGTCCCACTCGTCGATGACGGCCGACTGGTGCGATTGCGAAATGATGTCAAAGAGAGCGACCTGCAACGCCATCGTGGTAGACTTACTGCTGCGGAAGATATTACTTGGGCGCTCATCAATAGTCCTGCGTTTTTGTTTAACCATTGATTAATCACGTAAAAGGATTCAACACTATGTTTCGATTAGTTGGCGGTGCAGGCAAGGATTTGTGCGATCCGCAATTGCAGGTTTCACGCCGAGATGTGCTTCGCGTAGGAAGTTCGGGCTTATTCGGTTTGAGTCTAGCGAACCTCATGAAGCTGCAATCGGTTCAAGCGAGCGAAGCCAGCAAAACGCCGGGCTGGAACAAAGCCAAACGCATGATCATGGTCTACTTGCAAGGCGGGCCAAGCCACTTGGATTTGTGGGATCCCAAGGACAATGTTCCCGACAAAGTCAAAAGCGTATTCAAGCCAATATCGACCAAGATCCCCGGCATCCAGTTCACGGAAAATCTTCCTAAGCTGAGCACGATCAACGATCGCTTCACCATGATCCGATCGATGAGCTACACGCCAAACGGACTCTTCAACCACACGGCTGCCATCTATCAAATGATGACCGGCTACACGACCGACAAAGTCAGCCCCTCGGGTCAACTTGAGCCTCCGACCCCAAAGGATTTCCCCAACTTCGGATCGAACATCGTTCGCATTCGGCCTGCCGACGAGCCGATGCTACCTTTTGTGACTTTGCCGAGGCCATTGCAAGAATCCAACGTGGTAGGCAAAGGTGGCTACGCGGGCTTCCTTGGCAAATCCTATGATCCATACACGTTGTTTCCTGAAGGGGACGACATGGACATGACCAAAATGGATCGCATTAACGTGAGCGATTTGCAATTGAGGCCAGAGGTTTTTGCCGTTCGGCTTCAACGACGAGCCGCCTTGCGAGACTTGATCAATGCACAGATGACGACCATCAATGCTGCCGTGGAAAATCAGCAGCTCGACGAGTACTTTTCGCAAGCCTTGTCGCTGGTGGTTTCGGGCAAGGCGAGAGAAGCGTTTGACTTGAGCCAAGAGGCAGAAGTGCTTCGGGACGCTTACGGCCGCAATACCTTCGGACAAAGTTGTTTGCTGGCGCGTCGGCTGGTCGAAGCGGGAACGCGGGTCGTGGAAGTCATTTGGCCGAAGGTTGCCAATAGTGACAATCATTCTTGGGATCACCACACGGATCTCTCGAAACGGATGAAGAATCAGTCGGCACCCATGTTGGACGCCGGCCTGTCCACACTCATCGAAGATCTCGATCAACGAGGAATGTTGGAAGACACCTTGGTTGTCGCAGTTGGCGAATTCGGTCGTTCACCAGAACGAGGGGTCAGCACAAGTGGCAATGGCAACTCCGACGACGGCCGAGACCACTGGCCGTACTGTTACACAGCGGTTGTCGCAGGTGCAGGCACAAAACGCGGTTTTGTGTATGGCAAGAGCGACAAGACGGCGAGCGCGCCGATCGAGTCCCCGCTGCATCCAGCACAACTGCTAGCAAGCATCTACCATGCATTTGGGATCGATCCAGAGACGATCGTCTACAACCATTTGAACCAGCCTCGTGAGTTGGTCAAAGCCTTGGCGGTACCAGAGCTGTTTGCCTAGATAGGCTGTTTTACAACCCGACGCGTAAGGGCTTGTTGATTTAATCACAACCTGAAGTGTAAACGAGGGACTCTTTGCCCCTCACTCACGTTTCGGGTTATGATAAAACCATAGCTTAGGTAAAGACTCGTTAAATCAACAAGCCCGTAAGCGAGGTGCCGACTGCAATCCCCTCGCTCACCGGCTCGTTGCTTTAGTGGTACAACGGACTTCCTAGTCCGTCGAATTCCCCCCATTGACGGACTTCTAAGTCCGTCGTGTCGCCCTGTAATCGGTCGTCTCCACTCGTGGCGAAGCGTTTACTGATGATTGTCGTTGCAATGCGGAGCCTCGTTTCATTTCGATTTCAATCAGCCGCTTGCCTTATACTAGAGAGAGTTTGCAATGCCGCGTCGCTGCTTGGCTGTTGTCGTCAATCCGCGCGGAGGGAAATGTCGCGGAGTACCCGTACTCCATCGGGTTTCTCCGTTGTTCGCAAAGGCAGGAATTGATCTCAACGTCCATATGACGGATCGGCCGGGACACGCCCGTGACATCGCTCGAAACCTCGATCAAAACGCAGTTCAAGGCATTTGTGTTGTCGGTGGCGATGGTACGTTCCATGAAGTAGTCGATGGACTAATGCATCGCAACGAACCCATTTCTATTCCGGTGGGAATCATCCCAGCGGGAACCGGAAATTCACTGGTACGGCATTTGAACTGTAAAGATCCCGCTCAAGCCGCGATGCAAATCGTGGCTGGTCGAACAATGCCACTGGACGTGGTGCGTGTAGCAATGGGCGATCAAACGGCTTATTGCGCAAACATCGTTGGCTGGGGAGCGGTGTCCGATATCAACATTAGGGCTGAGAAGCTACGAATGCTAGGTACGTCTCGCTATGCTTTGGCAGCACTCATCGAAATTCTGCGAGCCAAGCGTCGTCGAGCCACGATACTACTGGATGGTCGGATGCTTGAGGACTCGTTTGTGTTTTTCATGGCCTGCAACGGAAAGTTCACCGGGGCTGATATGAAATTGACTCCGGGCGCGGAAATCGGAGATGGCATGATCGATGTGGCTTTGATTCGCGATGCTAGTCGATGGCAAATGCTGAAGCTGTTTACCAAAGTTTTTGATGGCTCCCATGTTTCACTTGACTTCATCGAATTCTATCAAGTTCGGTCGTTTGAGATTCAGACGGAGACGCCGGATCGCATGAATCTAGACGGTGAGATGAGGGGTACATCTCCAGTCGCAGGAGAAGTGATGCCTGCCGCGTTGTCTATTTTTTACTGATACTTCTCGGCCCCCCCCCACTTCCGAGTGCCACTGATTGGAATTAACGTCGCACAGGAGACTACTCGTTCCCAGGCTCTGCCTGGGAACGCATTGGTGTGGAGGCTCCTGCCTCCCGAGTTCACAAACCAAGGATACATTTCGGCGAGGCGGAGCCTCGCTTGCATTGAGTTACTCGTACTCAGGCATAAGCGTTACTCACGATGTAGCGGAACGGCGCAAGCCGTCCGGTGACGATTCACAAATCACTTGATCATCCCACCACTTTGCAAGAGCGATTGTCTCCTTTGCGATCGACTGGATGCGTTGTAGAAACCAAGTTTTCGGTGGGACCTTCATCTCCATGGTGATGGCATGTTCCTGGAATTACGGACCCTTCTGGTCACTCCTTGTGGAGAGCGTTTTGTTGGCAGTACAATGCGTTGGAAACGACAGCAAAGCGACCGACTTCATTTGGTCATAGAAGAGGAATTGCAGATGCCGATACACGATTGGTCCAAAGTGAAACCTGGAACGTACCATAATTTCCACCAA
>CAMCMB010000078.1 GCA_945875845.1 Pirellula staleyi DSM 6068
ACCGGCGGTACTCCCATCCATAACCCCTCGCACAACGTCGTCGTGCCATTGTACGGATACGTGTCGAGCGCTATGTCTATCTCCTTGTAAAACCCTAAGTGCTCGATGGTCTCGGCAATCGCAACCTCTAACCTCAGGCGCGATCGTGGAATCCCACACGCCGCAAACATCGAACAGTAACGATCGCGTACCGTGGGATCTGCAAGCTGCCGTGCCTTGAGCAATAGGCAACCAGCAACCTCGACAGCGAGAGCGAGCAAGCGATCCAGCAGAGTTTGAAATTGCTTCTTCGTTCGAGAACCTCATTTGTCATCGCCCATCGACTCAGTACCATCCAAAATGCCGACATGATCTTGGTCCTCGATCAGGGCAAGATCGTGCAGTAAGGAACGCATGCGGAGTTGGTCGAAGCCGACGGCATCTATCAACAGATGGTAAGACTCCAGACCAATAATCCGATCGCATTGTCGGCCGACCACTAGTTCGAGCTTGGAAATTGCGAAGGTGGATCCTTGTACCCATTGGCTCCCACGGGAGCGATCTCGATCGCATTTTCGGAATGGATGCTGGAATTGCTGAAACCATTGACGAGTGTGATCGACGGATGGTCGAAGGGCGCTTTCTCGTACTCGACCCTCTGGTCGGTCAGACACAGCAGGAAAAACAGCAGGGATTCGGCATCCTGGATTTGGACCAAGTTGGCTTTTCCATCTCCTTGGTCGATCCGCCCGTCGTGGTTCAGGGGCAACCGCCCCATCTCGGGATGCAGATCCGGGTTCGGGCACCTGACGGTGCCACCCACCCGCCCCACCACCCACCTGCCTACCACCCACCTGACTATTCCCTCCATGGGCGAGACGCCTCAGCTTTACCCACATTTTAGAAGACGTTAGACTCGAAATCCCGATGGAGTTGCGTGCTCTCCGTGCGTTTTCTCCCCTTTTCCTCCTTGGGAGGCTGCTGATTCAGTGGATTTGCTGAACGCAAAGGCTCGATCACAATCCGAAGCGTAACGGCTTGTTGATTTAATGAAGTCGTTATTGGGTTAAGGGCGGTATGACGGACTTCCAAGTCCGTCAATGGGGAATTCGACGGACTAGGAAGTCCGTCGTACCATTAAATCAACAAGCCGTTACGCGAGGGATTGCAGTCGGCTCCTCGCTTCCGGGCACGGGTTACCATCGCGTGGCACGAGCGCGTTCGTGAATTCATGGGCGAGACGCCCATGCCACTTTCGAATACCTCGTCTCACAATCCATTATCGCAATAAGACGTCACGGGCTCGGGTTGTGCAGAGCCTTTGCCTGCAGTAAATCCACTCAATCAGCAGCCCCGCTTCGAGGCGAAGAGGCCGGAGGGGGTAAGGGGGCCGTCCTCGCGATCGATTCGTCCGGTTATCTGGATTTTAGGGTCGGTTTTTCTGGACTACCTTATTGAGTCCTTGCTTTGGGGGGGTGAATTCGGTAACACTGTCGGCGAGGATTGCGTAAAATGAACAGCTCGGGCGCTCTGTGTGGCTTGCTTTGGCTCTTCTCTTTCCTCGTTGTCCCTGTTGGGACTTGGCAGACTTTGTGAACCTTTCCTCTAGATCACATTTGCATCGAGCCACAGGTTGTTTCCTGCGGGGCGGGCATGCAATCGCTGAGAAGGTTTGCACGATCGCACTGTGTTTCGGCCTATGGTCCTCTTTGGCGTTTGCTCAGGAAATTGTCGGCACACCGCAAATGCCCGTACAGGGCAAGACTCCCGATGTGCTGACACCTGGGGTTCTCCCGGACGCCATCCTCATGCGGAACGAAATGGGTGATGGCATTTTCGTGCCTAAATCCCGTTATGAGGAATTCGAACAATTCTTGCGAGATGAAGTCGATGCCTCACCGACTGCCTTGCCCATCGAGACGCTCGAGCAGATCGACATTTCTGTCTTGATCGATAAGAGTGTGGCACGTTTGAAAGTGGGCGTTCAAGCTAGGCTTTCTGAGCCGAACAAGCGTTGGTTAAGCGTCCCGTTGGGATTGGGATTGGTACAAGCAATACCTTCGACGCTACCGGGTGAGAGCCTATCGGTCTTTCCACCCATTCGCATTTCAAGTGAGTCGACAGGGTACCTATGGAAGATCGAACCAGGCCTGGAGCGTTCGAGGCGACTTGCATTTGAAGCGCTTTGCAATGTAACGACCACGAGCCAGGGGCAATCGATTCGGTTGGATTTGCCAAATGTTCCGACGGTGCTTCGATTGAAATTGCCCCTTGGACAATGGGAACTCAATCTGACGGGAACGGGTTCCGAAGTGGTGGAACCCTTTCTAGAAGTGGATTCGATGTCCGTCGCGATCGCGAGAACATCTGGAGGCCCAGTAACCTTGAATTGGTCGAGAAAAATTGCTGCGGAACAGATTCAGTCGATCGAAGTGGAAAGCAAAACGACTTACTCGCCAATCCCGGATTCGGGACTCTTTCGCGCTGTTGCGAAACTTGCAATTCGCGGTCCTAAGTCGCTGGGTGGTCGTCGATTTTTGATCACGCTTCCCAAGGGTAGTCTTTGGAGAGAGCCGTTTTCATCGTCCATTCCCTTCAAAGGGTATCGATTGAGCAAATCGGAGTCGTCTCAAGATGGGCCAGATACGACACTTAAGTTGGAGTTTGAAGAGGCCGTATCTCAGACGAACATCGAGGTTTCTGTCGAATGGCAAACGACGGTCGCCTCGGATTCCAATTCCCTGGAATTTGCAATTCCGAATGTAGAAGGTGTGCAGCGTCATGTTGGCGAAATGGATTTGATTGTCCCTCGCAACGTAAAATTTCAATGGGAGCCACAGCCGGGCATTCAGTTTACAAAGCAGTTGAGTGATGGCGGCGATCCGCTTACGTACAACTTTCGTTTCAACCAACAAACCACACCATTGCAATGTCAGTGGAGCACGGGAGATAAAATCTCCAAGTTGAAGGCTACCTACAACATCGTATACGATCAGCCCAATTTGCAACTTTCGGGCATTATTGAATTCGTGGACGACATACGCCAATTGCCGTTTTTGCAATTGGATGTTCAGGGATGGTCCGTGGATCGAGTTCAAATACAACCTTCTGGGCGGTATCTTGATCTCGTCGCCAATCGAAGCACCACGACGATCGTCACCGAAGGGAACCCTCAAAATTTTTCTTCGATTGCGCTGAGTCTTGGCGAATTGCTGGAAGCATTGCCGAACCAGTCAAGTGGTTCCAGCGTTAATTCGGCGTCCACAGAGATACCAGCTCAAGTGAACGACTCGACCGCAGTCAATCCAACTGTATCGCGAGAGGAAAGCCGAATGTTGGCACCGCGAGGTGTTACCTTCGTGCTTTCGCAATCCGCAAGTTCAACGGTCGAGAATCAGGAGTTGATTCAGGTGGCCTTGCCGATGCTTTCATGGATTGATCCGGAATCCCAAAAGCGATCCTCGGTTTGCGTGGGCGGCGAGCTTACCATCCAATCCTCCACATCGATATTAAGTCAATCGGAGAGTAATACGTCTTCGATTCTTCCCTGGAGTGGGGACCTGCCGAACCCGAACCCGAGCCCGAGCAATGGCGTTTTGTCCGGACGGACACCGGCAACCAATTGGCGATCGGTTTTGAAATACAGAGTCGACAGCTCGGATGCATGGGCATATTGGAATGGGATAGCGTCGCTAAGTCATATGGTGATCCAAGCGAGGGCGGAATCCATGATCGCCATAGGCGAAGAATGGGTTGATGTCACACAGACATGGAAATTAAATTCGCAGGGCCGAATCCCTAGGACACTGCGATTAGCGATTCCAAAGGAATGGAGGTTGGATTCGAAGGAAAGCTTGGAAACGCTTCGAGTCAATATCGACAATGTACCCGTCAATATTCAATCCATGGAGGACGCTTCCTTCAACGACGATAATCTCTTCTCACCCGAGATTCAGACGCGATATTATTGGAAACGCTTGATTTTGCCGGCGGGTGCATTGGATAATGCAAACCCATCGCAGGAAAAAAAACTTACGGTTCGCATGCGCTCGCCCAATGGACGAAAAGATAAGGCTGCCAAGCTTCCTTTCGATTGGGCACTGCCAATACTCTCTGCGGATAAAGCCGAGGACTCGTTGATCGTCGAGCAATTCTCGGGTGAACTGCGTACCGAGTCCAATGTGCGATGTTTGCTGAAATCGCCGAACGCAGACCGGTCCGAGAGAGAGGATAAGCCCAAGGAGGACCCATCCCATCTGCAGTTCGATTGCACTCAGCAAGACCCAAGACTCGTGGGGGAGTTGCTGTTCGTAACCCAAGAGGACGAAACAAAGATTCACATCGAGTCGGTTTGGTTGCAATCGATTTTGAACGCGGTGGAGCACCGCGAACGATTCGTGGTTCGATTCCATACCAATGCAAATTCGATTTCCTTGGACTTACCCGTTGATCGGTTTGCAGACACAAAAGTTCTTTTGAACGGACGCAGGGCCGTTTCGGTATCCAATGCGGGCCAAATGAATCGGCTGGACATCGCGTTGGATGGAGTCGCGCGGCAATCGTCCGATTCCGATCAGAGCAGTTATGTACTTGAAGTTTTCATGTGGCCCTCCACAAAATCGCAATGGATCACATCGCTCCGCGCTCAGCCGCCAAAGATCTGGAATTGCAATAACCAAGCGTACTTAATCTGGCAGGTTGTCGTCCCGGCGACAGCTCATTTGGTGGGTAGTTCTGCGAGCCTCTCACCTGGCTATCGCTGGGAGTGGAAGGATCTTTGGTTCAGTCGAAAAAACAACTGGACGCAAGCAGAAATCGAAAGGCAAATGGGCGCGACTTTTCAGCCGAATATCAGTCCGCAATCGAATCAATACATCTTTCTTTCCCTGAACCAGAACGCCTCGATGGAGGCTTGGTTAGCCCCTCGCTATTTGCTCTGGATTCCTGTTGCAATTTTTCTGTTGATCGGATCGATTCTTGTGATGGAGTTTCGGTGGATTCGCAAGCCTTGGTTGGGTATTGGATTGCTGCTAGTAAGTTTGGCGTTTTCTCAGTGGGCGTGGGATCTTTCGGTTGCATTGGTTCAGAGCCTTGTCGCCGCGATTGGAATTTCCTTTCTCTACTTGATGATGAAATGGGTCGTGGATAGACGAACGCGCCGTCGCAGTGTTTTCGCTTCTCGCATTCGACCCTCACTCGTTCTGCCAGCTCCTCGACCGACGCCCCCCGCTTCTCCATCCGATTCGTTGCGATTATTACCCAACGCGGTCCCATCCACCCTCTCACCGGTTCGAGAAGTCAACGCTTTGGAACCGTCATCGACTGCCATTGCCAGCAATATGGGTGAGGTCCCATGATAGTACGGCGAGTGTTGCATTTCGCGGTCTTGAGTATCTGTTGCTGGGTTCGGGTTCTTTCATTGTCCGACGCGATAACGACTGCCTATGGTCAAACGTTGGAAACGACCAACTCTGCGAGCGAAGCGAACTCGACCAACGCTGCGATTCCCTATCGACGCATATTTGTTCCGCAGGGTGATCTGCCATCGATTGGCCTGGAAAGCTACACGGCGATCGATCCCATAGAGCTGAGTCGTTGGATGGAACAGTATGCGAACGCCAGCCAAAACGCCGCTGCGACAGGGTTTCCGGTCGATGGATCAAGTAGCCCTGTTTTGGCCTCTCATTACCTCGCTAGACTCGTCGGTGGCGATTTAGTCTCGAAACGTTCTCGCCTAGTGCTACCGCGCTCGCTTCGGGCAGGCGATCGAGTGACTCTGCAACCTTGGTCGCTCGCCCTTGGTTCGAAAGTGTTTCCGAGCGAAGCGGTGTCTCGGCAACCGGAACAAACGACGGATTGGACATTTGACGAGCAGGGATTTCCCCGAGTGCCCACCTCCTATCCAGAGTACGACAACTCCTTAACGAGCGAAGCGCAACGGGATGGAGAGATCGTTCAGTGGTTTGGATGGACGGTCCAATCGAGCGCAACCAGCTTGCCTAATAAGCTTCAATTTGCATTCGATATCCCCAAAAGCGCAAACAGTTGTATGGTGCTTGCTCTCCCGCCACGCGCTGCGGTACTCGATTCCGCAACCGTTGCCCGGCGCATTGAGGATTGGTCCGAAATGAACGTTCGCTTGGGACCCTGGGCGGAGGCGGCCAAGGACTCTTTGACCAATCAAAATGCGGCGGGGCTATCCGACTCGTTTTGGCTCATTGAGCTTGGTGGCAGTCGGCGGGCTTCTTTTTCGGTGTCGCTTGGTGTCGGGGAACGCGGACTAGATTTCGTGAACGACAACGAGGCCTTTCGCTATTCTCAACTCATTAAGACGCAGAGACTCGAACACTTCATCGACGGGCAAGAGATTCGAACAACCTGCGATGCCGAGTTGCTTGTCGGTTGGGATGCCTTATCTCCAATGCGATTGAGCATCGCGCCAGGTGCAAGGCTGCGACGATTGACCGTGAATCAACAGGATGTGGATTGGCAAGTATTGAATGATTGGATCCAGTGGACTCCCAGGTCGAATTTAGACAAAGCTCCGCTCATCAACGCGTCTGCTGCCGCCACAGAACAGGTAGGGCAAATCAGCACAAGCCACTCCCAATCCATGCGAGTCTTCGCGGAGTTTGTTACGCCGCTTCGACCGAATTCGCAAAACGAAATTGAGACTCCGCGAATCGCGTTCGATCGTGGGTATGTGATGTCCGGTAGCACGGTCGTACATGGGATTGCACCCTGGCGGCTGACAGCGGTTGACTGCGAATCTTGCCGATTTGTCGAGTCGGCTACAAGTCCAAAGGGTGGCAATGGTAATCCGCTTGAGTATTCATGGCATGACACGCCCCCAGTCTTTTCCGTTGGTTTGGAACGCGAACGAGAAACGCGACAATGCGAGGTGTTGACTCGTCTCACGAACAACGAACGGAGCATACTGGCAGTTGTGAGAGCAAAGCTATTGTTTCTAGAACAAGACTCGAATCACACCGCTTTGTCGATCGCACCAGGCTGGCGCGTTCGTTCCATCACGTCGATTGACCGCAATGATCCAGCGACTTTTTCACCAATACCGAACGAGTACGATTCGCCTATCAATATTCGCTTGACCTGGGACAGAATACAGAGGAGTCGAGTGGCTGAGGTTGAGCTTCAGCTCTACCGCGAAGCGGACCTTTCGACTTCGAAGGAACCCATTAGACGGCTGACCTCCAAGCCCATACTGCAGATGCAAGACTGGGATGTAAGCCAAACTCTGGCGATTGAGGACTCCAGCAAGTTTCGGCTGAGTCTTCGCGAAAATTTAATTGACGTCATGGTCAATGAAGACTCGATTCCTGAGTGGCAGCGAGCCTTGCTGCCTCGACTGGGCACATCGTTTCTATTTCGCACGGAGTCGCCACACTCTGTCCGACCGAATACCGTTAACCCGAACCGTAGTTCTCATCCTGAATTGCTATGGATTGGTAAGCCAAATCAACACGTTGCCAAGATTGAAACAACGGTCAGCCGAAGTTCCCGTCAAACACTTTTTATCCAGCACGAGATTCAGATCGATTTTGGTTCGAATCGAAACGATGCAATCGAAATCGTATTGCCCATAGAGCGTGTTGTTTGGACCCTGTTCAAGGATGGTGCCTGGGTTTCCCTCGAGCCAAAGAGTGAGACTACCGATCCTACTACGCCCGAGAAACGTGTTTGGAGATTCGATTTATCGGGTGCGGAAATGCGATGTAAGTTTCGAGGATCGTTTCTCGCCGAATTGAGCAAGGAAGAAGAGATCGCAATTCCATTCCCCGAGGTCGTTGATGCAGATATTCAATCGGAAATAGCAAAATGTGCGGATAAAAGTATTTTGATGCGATGCAAGGAAGAGCATGGCAATTGGGCCTTCGACGAGAGGGGTACCAAGGTTCTTAAAGTAGACACGAATTCGACTGCACCCATTTTGATCCTCAAATCGTTGAAGCCGCTGGGCATACGGCCATGGATAGGCTGGGAATGCGAGCTCGACCTATTGGTAGATACGCTTGGCGCACAGAAAGCATCGCTCTTTTTGCGTTCTCGCAACGCGATACCCAAGGTTCCTATTGTCATCGAACTTGCGGACAACTGGCATCCTATCGATGTGCGTGTTCGCAAAGGAAAGGAATACCAAACGCTCCCGTTTCAACTAGATGGTCGCAGACTCATCGTGGGCGATATGCCCTCGGAAGGAAATGCCGAAATGCGTTTGGATTTGGCTGGTCCAACCCTTTCTCGAAGTTGGAGTCGACGTTTTCTTGAGTCCAGTGCGGCGTTTCACTGGCCAATCTTTTCCTCGGACGATTCCTTTCTAAGTGTTCGGCGGAGGCTTTGGCTACCCAAGGAATTATCTCTTTCCAACGAGCGCGATCGGCCAGGTGGCAATAAGCCTTCGTCGCGGTGGCCCCTCTGGCAACAGTGCCAATCCCTTTTCCATGCGGCCTTCGCCACCGATTCAAGTGCCCGAGACTCGATAGCACATAAGGAAGTAGACCATGCGATCGATGCTCTCATACCGACTTGGTCGGAGGGAAATTGGCGAGTCGAGCTGGACCAATTCGACGAGACTTCTTTGGAACTAGCCAGCCCCAAGGGATCGAACCAACGAGACACGATTAGGATCCATGACGTCGTTTCCGGACAACTCGTGTCCGTTATTTGTTTCGCACTCTTGGCTGTCGTTACACCTCGACTGATTTTGACGCAACGCGCTTTCGCAACGGTACTGTGCGCAGTCTTCGTTTTTGCTGCTCATACGGATCTGTTCCATTCGGCACGTTTTGCCTTTCCTGGTTTAATTGGCATGTGCGTTGGGTATTGTGTTGTTGTGATCCATCGCCTCACAAGCAAACGAGTCGAAAACGATTCGAGTCTTTCGCACCGGAACTCGACGCGATGGGCTCCGTGGAATGATCGAGAGGAACATAGCGATTCGATTTCCGCTCAATCCAAAATTCCGAGAAATGGCAAAAAATGGATCGGTTCGATCAAGACCACTGCACTCAGTCTTGCAGGTTTTTTTTTCGCCTTGGTCTCGGGTTGGTTGTTTTGCGACGCAATACAGCCTGCACAACGCATTCAAGGTCAGGAACCGATCGGGAGCGATAACAAGAGCATCTTTCCGATAGTTATTCCCATTGACGAGTCGGGCGAGTTGGCTGGACCAAACGTCTATATACCCGACGAGTTACGAAACATCTTGTCGGGAAAACCGACTCGCATCGCCGAACCGGAACTTGGAACGCGACCCGTTTCCGCAAAACACATTCTGAAAATTGGATCGCGCGGGCGCGCGGATCAAATCATTATGTCGTATACCTTTTTGGTCGGTGAGGATTTAAGTCCTGTGCGGTTCCCATTCAATCCGGACCAACTTCAAGCATTGCGATTTAGCATCGACAACAGTGAAATCAGTCCCGGCAGCAAACTTCGCCGGACAGGTACGCAATGGGAGTGGATTCCCGAAAAGCAGGGCAAACGCACGGTTCAAGTATTCGCGCAACCTGTTTTTCGAACCGGGACGTCCGAAATCTCTAAAGATCCATCGAGTTCTCCATCGCAACAACTGGAAATTGGATTGATTCCGGTTGGCAATGCTTCGCTCGAGATAGAGATAGACTCGCAACTTTCCATCGATGTTCTCTCGCGGGGTCAAGTCATCAATCCGGAAGCCGGCCGCTTTATCGCTATGCTCGGTGCGGTCGATCGTCTGCAATGCAAAGTCTCGCCATTGAATCCGACGGGTGGGAATTTCGCAGGAGAAAGCGATGAAACGCCAGTGATGAACACGGAGTTGTTTCTTCAGAACGATATTTTGCAAGCGAAAACCATCATTGATTTCCCCAAGGGTGTGTCTGTTACTAGGGAAGTGGAGATCGAAGCAGATGGTCAGTGGTTGCCTATCGGGACTCACTGGGGCGACGCGCATTGGGTAGATGTTCGACCTGGAAGCACCTTGTCACGCAAACGGTATGTTTTGGAATGGTCCAAGGGAGCGAGCTACGCCACTCCCGCGAGCCAGCTCCAGCGGGATCGGCAGATTGCAGTCGTGTGGGTTCCACAATCAACCAACCAGAGCCTCAATGTTTTGTTTGCAGAGTGTCGCGATCGCCGTACGCGTCTTGGCACTTTTCGGTATTCGCGAGCCGCAGGATCCAACTGGAGCATCGAAGGGATCAATACATGGACCCCTGCTATCGGTTCGAAGGAGCAACTGGACTGGCCGGAGCTAAAGTCCAACCCACTCGCATTACCACTTCGGATCCCACTCAATGGCGGCTTCGGAATACTCAAACCCAAACCGGTTGCGGAGCGACAGCAAGCAAGGGTCCAATCGAAATGGAACATCGATCGATTCGGAGAAAGCCTTACCACGCGAATTGAGTTATTCGGGAGCGGTTCTAACGCCGAAACGTTGCACTTGGACTTGCCGTCGAACTTTGTCGTGACCGATGTTTACAATCGAAGTGGGCCATTTCGGTTCTTGCAGCGCACACTCAATGGCAAACTCCGACTTCAGATTCTGACGGATCGAAAGTCGTTGGAGATCAGCGATATTTTGATTAAAGCCAAGCGACTCGACCTGGCAACTTCCAATGGAGTCTATTCGCGAAGCGGACGGTCCGAGGTCTCGAACGATTGGCAGGAAGTGCCATGGTTAATTCTCCCGGCGAGCATCAACTACGATCAATCTCTAGATGTTTTTGCCTCCGAGTCTGTTGGTTTGCGTCTTGATCCAACCGGTTCGGAAATTCTGTTGGGAAAAGGCGCCAACCAATCGATCAAGTTCATGACCATCAACGCAAACGAACTGCGTTCCAACATAACGTCTACTTCTCGTTGCCAGTTGGTACGACGTTCCAAGCCATTAAAAGGCAACTTCGTTCTGATTGCCCACAGGGAGAACGGATTGAAGGCAGCGGAAGTCGAACTGACGGGGAGCTTATCATACTCCATTGAATCGAAGCCGTCCTTCGTCTTGGAAGTCCCTTCCTCCTTCAAAGACCGATGGGTCAGCGAGCTTCGCCTTGTTTCGATGCCTTGTCCAGTTGCCAATCGAGCATGGCTCCAAGTCTTTCTTCCGGAGACTATTTCCGAAGTTGAATCAGGGGCGCCACTTTCCATTCGGTTCGTCCCCGCGGACGGTGATTCCGCGAACGCTTTCGAGCTCATGTCGCAAGTGCGTGCCGTGGACGACGACATGATTGCAACTTACTTTGCGGCGAAGCGAACGGACAATGTGCCGCTCGAATGGAGGCCTGTGACTTCAACCACCCCCGAGCTGTTACGTCAACAAATTGCCATCGATTCCGAGTTTGAAGTCTTCGAAAAGGATGGCTTTGGAACGAAAACAAATCGGAGTATGACCGAGCGGACCATGTCACCCGAGCATCCCGCAGCGGATGCAACAATCGCTCAGTCTGTTTATCAAGTCATTGCACCGACTCAGCACCCGAACATCGAAACATCGAAGATACTACTTGAATCCCGATATTGGATCGACAGAGGGGCAAACACCCATTCTTCGTTCGCAGAATGGGAGTGGCAGCTCGACGAAACCGTCGATGTTTTATCGATTCGAGTCGACGGGCGCGAGGTGGGCTATTCCCTATCTGATTCGCGGGTGAAATGCTCGATTGTGGATATGGGGCTTTGCTCTGAGATCGCGATCACGACGGTGCATCAAGCTGCAGATGGTTTGCTTGGCGACAAAAATTTGCACGCCCCGCACTTAGTGAGCCACCCAATCGAGTCGGAGATTTTCGTTTGCGACGAATCGAATATTGGACTGCGTGTGGGTGGTATCGCTCTCACCGCAGTGGATTGGAGTATTGCAATAGAAACTCTTTCGGAAGCGTGGTTGACAATGTTCAATCGGTCGCTGGTATCCAACGTCGGAGTGAAAGTTGCCGCGCCCGATTCCGATTGGGATCGTTGGCAAAAGCATTGGAACCAGCGTGCTTTGGAATACCTGCGGCAGTGGGCAGATACGCCTGGCGCTCAAAATCCAATTTCCTATGGCAAGGCGGTTGAGCAGTGGCATCAACTTCGAGCGATTGCCGAGCCTAAGTTGGCCTCTTGGGAATCCAGTCATTTGGACTTCACCGATAAAAGTCATGCGGTACCGACCGTGAAATCGTCACAGAAAAATGGATTCGTCGATCCCTTGGTATCGATGATCGGATGTTGGCTTGTGCTCGGAGTTTTGGTGCTGATTCCAAGTTGGTTCGGAGCGATTCTTTTCGAACGTCCGTGGTGGTGCCTGTTGGCGTTAGGCCTTTTTATTTGGCTGTTTAGCGGAAGCGTCCTACCAGCCCTGATTTTAGGAACCATTGGGCTGGTAGTCTCGGCAGACAGCTATCGAATCTTTAGCGAGCGACTTCGACGAAACGGGCTTCGCGGACAACGGTCACCTTGATTTCGCCTGGATAGGTAAGTTGCTCTTCAAAGGACTTTGCGATGTCGCGACAGATCTTGGCTGCCACGGCGTCATCGGTGTTCTTGGAACTAACGATCACACGCAACTCGCGACCTGCTTGGATCGCAAACGCCTGTTCAACTCCATTAAAACCACGCGCAATGGTTTCGAGTTCTTCCATTCGTTTGATGTAGCGTTCCAGCGATTCGCGACGCGCACCGGGACGTGAAGCGCTGCAAGCGTCTGCGGTCGCCACAAGCAGTGTGTATGGAAATTCAGTGGTCAGTTGGTCATGGTGCCCCAACGCTGCATGCACGACTTGCTCATTCTCGCCGTTGCGCTTTAGCAAGTCCGCACCGATCTTGGGGTGGCCCCCTTCGAGTTCATGGTCGGCCGCCTTTCCGATGTCGTGCAACAAACCGCAACGGCGGGCCGTTTGAGGATTGAGTCCAATCATTTCCGCCATCATGCCCGAGAGGAATGCGACTTCGACGCTATGCCGCAATACGTTTTGCGAGTAACTTGTTCGAAAATGCAGACGCCCCAGCATATCAATGGTCCTTTCGTGTAGACCTTGAATGTTGACTTCCTGAGCAGCTTCTTCACCCTTGCGACGGATAAAACCCTCCATCAGTTTTTCGGTCGCAGCCACAATTTCCTCAATGCGCGTCGGATGGATTCGACCGTCTACCACCAATTTCTCTAGAGACTGCCTCGCGATTTCGCGGCGTACGGGATCGAAGCCGCTCACGATTACGACCCCCGGTGTATCATCGATGATCAGATCGCAGCCTGAAACCTTTTCGAATGCGCGGATATTGCGACCCTCGCGGCCGATGATGCGCCCCTTCATGTCGTCGTTTGGAATATCGACGGTGCTGGTGCTGCTCTCGGATGTTTGAGCGGATGCGTAGCGTTGCATGGCCACCAACAAAATGTCTTGAGTCTTTTGTTGCGTGATCTCAGCCACTCGCTTTTCATGGCGGAGGATGACCGTGCCAAGTTCGCCCTGCAATTCCTTTTCTAATACGCCCATCAATTGTTTCTTGGCTTCGTCGACGGTCATGCCGGTGATTCGCTGCAAGTCGGCTTGTTGCTGCTGAAGCAAGCGAGTGTACTGTTCGTTCTTTCGGTTCACGTCTTCGATTCGATCGGCCAACTTGCGCTGCGTCGTCTCGACAAATTTCTCCTGCTTGCGAACGTCTTCCGCTGTTTGCTTGAGCGACTCTTCTTTTCGTTCAAGGCTTTGCTCTCGCTTTCGAATCTCGTCCTTGGTCTTTTGGTTTTCGCTATCAAATCTGGACTGGAGTTGAAGCAACTTCTCTTTCTTTTCGAGTTCAGCGGCCTTGATTAGGTTTTCGCCATCGAGCTTGGACTGCTCCAACGCTCGTTTGGACTGCGTCTTGGCATCGCGTCCTTGAAGCGCATTGATGCCAAACATGATCGCGGCACCGACAACGAGTGCCAAGCCCCCGATCAGCACGCTAGACGTGGAGTTCGAGGTTTCGGTCTGAGCAAGGATCGGAAGGTTGATCGGCAAAGAAAAAGAGAAGAGAAGCGCAGTTGAGATCACGATAAGTCTTTCTGTTAAGGAACAGACGACAATGACTTCCGAATTGCGCGAAACGCCCCAAATGGTGGATCGGTTTCGACCAACGAATCAATCAACTTCGTAATGCGATCAAAGCAGGCTGAGTTTTCTATGGATTCGCACAAAAGCCTCGGTCGGAGTACCTAAGGTGCGAGCCCGCTCATTGGGCCCGTCTGCGATCAACCCTCTTGCCGTCCGGCAAATGATTGACCGCCGATCTGGCTTGGACATCGAAGAAACACGTAAAGCCGACGTGATTCGTCTAGCAAACAGTGTTCTTCGCGAGCGTGGATTGATGTTGCTTGCGACAGGTACGCCAATGGCGTATTTGTGGGAAAAACAAAGGATCAATCCGCCGGCAACGAGTACAAACGGGATGACAAGCAGTAGTGGGATCATACGACAGTAATCAATTAAGTTGGTCGAGCTATCCAGGGGCTATTCGCATTCGACCACCAAGGCTCGCTTTCGTGAGCACCATGGCGGTTGCATTGCGTAGGTTCTTGAAGTTCTCGGAGGTTAATTACTTTGGTAGGGTTTGACCGACGAAAATCGTCGGAAACCCAAATCCAGCAGTTAATGTAACACAGACTGGGGTAAGCTTCTAGCTTGTCCGCAGCGATTCATAGCACAGGGGTGGAGCGAGGCCACCGCTCTAAACATCTTTCCCCTATGTCGAACCATCGGAAATCAATGGGAGAGCGAGGCTCCTGCCGAGCTAGGGGCGACAAGGTTCGGCAGGAGCCTCACCCTCCCGAGCAACGAATGGATTGCGCAAAGTCGCGGAAAACATGTTGACAGGGGTGGAGCGAGGCTCCTGCCGAGCTTAAAGAGGGCGTTCTTGGGCGTCACGCGATTCGCTTCCCACGAACCAAGAACCCACTAGAATACAGTTGCTACGATGACGTCCCGAGCGTTTCGTGTCCGAAACCCTATTTGCAACCAACCATTAAATGCATGACAAAGCGAAATTAGCGGACAGAGCCGAGCAAGCGTTTTCAACGCTTGGGATGGAATTGGACGATTACATGGCCTCCTCGGCACATCCGCCGAAAACGGTGACCCAACCACGCCCTAGATGGCTAGTTCCCACCATCTTACTAATACTGACGTTGATCTCCATGACCTGGGCCGGCATTGCGGCTTGGGCACCTGGTCATCTAATGTCCGAGGCATTCGAGAACAAATCGCTCTTTGAAGTTCGGCGACATGTGCTAGCGAACTGGTTTCCCGGGATTCTTTTTGCGGTTTCGTTGACGATTATCTTGGGCGCCCACGAACTCGGGCACTACTTTGCGACCCGCATCTACCGAATTCAATCAAGCCTGCCGATTTTCATCCCATTTCCAATCAGCCCGACAGGAACCTGCGGGGCAGTCATCTTGATGGATGGTATGAGAGCCGATCGTCGTCAGATTTTTGATATTGGGTTGGCGGGTCCGCTTGCAGGCCTCGTCTTTGCCATTCCAATCGCTGCATTTGGATTGATGTATGGCCAGCCACCTGAAACGCGAGGAAATTCCATTCAGTTTGGCCAACCTCTCGCGATTCAATGGCTCGCCCAAATTATTCCGGATCAGCGGGTCAACAACAAAAAAATCGATATCGCAGGCGGTGGCTTGATGAAGAGCAACAGCATCAGCAATGAATCGATGAACCCAATGTTGATGGCAGCCTGGGTCGGTTTTTTAGTCACCGGCTTAAATATGGTTCCCATCAGCCAGTTGGATGGTGGGCACGTGATCTTTGGACTGCTCGGGAGACGTTCGCGGAAAGTTTGTTGGCTGACCTACCTGGCTTGTATTGGATACGTGGTTTATACGAGCTACACGTACGGACAGCCGGAATTCATTGTCATGTTGTTCCTCATTCCATTGATGGGCATCGCACATCCGCCCAGTCGCAATGACGACGTGTCGCTCGGACTAGCTCGGCAGATCATCGGAGCGCTTTCGCTTTCCATTCCTTTTCTTTGCATTCCACTGCGGCCGATCATTATTCTGTGAAGCGTGCGGCCAAAGGGGCTCACTTTTTTAGCGGAACAGCGCAAACTGTCCGGTGAGAATTCGCCAATCCTGAGTGAATTCATCGGACGGCAACTCACTTGCTCGTAAACTTGTCGTGGCACGACTTGTGCGTTTTGTCAGCCGTCCCGTTGGGTCTCCATGCCAACGTCGTCCAGAAAAACATCGTCCAGGGAAAAGACCAAATCGAAAAAGAGTCGGCTTTGGTTAAAACAAGCTGGCGATTCAATCGCGACCGATTCTTCGATCGAGTAATAAACGCAAATGGTTTTGAGTGAAGGTGAAACGTACCAAACCTCTTCCACCCCATAACGAAAGTACTCATTCAGTTTGTCCTGCATTTCTTTCCGTGAGTTGTTCTCCGAAAGAACTTCTACGACCAAGTTTGGGACAACCGACCAGACTCGCTGATCCTGAATTCCAGCAACTGCTTGGTATCGCAGGATGGAGATGACAGAAACATCCGGGATTCGAATCAAGCCAGTATTCAATCGCAACATACCATCCGCACCCAGAACTTTGCCAAATTTTCTCGGCAAAACATAGTTCAACAGAATCCGACTCAAACAGACAGCAATCTCTGACTCTTTGGACCCCATTGTTTTCTCCACCAATATTCCGTCAACAAGCTCGAAAAGTCTCCTGTCTGCGTCATGAATCGCAACCACATCTGCTTCTGTAGCTGTACCTGGAGGTGGGACTAGGCGAATTCGCGAGATTGGCATGGCACCAAATCGATTTTGCATGTCCACGAAAGTTGGCATTTCCGGCGCGTTCATAAGAGAACTTTTCAGGTGCGACGTTGTTGGTGGTTGAGAAACTGTGAATTATTATACATTTTGATTGGGATTTTACGACACAATTCCCACGCCTCCCACGCCTCCCACGCCCAAAGCGTCGCTGCCTTGCTAGGGAGGTTCTGAGGTGAAAAGTGTCGCTAACCATTGGTAGCGGAACGGCGCGAGCCCATCAATCTACAGCGATCTGGCACAGCATCGGTCGATAGTCGATGGCTCGATGATAGTCGTTTGCAATTTGAAGCAGTCTCGCTTCCGACAGTGCCGGCCCCTGAAGCTGCATGCCGATAGGCAAGCCGTTCTTGGTCTTCCCAATCGGCAACGAGAGAGCAGGTATTCCAGCTAGATTTGCGCCGACGGTAAACAAGTCCCCAAGATACATCTGGACCGGATCGTCCAATTTTTCGCCGAGGCGGAACGGTGGAGTCGGTGTCGTTGGGCCCAAGAGGACATCCACTTTCTCGAAAGCAGCGTCATAGTCTTGCCGAATCAAACGACGAACCTTGAGGGCCTTGAGATAGTAGGCATCAAAGTATCCTTCGCTGAGCGTATACGTGCCCAACATGATTCGTCTACGCACTTCAGGGCCAAAGCCTTGGGAACGCGTCTGACTCATCATCTCGACCAACGGCGCGTTCTGTTTACTTGCACCAGCCGTGACAGGCTTGTTTTGGATCGCTGCGCGGAAACCAAAATGTGCGCCGTCGTATCGAGACAGATTGCTGCTGGCTTCGCACGGGGCAATGATGTAATACGTTGCAATGGAGTACTTGGTGTGCGGCATCGCGATGTCGATGATTTTGCAACCCATTCGTCTGTATTCGTCGATGGCGACCAGGAGCGCTTGCCGAACTTCCGGGTCGAGACCTTCTCCATCAATCTGTTCGCGAATCACACCGATTCGTGCGCCATCGAATGGTTTCGAAACCGTCGAGGTGTAGTCATCGACGGGCACATTCAAACTGGTTGAGTCCCGAGGATCATGACCAGCAATCACTTGGAGAACCATGGCTAGGTCCGAGATCGTATGCCCAAAGGGCCCGGCTTGATCCAAGCTGCTCGCGTAGGCGATGAGTCCATATCGACTGACGCGCCCATATGTCGGCTTAAGTCCGCACACTCCGCAGAAGGCTGCTGGTTGCCTAATCGAACCCCCCGTATCGGTACCGATGGCAATCGGCGCCATCGCGGCAGCAACGCTGGCCGCCGATCCACCGCTGCTACCTCCGCAGGTCCGCGCGAGATCCCAGGGATTGTGCGATGGCCCTTGAAACCCGGTTTCGGTCGAACCACCCATGGCGAATTCATCGAGATTGGTTTTGCCAAGAATGACAAGCCCAGCTTCCCGCAATTTTGAAATCAGATGAGCGTCATACGGCGAACGATAGTGCTCTAACATTCGCGATCCGCAAGTGGTCGGTGAATCGGTCGTGCAGAGAATGTCCTTGATCCCGATGGGGATGCCAGCCAACGGAGAAAGCGATTCGCCTAATACCCTGCTGCGATCGATCTTGTCCGCCGCAGACAGCGCGAGTTCGCTATCCCACGAGATAAACGCCCGGATGGACGGTTGTAACTTTTCTATTCGATCTACAAAGAACTGCGTGACTTCGCGGCTACTCAGTTCGCGAGTCAATAATTTTGGAGCAAGTTCGTGCACGAAGAGGAGTGATTGTTTCATAGGACTCTATAGCGTCTCATCAAGGTCGATTGGGAGTTTGGTTGGTCCTGTGTAGAACTTGGTGATGTCGATCCCCTGTCGTTGTTCATCTTCCATAAACTTGAGCCGCATCTCAAGCCGCTCGAGGCGGCGATGCATTTGCGGAATCATCTCCAGTGAGTTATCGCGAACTTCGCGCTTGGGAACGGCCGGGTATCCGAGATGTCGCTGCATGGCCGCGAACAAGAATAAAGGCTCCTTGCCGCGATTTGCAAAAGCGATCTTTCCTTCGCGTTCACCGAACAGGATAGGGTACTCAGCCTCCGCGTCCTCACCGAGATGGCGTTTGCGATAGTGGACAAACTCTTCGCTGCGACCATAGATCAAGTCGGCAATATCGATGATACCCAATTGCTTGCGCACGATAAGAATCCAATCTCGCCACTCAGGTGAGTAGAGTGGGTCGTCGCTCATCGCCTTCAGGCCGCGGTCGTAGTTGAGTCGGTTGCGGCACAAGACTTCAAACTGATAGAAAAACAAACCTTGTCGGCTGTCGGAGCCTGCACGAAACTCTGCTTCCAAACGAAGGATATTGAGAGCTGTCCTGAAATCGAATTGTCCCGCGTCCTGTTCCGATTGGTCGACAACGAACGTCTGGAACGGGGTGAAGTAGTGCTGTAAGCGCTTCATCCCAAGCGCCATGATGCCTGAGTGCTTCAGTTCTGTCGACAAAAACCCTATCGCCATCGGAAGCTTCGTTGTGGCTAAGGCTTCGAAGCGACATTGCTCCAAGAGGTCTTGGAGCGTGATGTCCTGGCCTAAGCGTTCCGAAAGAATTCGAAAAAGGTATGCTTGTTCGACGAACTCTTCGCGCGGCAGCATTCCGGTTAGTGGGCTGCCGTGGGGACAACCCAAACTTTGAGCTCGGTTGTAATATCGGCGTGCATTTGAATCTTGACTGTGTAGAGCCCGAGTTCTTTGAGCACACCTTCCAACTTGACTTGGTCCGCGGTGATATGAAAACCGTTTGCCTTGAGGGCTGCGACGATTTCGGTTGCGCCGACACTTCCGTACAAGTGTCCTTCGTCGTTCGCGTTTGCTTCGACATTGATCGATTGCTTGGAGACTTGGTCCGCGAGCGTACGCAATCCAACGAGGCGTTGCTTCTCAAGATCCTGCAATTTGACCCGGTGCTTCTCAACCATTCGCTTGTGGTGATCGGTAGCAACGATTGCTAGGCCTTCAGGCAGTAGGAAATTGTTTGCGTAACCCGGCTTCACTTCGATGACATCGCCTGATTTGCCTAGATGTTCGACGCTTTGGATCAGCATCAATTGAATTCCACCGTTAGGGCCTTTTGGAAGGCGTGGGAACTGAGGAACGCGTTTCTTTTTAGTAGCTGCCATTTTTTAAAACTCGGATCCGAAAAAAAGTCATCAATTCTTGAGTTGCTGAGCAAATGCTTTTGCATTGCGCCAGTGCGCCTTTGCGAACGGCGTGCCTTAGAACGGCATATCGTCGTCGACATAAACGTCTTCCCCGACCTCGGACACGTGCATGTCGGAATGGTTTCCGGCGTGCATGGCCCCAGGTACTTCGTTTGCTGAATCCACAAAACGGGTATTCCCCGCAGGAGCAGCAGCTCGCGGGCGAGCTTCTCCACCTTTGCCGTCACTTCGTCCACCGAGCAATTGCATTCGGTCTACTATGACGTACAGTTTACTTCTCTTTTGGCCGTCTTTTTCCCAAGTGTCCTGCTTGAGTCGACCCTCTACAAATATCGGTGACCCTTTACCCAGGAATTCACTGACCACCTCCGCCGTCCGTCCGAAAAACGTGACATCTACGAAGGAGGTCTCATCAATCCACTCTCCGCTTGCGTTTTTGCGTCGGTCGTTGACCGCAATTGCATTTTGGCAAACGGCCATGCGGCTATTGGTGTACCGCAACTCGATATCACGCACAAGATTTCCGAGCAAAATAACGCGATTGTAGCTAGCCATGAGGTGCCTCGATTCTTTAAAAAAACGATTGAGCGCTTGGCGACACCGAACTTCCTATTCGTCGTCAACCTCTAATTCTTCATCATCGTCGATACCGCCGCCGACGCCTACCGCCACCTTTTCAAGCACATCGATGGGAACAACCACTTTTTCTTGAGCGTGAGCCACCAGTGCATCGATCAATCTTGCGTCCACCCGGGTGAACATGAATCGCAACAAGCTATCATTCAACTGACAAGCTCGATTCAATTCCTTGAGCTTGGAGGTGTCGAGCTTGAAGTAGGTCAGCCAGTAGGTCCCTTTTTGGTGGCCCTTGATCTGATAAGCGAGTCTTTGCTCAGCCCACAAACGGCTGACCAAAATCTCTCCGCCAGCATCGCTGATCAGGGTTTGCACCGATCCCGAAACACCACCTGGATCGCGGGCGTAATGGTTGCTGTCGAAGAGGAACAGGCACTCGTAAATTCCGGTAACCAACGTATGAACTCCTGGAAACTGATCCAAATACTGCTGAATGAACCTTAGGTATTACTTTTAAAAACGATTACGCTTTCGGTGGCTTCGACTCGCGATTAAAAATGTTCATCGCAGAATCAACCCCCTCCTTTAACCAAGTCGCAATCGCTTCGTTGGCTCGAAAAAGCCCCTCGTCGACGATCGCACGCTCGGAAGCCGAAAATTTGCTCAGGACATAATCCGCTGTATCCCAGTGCGCCGGAGTAGGATCGATTCCGATCCTCAAACGGGTCACATCTTGAGTGCCTAGCGATTGAATAATGTCCCTGAGGCCTTTCTGGCCACCGCTTGATCCTGTTTTGCGAATCCTGAGTTTACCAAGTGGCAAACTCAAATCATCGCAAATCACCAAAATATTCTCTATTTCCACTTTGTAGAATCGAGCAAACTGCGAAACGCACCGTCCACTGCAATTCATAAAGGTAAGCGGCCAGACCAAGCAGACGTCTCGCTGCCCGATTCGACCTTTCGCGAACTGGCCCTCGAACTTTGCTTGCAAACCGGGCGAACCCATGCTTGCTTGCAAACGATTGAGGCAATCAAATCCAATGTTGTGTCGGGTTCGATCGTATTTGGTCCCTGGGTTCCCAAGTCCGACAATCAATGCCATTCCGGCATCGGTTATCGCACGAGCAACAGAACCCATGCCACCACTCATTACGCTCCAGCTTCAGCCGGTTTGTCCTTGCGTATCAATTCTGGTTCAACCTGCGAAGCAAGGGCTGCTGCCGCAGCATCACCGGCTGCAACCGCAACCTGGGCAATGACAATCGACGCTGGGGTGATTGTCGTGGCGCCAGCTGGCAACACCAAATCGCTCACATGGATCGACTGGCCGAGCTGTAATGCCCCGATCTCGCAAACCAAATATTCTGGGATTAGCGATGCAGGGCACTTAATGACGATTTCGTGAGTCATGAAGCGAAGTTGACCGGCTGCAGACAGAGCACCTGGGGCTTCCCCGTGCAAATGAATGGGGATCGTTACTTCGACATCTTCGGACTGGGAAACCCGGGCGAAATCAACGTGGATGACGTGATCACCCATGCTGCTCCACTGCACTGCTCGCAACAAGGCTGTGTCGACGATATCTCCACTCAGGGAAACGAGTTTTGTACCGTGCTTGATGAGGTTGTTTACGGATTCAAGGGAAACTGTTAGGCAAACATTTTCTTGGCCGTGGCCGTAAAGAATTGCCGGGATTAGGCCCTTTTCGCGAATCTTAATCATGGCTCGGGAGCCGAGCACATCTCGTTTGGCCACTTCAATCGTTTCAATCATTACTGCTGCGTTCCGCTGCTCTAAATATTCGATGATAACGGGCCGTAAACCAGCCCAATTGATTCTTCGGGAAGCTCCGTAGTATGACGAGTTCGACATCGGATGCAAGTGCAAATGTACTTGCCGTTTTGACGATGCGGCCTATGCTTTGCTAATGACTAAAAAAACATCTTCATTTGACTATATTGAACCGGTGGGCGCCCGCGTTTTGGTCCTAAAAGACGAGCCCAAACGTGAAACCAAGGGTGGAATCGCACTGCCGGATGCTTCCGAAATCCCAACGATTACGGGCCGAATTGTCACGATCAGCCGGCAAGTTGAACACGATGAAAATGTTCCTTTACGTCAATATGACAAAATATTGTTTCACCCCAAAAATGCAATTCCAGTTGATTTTGAGCCCGACAATCAGCTCTACGTGGTACCCGTCGAGGACGTAGTTGCAGTTTTTCGACGAAAACCGCCCGAGACGGGGCTAGACAAATAACCTGGACGGTTTCAAAAAAACGGTATGCATTCAATCCACTCACGGTCCTCTGTGCTCCAAATTTGCTTTCTGAGCGGGATGGGTTGGTTCGCAGGTTTCGCATTCTGCGGAAAAATTCACGGGCAAACCGAACCTCTGCCACCCTCGGCCTCCGAACAGACGAATCCAGCCAAACCGCCTCTACAATCTCTGCTGAGAATGACGTTCGAAGAGAGCAAGGAGCTCAGGGTCATCGTCGGAGAGTTGGTTGCGTGCAACGACATCCTAGGACACCTCATCCTCGATGCAGACGGTCAACTCACCGCCATCGCACCTTCGGACCTGAAAAGAATCGAGGAATTGCCCGGAAAGCTTGCTCCAACGCCTGCCAAAGAACTTGCCGCAAAAGTCCTCAAACTTTTGCCTCCCGGCTTCAAAACAATGCAGAAGGAGCAAATTGTTATTTGCTACAACACATCGGACGTCTACGCTCGCTGGAACCTAAGTCTATACGAACGCCTTCACAAAGGTTTCTACGCATTTTGGAAGAAGAATGGCATTGAGCTTTTACCCCCTCGATTTCCTCTCGTTGCTCTCCTTTTCGAAACCAAGCAAGGTTACGTTGACTACGCGAGCAAGGAGTTCGCAGGGGCAGAGAACACCATCGGCTATTACCATCAGTCAACCAATCGATTGGCTTCGTATGATCTGACCGGCATCGAAGGATTGTTGCCTCCCGGAGCTCAAGTCAATCAGGAATTGATCAATCAAATACTGTCTCGTCCACAAGCAGAACGCACCGTCGCAACCATCGTGCACGAAGCCTGCCATCAGATATCGTTCAACAGCGGTCTGCAAGTGAGGCTCGGCGATAGTCCGCTTTGGTTCAGCGAAGGTCTTGCAACCTTCTTTGAATCGCCCGATCCGAATAGCCCTAATGGATGGGGGGGAACGGGTAAAGTAAACGTGTACAACTACCAAAACCTCGCGCGCTACATGCCTCAGCGACGGTCCGACTCCCTGGAAATGTTGCTGATGGACGATGGGAAGCTACGGTCCGGCGATACGATGACGTCAGCGTATGCGGAAGCTTGGGGACTCACGTTCTACTTGCTCAAAAGCAAGCCCAAGCAGTTTGCAAGTTATGTCAAAAGCATTCGCGAAATTCCACCCGGCAAAACGTCTAGCCCAAAGGAAAGAATCGAGCTTTTCCAGCACTCCTTTGGGGATGACTTGAGCAAGTTCGACAAGGATTTCGTAAGGTTTATGCAGAAAGTACGGTAACGGCTCGCTAATGCTCCCAATTCGCACCGGACCAATTACCTCACAGCAAGCCAACACAGCGAGGCTGCCGTTGAGTTGCTTGGGCTCGTGCAGGTGACCTAAAGCTCGCTACTTTCGTCGCGGCTTGCTATTGAGCCAAAATAATTCATTTGATTTGGCGATTCGTTCGTCCACTTCCAACGTCAACATTTTGCGTTGACCAGTAAACCGATCGGCCGTTCCGAAAATCGTGATCCGAATCTCAAACTCGGAATTGATTTCGCTCGCAATATACCGAGCGACACCGAGTTGAAAACGAGATTGCGGGTAGATCGGCGTGTCTAATGTTTTGAGCGACCAGGCGTCCATCGGAACCTGCAACCAGACCGGCGCTTCTGCGTCGTCGGCAGATGACTTGATCCATGTTGCTAACGAAGCCGGCAGACGCGGAACACTCGGACTCGCAATCTCAACACGAACGCGACTGCTGTGAGGGGCATAAAGCGCCCAGCTTGGCCAGTGGTCCCAAATCCCAAATCGTTCCGAGCATGGCATGATGCTAACCACGACAACCATCGCAATGCAGAGCGATTTTTGAATGCGATGCGTAAACTTGGACAACCCACTCTGTCGTCTTCCGATCGCGCTTTCATCCTGGGTTCCATCGGCAACTTGCACGACAACAAAAAGGAGAAATGCCTGAACCGCAAACTGAGCGTTCCAAATCAAAACGCCGGGGCGATGATTGAGCCCAAAAGGGCCAAGAACGGCAACTAAGACTAGATGCAACCCGATCGCGAAGACCCCCGCAACACGACGACTTTTTGCCCAAAGTAACCCGACCGCAATCGCAAGTTCGACGATAGGAAACATAGCGACCAAAGCGATCCGCGACGAGTCAGGCAATATCGTCAGGTCTTGCCCGATCCATTTTGCCATGACGCCGAGCATTTGTTGTCCGACGGAATGCAAGAATTCAAAATCGAGTTTCCCGACCGCAGAGTACAAGTAGATACCTAGGATCAAGCAACGCATCAAATTCAGACGAAGTGGAATATCGTGGCAGAAAAGCCAGAGGGTAGCGAACAAACCCAATTGATAAGCCCATGGTTGAAAGCGATGTTGGTCCAGACAGACCAACATGAGCAGCGGCACCAAGACCAAGCAAATTGCTCCGCTTTGAAATCGCGAAACCGGCCAAATTGCCAACGAAACAAGACCGACGATCAAGCAACCCAAGCTAATCCAATCGATCGATCTTGGTGATGCACAAAGGCTTTCGAAGAAAGGGACCTGAGGGAAAACCGTTTGTGGAATCCAAAGTTTGTAGGTCGCAGCGATCAGAGCCAATGCGCAGGTCGAGGTCCAACGTTGCACCTGAATCGCAATAGTCGTTTCAAGCATTCAAAAAAAGTCGATCGTGCATCATGAAATCGGGGAAGAGGCTTGATGAAATTCCAAGCGTGTCTGCAACAGTGTAGCACGGCTCTCCGAGCCGTGGATTTTTGGAAAGGGCAAACCAATTAGCCGTTGGGCGATAGCCCCGGTTTTCCATTTGCTCGACATTCGTCGAGAACCGGGGCTATCGCCCTTCGGCTATCAGTTCGTTTCACTCGAAGACTCATACCGTTGTGCTTAGCGTAAATTTCCAATCTTCTCTGTAAGGTCCATGAGCATTTTATTCAAATCGAGTCGAACGTAGGGGCGGTCTGCAGCCGGGTGCGAATGATCCGCGTTCGCGACATACAGAACTCCATCTTCAGGTACGAATAGGACATTGTGTAGATTGGATTGCATGGCAACGGGACGACTCATCAACTGCTGTCCGATAGTTGTATCAATCTTACCGTGCGATGCTTGGATACGGCTCTTTAGCAAATCGAGTCGCTCACCAGCGGACAAGACGATGGTGTCACGGATGCCTTCACCTAGGAGCGGATGGGACTCACCGGGGGCGACGAATTGGATCGAACTGGGTGTCGCCATCACCCCTACCGCCTGTCGGCTCTTGCCGTCCGCAAAGACATAGTAGTATTCACATGTTCGCGGGCTGGTTCGCCACAATTCTTTGACCTGTTCCAGTGTTGAGCATTCCTCCAGTGCGCGTCGCATGAGCGTCGCCATGGGGACCCCGTCCCATTGCCCTTGGCCTTGACCTCCCATTTCGCCGAGCGAGATTTGGGCTTGGTTCATCCCGCTGACGCTGCCGATAAATCCTGCGTAGCCTATGTTAGCGAACGCATTCATCCCTTCGGGGGCTACGATGAAAGTCGTGGCGGCATCTTGCAGTCCAATCTCGGTCATATAGTCGAGCACGCGCCCATGATAGAGTTTCCCATCAACACTGGCGGAACCCATCACGGCAAAGCCTGAGCAATGAAACAATTCGGGGAAGACATTGATGGTTTCGAAGAGCGTTGTGTCGAGATCTAGTGCACGGGCCAACGCGCGCGTCTCGATTTTGTGGCGTTCTGGAATGTGAGGCGAAAGTCGCTGATAAGCAGCATCCAACTCCTCTCGAAACCAACGACCGGTTGCAATCGTTTGTGCCGTTCCAAAGGCGTAGAGTACCGAATCGATGCATCGCATCGTTTCTTCTTTCAGCAACTTACCGTGAGCCATGCCGATTTGTTCAGGGGTTCCTGAGAGAAGCGCGACGCGTTGCCCCTCGATCCACATAAGTTTACCGTTTTCAACCGCTTTGTCCGCCATCTTAGGCGACGTTAGACGCGGCGACGGCGCAAGAACTTCCAACGCGCGTCGAACGCCTCTCGACACGGTTCGTTCAATCTCGCTTCGTGGAATTTGCTTAATCTCGAAATTCGGCCAACGCTTGGTTATCCCCTCCAATGATTGCTTGGCATTTTCCGATGCCAGTGAATCCGCAGCGGTTTGCTTGAGGACCAAACGGCTTTCGTCACCTCCGGTCTTAAGTGCAATCGATGTCGAAGTGGGAAACGCAAAACTGAATTGACCAGGTAAAACCCAGTTGTTGTTTTCGCGTTGAAACGCAGCCTTGCTCGTGAAACCCAACCAGTTAGCGATGTCCTGCGGGCTTCCCGCTTTTAGAATATTCGCGCCGAGCTGCACCCAGCTACCCGAACTGATCAATCGTTTGAATACATCGGTTGGGGCTAAGTTATCAACCGGATCAACTTCGCCATGTCCCCAAAAAACGCGATTGTGCTTGGGCAACACCAGCGCAGTCGCATCTCGAGTGCGAACAATCTCCACGGCATATTCGTCATGTGTTAATTGCAATTCGAACGCTTCATCCCCCATGCGTTGGATTCGCACTTGAACGGTCTGCGCTTTGCCGTCCATAGGTATGTTGATCTTGCCTTCGATCGAAAAGTGAGATGTTCTCAACTGCAAGGCGTCGATCCAGGGAGTCAATCCAATGGCAAGTTGCGCGATCGACTCTTCCTCGAAAACGGCTTGGTCTTGCGCGCGTGCCTCGGCAGTGAGCTGGACCATTGAGATCGCAATGATGATCGCAATAAGACAACGACGATTAACGAATGGCATACTGCCCTCGGTCAGAACAAAGAGAGGTGGTTTAAGACGAGGCCCGCTTCGAAATTGTACACCAAGTCGAGGCGGACTAGGTGATCCCAGGAAAGGCCGAGTCATACGATTGCCAAAGAACGAATTTACTTGGCGGTGATCGCTGCGGTGCAGTGCAAAACTTTCACCTTGCTCTCAAAACTCCCCCCACCCGTCACCCAAGCTCCCACCCGTCACCCAAGCTCCCACCCGTCACTCAAGCTCCCACCCGTCAACCAAGCTCGGTGCGAGCAATTCCAAAACCAGCCAGCGTTTTGGACAAACAGCTCCGAGCCCCGCTTCAAAAAAGTCAAGCTTCGTCCGACTCATATCCTAGCACGAGGAATATGTCGTTGATCTCTGCCGGATCACTTACCAAAACTCCGTTCGGATTTGCCGGATTTGCCAGTTTCAAGTGCCACGTTTCGGTCGGAGCGGAAAGGTCAATCGCAATGCTGGCCGCTGAAAGATCCTTCCGGGCAAAATGAAGACGACCGAATTGATTCACTTGAGCTAGCTGGAACGTGTCCGAACCGGGTGACGGCGATGGCAGCGGCGGATTCAATGTCGCCGTGTAATTTTCGCCGTCTCGACCGCGAACGAAAAGCCAGATGGAATTGACGCTGAGTGTTTTCCGGTCGTCCCTGAACGGGAACAATCCGGGAGACATTTCCAGTTCAAGAATGTTCCCACTCGCCGGATTCGAAGGATGCAGAAAACGATGCCACTGGGATGGGAATTCCTGTCGCAGGTTCAGCATGCGAAGAGAAGGTGTGGTCCCATCCTGACTGTAGTATTCACGAAGGTTGCTGATCGCGCCGTTTTTAAATGGCCCGGCATCTTCTTTGGCGGTGTACTTGATGTGCAGGATGGCATCGGCAATCGACGCATAATCGAACTGTCGCAGAGGCTTGCCAAAGTCAGGACTTGCGGGGTCCGGATTGTTTGTCGGAAGATCGCTGAACAATTCCAGCGACCAGTCGCTGATCGCTCCCGCTCCTTCGAACGGCAAGTACCGCTCATCCCGAAAGTTCAATTCGAACACTCCGCTGTCGTTCTGTCCACTGCTGGCGGCAATGGCTTTGACAGAAATGTTGTTCTCCACAAAGCGAGCGTCATCTGCCGGCAGACCATCGTCATCGGTGTTGTGCGGGTAACCATTGTCGCCACTGGCGGTGTTGATCCGAATGCTATTTTTCAGCAGTCGCACAGTACAGGAAACAGTCGTGTATGGGCCCGCCACGCAGGGCAGTGTGATGCTCACCGACTTGATCCGGCGGAAATAATGACCGGGGTAGTCGAGGTCGAAGATTTCTTCCGGTAGACTGACAAAACAACGGCCTGTTTCGCGCAGCGTCACGAGGGCGAGCGGGTTCAGCATCGCGAGAGAGACGTGCTTTGAGAGTTCAAACTCTCGGCGATTCTGATCCAGATACGCCGTCTCCAGACGCCGCAGGTCGTACTGCAGTTTTTCGCCCGAGAGCAGTCCCTTCTTCAGGCTGTCCCAGTAGCCGAAATGGATGTAACTGCTGTCCTGCAGACCCAGTTCAAAACGGAAGCATCGCTCTGCTCGTTTTGCCAGGTCGTATGCCAGTCGATAGCTTTGAAAGTACACGCCCGAAATCTGTCCCATCTGCCACTGGTACAGATCCTTGTTCGTGTACTTCGAATGCATGAATTCGTCGGTCGCTTTGGCGTTCTCGATCTGCAGACTGTGGTTTGCCAGCTCCTTTTCTGCGATGGCGATACGGAGTTCGGCAGCCGCAATCGACTCATCAAGCTGCTCCAGTTCTTTGTCGGCGAGTTTTTCCTGAAGCTTCCAGTCGTCCCACCGGCGACCATGACCAGCGTTGATGGACGCCTTGTTGGCGTTGTGATTTTCGACGTTCGCCCAAACCGTAAATCCTCCGGCGGCTGCCTGCAACCCGGCACCAACGTTGGGTCCACCGAACATCACTGAGGCCTTTGGTGTACCGCCGAATCCGGCACCCCCCAGGTCGAATGACGGAACAATATGCGCAACCGAGGCGGCAATATTGATGCCCTGAGCAGTCTGCTGAGCAATCAATGCCTGTTCCAGCTTATCCTGGTGCAGCTTTTCACTGGCGTTGATCTTCTCGACGTTGCGGTAAAAGTCGCGGCGCATTGTCACGAGCTCCTTATTCTTCCTGATACCTTCGAGGTTCCATTTCGACTCCTCGATTTGCTTCTCACGCACAATGGTAACAGCTTCCAGCAGCCTGATTTCCTGACTCTGACGCAGCAGGCTCAGTGCCTCTGCGTCTTTCTTTTCCAGCGCTGCCAGCAGGGCGGCACCGAGAGATTTGACGTCGTTGCAAACCTCATTTGCTTTTTGCAGCAGGATGTTGAAGCGATACAACGGCAATGGCGCGCTCATGTCCGCGAGCGCACTGCTGATATCGACGCCGCCTGCTACGGCTTTCACCAAGGCCGCCGGGTCGATCGGCGGTTCAAACAGCGCCAGCTGACGGACCACACCCTCAATGTTCATGCAGTGCCGGATCTTGTAGAGCCGGTCGGCAACGGTGTCCCAATAGCCCAACATCTTGTCATTTTGCGGAATGCAGAAATAGAGCATCGGCAGCGGAGCGGGGTCAGCGCCGCCGACACCACCACCGGCTTGCTGCGGAATAAGATTTTCCACTTGCACAAGCGCATTGGAGAACTTGTCGAACTCAATCTCAAGTTCATTGAAACTTTCCAGTGATGGTTTTGCCTGAGGTGGAACTTTCTTTGGACGAGGGCCGAGGATCTCCGCCGCCATGATATACAGCTGAGTCGCTTCGTTGATGCTCTCCATGCTGTCCTGTCGAAAGAGATTGTCTCCCCAGGCGACCAGATTATCGAGGTACTTCATCACCACGGTTTTCTGGTACGCCACGGTGCGATAATTAGCGAGACGATGTGGTTCGAAGGGGTTCGTGCGCCAGTCGTACACCTGGTCTTCGAGATCCTCCAATGCCTGTGCCGAGTAGCCGGGCACGCTGGTATCACCCGCCAGCATTCGCAGAATGTTGTCGATCCGCTGCTGGACGTATTGTGAATCGGTCGTCTGAAAGAACGGCTTGGTGATCCAGAACTTGCTCATCGCCGAACCGCCGGGTGTGGAGCTTTCCACACCGATCGGATTGAAAATAAAGTGATACCATTCACGAGCTTCTTCGAATCGCTGATTTCTGCTCAGCGAGTTGGCGATCAACAACGGCGCGTGGAAAAACAATTCCCAGTTGTAGGGCGAGTAAGCACCGTTCGGGGTGAAATCGACGACCTCGCGCGGGTAACAATCTGGTAGTAGTGGGTATTCCGGAGGCAGCTTTGCCACGACGCCCGTCGGCTGATAGCTCAGTCTGAAATCGAACCCTGAGTCCTTCAGCTGAGTCTCACGGCTCATCAAGGCCGGGATTCCTTTGAGCGGGTTGTGGACCAGTTTGGAGAAATCGCAAACAAACGGGTGGTAGTGGTTTTTGAAATGAAACCGTCGAAACTGATAGAGGGCGGTGAACCAGATGCTCAGGAAATAATGAAAGAATCGCATGATCCAGCGCTTCAGCAGATTCCTGGCGAGTTCATCGGAATACGGCGGTGCCGCTTCTTCTGGAAACTGCATGCGCAGTGCCCGCTCCACCTGCACACGCCGCTTAGGCGGCAGACTGGAAAGCGCAAACCCAGCCAACCAAGTATCAACCAGCCCAGCGAAATACTGATCCAGCGCCCGCACACCCTTTCGGATGTCCGGGTAATACAGTCTCACGCCACCAGTGCCGCCCGCGACATGCGTCACGTCCTGGCCTCGCGGTTCCTTCCCTAGGAAGGGGAGTACAAAGAACGTACGTTTCCGGTCGTGAAAGAAGTACGGCAGCCAGGTCCCGACAAGAGCGTAATCTCTGTCATTGTTGTCGCCGCCGATTCCGATCAGGCCATCCATGAACATTCTGTCCAGGTATGACGGGTGCCAGGGCGGCGTCATCCTGAAAATTCCAGGTGTCTCGATCAGGACCTGCGTCAGTTGAGGAGCAACCGGCATCAGTACAGGAGATCGGTCCAGACCAAATCGGTTCTCGAGTGTAAAGTCGTTTTCCGGAGCGTCCGTACGCTGCGGGGACCCCTGCCTGCCAAGTTCGACCCACTTCAGGAACTCCGTGTTATAACCGACGGATGCTCGTTCCGGTCGAATCGCGTGCTCGAAATAGCCACGGAGTTCGGTCCGCTCCGGCACACCCTTGCAACCAGCGATCTCAAATGCACCATCGAGCCTCGCTACATAATTCGGTTTTGACTCCGTTCCCGCCAGGCTGTACCCCTCGTACTTGACAGCAAACCGGCCATCCATTTCGCTTCGGTCAATCGGAAAGAACCGGTAGTGCTTTCGGACGATGTCTTCTTCGTACGGATAGCTCTCGTCAAAGTCCGTCGATACTCGCTTGGTTGTCCACTTGCCTTGGCGGTAGTCGCTGACTGCCATCTGCATCCGAAGACGTTTCGAAGTCCTGTCGGGCGTAAACGAACTCTCGGTATTGCCGGGTAACTTGGGCATCTTGACTGTACGATTCTCTTCCTCATCCGGTACTTCCGTAAAGATTGGCCAGAACAGAAACAACCGCTGATTCACGACTGCGGGAATCAGATAATCGCCCTGAATGTCGAGTTCGACTTTTTCCCATGGCGTCCATTGCCGGTAGTCATAACGACGATAAAAGTACAAATGCGGCTCCGCCCCAGGCGTGCGCCCAAAGACATGCACAATCGCATTGTCGCCGTCATCCTCCTGATAAAATCCGGCGATTTCAAGTTGTGCCACACCGTCCAGTTTTTCTAGATAGTTCGCGAACGCTGTTTCGACGGTGTATTGATTGATCTCGTTCTGCAGCAGTTCGTTTTCGAGGTCTTTGAAGAACGGCGACCGGTCCTTTTTTAGCTCGGGCTCGATCCAGTTCTCGGGCCACAAATACACCTTTCGATTTGCTTCCCAGACGCGATATTTTCGCATCCACTTCCACCATCGCCAGGCGCTGTCGCCACTGTCTCCGCTGTCGTTGACCACCACCTCGGGCTCCAACCCCATGAAGCTTCGTTGCACAAACAACTGGACCGACCCAGATCCTTGCACAAGACGACTGGTGAGCTGGCACGAGCACATCTCAACGTCGAGCAGGAAATAGGCGTACAAGTCGTTCGTGTTTTCCCATTTTCCGCTTGGCGTATCGGCCGGTTGAGGCTGGATGAGAAGCCAGGCGGCAAGTGCATCCCGCTTGCGTTCTCGAAGCACATCCTGAATTTCGGCGCTCAGCGTCAGCCAGGTTTCTGTGCCGAATTTCGAGCGGAGCAATTGCCTCACAGTCGCGGTTTGCGAAATCGTCATCGCTGCGGCGGCAAACGATGTCGCCGTTGCGGCTCGAGCATTAAGACTTTCGAGGAAGTAGAATGCCCGCCGGAGTCGCTCCCATGTTTCGGCCAGCAAATAATGGGCAGGATACGTCACGTCCAGCGAACCAATCAGCCATTCCACATCGGCGGCGGGCCACGCATCGTTCAGTTTTACGACATCGGCTGCAAAATCCGCCGCGGCAGCGTACTCTCCGGCCTGTGATTTCACGAGGACTTCGAGCAGTGTGATGTTCGTCTCCGGAAGACTGTCTCGCAATTTCAACAGGCGACTTGTTCGCAGGAATCGCTCAATGGAAGCCACCGGGGCAGTGTCATCCAAGGGGAGCGTCGCAATATCGAGCAACTGCGCTCCGGCGGTCAGGGCGATGATTCTCTCAAACTCCCCAAACACGATTTTCCATTTTCGTAGCATGGCGGAGACTCGGTTCGCCCAGAACCAGCCGTCGAAAGTGCTCTTGTGGTTCGTGTAGTCGACCGGGCTGGACGTAAAAGCAAACACGCGAGTCAGGTGAGCCGAAGGCGTCGTGTTCGCTGGATTTGGCGAGATGGGCGGCAGGATGGCGAAGTCACCAAGCAGGCGGCGAGTCAGTGCTTCGGTCAGTCCTAATTGAGCGCTGCTTTGCTGCACGACCGCATTCGCCGCGAGAGACTTCGACTGATAGTCCAGACCTTTCCTGGCAGCATTGGCCAGCCGTTTTGCTAGGGTATCGCTGGCGGGCAGGCTCGGTTCAAGGTCAATCTCCGTCAGCCAGATTCGTTCGTCAGGCGGAGCGACCGCAGCCGGCAAGTCGGCAAGACTGTTGAGCGCAGTGTGGTATGCGGCTTCCACCGGAAGTACGTTAGGAACCAGCGCATGCAGAGCTGTCCGTTCGGAATTGCTCATGATTCCTGCAAAGCGCAGCAGGCTCTGTTCCGCGTCGAACGAGATTTTGGCTGCGAGTTCAGGCGGCAACTGCGTTTTGAAATCAATCGCAGGAGGAAGTGTCGCGAGCGGCGCTGTAAACGTTGGGTCAAAGAATTTGACCGCCAGTCGGGGCAGCCTGAAGAGTTCATCGATTGCGCTGGCTGGATTCCCCGCCGCACTGAGTGCAAGGCGTTCGGCATCTGTCATCACGCCAGCGAAGCTCAGCCTTTGGGTCGTCGCATTATACCGCACGGGAAGCGAAGGAAGACTGGCTGGCAACGTGACACCACCCGGCAATGCGACCTGCGTTTCAGTCGATACAAAATTGTCGCCAGCGACTGCGGACTGCTGGTAGAGACTCTCGATCGCGTTTGCGTAAGATGCGTTGGCGGTCACCTGCGCTGACATCGTGTTTCCCAGAAGGACGTCTCGCTGTGATGCCGTCATCTGACCGACGAACCGAAGCATTCCGATCGGCTCGTCAAATTCAATTGGAATGTGATTCGGTCCGCCAGTGATCGAGGCGGGAAACGCAAACCCCGCAGGCAAGCCTTCCACGGTCGTTTCCAGAATCACACGTCCCCGCAGCGTTTTCAGAAAAGTACGGACTGCCGCCTCATCCCGGTTCAGCGACTGCAGCAGCGACGTCACCAGCGCAGTGAGACCATCGACATCCGAGGGCGGCGTGGCGGCAAGGAAGGCGTATTGCTCCGGATCGTACTCAGCGTGGATCGCCTGCAATTCCTTTCGCAGAGTCGTCAAAAAGCGGGCGGCGTCCGTTTCCTTTGTCGCAGCCTTCGCCGAACGATCCGCCGCCAGCAGCCAGTTGAGTTCGTCCACACTCAACCCTGCCGCCCTGACTTGGTCGATGCGCTCCACGAAGTCCCAGGCTGCCTCCGGAGTCGCGAATTGTAGGACATCCTGGTGAAAAATCTTAAGAACGGTCTTCCACTCTTCTGCCTTGCACTTGAGTTGTTTGCACAACCAGGAATGCCGCCAGAGAAACGAGAGGTTTCCGAGGGTCAGATCATCGGTGATGTAGCTCGTGCCATCCGACGCTTTGGTCAGACCCTTGAACAGATTCAAATCCGCTTCCCGAATCCCCAGGACCGCCAGCAACACGGGATGATGCAACGCAATTGTCTCACCGGGCGGCAGGTCACCGGTTGCGGAGTCGAGCTGAAAAGCGGGATCGGGAGGATTGATGAGCCTCCGGTTCAGAAACAGGTTCTGATATAGGGCATCTTCCCGTTTCTCGTGCAGTTTCGTGAATCGGGTCAACGTATTCAGGTTGCTGAAAAGAGCGCAGACCTGCTCGACCGTGACTTTTGTCCCAAGCCGTTTTCGCAACCGGCTGAAGTAATACAGATT
>CAMCMB010000079.1 GCA_945875845.1 Pirellula staleyi DSM 6068
CAACAAAAAACGCCAAAGGAACTCAACGTTTCCAATGGCGTTAATGAAATCAAGATGCATGAACGGGATGGCATCCCCCATGCATCAGTCAGCAGCAGAGCTCAAAGTATACCAACAGGCATAGAACGGACAATCTCATGGAGCGGAATAGGCAGTCGTCTTTCCACTACGCTCTACATGGGTTTTGTGGCGTGTTGCATCGAATGGTTCGTAGTTGGAACTTTACAGCCGAGCACTACCTTCATCCATATGAAGGGTGGCTAGTTCATGTCGTGAGACAGGAAACGAGCAGGGACTGGAATCGCAACCCAGTACGATGGCGAAGATCAAAATCAAATGTGCGGGCTACGTCCACCCTGACGACCCGTCACCTGCATAGCGTAATCATTCGGTCGACACCATCGGGCCCAATTGGTCAACATGCCAGTTGAGTAAGCTGACACCTAAACACCATACCGTACCGCATAAGCAGCCAAAGGGGGCTATGCAGGGAAAGAGGGGCGGTGTGCGACGACCCGGACGATAGGACCATGCCCCTTGAAATCCTATAGGCGGTCACCCCCAACGATACCTAGGGCGTACCATGCATTTCTGTTGCTGTTTTTCGAGGGGGCCCTTGGCTAACCACTGGTTGAACCGGGGGGCCTGAGAAAATAGAGGGGTGACCACCTAGCGATACCACGGGCTACTTGCGTACGTTTCCGCAAAACGAGAGCCCTAAACATGTGGCACCTTTTATTGATTGTTGGCAGGCGGATAGGTAGAATGGTCGGACTGCCCCCCATGCTTGCGGGTCCTTCCGCCGGTCGAAACAGGGCCATGCGGGAGAATCAATCCCGGTTACGAGAGAGAAAGTCCGTCCAGTGTCCGGTGAATGAGCTGGGGGAAGTGGGGGCGGTCTGCTTGCATGCCCCCATGCCCTTTTGGGTCCCTACTCAAGTTGCATTTCCCCCAATGCGATGGAACGTCCCGATTCTCTCACACATAGTTCCTAGTTCCGGCGGAATTGCTTTGGGGTCGGGGGCGGTCTGCTTGCATCCGTTCGTTGAGAGTCTTCTGCCTACCCACCCGTTCGTTTTTGTCCCCCATGGGGGACAATCTGCTTGCATCCGTTCGTTGAGAGCCTTCTGTCATCGGATTACAGAAGGACGACACTCTCGGCAAGGAGAGTGTTCCGAACCGTTCGGAACACCAGCATAAAAAAGAGGGTCAGCCAATTGGCGGAACTCCGTTGAAGAGGCAGCTAAGACGATGAGCACATCCGAAAGGAGCGTGACAAGGGCAAAAGCTGTTAAGGACAAGGGAACGCCAGGGCTTGCCGACATGGTGCGCGATGGCAAGGATAGTGTTGTACACGGTGTACAAGACGCTGAAAAACTAACCGGGAAAGGTCGGGCCAAAATCGGAAGAGTTCTTCCGGTCGATTCGATAGGTTCGTTGGCCGCAACCCGTCAGCCAACTACACACTACTACACACTTGGAAAAGTGTAGTACGCGTTTTCCCTGCATTTTTCGGCATTTCAACGCAAGCCTTGCGATAGTCTGCAATGGTGCTAAACTGCTTAAAACACTGGGTTTTATGCGTTTTTCGTCGTTTCCCTGCCTTGCCTACGAAGCCGAAGGTTTCAGGTTCGACACCTGATGGGTGTACTAAGTAAAACAAAGGGATTTTTGAATTTGGGCCTTTCCCAAAAATGCCCTTGGTACACAATTCGGTACAGAACCCAGACTTGGTACGTTTTGCTTCCCTCGCGGCATTCTGCTGCATATAGTTCTCAGCCAGTCCCTTCGGCTTGCATGGTGTGTATTCATGCTGAAGGAGATCATTCATGGCTCGCTTACCCAAACCCTGGTATCGTCAAGACAGGTTAGCATGGTTCGTAACCATTGCGGGTGTTCGTCACAATCTCGGTCCAAACAAGAAAGCCGCATTCGATCAGTTCTACGAACTTATGCGGAAACCGGAAAAGAAAACCGTTTCAGCAAAAGCTTTTGCTGCTATCGCAGACGCTTTTTTGGAATGGGTTCAAAAAAACAGGTCACTCGATACCTACGAGTGGTACCGCTATCGCCTGGAACGCTTTTGCCAGCGATATCCAGACCTTGCAATCTACCAACTCAAGCCTTTTCACGTCCAACAATGGATAGATTCTTACGAAGCCCTTTCCAGAACATCCAAACGGAATTACGTACGCACGGTAAAGCGGTGCGTAAAATGGGCCAAACAACAAGGCTACACCGAACAGAATCCAGTTGAAGACCTCGAAGCGCCTGGAGCTGAATCGCGAGACCTTACAATCTCGACGGATGATTTTCGCGTACTCCTGACAAAAATTCCCGATGAGGCTATGCGTGAACTGTGCCTAGTTGCATTCGAAACGGGCTGCCGACCGCAAGAAATCCTTGCGGTCGAAGCCAGACATTTTGAGTCAGAGAATGAACGCTGGGTATTTCCTGTCAAGGAAGCGAAAGGAAACGCATTGTCTACCTCTCCCAAGACGCCCTGCGTATCTCAAAGAAGCTTGCGGCAACATACCCGACCGGTAGACTATTCCGAAACAGCAAAGGACAAGCATGGACTACCTCAGCCGTAAATTGTTCCTTCTGTCGGCTCCAGTATCGTACCGGCAAAGAAGCCATGCAGAATCAAGGAGTTAAGCTTGATGCTGCGATCCTCGAAGAAATCAAATTCGATGAGGAAACCATCGGCAAGAAGCTAAAAGATCTCACTCTCTCTCAACGGCGAAGACTAGCAAATCGTGCGTACGCAAGGTACTCCACCAAATACTCTCTGTATGCACTTCGACACTCGTGGGCCACCAATGCACTCCGCTCGGGCATGGACGCATTGACTGTCGCAATCCTTATGGGGCACTCGGACCCTAGCACTCTAAGCAAGGTATATCAGCACCTAGCCCACAGCCCAGAACATATGCTTAAGCAAGCGAGAAAGGCATTGGGACAATAGACCCAATTTCGATGTTGTGACGAAAAAGTAAACGCCCCGGAAGGCGTCGATAGACTTCCGGGGCGATGTCGCAAACCTTGCGGCCTGCATGGTGTACAGGTATTTCGACTAGCTGTTATTTCAGTCGAATGTGTTTGAGCGAGGTCTTAACTGAATGCGCCTTTGGAACCGGTGCCGACACACTCTGAATGCTTGCGTCAAGATATGTCGTTAGATCTTCTTCGCGGACGCGAATCGCGCCACACTTGCTACCAACCCGCATCGAAGTCAAAACCCCAACTTTGATGAGCGAATAGACGCTTGCAAGGGAAATACGGAGACGATCGGATACTTCCCGAACGGTGAGAAGTCTTGATGGACTCATGATCTCACCCTTCGTCCGCTTTGAACAGCGTTCGAAACAGGACAAGCTGCGGCGATCCAATTTCGTATCTCTTCAATTCGCCAACGAACTGCATTTCCAATCCGAATAGGGGATGGGAGTTGCCCGGCACTACGAAGCCGCCAAAGTGTACGGATTGACACTTGCAGCATCGAAGCGACTTCTTTTGCTGTTACCAATGTTGGCTCAAAATTATTCTTCACTTCATGGTTACACGTGCGAAGACATTGTGCCACGCGGAAACAATATTGTGCTTTTCATGCTCGCCGAATGCCACGATGCTGAAGCAGACCACGGAATATCGACGATGAGTAAGCGTAAAAATCTAATTGGAAGTCTGCTATTGCAGATCGCTCGACTTCTTGATCCCGATAATCGTAAACCGATTCGCGCGGTCTCATACGAAATTCACCCAGGAAACACGAAACGATTGCGGAGCATGGGTTTTCAGCCCGTTCGCAAGTGCACTGCATATGGAGACGTCCCCATTAATGTAGTTGTATTTGATCCGACGCGGCGTAGCTGGCTCGTACGGAATGCGATGCTGATTCTGGACGATTTCGTGTGGCGGATACGAACTGCCTTTGATGGTATGGAGCAATTAGAATCGACGATGGATGGTTGTTAAGTGCCCATGGCCGCTCCACGATGTTTCTGGTTATTTGGTGCCAATGTTGCGTGGGGCGAAGGCCCCTAACTCGTTCGTCTAAGTGCCTATTTTGTGATTTGCAATCAAAGATTGTTGTGGAACCGATTGGATTTCGTTGTGAAAAAAAGCGTCAATGAAGCGAAGAGCAAATTGGGCGGCAGTGTATTTGGCATACTCGCGGTAGTCATCGTTCTTGTTTTCGTCTGCGAAATCCGTAACGGATTTAATCACCGCTGCCCAAGTTGTTTGCTGATGGTTATTGGCTTTCAAGAAAGCATAGCTCTCCATGTCGACGGAAATCGTTTTGCGGTCAGCCTTAACGGCATCAGAAAATTTCCTCCGGTCTTTGACAACAAGATCAGAGCAAGCCATGGGGCCAATCTTGCATTGCAGCACAGTCTTTGCGCCAGGGAAGCCAAGTGGAATGGCGTTTTGAATGTGGGTTAGAGTTTGCGTCTTTCGAGCAAGGTGTTCAGCGATTGCCACGAGTTGGGGGTTGACTGTCTCGACTCGCATCTCAGGGACAAGTTTACCGTTGACACTAGAGCCGTATTGAAAATGAAAGGCTTGGTCCGTAAACACTATGTCGCCGATCGCAAGCCCTTTTTCGCTGCGGCCGCCACAGGTTCCAATCATTAACGAGAGTTTGGGTTTACACTCGAGCAATGCCGTTGCGGTTGTAATGGCTGTTGGCGTCAGCCCCATAGAGTTTGCACTGACTGCGGCAATACGCAGTTTATTGCCGATTTTTCCAAAACGAAAAGTATTCCCACTTGCATATAGAACGGGTTTTGTCCAAGACAAATTCATGTTCAGCAAATAGTCGAGTTCATCTGGGATCGCAGAAACTACCAAAATATCTACCGGAACATTGACGGGATCGATTTGAGCCATGGCCATTAGTGTGGGTCCTTGGAAGTAGAAGAAAGACGGCATGCCATTGAATAAAGCAATCGAGAATCTTCGATTCGCAGGGTGCTAAAGATGTCCGCAAGCTTTTGAAGAATCTGCAAAGACTCATCATTAAGGCCAAACGAAACAGAAGATTCTGCATAGCCTTCGCAAAGTTCTTTTGCAGCAACGATATCCGCTAAGCGACTCAAATTTTCGCTCTCGTCCAAAAGCCAATGCAGTTGTTCGTGACAACGCCGTGGTAGAACTTTTTCTAGATCTTCACAGTAAGGTTGCAGTACTTTTGCATTTGCGTGAATCCCATTAGCCATTCGCAAAAGGCGAGATCGGCTAAGGTCATAAGCTTTCCACGCGGTTTCTAGCGCCGTAGTGATCTGAATCCTGGGAGATTCATGTATCAGGCTTTGCAACTCCGCTCCGTAAGCCGTTTTGAGTTTCTTGTAGGCTTCGAGGCTGAGCGGAGCTTTACCATGCTCGATTAGCGACCACGTTGGCTGTGAGACCTTCGCAATCGCTGCTATATCCTTCTGCTTAATATTTCGTTTCTGACGAAACCGTCTTAGGATTTGGCCTACTTCTTCCTGCGACTTCCCCATTTAATTAGTTCCTTAATACGCATTAAATAAATAATGAAAAAGTACCACCTTTCAATTATAGCTCGACCCAGATCACAAATCATCGTTTTGCAAGAAAAAAAACTGGACTTATCAAAGAAAAAATTTGCGCGATAAACCACTTGTGCTAATGTGCTTTAGCACAAGTGGAACCGAACGGATTTTAGAGCAGGAGGCAACGCATGACCAAAGGCAAAAACAACGGAGCGAAAAACCATCGCACTCGCGAGGAGGCCCTTCAAGGTCCTCCAAACGCATTGGTACCGACAGTGGCCCGGAAACCCTCGGTCACACGACTGAGCACCGCTGACTTTGGGCAGGTGAGCTTGGTTGGCAAGCATGTCGGCGACCTTTTGGCCCAATGCCAAGCTAGCGAAGCGGCCGCTGCCATCATTCCTTGGTTCTGTGACGCCCTGCCCTCTGCGAAGTCGCGGAAAGACTACTACGCGGATATGTCTGCCTTCTTCCGAGCGATGCAACAACAAGGCATTCATCCCTATCAAGTTTCCGGCGACCATGTGGCCATGTACAAGGAAGCCTTGCTCGAGCAAGGGCAGAAATCGTCAAGCGTAGCTCGCGCTCTTTCCGTCCTTCGTGGCACATATGAGCAGTTTGGAAAGAAAAACCTGGTGCCATGGGAGCGGGTCGGCGACATTCAAGGCGTGCAGTCTCCACGTGTCACCAAAAACACGACGCCGAGTCTCAGCGAGGCCGAAGCTTGCAAGCTGCTCCACGCTCCCAATTTGGAAACCATCATAGGGATGCGTGACCATGCGATCCTCTTCACCTATTTCAAAACCGCTTGTCGTTGTGCGGCGGTCGCCAACGCCAAAATCGGCGATCTGGAACGCACCGATACCGATTGGTTTTTGGTGGTGACCGAAAAAGGCAAAAAGCAACGTCGCCAGCCACTCTTGGAAGCGGCGGCTCCCCTTCTCCAATGGGTCGAGAACTCGGGAATTGGATTTGCAGATCCAAAGTATCCGCTCTTTACGCCACTAGCCAACGATCGCAAAACTACGAAGCGGCGTGCGATGAGTCAGCAGTCGATTCTTGACGTCGTCAAGAAATATGCCCGCCAAGTCGGAATCCAGGTCGACCGCCAAGGAAGGCGGGGCGTTTGCACGCACTCGCTCCGGAAAACCGCCCTGAACAATGCTCTCGAGCATGGTGCAAAGGTCGAGGATGTTCAGCAATGGGCAGGTCATGCCGATCTTCGAACGACTCAGGAGTACATTGCCTACAAAGAAAAAGGTGCCGAGGAGGCTGCTAGGCGATGTCAAATACGATAGACGAGTCATGGCGATGTTTGCTTAGACACCTCCTGCGGACCGCGACATCCGGGGCTTCGCTTCGCTCGGTGACTTGAGGTCACGTCCCCCTACTCCCGCTGGTGCTACGGCCTCTTGTCCATCATCGGCCTAAATCGGATGCGGGGCGGTTCGTAGCAACGCCAAAGCCCGTTGCAACTCTCCGCTGCTCCCGCCTACTTCCCTTTGTGGCGAAAAACTTGCGGATTGAGACGCATTCGCGCTCACACCTTAAGTTCGCCTTTCAAGCAGTCCCGATTGAGTGCCTCGTTGGGCGCGGAAGGCATTTGCTTTCTTGAAAACAGGGGAGACCCCAGGGCCGTCAAGGCTCGGAGCCACGCGAGCCAATGCGGCTCCCTCCCCATCTTCCGCGCTTCGTACCTTCGCTTGTGCAGACGGGTCCCCTCCTCATTCGCTCGGCCTTGACTGCCCTTCCCCCTAGGCCTTTGGCATTCGCCCCCCGGCTGTTTGAAAAACAGCGGGGCTGCTTCTCAGCAAGCAGACCAAAACCGCGTTCATTTCATTCACTTTGGGGAGAGTTTTATCATGTCGTCGACCGTTACCACATCCGAGACCACGACCACCGCAACCAAACCCGCTCGAATCGATGTTTACGAGCGAGTAACCAACCGCATTATCGAACAGCTTGAACAGGGTGTTAGGCCTTGGATGAAGCCTTGGAACGCCGAGCATGCCGCTGGACGTATCACAAGACCGCTTCGCTTCAATGGCTTGCCTTACTCAGGCATCAATATCTTGATGCTATGGGCCGAGGCAGAGGACAAGGGCTACTCTTGCCCATTGTGGCTCACCTTCAACCAGACCAAAGAGCTTGGGGGATTCGTCAAGAAAGGCGAACACGGTTCCACCGTTGTTTACGCTTCGACCTTCAAGAAGTCGGAAGCGGACGATAAAGGGGATTCAGTCGAGCGAGAAATCCCGTTCTTGAAGCAATACATCGTATTCAATGCCGAGCAATGCGAAGGCTTGCCCGAACATTACTACGCAACCAAAGAGCAACCCAATTCGACCATCGAACGGATTGAGCAAGCGGACCGGTTTTTTAAGAACTTGAACGCCGACATTCGCGAAGGAGGCGACAAGGCCTACTACACCATCACCCATGACTATATCCGCATGCCGTTTCTGGAGACGTTTCGCGATTCTGAAACCCATGCCGCAACCATGGCCCATGAGCTTTGCCACTGGACCCGACACCCAAAACGGCTTGATCGCGATTTAGGCCGCAAACGCTTTGGCGATGAAGGCTATGCCATGGAGGAGCTTGTAGCCGAACTTGGCTCCGCTTTCCTATGTGCAGATTTGAGCATCACGCCAGAACTTCGAGCGGACCACGCCGAATATCTCGCAACTTGGCTGCATGTCTTGAAGAATGACAAGCGAGCCATCTTTACCGCCGCTTCCTACGCGTCGAAGGCAGTTGAATTCATGCACGGATTGCAGCCAAAAGATACCACCGTTTCCGATGTGTCAACCAAGGAAGGAAACTAGGTGCAACCATGATCGTAAAAGCCAAGATCACCGGAAAACTTGACAGCAACCAAAAGGTAGCGGACGCGCTTCGAACATGGCTCGCCGCTCAAAACATTGTCGACCAAGACAAGGAGCATTTTTGGGCAATCGGTTTAGATATCAAGCTGAAAGTGAAATACATCGAGGTTGTGACCATGGGAACACTAGACGCAAGTCTAGTGCATCCTCGCGAAGTGTTTCGCTTTGCCATCATGAACGGCGTATCTTCCATCATCGTCGGACACAATCACCCGTCTGGCGATGTGTACCCGAGCAGTGAAGATCGAACCGTTACCAAACGACTCGCCGAGGCTGGCAGGCTGCTAGGCATACCGCTCCATGATCACCTGATTATTGGAGAAGGCGAAGAGTTTTACAGCTTTGCCCAATCGATCCCGCAGGACTTGAAACAAGCCTGATCGAACGCCCCGAGCCAGTTCACGCAACTGGCCCCATTCTAACCGCCCGGCGGTTCGCCGCTGGGCTTCTATACCATTACCGACACTTTTAGGCAACCATTATGGACCCAACCACCTGCTATATCACGATCCTTGAAGCAACCCGCGAATATGACTACGCACGAGCGAAAGAATACGCCTTGATCCTCAAAGGCTGGCTCGAATCGGGCGGATTCTATCCGAAAGGCTTCGAGGTAAACGCAATTCTAGACACGCTCGGACGCATTTTACGCCCTGCATGCCATCCCGCCGCGCTTCGCTTCCCCTTCGTTAACATCCAATGCTTCCATTGCGATGGAGGCAAAGACATCGAAAGCCTTGAACAGGCCATAGATGAGGGCTGGATCAAAATCGACCCTGAAACCGAACTCCCCAATTTTTCCCATATCGGACTTTGCCCCGAATGTCGGAGGAGGGAAGACGAAGACCACAACTAATCACCCATCGATTCTTGACAACTCGCACCGACTGCCTGGAGCCTACAGGCAGTCGAATTTTCACGTCAAAATTTTCGGCGCTATCGCGCCGGTGTGTGGCATCCATGCCTGTGTTTCGCCCGACATCGTATCGGGCGACAGTGTCGCGGGAAAAAATTATGAAGCGTAACAAGGTAGCGGCATTGAAATCAAGAAAGTTTCTGGGCAACATTTGAGAATCGACGAATCTCGTACCTTGGTCAACCTCCTTGATTCTCGGAGAGGTCAATTGGATGATTCAATTGGTCGTTCATCGCTTTGGCCCCCTGAGTGGAAGTTGTGGTAAACTCCACTGTAAGCCATAGCGAATTATTCAGTCCACGTTACTTTGAGAACACGTTTTTAGAACTACCTGTCCCTGCTGTCCCTTCCATTTCCAAAATCGACAATTCGATCATAAAGATACCGATACCTTAGCGGGCCGATGCCATTGCTGTTTACAACAACCTCTCTTCCCCAAAACCCTCCAATAATGAATGTGTCGGCACCAGCCCCGCCCGTTAATTCATCGCGCCCTACATCGCCGCTGATGTAGTCCTCTCCGTTATCGCCGCTCAAAAAGTCGTTTTGCTGCCCACCAAACAAGGTGTCGTTGCCGTCACCACCATAGATAGTATCATTACCGATCCGGCCATTGATGAAATCATTGCCAATATCACCCCATATTGTATCATTTCCTGCACCACCGTAGCAGGTGTCGTTTCCTCTGCCACAACGGATCTCTGCACCAACCGGACTGTTGATTTCAATGTAGTCGTCGCCTGCCATGGCTGAGATATACATGCTTTTCGGTCTTGTGCCCAGTATCGGGGTGCCGTTTAGTGTCACGGCCCCATTTGACAACTCATTTATGACAATGCGATCGTTGCCAAGTGTACCTGTGATTGACAGCTTTTTAGAACTCGCGTCGAAACTAAACGTCAATGCTCCCGTCTGGGCATGTGAAGAAAGCCCGGTTCCAATGACAAAAAATGGAGCGAATGCAATATTCCAGAATGAACTGCATTTGGTTCGTTCCCTGCGAAAACGGCAAACAACAGTCATTATCAATCCTCCGATGCACCAGATTGTGGTCGAAGTCGGTTCGGGAACAACGCCCGGGGGGCTTGGGGGAGCAGAAGTTTCGATTAGGTGAAAGTCATCCATCACATAGACCGTCGCCGATTCAGCGTATAATCTTAGTGTGAACAGGTCGTTTCCCGTTCCAAGTATGCTTCCGATTTGAAAGCTACCAAATAGCCTTTGGGGATTGGTGTAATTCGCAAAACTATGTTGAAAAAAAACTTCATTGTTCCAGAGTAAATCGTAGGCAATTGGGCCAGTGTCTCTCGCAAGAAGCGCTGAAACACCGTAGTACTGACCCGCAGTCGTTACAATGGATTGACTTAACTCGGCAGGTTTTGAGCTGGTCGCAACCGAATACGCAAAGTAGTTTCCACCGCTAAAAAGAGGATGAGGTTCATCGAATGGAGAAAAACCATTGATTGCCGAGACAACTCCAAATTCAGTTCCATTGACAGTCCAGCCTCCAAAATCTCCTGTTTCAAAGCCTGGATTTATGAACCCAGCGGCCACCATTGAGGGAAACGCGAAAATCGCAAGTAGAGCAGATGCCATGTACGATTTCAAAACGACAAGCTTGCTAAATTGATACGCGGTCCCGGTAAACACGTACGATGCTAGTTTTTTTTTCATTATTTACTCAATTGTGAAGGTAGTAAACGATTCGATGATTAAGAATGTCGATATCTAAGTTCCTCCCAAACGAAAGATCCGAGCGGACACGTCTGGTAATGTGATTTTTGCGAATGTAGATTTGATTTCTCCGAATGAAAGCAAAAACCATGTTGGGGCGTCGTGCCCCCTGGCATCGCCCACAAAATAGTCGCAGGCGATGCTTTGTGCTCAAACAGGGGACTCCCAGACTAGAAGAGGTAGAAGACTGTACCAACGAGCCCCGAGAGAATGCAGGTTGCACCTAAGGTTGCTGTTCCGGCCGGTTCGCAACTTGACGCTCCGTATCCTACAGACCCTACCCCCGTTAAAGCCGAAACCCCCCAGCAGACTAATTCAAAATCCATCGTTCTTTCCTTTAGCTTGAGACAATTCCAAGAAAAAGCGACAACAACAATTGTTGGCTCAGTACTTTGAGCGTTACGTGTTTGTCGATTTGACAAAAAAAATTTGCTTTTTCGTTAGATCCAGATTCCAAGCGACTTAAGGCGACGCAACTTCAGCGTTCATTTCAAATCCCCGGCACCAGACCGTTGATGCGTGGACTTGCGACTTTTCAAGAGTTACATGAATGAACGAAGCTATTGCCAAAGAAGGCATGCGAGGCTTGGTGACAAATGATCAGAGCGGCCAAATAGAGCCGTCCAAATTGCCCTTAAGTCCAAGCTTTAAAAAGTCAGGGTTCGCTTGGGAACGCCGGCAATTTGCGTATCGTGAGATTTTTCGGTAAATTTTCCGATTTTCTATCCAAAAAAGTCATCGTAGTACGCTTCAAAACTCGGCGGGGAAAGCAAGCGCGTATTTGTTGCAACCAAGAGTTGCCGAAATGCACACCAGAGTAGATCGCATTACACAAAACCAATTGAACCGATTTTTACCTGAGGACAACGTCATGGAATTAAGTGAAGCTGAGCTAGAGGATTTAAAAAAATACGCAAAGAGTCTTGGATTGGAACGTTTCCAGGCTCGGTTTGGCCCAGGGGACGTCGTTGGTGCCGCAATGGCAGAAGCGAAGCGGCAATGGGATGCAGGCTACAGACCCGACAAACGGATGCCTTGGTATAAGTTCCAAGTTTTTCGAGCTGCTATTGTGCTTATTCGAGCTCACGACAATCAACGTAGGGGAGTCGATTGTGAAATCAAGGACATGGAAGAAAACCATTACCTCGACTCCCCAAATTTGTTGGTAAATGCAATCACTGGACCTCTCACAACCGTTTTGCGGAAGGAACGTGATGACGCTCTTCAAGCTGCTCTGAGTAACCTTGATGATAAAAGCCGCGCAATACTTTGGGATAATTGCGTTCTCGAAAAATCCTTCGAAGAAATTGCCTTTTCGCTTGGGATTACGAGAAGTGAGGTACAGAGCATAAGGAAAAAGGCGGTGAATAGCCTTGCCGTTTACCTTAAGGAGAAGCCCCATGGTCGCAAATGACGGTCTCGATGATGAAAAACTAGATTTTGCAATTGAAGAAGTAGAGAAAGTCGCCAAGCAAGGTATGGAACCAGATTGGCAACCATTGCTGCAGCAGTTTCCGTCCCACAGCGAATACATCAGGAATTACTTTTATGTAAAGTCAGAGTTGTTGGGTTTGCTGCCCAACTTTGGCCCCAAGTACCATGTTCATCGTAAACTTGGAGGTGGCGGGTTCGGTGAGGTTTACTTGGCAACCCATATCGAACTAAACCGCTATGTCGCCCTGAAGCGTGCAAATCCATGGGGTAGTGCGAAAGAGATCGAGATTGCTAAAGCTTCACTCGAAAACGAACGCTCAAAGCTTGTTCAGATGCGGCATCCAAACATCGCAAAATTATTTGATGCGACAAAAGACCTCCTTGTCCTGGAGTACATAAATGGAAAGCCCATAACACAATTCTGTGACGCAAACTCTCTTGGAATACCCGAGCGACTTCAACTGTTTTTGGACGTTTGCCATGCGACTATGCATTTCCATCAACTTGGAATCGTACACATGGACTTGACAGACTCAAACATATTGGTAGAGGAATCAATTGGATTGATCGGTGTCCCAAAGATAAACGATTTTGGTTTATCTACTCAAGTAAATGAGCCGCGAAAGGGTGAAGTCGCTGGAACCCAAGACCGCGTCCCTCCAGAATGGGTCAATGGTGGCGACCCAACAACATCCGGGGACATTTATCTTCTTGGACTTATCTTGTACGATTTGTTGGTTTCCTTCGGGTCAGACATCAGAAAATCCGCGACCTTCGCCAATTCTAAGCGTCCACTCCCAAGCGCCTTTCTTAATGATTTAATGGTTCGCGACCAAGAGTTCATCGCGGAGTGTCGCAATATTCCGTTGCACAAACTAAAAAGTAGCCTTAGATACGAACTCGATGGGGTTGTCAAGCGAGCGATAAACGAGAAACCGCAGGAACGATACGGAACGGTCAGTGACCTCGCGAAAGCAATCGAAAGTATTTTGAAAGGTGAACGCCTCCCGCCCAGCTTGTGCGAAAGAAACCTGAGTAACTTTTTTTACATCGTGAAGAAAACGTTTGCGACAAATTGTGTATCTATCGTCTTTTGTTCAATTTCGGTGATTATTGCAAGTCTTTTCCTTTTCCTTTACGTTGTTTCCAAAGCTGACAATCTCGCTTCCGAAACTACTTATAGTCAACGATTCAAACAATCTAGTTTGAAACTGCTTGAAACGATGAGGCACTGCGGCCCCGAGGAGTTTTTGGTAAGAATCGGCGACTTAAATGGTTCCGAAAGCGCCCTAGTCGCTCGTGAGTTAATTACACTCCAGTCGGAGTTCCCCGACGACAACGCGACTTCGATCAGACGAGATGCGATCATACGCACGGTAATTACAAAGCGACTATCGCCGGGCCATGGTCTAAAGCTTATTCTTGACTCTAATGTTCCAGAAGAGCTGTTCGTAATAAGTCCCTTTCTTACGAAAGGCGGAATGGATGATCGGCAAGCATTTCGAGCGATGCTTAACGAAGATACTTCCTCTAGGAGAGTAGACGTTTCTCGCCCGCTGGGCACTGCCTTTTTACACTTGTCCCTCGAACTTTCTGAAACCATTCAGTCAAAATTTGAAAAAGTGTTCTCTCAGGAACTCAAAGAGTCTGCATCGCGTTTGTGTGATTCTTCAATTCAGGAACTCGACAAATGGTGTTCGATTTACAAATCGCTCGGACCGAGTTTGGCTGACCATTTATTGGTAATCGCTCGCGACAATCAAGAAAGGCATTCACGCAGGTTCAAAGCGTCCGCCGCTTTAGCTAAATTGCACTCAGACAAATACGATCAACTGGCAAAGTGGCTGTTAGAACTTTCGAGCGAAGTTGCGCTACCAATCATGGAACAAATAAAAAAGCAGAAAAATGCCTCAGCGTTTAAAGACGCGATTTGCCCACTGGAATTGCCAACCAACGATCTCTTGGCTGACAAGTACGTGATAGCGGCTATCGCATTAAACGCAATTGGAAACGATGAACTATTGTCGGCATGCTTATCCGGAAACGCTGGCGAATGTGCCAGATCACGCGCCATAGTAATGTGTCGGAAAATGGAAGTGCCGGTTAACGCTCTAATTGCCCGAACCGCATTCGAAAAAGACGACCATACACTTGCATCGCTAATTGAAGCAATCGGCACATATTCTCCGAGCGAGGCAGCAGTCAATAGGCATCAGGAGTTTCAGAATTTAGTGCAAACTGCGTACTTGTCGAATAGCTCGTCGCATGTTCATGCAGCTTGTATATGGGCAATGAAAGCCTGGGGATTCACAATTCCACAAGTACCAATTTCACTCGTTGACGATATAAAGGATAAACAATGGTTTCGTAGCCCGTCGAACATGGACTTCCTCACTCTGAATTTTTCGCAAAAGACAGATTCTGAATTCACTTATCGAATTGCGGTAGGAACTCGAGAGGTAACCGTAGGGGATTTTTCGTTATTTCTTGAAGATAAACGGAAAACAAAAGAGCTGAAAGATTCCAAGCTTGGTCTTGACTTGGCAAAGGCGGAGATTAGCCCGACTGCGGATTGCCCTCGAAATTCCATAAGCTGGCATGCAGCGGCAGAGTTTTGCAATTGGCTTTCAAAGCGTGACGCAATTGATCCGACCGAATTTTGCTTTACTGTCCCATCATCGCTAGGAAATGAAACAAGCGATGTGTTGACATTGCGAGAAAACGCCCACACATATAACGGTTACAGAATGCCGACTAAAGAAGAAGCAGAGTTTATCGCACGAGGTTTGCTGCCAACATTTTCGAGAACGACCATACTTAAGGACGGAGAATTGCTGTTCCCTTGGGGATATGACTCAAAGCTTCTTAATGACTTCGCCATGACTGCAGAAAACTCAAAGGGTAGAACTTGGGCTGCAGGCTCAAGGTTGCCAAACAGTTTCGGTGCATTTGACACACTTGGAAGTCTTCTTGAATGGACCATTACCTTTGATGCTGGACGAACCTACGCATTTTGCAGCGGCGGAAACTATATAAATCAGCTCCCAATGCTTTTTGATCCAAAACCAGTTGCCGGGGGGAAGTTCGCTAGCACCAACTTCTATTATGGACTGAGAGTTGTAAGAACGATATCTGACGGACCTAGGCAGATCATCGGTAAAGTTGATTGAATTTGTGTGTGTTTATTGGTTAGATCCGAGTTGCCTGTGGACGAGCGACCTATTGTCGATTAGCGGGTCCGAGTTCTTTGCGTTTCTGCCAAATATTTTCCGGAGTGGGCCACAACGTTGGTCAGCATGAGGGGGCCACTCAAGAAGCCACGATGGGCGTGGCTCCTTATTTGAAAGAAGGAGTTTCGTTATGACACAATCACGTACCAATCCATTCCTAACTCGTTATCCCGGTCCATATGCGATTCGGCCAAGCACTGAAATTTTTTTGCCCATGTGCACGTTCGGCCCTCAAACGGCGACGGATTGGGATGTCGCTGCAATCTACTTCACCTGAATATCGTCAATGATGGTGGCATTGTTGGGGCCGCTCGCCGCGTCCCCAAATTCGGATTCGCGAATCCATGGCACTTTGTGCCGAACAATGCCGGCAAACAAGCTGATGTTGTCGCGGACCATGCTGTTCAAATGCTGCCCAATGATGCGAACCGTCTTTCCCCCAAAATACAACGTAATGCCTTCTGATGGATCAAACTCGGCTTTCTCAAGCCATGCATAGCCATAACAAGTGATGTTGCCATTGCGGTGCCGTAGCTCCAGCATGATCGCTCGGTCGCGAACTCCTCGAAGCCAACCAAATGATTGGAGGTCCTCCAGTTCTTGGTCGTCCACCATCCGGGTTTGGTTTTCGGTCCGCCCAGTGAGGCGGTCTAATATGCTATCGCTCATAGGCTAGCTCCTTTTGATGTTGCCGTTCATTTTCTCGCGTGTGACTCGGTGCGTTTCTCCTGGCAATCTCCGATGCACGACGATTGCCATCCACAAACTCAGTGGCAGAGAGGCGTTCGTCGCTTGTCATAATCTCATGTCGCAACGCACTCTTATCATCCGTATATATGGTTGCCTGTTTGGATCCTCGCGACACAGAAACGTAGAACTGCTCACGTGATGACGCTCGGAAGGATTCACTCGATTGGCCAATGAACACCCGGTCTACCGATTTTCCTTGTGACGCATGCGACGTGACCACGTAGCCATGCGTCAAATGGCCATAATCATGAGCAATGGTCCAACCATTTTCGGCAAGAACAATATCGCCTTGCGGCGAGAATTGTTTGATTGTGTAGATTGATCCGTTATTGAGCCGATGTGCTCCGTCGGCGGTGGAGCCGTTTTGGGTGATCCGAATTCTGTCACCCTCTGAAAATGCAATCTCCCGGCTATGAAACGCTTGGAACCGCTTCGCATGTTCCAACGGCAAGGCATCGGCCTCGGCCACTGCAATTCGGTCCCCGCGTTTGAATCCTTTGGCGTTTTGATGAAACACCAAAACATCGGATGGTTCATAATTGACTCGGTCGCCGCGTTCCGCTTCCGTAAGCCCCGCCGTCTCTAAGGTCGTAAAGTGATGCTCCTCCTTGCCTAAGACCTTTTTAATGCGAAGCTTGTCGCGAATCTCCGATGTAATTCGATTCCCTTCGGCATGGGTGGGCGATACCACTATGGCTGATTGGCCTTTGGCAATCGCGGCCACATAGTCCGCAGACATTTGGATATAGCGTTCATTGCTAGGCAGCTCCTTGACCCAGCCCATCGCATCGAGTTGATTGAAACCGTCGGTGATCTTTTGTTCGCTAAGCAGCTTTACGGCAGCTTTGTAGGTCCCTTGCTGGCGTTTGATCTCCTTCACCTCCGCTGAGACGATGCCCGCTTCGGTTTCTAGCAGTTTGAGAACCGAACCGCGTTCAACCGAGGCATGTTGCTGGCGGTCCCCCGACAGCAACAGCCTCGCATCGATTCGCTCCGCCAATTCGATGGCCTGTTTCATGGTTTTCGTGCCTAGCAAGCCTGCCTCGTCGATCCAAATCAACTGGCCGGCGGCTTTTTGCTGAAGCTCAGTATCCACCAATAGCCGCGAAACCGTATCCGCATTTTCAAACCCTGCCTCCCGCAACACGCCGCGACTGGCGTCGGCGGACGGAGCAAATGCAAACACATGTGTGCCCGACCGTTCAATGGCTTCCGCCGCTTCTTGCATCAGTGTCGTTTTGCCAACCCCTGCTGCACCGCGAAGCAGAATCACCCGATCACGTGAGCCAACGATGTGGCGGACGGCTGACTTTTGTGCGTCGTTAAGCCATTCGCGTGTGAACCCCTGTAGATTCGAGTTGATAGGCTTGCAAACACCACGTCCCCTTCGCGCAAATTCGATCACACGTTTTTCTTCCGCCAGCACTTCACGGGTGGTAATCATCTTTCGTCCATCGCGATCGCCGTGAATGAACGGAATCGTAGCCGCCTGTTTGAGCACATCTTCAACCTTTGCCGCACCCACCGAATGACGCAATGCCAATGCAAGAACCTGGCGTTCAGGAACCACCGATTGACGCTCAAACGCATGGCTGGTTGCATATTCAAGGCTTTTGGCTGCCGCCGAGCTATCGGCTGGCTCTGCGTCGCTGCCAAGCCGACGCTCCAACGATGCGATTTCCAAAAGCTCTGCGGGGCTCATGCGTGCCCGCCATTCGCTTTGCAATTCCGTAAAGCTCATGTCCTTTTGTTTGCGATTGCGAGTTTTGGCTCCTAGTTCCGCTTTTTGCTCGACATTGTCGATTCCTTTTTCGCGTGCCAGCTCTTCGATCTCATTCGTACGCCTCGAGAATTTGCCGAGCGTCGCTTTGCCAATGCTTTGCAACTCCCAGCCCTTGGCCGTTCGCTCGATGGGCAGGCCTAGTTCGCTAAGCCGATGGGCAAACCTGGAATGGAACACCGCTTCGAAATAGGGTGCATCGCGTTTCAGATTGCGAAACTGGCCCGCTTTGTAGGCTTGTTCTTTTTTGTCCCATGTCGCGTTAAAAACTAGACAATGGGCATGCAAATGTGGATCCGGCAAACCATTAACAGGCCGTGCCGTAAAATGCACGAACTCACCCCACACCATGTTCCCCGTTTGACGGTTCTCGTTCTTGCCGTCTTTGCGTACCCGAGTGCTCATTTCCGCTTCCATGTCGTGCATGGTGCCATCAACCGCATCCCGAAACGCATCCAGAATGCGTTCGTCACGCGTCATCGAATACAGCAGCGAGACACTTTTGGGCACATGAAAGTTAAAATCATAGCCAATTGTGCGTTCCGCCTTATGGCGAAGCGTCAGCGGTTCCCCATTGTTCGGATTCTTGTTGTCACACAGCGATTCCCAGTCCTTCTGCTCGACTTTCCCCGTCAAGCCAAGTCTGGCTGCTCCAAGTCCTCGCCAACGCCCCTCAAGCTCCTGCCCTTCCGAATAGTAGTCGGCAGTCGAGTAGTAGCTTTTCGCACCAGCGGCATGAGTGTTTTGAATGATACGCAACATGCCTCATTCTATCCCACACATCATTGCATTTTCGTTAATGGCACTTGCTGGCATAGTGTGTCAATCCATGACAGCTCTGGGCAATGACCACCGTATTGCTTTACCAAATGTCCAGTCGAAATGCGTCGACCTTGTAATCGGCAACACGATTCTTCCCGCTTATACACGCCTCATCGTGGTTTGGATTGGTAGCCTCGTTGCATTCCTTTGGAGTGTTGGTTGCATCCAATTCGCCTCGCTGGTTTGTGATTTTTCTCGCTGCTCAAAGCGGCCCCGTCGGGCGATTGTCAACCGAATTTCAAATGCCATCAGGATGAGCCATTTTGATGGCAGCAGCGGCAGTTGCTAGAGTCACCTCTTGGTCGCCATTCGCAGTGACAGTGGTCAGGCGTGGTTTGCGATGTCCGCGTGATTCGCCATGCACTCGCCCCAGTTCTGTCAATGCTCTCAAGGCGGCACACCATGCAGCCATCATTACGGCGAAGCTAAAGCCGCCGTCGTGCTTTGCAACACTTAAATCGGTTCCCCCTAAAGGTCGCCCCCAATTTAAGTGTTGCAAAGTAAATGCATAAACGCACACGCCTTGGCGGCTTTCAGTTGCTTGCCGTAAGGCCGCAATGGTTGTGGCCTTAAAACCAAATGAAGAAAGGTCTCTTATGTCAAACGAATCAACAAGCACTTCCAAAAAACCAACGCTCTATGCCCACCATGTTCGCGAAACGGGCAACGGCAAGAGTTACTGGACTCGCATCGGTGCCGCATGGAGCAACAAAGATGGTGGCTTCACCCTCCAGCTCGATTGCGTTCCGCTTGACGGTCGCATCGTCTGCACGCCGCCCAAAGAGGAGCAAGCGGAGAAGTAATCACCAAAAACCAACGGGCGGGCAGTGATGCCCGCCCACATCGGAAAGGAATCACAACATGTCTACCAAACAACCAACAACTCCCAAGTTTCGTCTTGGCAAACTCATCATCACCGAAGCCGTGCAAGACAACATTGCACGCAACGAGTACTTCGCGGCTCTGGAGCGGCACATAGCAGATTCGGGCCATCGTAGCCCCCAAAGTCAGGAAGAGGACTTAGAAGCAATTGCCAATGGCAACGACATCATTTCCCTCTATGGAACTCACAACCGTAGATTCTTCATCATCACCAATGCTGATCGGTCACGGACAACCATCCGCATGTATGACGACTATTTGGATTCATCACTCTTGCTGGGCGAAACGAACACACCTGAATTGAACGTCGCATTGGGAAAAATCGTGATCTCCTCCGAGGCAAGCAAGGAATTTAGCATCAAAGAGTTGTTCGATGCTCTGCAACGCCATGCTACCTGCGATTGGGGCACTATCCACGGCCAAGAACTGGACTGGAACGAGTTTGCAGCCAAATGGGGCGGCGAACTCCTTTCGCGATACGGAAAGTTCGACCGAGGCCTAGTCGTTATCACCGACAACAACGTGACCAACGTCTACACCAACAACGAATATTAATCACCAGAAAGGAATCAACATCATGACTCAACGCATCCAGAACATCGTAGAGATCGCACGTCACCGCAACGGAATTTGCGGAGCCCCATTCCACGTCGTGCTATTCAACGACTCAGAACTTACCCATAGTTACAAACTCGGCATCGTCTTCGACTCACCTCACCATGTAGCCATTTTGGACTTCGAACGTCTTGTTCGCAGCAACATCGCCTTTGGCGAAAACAGCTATCGAGGTGACGTTTATGAAGCACCTTTGCGTGCTGCCATTGCCAAGCGAATGCAGCAACTGGAATCCAACCACCAGAATTCAGAAATTCGCGAAGGAGGCAAGCCATGAGCATCGTCAATCCGTTCTACGCACCCTATGCTTCACAACCTGTACCTTTGATGGCCAAACTACCGCGAGCACCCATCAATGGAAGTCCCGTCCCTGGGCTTACCAGCCTCTATCACAACGATGAGCCCGGTACATTCGGTGACCGTTCCTATCCCGGCAATTGTGGTGGCAATCTGATTTATGATTTGCTGCAATTCTTCAAGCCGAAGCATGTCTTCGATCCGATGAGCGGTAGCGGCACCTGTCGCGACGTTTGTCAGGCACTTGGCATTGAGCACTGGTCAAGCGACATTCATGACGGCTTCGACCTAAGCGATCCGCGAAACTTCTTCGGCGACAATGCACGATTGGAACGCAGGATGTTTGACTTCGTGTGGATTCATCCTCCCTACTGGCGAATGAAGCTCTACGCGAGCAATCCCCAAGACCTGTCGCGTGCTCCAACGCTCGAGGACTTCCTTGAACGCTACGCCCGAGTGATAGCTCATTGTGCCTATGTCCTGAAGCCAGGTGGCAAGCTTGCCATCCTAATGGGCGATTATAGCGACCGTGATGCGGGTTTCGTCCCCCTCACCTATCACACCAAACGCCTTGCCTTCGAATCAGGACTGAATCAAGTCTGTACCGACATCATCAGGTTCAGCCATGGTGCCAGCAGTAGCCGCAAAGTCTACCGTTCGTCATTTATCCCTGGACTGCATGACGTTTGTGCAGTATTCACTAAGTAACCCATTGAAAGGACTCACAATATGTCACGCGTTGTTACCATCACAGCAGCCATCGAAATCGAGCTGCCCTACGAAACCATGCTGTACCAACTGCAAGAGGATCTCCCCTATCTGCTCCATGGCGGTCTGCGCAGCGAGTTGCCTAAAACGCCCTACAACGTCGCCGTTCTGGCGGTTGACGATGAACTTGGAATATTGACCAAGCCACTTGATGTGAAACGGCTACTTGACCGGCAACGGCAAGTGGCCGTCATCTGGGAAGTCGACGATGTTCTGGTCCTTCGGCCCGAACTGACCGACGATCAAGCGTGGGAGGTACTGCAAGACGCGTACGACTGCCACGATGCCGGTATCGGCCTCAATTGGGAGACCATCGAGGCCGCAGCCGAATCACTCTATGGCCCCGAACCGCAGGCATTATCGTCATGAGCGTCTTAGACGATATTCTGGACGACCCGTTCCACGGGGCCGCATTTGCGGCCTATGTCGACGAGGCGGCACTTTCCGAAGGGCAGCCGTGTCCAGAACGGACGCGACTGCGTGCCTATCGGTATTTCGAAGAGGTACTGGCGGAAAACAACCGCCGCAAGGAGCTCAATCGAGAAGATGCTTGAACGATTCAGACAATCCTTATTTGCGCATGCGACGCGAAGGATCGCTTATCACGAGGAAGCCGTCGCATACCCATACCCCGAGACAATGAATGTGCTTTGTCGCTTGTCAGATAACTCGAATCGAGTTATTCAGACAACCGACTTTCGCCGCTGCCTCCCTCGCCTATTGGCTTGCCGAGCGAATTCGGTACGAATCGCACGCAAGCCAGGCTCAACTGGTTGAAGCCTCCTGCCTTCATTTTTGCGGCGCTTTGCTCCATCCCAGGACTAAACTGACGAACTCCGTTTGATCACGCAACTCGCTTCGAGTTGGCAAGACAAACTTCGTCCGGCTGCATTATCTTTGCTTCGGCCTGATCAGCTATTGATGCTACGCACATACGCAGACAGCCCTCGCGGCTGGTCGCCATCGTGGCGACTTGGTCCCCGTTGACCCGATTGGGGTTCCGTGCTCGGCAATTAGTGCCGCCTATCCGTTCGCACTTGCATCCCAATCCCTGCCAACCGTGACCAAATTTTGGTTGAATTGGCATCCATCCAGGCTGCCAATATCAGCGGTCGAGCCGACCCCTGAAAAAAGTCATTTTTATGACAGACGTCTTCCCTAAGCAGTGCTTAGGTTCCGTTTTCACCGTGAAAACGGATTGCTGGCTGTCATGCTGGCTTGCTTTCATGCCATCATGTCAGCAACCATGCAAGACGGTAAGTCAGCATGAAAGTCAACATGCAAGTTTGCATGATTGCTTGCATGAATTCATGCTTGTCAGTCAGTCATCTTGATTGAATGCACGCTTGTTTTCTTGCAAGCAGACAGGCAATACATCATGCTTGAAATAATGCTTGCCAGCATGCCTGCAATCATGCTAGGGTCGATTCATGATCATCACTATTGCAAATTCAAAAGGCGGGGTAGGCAAGAGCACAATCGCTGTTCATTTGGCAGCCTGGCTCCATAAACACGGCCACCGTGTTACCTTAGCGGATTGCGATACCCAGCAATCATCATCGGAATGGATTCGAGAAGCCGCACCGGATGTTCATACCATTCGACTGGACAATCCAAACGAAATTCTTAACGAGCTGCCAATCCTTGCGCAAGAAACCGATTTTGTAATTGCAGACGGTCCTGGAAGCCAAACAGAGACGAGCAGAGCCTTGTTGCTTCGCGCAGATCTCGGAATCGTCCCATGCAAAGCCAGCATGTTGGAGGTTCGGGCATTATCCAAAGCTACTGAGGTTCTTCGCCAATCGCAGGATATTCGCAATGGATTACCAAAGGCCGTAATCATCTTGAGCATGGTGGGCAAAAACTATCGGTTGACCAAAGACATGAAGGACGCCGCAGCCGCGCTCAATTTGCCAATGACATCCAAGGCCATGGTTCTTCGGCAGATTTACGCTGACGCGCCAGGGCAGGGGCAGGTCGTTTGGAACATGGGGGCAAGAGCAAACGAGGCAGCAGTCGAGATTGATCGGCTCTTCCGCGAAATTTTGCCCGATGCTTGTGGAACACGGTCAAAAGTGACCATGAAACGAAAACAAGTCGTGAAAAGGTAATTGACATGGTCGAACGTCGCTCACTTCTAGATGGCATCACAACTTCACCACCGCCAGTCGATCCAGATATTGAAAAGGCTTTTGTCTTCGGTGCCAAAGCGACTCCCGTCGATACGGTTCCAGCGCCCGTCGTCGCGCGCGCACCTCTGAGCACGCGGATTCGAGCCGATTACGCAGCCGCGCTTAAAAAGGCGTCACTGGAACGTCAACTCAAGAACATCACACCAAATTCCTTGCAGAGCATCTTGGAAGAAGCGATTGAGCCGTGGCTCAAGCAGAATGGGTACTTGGGATAACTGTTTTTCAGTCTCATCTCGCAGTCCTGCCCTAGCAACTTGGCAATTCCCACTGAAAACATACCGTCTCTAGCGAATTGACAGCAACTGCCATGGTTTGAGTGACTGGAACGAGTTAGAGTCAACAATTTTCTGGCTGGTATAATCGAATGACGACGTTAATACCCTAAACGAAATGCATAATTATTTTTGCGGCACAGGGATTCAAGATCCTACAAGAAATGCAACATTTGCCGCCGATGTACTACTATCAGTAGCCATACACTTCCTTGCGCCGCTTGAATGCCTTGGGGCTGCCTTCCAAGATTGTACAGACTAAGTCTTTGGTACTTGCTGTATCGATCGATCCACGGTCGCGAACTACTGCATACTCGCTAGCGCCGCGAAGTGGCACGATTAGTTCTGCGTCGCCCAATACGGCAATGTTTGCATTATGTGTAACTACTATAACCTGACGATGCTCCTTGATGCTGCGAAGCGAACGTACGAGTGTCTTGTAGATGAACTCGCTGTCAAGATTATCTTCGGGTTGATCAATGATGAGTGGCGATTTGCTTTTTGAGAACAGGAGAATCGAAAGAAGGATCGATTGCTGCTGGCCGAGGGAAAGGTTGGCGAAGTCCTTGTGAAGGTAGCTCTTTTTTCCGTCTGTATCCGTGATTATCTTTGTGACTCTGATTTCTGGTCGATCCTGGAAATGACATCGTGAAATATCGCATTTGACTGGCCACTCGCAAAGGGTCTCGATGATTTCAGCCGCTTCTTGGGGCGAAAATACCCGATTGTTGTTGTCGTCCAGGAGAGCTTCTAAACGGGCTCGATCTTTCTTTTCGATGACATCGAGAAGTTCCATAGGTGAAATATTGGTTGCGATCAATTTGGCTTTCGGCACTTGGGATGTTCGCCAACCCATTCGAGATTTCACGAGTTCCTCCAATGCGGGTGAATACACACCCTCATGGAACTTGATGTTCACGTTGTAATCAACCACTGTTGCCGCCAGATTCTTGTTCATCTGCACCGCAAACGCTTGTCGCGTGGTGAAGAGAAGGCTTCGACGATTGCGCCGCTTGGCAATCAACTCTTTGCGGAGTCGGAACGCCGCCCCCCGCTTCGGTACGTTTTTTTGCAACTCGACGAGCTTTGCAGCGTAGTCGATTGAATCTTTCGTGACCTTACGAATGAAGGCCATGTCGAGCTTGATGTTTTGCTTTTCGAGTTCCCGGCGCAGTTCTTCAATCCTGTTCTGTGTTTGCTGCTCTTTTGTCGTCCACTGCTTTAGGTTTTCGATAATTTTTGATGCGGTATTGCCGATCTTTTCATTGAGTTGTGTGGACAGCCCATCGATATCTTTGGCCAGCAGTTCGACCAATACCTTTACTTGGTCAAATTCGGCCTTGCCGACCGCGAGATTCGTACCATCGAGACCAACGAAAAGGTTTGTGAGTGCTTCACTTTTGAGTCCTTCCTTGATCGACGCGAGCAGATTGACCAGTTGATTCTTGAGGTTGTCTCGGAACTTTCGCTCCGTTGCGAGCTTCTGTTCGAGGTCGACGAGTTCACCCGCCTTCTGAGCCTTAAGTGTTGCGACCTGCTGGTCTGCGATTGTTTTGGCTTTCTCGATCGCAGCAATCTGGTTGATCGCAAGCGTAAGCTGCTCGATCACTGTTTGATTTGCGAGCAACTCCTCCCTTAAGATTTCATCTTCTGCGGCGAACTGAGATAAATCGAGGAAGCTGTCGAGGAACTCAAGCAAGACTCCAGGGTCTTCGCCACAACGACGGATAGTTTGGGCGGTTTCTCCTTGGCCGTAGCTTTCGATCGCCACTCGAGTCGGTCCACCTTCGTCCATAGTGTTAATGACATCGTTTGACTTTGTGCGCGACAGATAGTGCAATTGGCCAACTTCGTCGGAATAGATAAGCGTAATGGCATCGGGCCATACATCGCAGTCGACGACGGAATTCTCAATTGGATTGCCAGAAGCAACGCGGAGGGACTCCAACATCGTCGATTTACCAGCGCCCCGACCGCCGATGATGCATGTGAGGTTCTTGCTGAAATGAACTACCTGACCCGTCAGGAAACCTCCTTCAAGCTTCATACCGACGAAATGCGGGATCATCATCGGAATGAGATCTTCCAACCGTACGCGCGCCTCACAATCGAGTAGCGCAACTCGCAACGAGTCGAACGAAAGCGATTCCATTTTGAAGCGGGTAACTCGCCGATTGCCGTTTGCATTCCTACCGAGGGCACCGAGCGTGTGTGCATCTGATGACATTACTTTGGCTAACTCTAGGTCAACTTCGTGCCCCAATTCTTGGCAGCGGAGAGCAACACAGTTTTTTCGGTCGGGATTGTCGTCCGAGTGCGAATACCAAGCGCTATTATCGATGTGCAGTATTTCGATGCCGAGCAAATTCTTGCAGTTAAAGATCTCTTGCTTGAAGGTGTCGAATTTCGGATGTGACTTCTCCAAGCCTGCATCCGACTCGATGTGAGCACAAATACCGAACCCTCCGAACTCCTCCGCGAACTTTAGGATCTGAGGAATTGTATTCGAGCACGCCTTCTTATCTGGCGTGATCGTCAGTTTGCCGTAGAAACCCTCGAGCTGTTCTGCAGAGGGGCAGTAAACAAGAAAGTGCCCTTGCTGAGTCGAGAGTTCGACGCCAGGCACGACTAGAAGCGGTTTACCTTCTGCGTGCTTAATTGCCTGTCGGACATTACCAATCACGTTGTGATCGGTGATCGAGATAACATCCAGTTTCTCCCTTATCGCCGTGTCTACGATTCCTTCTGGAGTCATTGTTGTGTCAGTCACGTCGTACGAACCCGAGACTCCAAATGAATGGATATGCAAGTCGGCTCTACGAAACTGTGCTCCGTTAGAATTGGACATCATTTCCGTCAATACCATCATATTTTCCCGTGGGTTCGCAGTAAAATCGAGATATTCCAAGGCTATCCAATTGTGGTCAACACTTGATGTCCAAGGTAGTGGCAGCTCGATTAACCTAACTAGCACATTCTGGCATCTAATCCAGTTGTGGATCGTGCCCAATTGATAAGACGCGACGGACATATCCACTGTCAGAGTTTACGCGGTCAAATTCATCTCCGCTGTGCCAATCATGTGTTGAACGGAAATACTTGTGACGGCTAACTCGCACCAGTTTGACACGCGTTTGACACGCTGGAGGTTACGGTGTCAAATTTGTTCGCAATTTTTGTGCGATAATTCCTATCGCGGCGTCCCACGTCGTTCAAACCATTTGCGGCAGAAGCCGATGAACGCTGCGTCGCGATTTCGGGGTTCTTCGGTCATCCATTCAAGCCACTCGCGCTCAAGATAGTAAATGTCCCATCCAGGGCAAGCGTCCTTTGCTGCTTCGTAAGTCATCGTGTTCAAATAGCCAATCTTGGCGTCATCGAACTTGGCTGGAACGATTCCCGCCGTACCACGGCTTCGGAAGACAATCATTTCGCCGTCATCCATTTCAATGGAATAGTCGGGGATGTGCTGGTGCAATTGGTCCTCTTCGACGATTTGGCCAATCAGCCGCCGAAACTCCTTAAGCGTTGAGGCAGAACCGCACTTCAACTGGAGTCGCTCAAGCGAGATCTTCCATTCGCTTTGCTTGCCGCAGTGTTTGCGAGCGATCTCGTAGATTCGTCGCTCCAACGGCTTCCGGAGGCGAAAATAGTCCCGATGCAGAGTCAGGACCTCGTTGTGCCGGATGGCATTGAACACCCAATCCGAGAGCTTGACTTCAACTTCCTGCATTCGGCCATCGCGGGTTTCGCGAACGATGGTAACTCGTTCAATGAGTCCAAAGTTGTCGAAAACCTCTTGGCCGCCAGTGGCGACGTTGGTACTAATGCGAGTACCAGCAAGTCGCTCGAAAGCCGCCTTGAGAGCCTCGTATCCTTGCCCGCTTGTCATTCGGTTCGTAGCTTTGAGCAGGTCATGTGCACGAAACCGCAAAACTTGCGATACTTGTTTTCCTTCATTAATCGAACCCATAAGTTGCGATATGCAGTAGATCAAAACGTCGCGATCGTGAACCGTTGCAAGGCCATCCGCCGAAGGTTTGATCACGACATAGTTAGCCCCATTTTCATACCGACGAATTCGGTGGTCTGGCTTCGTTGACAGGGAGAAGATTGGATGCTCCATCGAAGCCATGTCGCCCTTTGGAACTGCGTCGAAGATATCGCAAACAAGGAAGTCTGGTGTTGGGTGCCGGTCAGGGAGTAGGGGGGATCGATCTTTGAATTGGGCTGCGATTTCGGTCATGACGGAGATACTTCGTCATTTCACACACCGAGTCAAGCAGATTCGTCATTTCACACACTGAAGTGTCCCGTTTCGACATATCACACACCAGCCACAATCTTCGATGGTTTACACACCGTTTTTCGATGGTTTACACACCAAGCTTCGATGGTTTACACACCGACCACTTCGAAAACGCCAAGCAATTCAAATGAATAGCGACGGCTATCCACAGCGTAACACTCTATTTAACAGAAGTATATAACACACGGACGATGTAAGTGAAAGCTGTGGATAAGTCATCTCAACTCATTGCCTCATTCGTGCGGCAAGCAATGAGGTGCCTATTGGCCAGAAACACTTTTCCAAAAAGAAGATTCAACGTGCCAGTGAACCAAGACACCAAGGCCGTTGAGTCGGCTAAAGGCAGCATCCTACACCAAGCCAATCAAGGCAAGCCTAAACAAACAGAGGGTTGGTTCCTCAACACACTCCATACTAGCCCGAGCAAGCGGAGAGGTTTCTAAGTGGCATGCAATAAAGAGGAGCGTATGGCAAAGACGTCGCCCAGCTAACGAGATATGGAGCCCGACTTGAACCGCCCCTGGTACACATGCCCCATTCTGGTCGTCCTATAGTGAGCATGATACCTTTGAGTATGAGTCAGCCCAATGTAGTGATCGAAGCGGCCCATTTCGCCGTCTTCACCTGGGCGTCCCCCGTCGCTCGAACCATTTGCGGCAAAAGCCAATGGCATTGAACACCCAATCCGATAACTTGACTTCAACTTCCTGCATTCGTCCAATGCTAGACGAATCAATGGGTTACGGACCCTTATCCACAGCGTAACACTCTATTTAACAGAAGTATTTTGCACACAGGCCAGCCTATCAATCGAACATAATCCGATCACCAAACTAGGTCCTTTTGTCTGAATGTGTCAGGACTCCTTGACCAGACCCTCAAACTACCTCTATTTTAGAGCGGAATTCCATCACGCTCATCTCATAGGATCATCTGTGGCCAAGAAAAAAGCCTCTACCAACGAAGAACCACTCGAAAAGCAGCTCTGGAAAGCAGCAGACAAGCTTCGAAAGAACATCGATGCGGCTGAATACAAGCACGTGGTTCTCGGGCTCATCTTTCTGAAATACATCTCGGATTCGTTCGAAGAGTTGCATTCAAAATTAGCATCAGGGGACAGCGAATACGCTGGGGCCGATCCAGAAGACAAGGACGAATACAAAGGCGAAAACGTCTTCTTCGTTCCTACGCAAGCTCGATGGACGTATTTGTTGAGCCAAGCCAAACAACCGACCATCGGTAAGACGGTCGATGATGCAATGGATGCGATCGAAAAGGAAAACCCAATCCTCAAAGGCGTCCTACCCAAAGTCTTCGCTAGGCAAAACCTCGATCCAACCAGCTTAGGTGAACTCATTGACCTCGTGGGCAACATCGCCATGGGCGATGCCAAGGCTCGCAGTGCCGATGTGCTCGGCCATGTCTTCGAGTATTTTCTCGGTGAGTTTGCTCTCGCCGAAGGCAAACAAGGCGGTCAGTTCTATACGCCTCGTTCCATCGTGGAATTGCTCGTCGCGATGCTTGAACCCTACAAAGGTCGCGTGTTCGATCCATGCTGCGGCTCAGGCGGTATGTTCGTGCAAAGCGAGAAGTTCGTTGAGCAACATCAAGGTCGCGTCAATGATATCTCCATCTATGGGCAGGAAAGCAATCAGACCACATGGCGGCTGGCCAAGATGAATCTGGCCATTCGTGGTATCGATGCCTCGCAAGTCGCTTGGAACAACGAAGGCTCGTTTCTAAACGACGCTCACAAAGATCTCAAAGCTGACTTCATCATCGCCAATCCTCCGTTTAACGTCAGTGACTGGAGTGGCGAGCTACTTCGCAAAGACGGACGTTGGACCTATGGCGTGCCGCCAGTCGGAAGTGCCAACTTTGCATGGCTGCAACACTTTGTGTTTCACTTGGCACCGACGGGGCGCGCGGGCGTGGTATTGTCCAAAGGTGCGTTGACAAGCAAGTCCAGTGGAGAAGGGGATATCCGCAAGGCGATGATCGCAGATGGGAATCTTATTGACTGCATCGTTAACCTACCTGCCAAGCTATTTCTGAATACACAAATCCCCGCAGCGCTTTGGTTCCTCAATCGTACTCGAAAAAGCAAACACCCACGAAAAACAGAGATCCTTTTTATTGATGCTCGCAATCTTGGGCATTTAATCAATCGCCGCACCAAAGAGTTGTCTGAGACCGACATCGAGCAAATTGCTAAGACCTATCACGCGTGGCGCACGGGCGAGTCTGGCTACGAGGATGTGAAAGGCTTTTGCGCGTCAGTGCAAATCGAGCGAGTTGCCGAGCTTGATTATGTCCTGACGCCTGGTCGATACGTGGGCCTTCCCGACGAGGAAGACGATTTCGATTTTGCCGAACGCTTTGCAGCACTCAAAGCAGAGTTCGAAGCACAGCTTCAGGAGGAGGCGAAGCTCAATCAAGCCATAGCCGAGAACCTAGCCAAGGTGAAAATACCTGAGGGCAAGGAGCAATGAGCGATATCGTCAAGACCGATGAATACCGACAATGGATCGTATCCATCAAGAGACGGATCCAGGCATCGCAAATCAAGGCCGCTATTGCCGTCAATCGCGAGCTTCTCGAGCTGTATTGGTTTATGGGGCAGCAGATAATCGAACGTCAGGAGTCTGCCAAATGGGGTGACGGATTCTTGGTTCAGATGAGTGACGACCTACTAAAAGAATTCCCTGAAATGAAAGGATTTTCACATCGCAATCTGAAGTCGATTCGCCAATGGTTTCGGTTTTGGAATTCCGCGTTAGAAATTGGGAAACAGCCTGCTGCCCAATTGCCTCCAAAAGGGAAACAACTTGTTTCCCAAACAGAAACAAAGCAGCCACTGCCGAATTCGCCGATAACTCCAATTGCGCCACAACTTGTATCGCAAATTCCTTGGGGTCACAACATTCTGATAATTCAGAAGTTAAGCGATCCAAAAGATGCACTTTTTTACGTCCAAAGAACGATCGAAAACAATTGGTCTCGAGCCGTTCTGACCCATCACATCGAATCCAACCTGCACTTGCGCGAAGGGAAGGCTATCAACAACTTTGCTGCGACATTGCCTGAGCCTGAGTCCGATTTGGCAAAGCAACTCCTTCGCGATCCGTATAACTTCGACTTTCTGACGTTAACGCAGCGACACAACGAACGCGAACTGGAAGACGGTCTCATCGAGCACATCACCAAGTTCTTGTTGGAACTCGGAGCAGGCTTTGCTTATGTCGGCAGACAGTATCGCATCGTCGTCGATGAGGACGAATACTTCATCGATCTGTTGTTCTATCATCTTCGACTGCATTGCTACGTCGTGATAGAGCTCAAGGTCGACAAGTTCAAACCTGAATACGCTGGCAAGCTGAACTTCTACGTCTCAGCAGTCGACAGCCAGATTCGAACCGAAGGCGACGCAGCCACGATCGGCATTTTGATCTGCAAGTCCAAGAGCGACATTAAGGTCGAGTACTCGCTTAGAGACCTAAACAAGCCAATAGGCGTAAGCGAGTATCAGATAACGCAGAACCTGCCGGAGCAATTGAAGTCTTCGCTACCAAGCATCGAGCAGATTGAAGCACAGTTTTTCAGTGAGCAACAACAATGATCGGAAATTGGACCGAAGTAACCTTACAAGCAATAGCCGATATTATTCCTGGATTCGCGTTCAAGGGAACAGATTTTGGTGACCTCGGCGAGTTAGTCATCAAGATCAAGGACATTTCGCCGCCTATAATTGACACATCCGCTGCCAAACGAGTCGAACTTAAAAAGTATGCCGGAAAAAGTTTTGCAAAGTACCAAATTCAAAAAGGCGATTTTGCTATGGCAATGACAGGGGCAACTATCGGAAAAATTGGACGCTGTAACTCGAGAATCGTCGCTTACATAAATCAGCGAGTGGCGAAGATTTCGCCGAAGAAAAGCGTTGATCGTGACTTTGTATATCACGCACTACAAGTACCAGAATTCGAGCAATTCATCCAAAACAATATCGATAGCCATAGCGCACAGGAGAACATAAGCGGTAACAGCCTTGGACGTTTTCCAATACTGTTGCCAAACAAACTGTCAGAACAACGCGCGATCGCATCTGTGCTCAGTAGCCTAGATGACAAGATCGACCTGCTCCATCGCCAAAACAAAACGCTCGAAGCCATGGCCGAAACCCTCTTCCGCCAGTGGTTTGTGGAGACTACTTGCAATTCTTGGGCAATCCAACCGCTAAGCGGTATAGCAGATTTCCTCAATGGGCTAGCATGTCAGAAATACCCGCCGAGTTGTCCGTCCGATTGCCTTCCGGTCCTTAAGATAAAGGAACTTACTTCTGGCATCAGCGAATCAAGTGACGTTGCATCAGCAAACGTTAAACCCGAGTACGTTATTAACGGAGGCGATGTGATATTCTCATGGTCGGCTACTCTCCTCGTAAAGATTTGGGATGGTCCGACTTGTGTGTTGAATCAGCATTTGTTCAAAGTCACCTCCGCAGAGTTTCCGAAATGGTTTTTCTATCTTTGGTGCAAGCATCACCTCGAAGAATTCAAAGCAATATCAAGTGCTCATGCTACAACGATGGGTCATATAAAACGAAGTGATCTTGATGAGGCGATGGTCCGCATTCCGCCAAACTTAGAATTGAGGAAGATGAACGCTGTAATTGCGCCGATTATTGAAAAGATCGAGAGCAATAATCGGCAACTGTGACCGTCGTCTGAAAGGGAGCCATTTTCGGCGGCGCTTTGGGAGCCACTTTTGATACTTCCGTCGTGCGCCTTCTTCTTCCGCCGTTTTTCTTAATTTCCTACTTAGAAAAACGAGAGATATCTCGCAAGTATTCCTTCTTTGA
>CAMCMB010000080.1 GCA_945875845.1 Pirellula staleyi DSM 6068
GAACGCTTGGAGGAGGACATCACCGACCGAGCCGGCATTCATGGCCCGCTAGAGGTGATCATCGAAGTGGATGAAGCCATCGAAGTTCCGACCGAACGTGCGCCACGAGGCGAAGAGGACCCTATCATGAAGCGACTCCGCGAACGACTGACCAGTATGCTAGATAGACTCGCCCACGAGGCCAACACGGTGCATTAAGGCAAAGGGCTGTTCCGTTTGACAACCCGACGCGTGGCACGAGCGCGCTCGTGAATCCATGGGCGAGACGCCCATGCCACTTTTGAATACCCCCTGTCACAGTACATTAAAGCAACGAGCCGGTAAGCGAGGAATTGCAGTCGGCGCCCCCCGCTTATCGGCTTGTTGTTTTAATGGTACGACGGACTTCCTAGTCCGTCGAGTTCCCCATTGACGGACTGGGAAGTCCGTCATACCGCCCTTAACCAACAACGACTTCACTAAATCAACAAGCCGTTATGCATCGGGTTACGAATTCACAACCTGTCAGATCGCCCGTATCAACTTTCAAAACACAACCCCTAATCCTCACAAGTGGAGTTCCCATGCTCGACCTCACGAAGATCCCTGATGCTGTTCGGTCGGAAGGAAGTGTTTCGCGTCGACTGGTACTCGCCTACGGCGCAGCATTGGCAGCACTGCCATTGGTTTCCTCAAAGCTCACCGCCGCAGATCGGAAAATCGTTTTTGCGAGTAACCCGTTTACGCTGGGCGTTGCGTCGGGTGACCCCGATGCGAATAGTCTAGTGCTATGGACCAAACTAGCTCCGGATCCGACTACGGCTCAGGGAGGGATGAATCCCGAGATGGTGCCAGTATCTTGGGAGATAGCCGAAGACGAATCGATGAAGAATGTGGTCTCTAGCGGCATCGCAGTCGCGACTCCTCAACTTGGACACTCGGTGCATGTCGAAGTTCAAGGCCTCAAACCAGCTCGTTGGTATTGGTACCGTTTTCGAGCGGGTGACGCAGTCAGCCCGATCGGCAGAACTCGCACCCTCCCGGAGCCAAACGCCGAGCCTGACTCGCTGCGTTTCGCATTCGCTTCCTGCCAAAACTACGAGCAAGGATTGTTTACTGCGTATGACCAAATGGCCAAAGACAATCTCGATTTAGTCTTCCATCTCGGCGATTATATCTACGAGTATCCTGGGAAAGAAAATCAAGTTCGAAAGCACAGTGGTCCCACCGAGGGCAAAATCAAAACATTAGACGACTACCGACTGCGGCATATGCAATATCGGTCGGATGAGTTGTTGAATGCAATGCATGCTCATTGTCCATGGTTCGTCACCTGGGACGACCATGAGTTCGACAACAACTACGCCAACGACATACAAGAAGAGCAAAGGGGCAACAAACCCCCAACGGATAGAGTCGATTTTTTGGTTCAGCGTGCCGCAGCGTATCAGGCCTACTATGAAATGATGCCGCTTCGCAAACAGACGCTTCCCGAAGGTCCTGATATGACCATCTATCGCAAAGCCTCGTTCGGTAGACTTGCCGAGTTCTTTGTACTGGACACCCGACAATATCGAACGGACCAGCCCAACGGAGATGGACTCAAGCCGATGAGTGAGGAGGCTTGGAAGCCCTCCAACACGCTACTTGGCAAGCAACAACGCGGTTGGCTCAATCGCGGCTTGCTCGAATCGACGGCAACGTGGAACGTCTTAGCTCAGCAAGTCATGTTTGCGATGGTCGAAATCAACTTGAGAGATCGCAGCGGATTTTCTATGGACCAATGGCCCGGTGCTGCTTTCGAACGAATGGCATTGATGAGGTTCATGGCCGATCGGAAAGTACCAAATCCAGTGGTGCTCACGGGTGATATTCATGCGAATTGGGTAAACGATTTGCGAGTCGATGATCGGCAAGCGGATAGTCCAATTGTCGCTACCGAGTTCGTTGGCACTAGCATCTCAAGCGGCGGAAACGGCTCCAAAGAGGTCAAGAATCTGGACCAACTGAAAGCCGCCAATCCTGGTGTCAAATTCCACAACCAGGAACGTGGCTACGTTCGATGTGAGGTGACCGCGGATCGATGGACGAGCGACTACGTCGTCGTCGAGGATGTGAAAACCGCTGGTGGAGCGGCGTTGACCCGTGCGTCCTTTACCGTCGAAGCGGGGCGTCCAGGGGCACAGCGCTCGTAACGTTTTTTGAGACTTCTCGCTCAACGAACCAAATGGTCGCAGGAATACGAGTGAACTTGTACTTTTGATCCACTCAAGTATCATTGCCCGCGTGGAGGACAAATCATGACAGGAATTTGGAATCTGCGATTGCGCAGTCGCGTCGTTGAAAATGAGTCCTAAAAGAAAGCTATTCGCAACAAAACGCTGGCAGAGTGTCCTCGGATGGATAGGGCTGGTTTCGTTTTTTGTATCTGTCTTACCTATCCCGATCATTTTGCCTTCCGTGAAGAGCATCGACGGGCAAGCTTTTTTCTGCCAAGATCGGCCATGCGGTTGTGCTTCCGCAGAACAGTGCTGGACACATTGCTGTTGTGCTACCTTAAAAGAGCGACTTGACTGGGCCGAAAAAAAAGGCGTAACGCCTCCGGCCTATGCAGCCAAATCGCCGAGCGAGCTTGCTGCAACTAAGCACAAGAAATCGTGCTGTTCAAACAACAACAAAATCGCAGAAAAACGAGGCGCTGATGCGCGCAATGATTGCGATGATTCCGATTCCAATTTGACCGCCTCAAACACTTGCACGGCCGAGAAAAAACTTACCGAAAAAACCTGTTGCGAGTCCAAGCAAGCCAAAGCCAACAATAAAGAACTTGTTCGAGAGCAAGTGAAGAAAAAACCTGGACGACTCGTTGTGAGCATGCTTGCGTCGAAATGCCAAGGGAAATCGTACAGCTTTTGCGCATTGCCTTGGTTCATTCTCCAATCTCCCATGAGCGTTGTTGCGTGCGATGTACCGACCGCTGAGCCATGGGGAATACAATCGCGTAGCTGGTATGATCAAAGGCCCTGTCCCGACCCGCCACCGCCAAGGTGCGGGCTGTGCTCTATCTGACAATCTTGTAAGTCGGTGGCCAACTTGTATGGGGTGGCCAATGCGCATTCGTCAGCAGATGTTTGCGGAACGATTTGTACGTAGGTTTAAGTTACGAGCAACTCAGCGTTTGCGATACGATGGCGAGTGCATACCACACTGCCGTAGCTAGTCGCTTTCTGTGCCTTTCGAGACATCGTTGCCGTGCGCCTGATGAATTTCGACGCATGTCCGACCTCGTTTTCTTCTCTATTTATTAGAAACCTTTAACAATGTGTACGTCTCATGCAATCATGGCGATTGGATTGATCTTTTGGTTGACTCCAAGTGCCTATGCGGACTCTCCTGTGGAGATATATCAACGAAGGGTTATCCCGTTACTTCAATCGTCGAAAGCGAGTAGTTGTTCGGCTTGCCATCTGCAGGGTGTCAAACTGGAAGATTTCCTTACTTCCGACCCCAAGGCTACTTTCGCTTCGCTTCGCGCTCGCGGTTGGATCGATATCGACAATCCAGATCAATCTAAACTCTTGCAATTCATTGCAAAGAAGCCTGATCATTCCGACGACTTGATGGATCAAGTGCGAAATTCCGAGTTGAAAGCGATTGGAGATTGGATTCGCGCATCGGTTCGCGATCCAGGCTTGCTCGATACACCACTGCCCAAATTAAACGACCTCAAGCTGGACGAGTCGCTCATTCGTCATGCGCGAAAAGACCGGGTTCTTAACAGGTTTGTCGATGCAGTTTGGTCGCAGTTCGAGCGCTGCGCGAACTGCCATTCTCCAGATCGCAACGCCAAGCAAGTTGAAAAGAACGGCGAGCAAATGAGCTGGATCGTCCCCAATTCTCCTGGCGACACCTTGCAACTTTTGGAAGATCGCGATTTGATCAACTTCAATAAACCAAGTGAAAGCTTGCTCAGGACAAAATCCCTTGGGCGAGACGATCATGGTGGTGGTATCAAGTTCCCTGTGGATGGCCAAACCGACCGAGAATGGGTGGGATTTCTTGAAGACTATGCAGCGATCAAAAAGGAACGCTACGCAAATTCTTTAGACATTCCAAAAAATGCTTCGATCCGAACTTGGCGAACCGGCCATCATTTGCGAATTAAGGATTTGCAAAAGCTTTCGATGGGACAGTATTGCGTAGTCGTCATGTATGCGGTGAACGCTGACGGTGAAGTCGATAAGAACGCGGTCGCGATCAGCGAAGGGCGGGTCTCGAAGGACGGAACCAGTTGGAATTCCTCACTAATGCTCATTGAGCCAAGTCGTATGCGGCACACAGGTGCTTCGGTCGCGTGGAGCGAATTGCTGCCCGATGGCAAAGTTGAATTGCAATGGCTTGTCGTGGATGATTCAACGACGTCTATCGAAGAAATTCTCGCGATGAAATCCGTTGCACGATTTGACATCGATTCGCTTTGGGATCCAGGGCATGGTTCCGCAAAGTCCATTTCATTTGATGCGTTTCAACCCATCGAAAAGTAGCAATCGCTGCAACTTGCTCGCTGAAACTTGATTTCCTATCCATATCTGAATTCAATCCTTTAAGTCTTAGAGAATAAAATGGTTCGAACTTTTAAAACACCCAACAATGGCATTCGAACGGCATTTACACTTGTCGAACTGCTTGTCGTTATTGCCATCATCGGTATCCTCGTCGGATTGCTATTGCCAGCGGTTCAAGCCGCGCGCGAAGCAGCACGCCGAATGCAATGCGGCAACCATTTGCGACAATTGTCGCTTGCGACAATGAACTACGAAACGGCGAATAAGCGATTCCCAACCCAGGGAACCGTGGATGAGGACTTTTCCGTTCAAGCTCGATTGTTGCCTTTCATGGAACAGTCCTCCATTCACAACGGTATCGACTATACAAAGCCTGCATTCACTGGACCATTCAATGCGAAAATTCCAAACCCACTGTTCGTCGGTACCTTCGCCCAACCGATTCCCATTTTTCTTTGCCCGAGCGATCCAGCCCCGAACACCACTACGATCACCGTGAGTGGTACGCAATATACCTATGCTGGACTGAACTACATGGTAAGCTTTGGAAGCGGAACCAAAACCAACAATGACCTGCGATGGCCAACCGATGGAATCGTGTATCAGAATTCGAAACGAGGATTCAATGCAATCACCGATGGTACTTCGAACACGATCATCTTGAGTGAAACGGTTCGAAGCGTGGGTGATGACTTTACGTTAGCCGCTGGCAAGCTTCCGAAGTTTCCGTACCAAGCAACCCTAAACGGTTCGGGAGGTCTTAGTTCCGGGATCAATGCGACACCTGGATTGAAGACGACCGGTAGCCCTTGGGGCGCATTCGCAGATGCAAATGGAATGGTCTCAAACCCGAACGTAAATACGGCTTGGAGTTCGTTTTCGGGATGGCGTGGAGGAACGAGTACTGCGCTTCGAGGGCGTGGAATTGCATGGGCGTTTTGCGGGTCAATCAATTCCCTAACAAACGGATACCAGTCTCCAAACAGCGTTGTTCCGGATATCGTGACGCACTTTTCCGGATACTTTGGACCACGCAGTCACCACACGGGCGGAGCGCAGGCTGGACGGGCCGATGGTTCGGTTGGCTTTCTCTCCAGCAGTACGGAGCAAAGTATTTGCCAAGCACTTCACAGTTGCAACGGTGGCGAAATCGCATCGGAAAATTAAGCGAACGATCCGCAGGACGAGACTGCGAAATGCCCCTGGGTTTATCCCAGGGGATCGTTACCTTCATGCTAGGGTGAAGGTCAGCTACCACTGGCGTAAAGCCAGATGGCATGGATCAAATGCCCCTGGGTTTACCCCAGGGGATCGTTACCCTTCACGCTAGGGCGAAGGTCAGCTACCACTGGCGTAAAGCCAGATGGCATGGATCAAATGCCCCTGGGTTTATCCCAGGGGATCGTTACCCTTCATGCTAGGGCGAAGGTCAGCTACCACTGGCGTAAAGCCAGATGGCATGGATCGAATGCCCCTGGGTTTATCCCAGGGGATCGTTACCTTCACGCTAGGGCGACGGTCAGCTACCACTGGCGTAAAGCCAGATGGCATGGATCAAATGCCCCTGGGTTTATCCCAGGGGATCGTTACCCTTCACGCTAGCAAGAACCTCGCTGGGCCGCAGGATTTGCCAGCGGGACACCAACTCAACCTCCTCCAAACAGCCCAGACTTCCAGGCAAGACGCAGGCGGACAATTCGCGTATTTTTCTCAAAAAGTCGGTCTGGCATCAACACGCGGCAAAACGTAATCTTCCGTGAACTATACGGTGATTGTCGTTAAAAACCCTTATCAGCCGAGTCAATATCATGAATTCCCACCGATGGACCCGTGTCGCCATATCAAGCTCCGGCTTGGGATTTCTATTGTTCGTCGCAATTTCAATGACCCCATCCTGGAGCCAGACGGCGAATTGGAGCGACAAAACACCGACTGTTGCGCAACATCCAATGAACGGTGCTATTGCCCCCGCTCAGGTCGCCACGGCAGGCAATTCGATGATGGCCAGCGTCATTCTCGCCAATGGATTTCAACAAATTGTGGTGGTCGATCATGCCAAAACCACGATGGCGGTCTATCATGTCGACCCTACCAAAGGCGATATCCTGCTCAAAAGTGTTCGAAGGATGGACGCCGACTTCGCGCTCGAAGAATTCAATTTGAGCGAACCAACTCCGAGTACGATTCGCAAGAATGTCCGATAGATTCTCATCCGCTCCCATTTCCCAACTCATTGGCTTTCACGTTTTACCTGAAACGCCGGACGACAAAGAGGTCGGCCGGGCCATTGTCGAACTTAAAATCGACGAGCGGCTCCACAATCCAATGGGCCGCGTGCATGGTGGAGTTCTGGCCGCACTTTCGGATGCCGCCATGGGTATTGCGTTCGGACGGACTCTCCAACCCGATCAAGATTTCTCGACCATCGATTTGCATATCCACTTTATGCGTCCGGTTCGCGGCAAGTTGCTGACGGCCACAGGCACGATGATTCAACGCGGCTTGCGAATCGGCTACGTACAATGCAAAATCACCGACGACCGTGGCAAGGAAGTCGCCAGCAGCTCGTGTAGTTGCACCGTGCTGGACAAGATGTAGACTTTGAAAAGGTCCAGAGAATCTTTTTCCTTTTAGGCTATTCCACTCCAATGACTTCTTCAACCTATCTGCATCGGGTCATCAATCTAATGCGACCCGACGGCAATCATTTGCTGAATCAATCGTACGAACAGGCCGTCGAGCTTGTCGCCAGCGGTGAACCTGCTCAAGTTGCAAAAATTCAGGGTCAGTTCGCCATCGCGGCCACTTCGGGACGCATTGTCTGCATGGCTAGATCGATCGGTAGGACCATGCGTTATTTTTTGGCCAAGAAAGTGGATGGGCCATGCCTATTCATTGCCGAACGCATGGAGGAGCTGCGTGACGCACTGGAGAAAGAAGGGCTGGCGGATCAGTTTCACCCGTCTTACACACGCACCGTTCCGGCCCATTATGTCGTTCAGATTGAATTGGTCGGTTGCCCGGACCCAAATCCTCGATACGATCGTTTTTTTACGCCGGAACGCAATTCGTTGCCGAGCGATATCGAATGGATCGGTCAAAAATACATTGGCCAGCTTTCGAATGCCTGCGATCAATGGCTTGATTGCATTCCGAAGTCAGCCCCCATAGGTGTACTATTTTCAGGCGGCATCGACAGCGGCGCAGTGCTCTTGGCACTCTACGATCGATTGCTCAAACGTGGAGAGTCCCCCGCGCGACTCAAGGCGTTTACATTGCAAGTGGATGGCGTTGCCGAGGATTCAGCCCAGGCGCATCAATTTGTTCGACAAATGCAGTTGGAAATGCTCTGGGAAACGATAGAGTGCACTGCATCGGACTTGGATTGGCGGCATGCCGTGCGGGTCGTAGAGGACTACAAGCCCCTCGATATCCAAAGCGCCACGATGGCGATCGCAGTCTGTCAAGGAATTCGAAAACGCTACCCGGACTGGAAGTACCTTGTCGATGGAGATGGCGGGGACGAGAATCTCAAGGACTACCCCATCGAGGACAATCCCGAGTTGACCATTCGCAGCGTCCTCAACAACTTGATGCTGTATCAAGAAGGCTGGGGAGTTCATGCCATCAAGCATTCGCTCGTGCATAGCGGCGGCCAAAGCCGAGGGCATGTACGAACCTCAGCACCTGCCATCGCTTGCGGATTCAGCGGCTTTAGCCCGTTTGCACTACCGCAAGTGATCGAGGTTGCAGAATCGATCCCGTTCATTGATTTGACGCAGTGGGATCATGCAAAATTGTACGCGTTGAAGGGCGAAGTCGTCCGCAGCGGAATCAAGTCGGTAACCGGTTTGGATATGCCTGTCTTTGCAAAACGCCGTTTCCAACACGGTGCAATCAGCAAGCAACGCTTTACAGACTTGTTCCCCAGCGACGAAGCGGAATACCGCCAAGCGTTTCTAGAGCGATGGGCGGCCGTTTGACCCCGTGTTCTTTTGATTCCAGTGGATAATACGAACCTAAGTCTAGAGGTCCTGTCGGGCCTTAGTCGATTGCCAGTCAAGGCTCGTCGCGGTGCGCGATCGACCTTGGATCCTCGTCGCCCCAGCGCCGTGCTTTTCGAGCAGGAACCGGCAAGCAAAGAGACTCAAGTTGAGGTGCAGACCGTATTTTTAACGGGGGCAGAATGTTCGTTTTGTTGCACGATGTGCGACCTTTGGAAATACACCCTTCCCAACCCAACCGAGCCTGGGAATATCGTATTGCAACTCGAATGGGCTTTGCAGCACCATCCCGCGAGCCCTTGGATTAAGCTGTATAACGCAAGCAATTTTTTTGATTCCCGAAGCATTCCACGTGTTGATTTGCCAAAAATCGCAGACCGCTGCCAAGCTTTTGAGCGGGTCATTGTGGAAAATCATCCTCGTATTCTCAACCCTTCGATTGCGGAATTCGCCGCAATGGTCAATGGAACGCTCGAAGTCGCAATGGGGTTGGAGACAATTCATCCGACGAGTATGACCCTACTCAACAAAGAATTTTCGCTTCGCGATTTCTCGGACGCTTGTCAGCACTTGGACGCGTTAGGAATCGATCGACGGGCTTTTGTGTTGTTGCAACCTCCGGGGACTCTTCCAGAGCAGTCCGTCGAATGGGTGCTCAGAACTCTTGAGTTTGCAAACACAAATGGAGTGCGGCATTGCAGCATCATTCCGACGAGGGCCGGCAACGGGTCCATGGAGTGGCTCACGGAACAAAAACTGTTCTTTGCGCCATCCCTCGGGCAGCTGGAAGAATGCTTGCAACGAGCGATCGATGGTTTTGACAAGATGATCGTTACCGCCGATCTTTGGGATCTGGAGCAGTTGACTGGAAGCTGTGCAGTCTGCCTTGGATCGCGGCGGCGACGACTGGAAGTCATGAATCTGACGCAAAAACCTGCCGCCAAAGAAAACCTCGATTGCAACTGCATGATGAAGATCCAGGACTGAGAGTGTCGCCTTTTGCTCAGCATCAGGTGCGGTCTCCACTCAACGGTCGTGAATAGGCTATAATTTGCTAACCTCAGCCCGTAAGCGAGTTGGTAACCCGAGCCCGTAAGCGGGGAATAAAACATCGTCGCCACTTGCTCCGCAAAAGGTGCGTGATTGACGTATTCTTTCGCGGAGAGGCTGCGAATTTATCCTGTTTGACTCATCGGACGGCTCGCACCGTTCCGCTAGGAATTTTAGTGGTAGGGCACGAGCCCTCCGGTGACGCCCAAGAGCGTTCCCTATTTCCCTACTTTAGTTGAAAGCCGCTCCGAATGTCTAGTTTTCAGTATGCCGACTTGTCCAAGATGATCGACCACTCGTTGCTCAACCCAACCTTTACGAACGAGCAACTAGAAGCCGGTATTCAGCTTGCAATCGCGTACGACGTCGGAAGTGTCTGCATCATACCTTACTATCATAAGCGATGCGCAGAACGTTTGGCAGGAACAACCGTCGCCCCTAGTAGCACAGTAGGGTTCCCACATGGGGGACACGCAACACGAACCAAGCTCTTCGAAGCAGAACGGTTGATCGAGGAGGGTTGCCTCGAATTGGATATGGTGACCAACATCAGCGCTGTCTTGAGTGGAAACTGGAAACTCGTAGAGCAGGAAATTGATACGATAGTCAAGATGGCCCATGCTGCCAATCGACGCGTGAAAGTCATTTTCGAAAACTGCTACCTCAACACCGAACAGAAGATTCGGCTTTGCAAGATTTGCTGTGCGTCGCAAGCGGACTGGGTGAAAACAAGCACCGGCTATGGCACGGGGGGAGCCACCATGGAAGACTTGCAACTCATGCTCGACAACGTCAAGGCCCCGGTACAAGTCAAAGCAGCGGGCGGCATTCGCGATTGCGATGCGTTGATCAAGGTTTGGAGCATGGGAGTAACACGCGTCGGTTCCTCTCGAACCTCCGAGATGCTGGGCGAAGCGCGTAACCGACTTGGCCTGCCACCCATCGGCCCGATTGTCGCCGCATCAGCCGCGTCCAACTATTAGGTGATCGGCGGACTGAAAACTACCAATCATAACCCGATACGTAACGGCTTGTTGCTTTAATGGATTGTGGGACGGGACATTCGAAAGTGGCATGGGCGTCTCGCCCATGGATTCACGAGCGAGCGAGCTCGTACCACGCGATAGTAACCCGATACGTAAGCGAGGAGCCGACTGTAATCCCTCACTGACGTTCGGGTTCTGATATTACTTTTGGGCATGTCGACTGCCGTCGGTACGCTCTCCGCTGACGACGTAAGGATGACACAGCCGACAAAAGGTGCAGGCACGCTCCGCCGTGCCGTTCGCGGTCAAGCGTTTGCCAGGATTCTAGGTGGACGGCACATGGAATGTGCCTACTACTTTGACTTTGGTCGGCTTTGTCAAGGCTGGGCAAGAGCAAATGCCTATCTACGTATCATCGAATCGATCATCCGCAAAGACTGCGATTCCATCTGCAACGCATCGACGATGGTCGCGTTCGGGGATAGCAATAGTAATCCCGTTTTTGGAATCTGTGGTGCAACACTTTCGACAACCGCCAACGGATAGCTTAAACCAAACTTCTCTTGAATACTCTCCAGCATTTTGATCTCGTCGTCATTCGAACCAGAGCCGTTCTTGGCAGCAACTCCAAGCTGCAATGGTTCGCTCCATCGATAGTTGTTGAACCGCGTCGCCGCGACCACTTGCACTTTTTAAACCATGGTTTGAGTCGCAATCATGGCTATGCTTGCAAGTCGCGAACGATAGAAAGTCGCTGACGAAAAAACGATGGACTTCAAAGCACTCATTTCCTCGTCGAGAAGCGTCTTCGCGTCTTCAAATCGGTCCAACCAAACCAGTCGCTCAACGGTGGTTCGCAACACGCTTTCATAGGCAGGTGAGGCTTCATTTAAAAATAAGCTTCTTAGTCGTACTAGCAACCTCCGTGTCAGTTCATCCATCGGCGACACGGTGTCTGCGGATTGTTCTATACGAAGCAATTCATGGAGTCCTTGGGCGGCTATTAAAGAATTTGCGATCGTGGTTCGAGCAACTGGCAGGTCTCGCGAAGAAAGCGATTCTCGCGGTTGCGGTAATCAATCGGGTCAACAACGAATCGACAACAACGGTTACGTGAACCCCCAATAGGGATGACATTATTGCGGACGGCACACGGAGTGTGCCTGCTACTATTGCGGACGGCACACGGAGTGTGCCTGCTACTATTAGGTGAAGCCTACCAGCGGATCAAGGCAGTACCCCAGGTCAAACCGGCACCAAAACCGCACATCAACACCAGGTCGCCGCGCTGAATCAATCCCTGCCGATTCGCGTCATCCAACGCCAATGGTACGCTTGCGGCCGACGTATTTCCGTACTTGTCGACATTCACAAACACCTTTTCCTTCGGAAATCCAAAGGAGCTAACGGCAGCATCCACGATTCGGATATTGGCTTGATGCAATACAACGAGTTTCACGTCGGCTGCGGTTTTGTTTGCTGCGGTCAAAACATCATGGATGCTATCCGCAACGACACGCACAGCCCAGATAAAGACAGCACGTCCGTCCATCTTCAGATACTGTCGCCCATTCGCCAGCGTATCTGGCGTGAATGGTTCACGCGATCCGCCTCCTGGGATGCACAACGCATCAATATTCCCCTCCGAGCCCAGAGTAAAACTCAAAATCCCACTTCCTAAGCCATCGTTGGAGTGGTTTGGCTGGAGAAGTGCGACACCGGCGCCATCACCAAACAATGGGTATGTCTTGATATCACCGCAATCTACGGTGCGGCTCATCACCTCGGTTCCAACCACCAAAGCGTTTCGAGCCATCCCGCTGCGCACATATTGAGCGGCCGTGATCAACGCGTACATAAAACCTGCGCAGGCCGCGTTGAGGTCGAATGCAGGTGCAACGCAGTTCAGCCGACGCTGCAAAACGCACGCGGTGGATGGAGAGAGAAAATCCGGAGTCATTGTCGCGCAAACCAACAAATCGACTTCGTTGGCTGCAACATTAGCGTTCTTGAGGCACGTTTGGATGGCTTCGTACGCCAAATCGCTTGCGGCCTGACCCGGTGCTGCCTTTCGGCGTTCGCGTATTCCTGTTCGCTTGAAAATCCAGTCGCTATCGCAACCTAACGCTGCCAAGTCATGATTGGTCACAACTCGGTCGGGAACATATGATCCCGTAGACGCGATGGTGATTCCTGGGCAAGTTCCCAAGCGGCCACGACCGCTTTGGCTGATGGAAGATTGTGAGGCTATGGTGCGATCGCTAATCAACGAGAAGCAAGGTTTTTTTGGGGAAGTTTTACGCTCGGCAGGAGCCTCGCTCTCCCATTCTCCCCAACGATTTCCTGGGTCCAAACGCGAGACGGCCTCTTGAAACGTAAACTGATCGAAGTACGTCTGCCAACCGGCGCACGAGTATACCACGAAAAATGCCAATGCCGCAGGGCATCGTTGGGGATGTGGTGACATGGGGCTTGCCATCGCGTGGCACGAGCGTGGCACGAGCGCGCTCGTGAATCCATGGGCGAGACGCCCATGCCACTTTCGAATACCCCGTGTCAGAGTCCATTAAAGCAACGAGCCGTTGCGCGTCGGGTTTTCAAACTACCACCAAAAGTGGTTCATCCTGAAAATTCAAAGCCTAGGAGTGAACTCTGGAGTCCGTTACGCATCCTCACCGGACAGCTTGCGCTGTTCCTCTACGAAAAGAGTGCCCACTTGCACTTGAAATGGCATCAACGGGGTTGTCGCGTGGTATTTCAGGCGAAATGGAGAATTTGGACAGCCCATGGACGATTAGTTGCTGTAATTTAACTGACAAGTATTCAACAATTTATCCGCACATCCCCTTTTGGGGGGTGACTAGTAGCATTCCCACAGGTTAAATTTAGTGGACTTGCGGGCCGCAGGATTGCACTTTGTATGTGTGATTTTTAGCCATTAAGGACGGCTCGATTCGTGAACTCCAACCATAGAAAGTGCTGATGTTGCGATGTGCTTACTAGCCATTCAATATCGCGTGGTTACCGAAAGTCCGATCCTAGTCGCTGCCAATCGAGAGGAGTTTTTTGATAGAAGAAGTACGGCGCCCACCATTCAGTCGGGTAAGCCGAGAATCTTATGCCCCACTGATCAGCGCAATGGTGGAACTTGGCTGGGAGTCAATCAGCATGGTGTGTTTATCGGGATATGCAACCGACGGACACTTGAACCTTTAGGTAGCAATCGTTCACGAGGACTTTTGTGCAAAGAAGCTCTTAAATCGACTTCTTCGCACCAAGCCCTTGAACGAGCTCTTGAGGAATTTGACAAGCATCAAGTCGAGGCTTGTAATTTGATCGTTGCGGACCGCGACGCTGGATTTGTTGTTCATCACGAGACGGATAACGAAGTAATCGAGATGCAATCGGGGCTCAACATTATCGGAGGTCGTAATTTGAATGACCCTCGCGATGAAAGAGTTCAGTTAGCAAGCAGACTACTGACATTGCAAACGTTGGATTCCCCTGTGAAATTCTTAGCGGTTGCGAGTAAAGTCTTTGCCAGAGCTCCTTCGCCAGCCGGCAGGGCGAACATGGTCTTGCGCGGTGCCGATTACGGGACCGTGTCGAGCACTTTGATCGCCTTGGGTGCCAAGCCGCGGGATGCAATTTATCAATATGCAGATGGTCCAGCGGACGAAGCTCGCTACGAAGACTATTCGCCTTTGCTTCGCGATATCCTCAGCAGAGGATTGAGAGAAACCCGCACGAAAGTGTCGATGGCAGAAGCCGAGTAACGAGTTCTCAATAAACGAAAAAAGCCCTGTCTTGCTTAGCGAGACAGGGCTTTTTTTGTGTTGTGATTTGCCGAATCGGATTTCTTTGGCCGATACTACACCAATTTGCTTGGGGCCGTTTTACTTGGCGAGCGTCAATCCAACGGATTCTTCGTCCGTGGAGGAACTCTCCGAGTTGCTCTCAGAGGCCGATGCATTCTTTTCGGCTTCAAGCGTTGCAAAAGAGGTCAAACGCATTGCTGCCTGCACTTCGAATTGGGAGAAGAACATCTCGACACCGGTGTACTGCGAGATAACGCGTGGCTTGTGAACCAGCGATTCCCAAGTCAGTCCGTTTGCAACGTGCCACGCTGCCGCTTGTGCGGTGTTCTGGCTAACTTTTCCCGTCGCGACTGCTTTGCACAATTCTTCGACGACAGGTGAATCATTGACTTCGGAAAGGCGTACCACTTTGTATTTCATACGTGGCGTCGGATCGGCTTTTCCGTGCTCGAGGCACAGAGTTGCGACTGTCATTTTTTGAGCTTTGTCAGGCTGGACACGCATCATGCCGCCCATGCCACCCATACCGCCGCCGCCCATACCGCCCATACCACCCATGCCACCACCCATACCGCCCATCATGCCACCACCACCCATGCCGCCGCCCATCCCTTGACCGCCCATACCACCTCCCATACCGCCCATTCCGCCACCCATTCCACCCATGCCTCCGCCACCCATGCCACCCATGCCTCCACCACCCATTCCGCCCATGCCCATACCACCCATCATTCCTTGGGCAAGAACATGGACGGCGCCAAAAGTCGATGGCAGCACGACATCGAGGGGCTGGCCGGTTAGGTTTTTGAAAATCAAGTTGGCTTGAGTTGCATCCTTGCCAATGTAGTCAACGGTGAGCAGCCCTTGATCCATCGCTTGGAACATTTCGACGGTCTTTGCCTCAGGCTTGGTCTTTTTGGACGACTTTTTGGAATCGGAGGCGACCAACTTATCGGACTTGATTGGCGTTTCGTCGCCTCGCAACATCGGGGCCGAAGCCGTGAATGCCAAAGCAACAGCCAAAAATCTTGTCAGGTTCCGTTTCATGTTCCTACCCTTGGATACTAAATTTTTGCGCAAAATGGATTTCAAAATAGGTCCAGCGTACGAGGCAATTGGATTTTTCAGGCTGCTGGAGAGATCCTACAGAAAGTTTCTAGTAGGCAAGTCGCGTGCCGAACACGGGTTCGTGTCGAAGGCCCAGAGATTAGGTTACACGCTAAAGCGTCAAATTCCAATCAAAATGAGACCTTTTTATGACACCAAATCGCACTAATTGACGAAAAAACACGATTCTCTCATTTTGGGGACTCGCAAAAGCGTTGCAAGAACGTGGCAGTTTGCTACCTTCTCGTGTTCAAACTCGCGCGAGGTCGCGATCCGGCACATCCATACTCTCGAATTTAGGAATGTCACATGTCCATGTACGTAGGCGAATCATTGGTTGGAGAAGGTAACGAGATTGCTCACATTGATCTCATGATCGGTAGCAAGGATGGTCCCGTGGGTACCGCTTTCGCAAACGCTCTGGCCACACAAAGCAGTGGTCATACCAATCTCTTGGCCGTTCTTGCTCCGAATGTAGCGGTGAAACCCTCGACGGTCATGATCACCAAGGTCACCATCAAGGGCATGAAGCAAGCTGTGCAAATGTTTGGCCCAGCTCAAGCAGCCGTTGCCAAAGCAGTTGCCGACAGCGTTGCGAGCGGAGTTATTCCAAAGGATCAGGCCGAAAGCTTGGTCGTGGTTTGTGGCGTGTTCATTCACCCAGCAGCTGCGGACGACAAGAAAATCTACGAATTCAACTATGCGGCAACCGTCGATGCGATCTCGAGCGCTATGAAGGGTCTTCCTACCGTTCAGCATATGCTTGACAAAAAAGATACCGCCGCTCACCCATTCCGCGGTTTCTAGACTTGGCGTAGCAACCTACCGTTCTCCCTACGGGCGGTAAAACGTTACTGTTGCTGTAAATCGGTCAATCCTGTGGGCGAACCGCCACAGCTTTCTTACGGCAAATTGTGGCCATCCACCGTCTTGCATGGAGTAATCCTCTGGCAGGCGGTGGATCTCCTTAGAACTGCTTTGACGGTGATTGTCGAAGAGGAACAGGCTGTGATTTTACAATCCGGCGCACGTTAGCGGCTTGTCGATTTAGTGAAGTCGTTATTGGTTAAGGGCGGCATGACGGACTTCCAAGTCCGTCAATGGGGAATTCGACGGACTTGGAAGTCCGTCGCACCATCAAATCAACAAGCCCCTAGCGAGGGATTGCAGTCGGCCCCTCGCTCGAGGGGTCGGGTTCTCAAACTGCCAGGGCTACGGCGCCAGGCTGCCACACAAAAACCCCCCAACGAAAAAGGGCGACGTCACGTAACATGACGATTCGAAACGACCTCAAGATTCTTTATCACCTGGTCCTTCGGCCTGTTCGTGGAAAAGACCATGCGGACCGAATGGAGAATTTCTACTCCGGTCAAGCGGAGGGATATGATGATTTTCGCAAAAGGCTACTGCAGGGTCGCGAACAGGTCTATCAAACCCTGGGACAATCCGAGCCGTGCGTTTGGGTTGACTTCGGCGGAGGCACAGGTGCAAACCTCGAGTTTATCGGCCCCAACATTTCTAAGTTCTCGAAAATCTACGTGGTCGATTTGGCAACTTCCCTCTTAGGGATCGTCAAACAACGAAGCGAACGCAATGGTTGGACGAACGTAGAAGCGATCACCGGCGACGCCACCACTTGGACTCCCCCGGAAGGCTTTGCGGACATTGTGACGTTCTCGTATTCATTGACCATGATCCCGGATTGGTTTGCGGCCATCGATAATGCAGTACGAATTCTCAAACCAGGTGGTAAAATTGGAGTTGTCGATTTTTATGTATCGCGAAAATTCGCTCGGGAGGGTTTGAAGAAGCATAGCTGGTCGACGCGTTCTTTTTGGCCGATTTGGTTTTCAAGCGACAATGTTTTTCCGAACGCAGATCACATTCCCTATTTGCAAAATCGGTTTGCGACAACTTCGCTCAACGAGCATCGAGCCAAGATCCCTTACTTCCCCCTAGCAAGAACACCCTATTATCAGTTTATTGGCTTCAAAAGATAGAATTTAGCCATGCCCTTCGAATTTGTTTGCCCGTTTTGTCATTTCAAAACCAAGGTACTCGATCGCTTTGCGGGACAATCTGGGCCATGTGCGGAATGCGGCAAACAAGTGACCATGCCGCATTTCAATGAAAGCGGTGTGTTGGTCCCGTCGATTGCCATGTCTTCGACAACCCGCAAATCAAGTATCGCAGAAAAGCGAAGTTGGATGCCTGCAATTGTGGGGGCATCCGTTGTTCTATCGCTGTTTCTTCTCGGCGCAATCATCTTTCGAATCGCTTGGCCGACAGTGAAAAACTCCATGAGACGCGTGGCTCAAGCCCGTGATCTCGAGAATATGAAATCCATTGTCGAGGGGTTGAATGCATACTGCGATCGGTACGGAACCTATCCCCCAACGGTAGTTGTTGATGATTCGGGCGCTCGCCTCTATTCTTGGCGCGTACTCATTTTGCCGTTCATGGGCTACGAAGACCTTTACAAGAGTTTCGAGCTCAGTCAGGCTTGGGACAGCCCTTCCAACATGAACTTGGTTCGGTTAATGCCCACGGAATTCGCCAGTCCTAACTCCGCGGATGCCCTTGGAAGCAGCGAAACCAACTATGTCTTGATTACAGGCGCAGGAACACTTTTCCCGCCTTCGGGTTCGTTATCCCGTTCCAACATCGACAAACACACGATCCTACTGGTTGAAACGAACAACAGCACGGTTTGGAGCACGCCGGGTGATATCGACATCAGTCTTGGGTTAAAGGTTGGTAACAAAGCAATGAAGGAGATTGGCGGCCTTCATTCCGGTAGCTTCACGGCTGTAACCGTAGATAAGGAGTCGATGCGAATCCCGTCGGACGTTCCTCAAATCGTTCTAGACGCGTTGGTAACTCCAAACGGTGGCGAAAACGTTCAAACAACCTCATTTATGGATTGATTTTTTTCGGTTCTAGACTGTCGTTTTTGGATGAACCACGCTTTAGCTGCAGGCTGACAACCCGTGCCCGTAACGGCTTGTTGCTTTAGTGAAGTCGTTATTGGGTAAGGGCGGTAAGACGGACTTCCAAGTCCGTCCATGGGGAATTCGACGGACTAGGAAGTCCGTCGTACCATTAAATCAACAAGCCGCGTAAGCGAGGGATTTCATTGCCTTCCCTCGCTTATGCTTCGGGTAACAGCGTGGCACGAGCGAGTTCGCTCGTGAATCCATGGGCGAGACGCCCATGCCACTTTCGAATACCCCGTGTCACAGCCTAATAAAGCAACAAGCCGTCACGCTTTGGGTCATGAATCCGGAGCCTATCTGAAAAGTATTCCAGCGATCATTAAGAGCTGGCCAGAAATTTTGCAAAATTTTTGACAAAAAGGTCCCAATTCTGTCGGGATAGCTCGCCCAATTACGTTAATCCCTTTGGGACGATTGTGTCCATTTTGAAAAACTTAGACGCTCCGGATGCAAAAACCATGCAAATCATGCCTATGAACTTGTCATCTAGCTTGAGGGACGACTTGCTGGAGACTCGGCAGGACTTCGAAATCCGACAAGTTGATATGTTGACACCTGCTTCCATCGTTCGTCTTCTGAGGCCCCCGACAGCCTCCGTTTCCATGTCGATCGATGTTCTGGATGTAGAAGTTTTCGCAGAAGATGATGGACTAAGGTTGGTCAAGATCGGTGCCAATTCACCTTTGCTAAAGCTGGCGACTCGTGGGGATGCTTTTTTGCGAGGTGCAATGGAGACTGGGGATTCCATTGTCGCGATCAACGGTAGGCTTGCAAGACAACCGGCCGATTTGGAAGCCCTGAGGATCGATCCTCGGATATGCGAGATCTGCATTTTCGACCATCGAACCCATCAAACCGTCTCGTGGGACTTGAATGCGATCGACGAACAACGCAGGGTTGAGGCAATCGACTAAACACTTGGCGGCAATCTCAGCTAGAATCAATATCCGGTTTGCTGGCTGCTTCCCCGGTCTTTTGCTGAGATACATTCCACGTGTCGCTTCAGTTCGAATTCATAGGTCCATATCAGGTTTTAGGAATCCTAGGTCAAGGGGGGATGGGGACTGTCTACCATGGTATTAACGCAAAAACCAACAAACCCGTTGCGATCAAGGTACTTTCGGCTGCACTTGCTCAACATCAACGGTTTCGTAGGCGATTCGATGCGGAAATTCAGACCCTTCTAACACTTGACCACCCGGGCATCGTTCAGTTCATCGGATCCGGGGAAGAAAAGGGATTGCTCTTTTACTCGATGGAGTATGTGGAGGGCGAAAATCTCCAGCAAATCCTTCGCCGCGAGAAAACCTTGCCTTGGGAACGTGTGGTTGATATTGCCATCGAAGTTTGTTCCGCGCTCAATCACGCTCACGCCTTTGGTGTGATCCATCGCGACCTCAAGCCCGCCAATCTCATGGTCAATTCTCAAGGAAAGCTGAAGCTGACCGATTTCGGCATCGCCAAGATCTATAAGTCTCTCGATGCGACCGTCGAAGGATCCATTCTCGGCACCGTATTGGGTTACCCCAACGGCGGTCGAGAGAAGTCGCTCGATGCGACCGTCGAAGGGTCCATCCTCGGAACCGCAGATTACATGCCGCCTGAACAAGCAGAAGGAAAACCTGTATCGGTGCGCAGCGATCTTTATTCGCTCGGCAGTGTTTGCTATGCCGCACTGGCAGGTCGCCCTCCTTTCATGGGTAAGAACATTCAAGAGATTCTCTTCAATCTTCGATACGGCGTTTTGACACCGCTGAGAACTCTGGCTCCCGACGCGCCAAAGGAACTTTGTGATCTTGTTGAAGAACTACTTCGCCGCGAACCGTCCATGCGCCCGCCAACGGTTTTGGTTGTCGGCAATCGACTGCAATCCATGCGAGCAGGGCTATCGAAGCGGGCTCGCGAGAAGCAAACGGACAAAACCGAGGTTCGAAACCTCAAGGAGCTGACCAGTATCGACATGAACGACATCATGATTCCGGGCAGCGATACCGGCTTTTTGTCGATGAAACAGGATGATGCCACCCCTATTTCTGACGAAAACAAGAAAAATCGTACGCACCTAACAGCTCCTTCTGTTGCTGGTCCGGACGAGCAAACGCAATTCGCAAAGTCGAATTCGGAATTCGACTATTCGGAACATCCAAGCGGCATCGACCAAGTTTCCAAAACGTACTTCACGGAAGTTGGAGACGACGACCGGCGTCGCTTCCGCATAGTGATGTCGGAACCTGAACCAAGCTCGAATTGGGCTCAATGGATAAGCATTGGGGGACTCATGATAACCTTACTAGGTTGTGCAGTCGGGATCTATTGGTTTTCGCTCCCCCCGTCGGCAAACACTTTGTACCAACAAATTGCGGCCAGCATGAATTCTGCGGACGACGATCAGATAATGGCCATCGAGCCTGCCCTTGAACGCTTCAAAGAACTATACCCAACCGATTCTCGGATCGAGGATGTGGAAGTTCTACAAGCAGAAATCGATTCGATGCGATCGATTCGACAATTGCAACGCAAGGCAAGAAGAACGGGCTCGGAGCAACTGGATCCGGTAGAACAAGCGTTTCTAGAATGTACCAAAGCGCAATCACTCGATACCGAACTCGCAAAACGCAAGCTCAAAGCCATGGTCACCGTCTTCGCGGCCAACGAAAAACTATCGAGCCGCCAGCAGCAGTTCGTTACATCGGCAAAACGCATGTTGGAAAAGCTCGATAGCGAAGGAAGTCCGTCGCGGAATCCCGCAATGGAAACACTGGAAAAACAAATGATTTGGGCCGATGCCAATCTTGCGCCCTCACCGCGCGCGGAATGGCTAAAGAGCCTTATCGAGCTGTTCGAAGAAAAATCCTGGTCTCGCGAACTGATTGCTTCTGCGAAACTCAAACTTATGGCTATCGAAAAGAGTGCTGCGGCCCAAAATCCGTAATGACTAATGGAAAATATTGTCGAAGTTTCTCAGTTGACAAAGCGGTACCGTTCGTTCGCGGCTCTCAACGATTGCAGCCTATCCATCACTCAAGGTACGGTATTTGGGTTGCTCGGTCCCAATGGAGCCGGCAAAACAACGATGATTCGCTGCTTGATGGGATACCTCAAACCTACGTCAGGAACGGTAACTGTCGACGGACTGAATTGTCACTCCCAAAGTTTGCAAGTGCGTCAACGCGTAAGTTACTTACCCGCGGAATCCAAACTGTTTCGTTTGATGAAGGGTAGTGATTGCATCGATTTTTTTGCGTCCATTCATCCACGCGGCAATAAAACACTTGCTTTTGCCATTGCGCGACGGCTAGAGCTGGATACCACTCGCCGAGTTGCTTTCATGTCGACGGGAATGCGTCAGAAATTGGCGATTAGTTGCGTGATGAGTTGCCAAAGTCGCCTGATGATACTGGACGAACCAACCGCCAATCTAGACCCTACCGTTCGATCGGAAGTGCTGCAATTGGTTCGAGAGGCCAATGAACGTGGCACAACCATCGCGTTTTGCTCGCATGTCTTGGATGAAATCGAGCAAATCTGCGATAAAGCTGCAATATTGAAGCAAGGCAAAGTGGTGGTCACCATCGATTTGCGAGAACTGAAGTTCGTTCATCGCATCCAAGGGGCAATTCCGCAGAACGGTCCACTCAAACTTCGAGATGACCACGTTCGAACCATCGAACAGGATGAGGATAGAATCGTGATGGAGATTGATGGCCCGCTCGACAACCACTTGGAATGGCTTTCCAACAGCGGTCTCCAATCCATTCAAATTGAATCGGTTGGTCTAAGAGGGGTGTACGAACGTTTTCACCCCAGCTTTGCCTCGTCGATCGCGAGCGTTCCAAAGTACACCTCCTAGGCGGACGATGGAAACAGATCGGTGACAACTCGCTCCTGCTCCCGACGGTTTAACGCAGTCGCCAATCGACATGATTGTCGTAAGCCATGGATTTGTTAATGATTTGATAGAGCTCTGGGTTGTAAGCAGCTAAGTCCTCTCGGGTCTGGATCGCTCGCGGCCAAGCCGTCGGAGGAGGGGATTGCCCCACTGCAATGAAGTAAGCCAATACTCCGTACTTCCAATATTCTTTACGTCCATGGATCGCTTGCGTGCCTTGCCATTTGCCCGTCACAGCATGCTTCTCAAAAAGCTTCTTCAGCGATTCGTCAAGTCTTAGATCCATCCGATCGACGCGTAGTTCGTATTGTTGCCACACATTCCTAGAGCGGTTCTCCCATTCTGGATCGACCGGCCGGGTCCCTGCTACTTGATAGATGGCATCTGCCAGCAGGTAAATCAAGTGACTGTCTTGTTCGGCGCCTGGATTGCGAGTTGCGATGAGGTTCTCCTCTCCAACGACGATCAGCTTGGTCTGCGGCGAATACTCCATGAAACGCGCAAGGAGATCTGCGCTGTCGGGCCCGGTCGCTTTACCGTTAAGCTCCGGAAGGTTTGACAACGATTCTTGTTTGCCCAAGACGACCAGTTTGGTATCCGACGCAATCAGGGCCTTAAGAATATCGTGACGGTAGGCGAACATCTTGCGGATGATGTCGTCTGCGACCAGCATAGATTCATCGCTCGCGTCTCGCCCCACAATCGTAAACTCTCTAGCCCAACTGAATTTCGTATAGTAGGGATCGATCCCCAGCTTCACGGGTGGCGGCTCTACGCTGGGAAGTATTCTAGGGAATTGGTATCGCCAATCGATTCCGGAACCTAGCCGAAACGTGGAGCGAACAAGCTCATATCCCATTGGATCGTAAACCTTGAGCTGTTCCCGCTTTCCAATGGGACCGTGATTCCAATTGTTGATCCGATTGCAGTCAAAGTAAGCTTGGCAAATCTCGGCCCAGTACTCGCCCGAGTTCGAACCAGCATACGCGTTCTCGTATAGCTTCTTTTCCTTGGCATTTTGATACGTGTCCCGCAATCGCGCATTCCAAGTAGGATCGTGGCCTCGCAATGCGGAATCGATCGTGTGGCAAAACTCATGCACTCCGATGCTCTCATCGTCATAGCGATCCGGGGCGAGACCTAGGAGATTCTCTTCTCCGAAACTGGTTGGCTTTCCACCGGTTCCTCGAACTCGCTCATTCTGGAATGCCGGGTTGGGGTGGTTTTCCCGGCATCAAGTGTTTGACGAAATAATCGTTCATGCGGCGTTGTCCGTACGCCCCTCCCATACCATGTCCAGCGTTTGGAATAACCAACAAATCAAAATCCTTGTTGGCTCGAATGAGCGCGTCCGCAAATCGCATGGTGGACTCGGGAGGAACGTTTGTGTCCATCTCTCCCACGATCAAAAAAAGCTTGCCTTGCAGTCGATGAGCGTTGTCAATGTTAGAACATTCCGCGTAGTGAGGCCCAACTGGATATCCCATCCACTGTTCGTTCCATGACGCCTTGTCCATTCGATTGTCATGGCAACCGCAGGCCGCGACGGCCACTTGATAGAACTCAGGATGAAATAAAACCGCAGCGGCAGCATTCTGTCCACCCGCAGAAGTCCCATAGATTCCGACGCGTGAAAGATCTAGCTCTGCATATTTGGCCGCAGCCGACTGCATCCATAAAATGCGATCCAGGAAACCTCCATCTTTGAGGTTTTTCCAGCAAACATCATGAAACGCTTTGGACCGGTTCGCGGTACCCATCCCATCGATCTTGACGACGATGAAGCCTAACCGAGTCAGCGATTCGTATCGTATGGCAGGGCTAAACGTTTTTGGGACAAACGAGCTTTGCGGCCCAGCGTAAATATCCTCAATGACAGGATACTTTTTCTTGGGATCAAAGTCCTTGGGGCGGCAAATGATTCCCCAAATGTCGGTTTGATTGTCGCGTCCTTTGGATACAAATACTTCGGGTGCCGTCCATCCACTCGCACTGAGTTCGGTGATGTCGGAACTTTCAAGGTCGCAGACTTTTTCGCCATCTGACACTCGTCTAAGCTCGCTGACGGGAGCAAGGTCCACGCGTGAGAATGTGTCGATTACGAAGTCTCGCTTGGGCGAGAATTGAATCGTGTGGTTGCCGTTTCCCTCGGTAAGCCATACCAGTTTTCCTGTGTCCAAAGAGACATAGCCAAAGTGGATAAGGTACGGATCTTGATTTTCACGGCCGCTGGCGCTGAACCAAACGATACGGTTCTGTTCATCGACCGATTCCACGCTTCGAATCACAATTCCCGTTGGCGTCAGGACCCGTTTTTCATTGCCCGATGTGGCGTCGACCAAGATGAGTTGCCGCCAACCATTTTTTTCCGTGGTATAGAGGATTTCATGGGATGCATCGAGCCACTGAACCATCGCGAGACGTTGATTCTCGGTGTGGGCCGTCCAAATATAGGTCTCGGATTTTTCATCGATGATGTTTCGAGCACCGCCGTCTTGGAGAGCCACTTCAATCACGCGAAATCGACCATGCCCACGGTCCGTTTGCTCATAAGTGAACTTCGAGCCATCTTTGTGAAAGCGAATACGTGGACGCTGCCACTCGTGCTCGAATAGATCCACCGTTGGTTTGATCTGCTCGCCGGTCTCCACTCGCAGGAGATTCAGTTCGTAGATTGGAAAGGGATCGCCAGGCAAGACGTAGGGGCTTGTTTCTAGTTTCGCTCGACCGCCATCGGGTGGCGAAGAACGTATCCTATGTACCGGTTGTTTCTCAACCGACTTTTCACGAAACGCGACGATCGTCTGCGAGTCAGGCGACCAACTCAGTTGGCCATAGGCATCGGATTCTGTACCATCCTTGGTCAATACGCTTCGCTCGTCGGAGTCCACACGTTTCAGAATAACATTGTGGTCCTGAACCATTGCTTGCCACTTGCCATCCGGGGAAATCAAATCGCGCCCTCCCGCACTTGAACCCGTCGGTCGACGACGGGTCGGCGAATTGGATGCAATGGGCCGACCATCCACCACGATTGAGGAATGGCTTTCCTGAGCCGTCACCACGCCTAAACTTTCACCTTGAGCATTCACGATCTGCCAACGATGACCGCCAAACGTATGCTGATCCTTGGAGGAACCCGCTTCGATTTTTCCGTAACTCTGTTTGCTGCCATCGTCGCTCAGCCAGAATATTTCGATGGATGACTTGGTGCGATTCTCAAAGGTGATGGAGCTATCGCTTCCACTGGCTCCACCACTGTTCGACTGGGAGGTGCGCGGCGTTGGTTTTCCCGGGGGATTGACAACCTCGGAAAGCGTTTTGGACTGACTGTCCCAACGATACGATTGATCGTTTCCGATGAGGATCGGTTGATTTGGAAGCGAAAAATCCAAGCGTTCGATGGGCAAGTGTGTGCTTTTGGTAGTGGCCCCGATCGATTTTGCGACCGCTTCGTGATCGAAGGCAAACTCGCGTTTCCCCCGCTCCGCATCGACCAGAATGAACTCCCTGCCACCTTGCGGTAGATCATTGCGATACCAAAACGTACTGGTTCCATCGATCCAATTGGGAGCAACACGATTGCGGTAGATTTTACCGCCGTCCCTCGGTCCGCGATTTCGTTCTTGTGGAGATTCTGGTTCCGATGAAACCGTTGGAAGGTTAGAATCTTCCAGGTAAGATGCGGAACAAAAGACTTGGGGTTGCTGTATGAGGAAACTCATTGCAAGAACGTGTTGAGACAAGAATGCAAGTTGGTTGCCTGGCACGATACCACTTTCAATTTCGTAGGATTACTTCGGATTCGCTTATTGTAATCATGGGACGAACGATTGTGGTTCGTTGAATTGGTTCAACATAGGCATCCCGTTTTTAAAAAGGTAGAAAATTTGCAACTCACATTCGTTTTCCAACTCGTCCTAATCGCCAACTGCTTCTGGCTTAGCATGGCTTACGCCCAGGACGCCGATTGGCCAGAGTATCTCGGAGGTAAAGAGCGCAATCTTTATTCGCCGCTCGCACAGATCCATCGCGAGAACGTATCCCGTTTGGAAGTTGCTTGGACCTATGAGACTGGGGATGCAGACGAATATCAAGCGAACAACTTAATCATCGACGGTCGTCTCTACACGCCGACTCCGTCCCGCAAGGTGGTGGCACTCAACGCGGCCACGGGCCAGGAACTCTGGAAATGGGATCCTGCGAATGAAAACACGGGGCCGGGCCGAGCGCGGCAGCGAGGGTTGGTTTATTGGACGAATGAAAGCGGAGGAGAGCAGCGATTGTTCACCTCAGTAGACGGCCTCCTTTTCGCAATCGATCCGAAAACCGGAAAAACAATCCGAAGCTTCGGTGAGAATGGCTCGATCAATCTCGGTTCGGGTTTGAACACGCCTGGAATCGTCTACCAAGATGTTTTGATCGTGGGTGGACTCGGAGGCAAGGGAGCGGTCCGAGCATTCGATGTCCGGACGGGCGTGCAGCGTTGGATATTCCACCTGATTCCACGGCCTGGTGAGGTAGGTTACGAGACTTGGCCCCCCGATGCTCACCAAAACGCGACAGGACTGATGCCATGGTGCGGACAGTCCCTAGATGAAAAACGAGGTATCGTCTACGTCGCGACCAAGACGGCGGAGCCGGATTTTTATGGAGGTACACGAAAAGGGGCGAATCTGTTTGCCAACTGCTTGCTCGCGCTCAACGCCGCTACTGGAGAACGGATTTGGCATTTTCAAATCGTGCATCACGATTTGCTCGACAAAGACTTGCCCTGTGCGCCAGTACTCCTAACCGTCAACCACGGCGGAAAGCGAATCGATGCGGTCGCACAAGGTACCAAACACGGTTTGCTCTTTGTATTCAATCGTGTCACGGGTGAACCGCTCTGGCCCATTGAGGAGCGGCCCGTTCCGCAATCCGATTTGGTCGGCGAGCAAGCTTGGCCGACCCAACCGTTCCCCACCAAGCCACCGCCACTGATGCGGCAGCGTTACACCGAAGACGATACCTCGAACCTTTCGCCAGCGACCCGTCAGCTGACGCTCGATCGGATTCAGGCAGCGCCCAACTTTGGTCCTTTTCCCGCACCCAGTCTAAACGAGACAGTGATGTTCCCTGGATTCGACGGTGGCATGGAGTGGGGTGGCGGCGCGGCGGATCCCGACGGGATATACTATGTCAACATCAATGAAATCCCGTGGCTGCTGCAAATGATCGAAACCCGTCATGCGGATGGCTCGAAGCTGATCCCGGGCGAACGCGATTACTTGGTCTATTGCGGCGTCTGCCACGGCCTCGAGCTAAAGGGTAATCTCGACTTAAAGTTTCCGCCGCTGCTCGATATCGAAAAGCGAAAGACTCGGGCTGAGATTGAGCTGATGACACGCAAGGGAGGAGGACGAATGCCCTCTTATTCCGACATGCCAGAGGCCAAACGCGCAGCGATTATCGACTACGTGCTCAGTCAAGGTGTTCCCAAAACAACGCCCAAGGATGAATCGGCGACTCGCCAGGCGGCAACGGTCGTCGCAGAAGATGGACCGGGCTATGCCTTTGGCGGATTCCGTCGCTGGCTTGACACGGAAGGCTACCCCGCGATAAAGCCGCCATGGGGCACTCTGAATGCAGTGGATCTCAATACGGGCGAGATTAAATGGAAGGTTGTGTTAGGCGAATATCCCGAACTGACCGCCCGGGGGATCCCGCCAACGGGTACGGAGAACTACGGCGGCCCACTGGTGACGGCCGGTGGCTTAATCTTCATTGGAGCCACAGAAGACGAAGCATTTCGTGCGTTCGATAAGCAGACGGGCGAAATGCTTTGGAAAGTGAAACTGCCGTTTGGCGGCAACGCCAGCCCCAGTACTTACACCGTCAATGGACGCCAGTTTGTTGTCGTTTCCGCAGGCGGAGGCAAGGGTGGCCGCCCACGTGGCGGAACTTTGGTGGCGTATGCGCTACGCCCATGATGCCATGATGCCATGACGCCCATGAAAAGGGGTCAGGCCCTAATTCCTTTTGGCGACATGCATGTCGCAACTCACCGAAGAGGCTTCGCCGAGCACACCGTGGCACGTAATGCATGATGTGTCACGGGGCTGATTTCAGTCCCAGCTTGTGAATGAAGTGAAATGTAATGCAAAAGGAAAGGAAACTATGTCGAAAACAGAAACAACTAAACCGGTGCTGTAGCACCGTTTCAACCACATCAAGCTGGCTGTCTGGGCCAATGTAAACAAGGGCCAAACATGGCACAACGTCGTTGTCACTCGGAGATTCCTGGGAAAAGAAGGGTGGAATCACACTTTTCCAATGAAATCATTGGTCAAATCAGCGGATGGGGAGGGATTCGAACCCACGGACGCCTTTCGACGTCTCCGGTTTTCAAGACCGGTGCAATAAACCGCTCTGCCACCCATCCGAGTTGATTTTCGCCAATGAAATCATTGGCTTTATTCGCGTTGTGCCAATCGCTTCCATAAGCCCGAAAAGCAATGTACCCTTTTGCGAACCTCACACCCTGAGATTCTAGCCGCAAATCTAACGCAATGCGACCCCGAAAGCCGAGACCCGCTCCCCCTGTCCAAGAACGGGCACCACGCATTCAATCATCGGCGTTCCGACATCTTCGAGCGAGCGGGCTGTTGATTTAATGGTACGACGGACTTCCTAGTCCGTCGAATTCCCCATCGACGGACTTGGAAGTCCGTCGTACATCTGAATGCAAATTCTATCTCACATGATGACGCCTCCCGAAAGCTATCGAGAAATAGCAACTATGGCGGATTGTCGCTTCTTGCCACCGGACTGCCAACGTGCTCCAATCAAATTCCAAACGGTTGGCACAACAGTCCATGTGGTGTCGGCAACGTGCTGCCGCCTCACTAGCTCCTTCCTTACCTTTCCAACACCAAAGTCCATCAGTCATGCGAATTCTATGCACTGTCCTAACGACGATTGCTATTCTGTTTGCCGGATGCAACACGTCGACCGTGCCGGCCTCAAATGCCCCCGCTGTCGCGAAATTGATGACCAAGGCTCAAGTGCAAGCGCAGTCAGGTGACTTCAATGGCGCTTATGCTTCGCTCAAAAGCGCGGAACGTTTGGATAAAACGAACCGAGGCACGCTGATCCGCTTGGTGCAATTGGGACAAGATCTGGCTTTGCTGTCCCCCGCCGCTCAAAATGACGCCAAGAGCTCCGCATTGTTTCTAGAGTCCGCCCAATTCGGTCGCCAGCTCATGGCCATTGGTTCGTTGACGCCTCAAGAGAAGGAAATCCTTGGAACTGCCATTTATAACGAAGGCTGCATTTTCGCGAAAAGTGGCAAGACGGACGAAGCGGTTAAGTCGATCGGTGAGGCAATCGAACTCGGTTTCAATGATCTGAAATTACTCCAAGAGGACTCCGATCTCGTTTCCATTCGCGGACTCGATTCCTTCCAAGGTTTCCAATCCCGCATTGAGGAAAAAAAAGCAGAGGAGTTGGCAAAGGAGAAGGCGAACGTTCTCGAATTGTTTGCAAACAACAAGCCGTTTGATTTCGATTTCGAACTGCCCGACTTGGACGAAAAAATGACTCGACTGTCCGATTGGAAAGGCAAGGTCGTTATCGTCGACATCTGGGGTACTTGGTGCCCGCCGTGCAGGATGGAAATTCCCCATTTTGTGGACTTGCACAACAAGTACCACGATCAAGGCTTGGAAATTATCGGCATCAACTACGAAAACCGCGACACCAGCGAAGCCGTAGCATTAATTAAGAAATTCATTACCGAATACAATATGCCCTATACCTGCGTTATCGGCGATGATGACACTCGAAAAAAGATTCCTGATTTCCAGGCATTCCCGACGACGATTTTCATCGATCGAATGGGCAAAGTGCGATTGAAGGAAGTTGGATACAAGCCGCTGAACGTGTTGGAAGCAATCGTAAGCACTTTGCTTGACGAACCCTCAGTGCAGTAAGCCTTCAGGAGGGTCTTTCGCCCCTTCGGCCCTTCGGACTTGGAGGTCGCCTCGCCGCCCTTTGGCATTGCGTCGTAAGCTCGGCAGGAGCCTCGCACCACCCCTCTAAACATGTTTTCCTCGACTTTGCCCAATCCATTCGTTGCCTGGGAGGGTGAGGCTCCTGCCGAACCATGGCGTATTAAGCTCGGCAGGAGCCTCGCCCTCCCATTTTTTCCATTGATTGGCTTCGGTCCCAAAGCGACCATCCCCCCCGAGTTTTTCTATGTCTTGGCTTGGCTTGATCGCCAGCTTGTTAACTCATCTTCTCGCAACTGCAATCGTTCGATTCGAACCGCTTTGCCTGTTGCCGGATCCGCATCAAACCAAGTCGCCGAAAGTCGGATGTCTCCCGTTGCGACGTGGAAGGAATTGGGGTCGAAGGAAAGCGTTGTGTTGAGCACGGGTTCAATGGCTCGTCCAAGAATGCTCTCGTATGGGCCTGTCATTCCAACATCGCATTGAAAGGCAGTTCCGCCTGGTAAAATCTGCTCATCCGCAGTCGGCACGTGCGTATGCGTTCCAAGGACAGCCGTCACCCGACCATCGAGAAAGCGGCCCATGGCTTGCTTGTCGCTTGTCGCCTCGGCATGCATATCGCAAAAACGGATTCGAACTTCCGCCGCCAGGCCTTCAAGAACTCGCGATACTGCAGCAAATGGACAGTCGACAGGCCGCATAAAGACGCGTCCCAAAAGACTGATGACCGCCACAGGGATTCCGCCTGCTGTGTGGACAATGCAATGATCGTGGCCGGGTGCCGCTGCGGGAAAGTTCGCTGGTTTGACAATATTGGAAGCGGACACCAAGGTCGATGAGATCTCTTTCTTGCGATAGATGTGATCTCCGAGCGTGATGGCATCCACACCCGACTCGATTAGTTTTTTGTATTGGGCGTTGGTTAAACCAGCCCCATCCGCCGCGTTCTCAGCATTCACGATGACGAGGTCCGCGTTCAGCACTTCGCGAAGCCACGCGACAGAGTCACACACGATGGACATACCCGGCTTGCCAACAACATCACCCACGAAAATGATTCGAACATGGTTAGGATCTTTGGCATGGTCAGGATTTTTGGGCGGTCTCGTCATCTCGTTCTATCCGGAAAGTGCTGCGATGTGTTTTAGGCTAGAATCGGACTCGAAAGCAAATCCTCACCGGACAGATTGCGCTGTTCCGCTGCAAAGTGTTCAGAATATCCGAAAACAACCTTAAAGGATGGCGGTCGACCAATTGAAAGAGCAGCAGTCTAACGAAATCCTGAAGGGCGTGGTACCCAAACGCATCCTGCTCTTTATTCATTCAATGCAAGGTGGGGGATCGGAACGGCAATTGAGTTATCTTGCCAATGAACTTGCGACCCGTTCCGAATTGACTCTCGTAACCCTCGACCACGCAGGACAGGACAACTATCCACTCGATCGAACCATCGAACGACTTGGACTCGGTTTAATGGCGACCAACAGAGGTTTGGTTCGCGGCGTTTTGGCAAACCTCAATCGCATTCGTGCTCTGCGTAAACACATATCGACTTGGAAACCGCAACTTGTCATCAGCTTTTGCGATTCCAACAATATCCTTGCTCTTGCCGCTTGCCCTCGAACGATTCCCGTTATCATTTCCGAACGAAGCGACCCACGGCTTCAACGGCTCAGTCGATTTTGGGAAGGCATGCGGCGGTACACTTACCCCAAGTGCCACACATGTGTTGTTCAAACCAGCCAAGTCGGTGAATACCTGCAATCCAAACGGCTAGTCCGTCGCAATCAATGGGTCGTCATTCCATCTGCAATGAAGTCGCCTGCGATCGACTTGGTTGCCTGCGAGCGACAGCGTGAGGCCGCCGAGCCAAAAACACTCGTGTATGTTGGGCGTCTTTCGAAGGAAAAGCGGGTTGATCGCTTGTTGTACGCTTGGGCAGGCTTGCAAAAACATCACAATCAATGGAGTCTCAATATTGTGGGCGATGGTGCGGAACGCTCGATGTTGCAGGATCTTGCTCGCAACCTCGGCGTCTCCAACTCCGTGGTTTGGTCACTCTGGAGCGACAATGTTTGGAATTCGCTTCGACGAGCCAACGCGTATTGCCTCGTCAGCCAGTACGAAGGCTTTCCGCAATCGATGCTGGAAGCGATGGCGGCAGGCCTTCCGGTGGCCGTGATGGACTGCAGTCCCGCCATCCGACAAACGATCACGGACGGCGTTGACGGATTAGTCATATCGAGCGAAGGACAAACGGCAGCGGTGCTAGACCGGCTGCTTTCGAATCCAGAGCTTCGCTTGTCCCTTGGTAAAAACGCCGCGAGCCGAGCACGCGATTTCGAATGGTCCAATATCGCTCTGCTTTGGCTACATGCAATCTATCCAGGAATGGATTAGAATAAAGGCGAAGCGGGAGGGCGAGGCTCCTGCCGAGCTTACGACACAATGGCTCGGCAGGAGCCT
>CAMCMB010000081.1 GCA_945875845.1 Pirellula staleyi DSM 6068
CGAATGCCCATCAACGCTCGGAAATGACAGGCTGGAAGCCTATCCCACTTTGGAATGCCCATCAGCGCTCGGAAATGACAGGCTGGAAGCCTATCCCACTTTCGAATGCCCATCAACGCTCGGAAATGACAGGCTGGAAGCCTATCCCACTTTGGAATGCCCATCAGCGCTCGGAAATGACAGGCTGGAAGCCTATCCCACTTTGGAATACCCATCAGCGCTCGGAAATGACAGGCTGGAAGCCTATCCCACTTTGGAATACCATGATTGCTGGAAATGACAGGCTAGAAGCTTACCCCCTACATCCGAATACCATGATTAAAGTCGACGACATCCCCAACCCAAGTCCAAGCCAACTGGCTGACTTACCTCGCAAGATTGGCTTCGTGCCCTCGTTGCATAACCCCCATTCGTTACTCGCCCCGTCGCAGATAGCACAGTACAACACCATGGGTTTCTTAATGCCGTTCGATGGGCTCGATCCGGATGAGATCCGCGAAGTGAGAGCGTTTTTCGATGGTGTACTCGCAGCCTTCATGGAGCTTGGCAGATCGAGTTACTCCATCAACACCGCCCACATGCGATTTGCCCGCATCTATCAATTGGTTCGCCATCCAAGAATCCTCGATGCGGTAGCTGGCTTGCTCGGAGACAACCTCGTTTGCTGGGGCTCGCACTTTTTCTGCAAGATGCCGCACGACGGCAAACGTGTGCCCTGGCACCAAGACAGCACGTACTGGCCGCTAAGCCCAACCAAGACCGTGACGGTATGGCTTGCCATCGATGATGCCGACCCTTCGAATGCAAACATGAAGTTTATACCTCGTTCGCATGTGCATGGATTGATCGACTACGACGTAACAGATGAAGCGGATACCGTGCTTGATTTGGCGGTCAAGAATCCGCATTCCTATGGGGACGCGGAACTCGACGTAACGTTGCAAGCGGGACAGTTCTCCATGCACTCGGACCTCTTGCTTCACGGGTCCGAGGCGAATGAATCGGATCGGCGTCGATGTGGATTAACCATTCGCTATGCGGCTGCCGATGTGACCACCTGGTTCGATTGGCACAAAAAGGGTGTCGTGGTTCGCGGTGAAAACCCAAATAACCACTGGCTCAATCCACCCTCTCCAACACACTGATCCCAGTTTACGATACGGCAGTTGCCTCGTCGTACCATTTCAACAATTGTGTGTTGCCTGCCCTGGTGCAAAAATCGCCAAAGGATTCAGTGCCTGTTCGATTTGTTTTGAAGGCAGCAAACAGCGGAGTGAGTACGGATACGATGCTTTCGAACGGAACGAGATCTTTGTAAATGAAAGCGAGTCGCGTGCCGAGACGCGTGCCTCCAACAAAGACGGTGTATTTTCCCTTGGCTTTGCCAACCAAGCCGATGTCCGCGTTATAGGGTCTTGCGCAACCATTTGGGCACCCTGTCATTCGAACCGTGAAAAGCTCCTTCTCCAGTCCCTGGTCCGCTAAGACTTTCTCCATATCATCGATCAGGCCAGGCAGCGCTCGCTCGCTTTCCGTGATCGCCAATCCGCAGGTTGGCATCGCAACGCATGCAATCGACCATCGACGCACGTTGGAAATCTCTTCGGTCAAAGGTAGCCCGCGTTTTTTGATGAGCCCCTCAAGTTTGGCTTTGTCCTTTTCTTCAATATTGCAAAACAAAATGCTCTGGTGTGCCGTCAGTCGAATTTCCGGGCGAAGCTCTCGGCAAATGTCGCGGAGCGCGGCCTTCCAAGATCGATCTTCATTGTCGTACAGACGACCGTTTTCGACATTGAAACCATAGAACCATCGGCCATCTCCCTGCTCATCCCAACCCATATGGTCGTTGTGTTCTCGCACATCGTCGTGCGTGCAATCCGCAAGCTTCGAACCGAAGTACTCCTCGACCTTGGCTCGAAACCACGCTATGCCTTCGTCGTGAATCAGATACTTCAGGCGGGCACGTTTTCGATCGCCTCGATTTCCGAAGTCGCGTTGAACCTTGACAACCGCTTCCGCAACTCCGATGGCTTGTTCGGTCGTCACAAAAGCCATTCGATCCGCAAGCCTGGGGAACGTTTTTTTGGCACTCGGAGTAACCCCCAATCCACCACCAACGACCACATTGTATCCGATCACATTACCCTCTCGGATAACAGCAATGAAACCCAAGCAGTTGGTGTAAACATCAATGCAATTATCGTCTGGCAAAGCGATGCCGGTCTTGAACTTGCGCGGCAAATAAGTCTTGCCGTAGATCGGCTCGTAAACTTCGTCGCTGCCCCCTTCGAGTGTCTCCTCGCCTGATTCAGGATCCTTGAGCCATAGCTCGTAGTAAGCCTTGGTGCTCGGCGCAAGATGCATGGCCAAATCGTACGCAAGTTTTTGCAATACGGGTCGCACATTGTCGCGATAGGGAGCTGGGCAAGCCATCACGTTGCGATTCACGTCCCCGCATGCCGACAATGTACTAAGGTGGACGTCATTGATCCGCTTGATGCACTGCCGAAGATTGGACTTCAAAATGCCGTGCAGTTGCAGGCCTTGGCGTGTCGTAATCTTAAGTGTCGTGTTGCCGATCTCGTCGCATAAATCCAGATGCGCTAACAGTTGATCGCTGGTCATGATTCCAGCCGGAATTCGACTGCGAACCATAAAACTGTAGGCTTTCTCCGACTTGCCACTTTCCGTTGCCGCGCCACGAGCTTCGCGATCGTCTTGTTGGTAAGTACCGTGAAATTTGAGAAGTTGAATGTCCTCTTTGCCGAAATGGTCCGTCGGCGCCGCAAGCTCCTCGCCGATGGTACCGCGCAGGTAGCGGCTGGCTGTCTTCATTCCTTCGACGGGACTAAGCTTTTCTTCAACAGTATTTTCGTTGTCGGACATAGGGAGAGCGAATTTCTATCTAGAATTTTCGGTTGACACAACTTTAGGGTGACAATGCACGGCCGGCCCGGCAATTCAATGCAAAGCTGGCTCGGCAAACCACTTGCGTAAACAATATAACAAATGACAATTCTGCCGATATCCCGAAACCGCCACATGCTGCGCTGCAATCCGCCACGCTTCCCTCTTTAGTAACAAACCTTATGACCGCTCGCATTCTAGATGGCAAATCCATTGCACTTACCATTCGCCAAGAAATAGCGCTCGATGTGGCGTTGCTCGTTCAAAAAACAGGCGTGCTGCCATGCCTCGCGGCTGTCTTGGTCGGGGAGGATCCTGCAAGTCAGGTTTACGTCCGAAATAAAGAAATTGCTTGCGAAAAAGCCGGGATTCAAAGCCAACTCTTCCGAATGCCCGCAAGCACCACTACGGCCGAACTCCTGGCTTTGATCGAGCAATTGAACCACGACTCCAAGATCCATGGAATCCTCGTCCAGTTGCCTTTGCCAACCCAAATCAACGAGCGGCAAGTTCTCGACGCGGTTTTGCCAGCTAAAGATGTGGACGCGTTTGCACCAGAAAACGTTGGGCTCATTTCGCAAGGCCGCCCGCGTTTCTTGCCGTGTACTCCGCATGGAGTTATGCAACTCCTCGGCAGGTGCCAAATCGAAACGGCAGGCAAGGAGGTGGTGGTCGTGGGTAGAAGCGATATCGTCGGAAAGCCTCTGGTATCGATGTTCTTGCAACGCTCGGGGCCGCTGGGTCCATCCAATGCAAACGCAACAGTCACGTGCTGCCACAGCCAGTCGCAAAATCTTGCCGAGATCACGCGACGAGCCGACATCCTGGTGGTGGCGATCGGTAAGGCTCACTTTATTACGGCGGATATGGTTCGGCCAGGAGCGGTCGTGATTGACGTGGGAATCAATCGACTTGGAGACCGAATCGTTGGCGATGTGGACTTTGAAAGCGTGTCGAACATCGCCAGCGCGATCACCCCGGTTCCCGGCGGAATAGGACCGCTAACGATTGCGATGCTCCTGAAAAACACCTTGATGGCAGCGACGGCATTGTCGCGCTAACGGGAATAGCAGCCTGGGACATTTTGCTGATCGAAAATCGGAAAATACTACTTTGGTTTGACGCCTCCGGAACCACCTGGGGCTTTACGAAACTCGTTGTTCGCATTTTTCGAAGTGTCCCATGGTATTCTTCTCGCGCCGTCGTCACTCGTTGGATAAGGCGACGATGATTGCGGTCGCACGTTGGCGTCGTAGGGAGCCGTAATCGAAACTCCCGCTCGGTCTCCACTGGTAAACCACTCACCCACGGTCGGCCTATCGGCAGCGGAAGTCGACGCCCCAATCTCCGGGCTTGGAACCGCGCCGCCGCTTCCGTCCGACGCAAAGAACATATTCGCATTCGTGAACGACTGAATGGAATAGTAGCGGTATCGGAGCCGTCGTGACGCATCCACGATCGATAACGACAGCGATTGTGTGATTGGAAGCGTGGGGCACGTCGAGCTTTGTTTTAAGAAATCTTCGATGTCATCAAGTCTCTTGAATAGTTCCACGGAAGCGACCGGCGTCGTGAGAGAATCGAGTTCCTTTTTCAGCTTCACAAGAGTGATATTCGTGTCGTCTAAGTCCTCCGTCAGTCGCCTAATTTTGTTCTTCGAGGATGTGAAGGACTTGAGCAATTCGCCATCGCGGTTATTCAGTACGTCAATGAGATCCATCGTGTTCTTCAGCTTTGCGACTACGATTGGTTCTTCGCGGATTCTAATCGGATCCGTAGCATCCAAAACGGCGAGGTCGGCAAGACTTTTATCTAGTTTTCCTTTTTCTTCGATTGCCAGTTTCTTTTGCGATGCAATCTGCTCTCGTTTTGATTCGATGGCGATGACTTCGCTTTGCACTTTAGCAATTTCTGTTTCTTTTGCGTCAACGACCGCCTGAGCTTGATCGAGTTCCGTTTTTTTGGCTTCGCTCGCCTTCATTGCATCAGCGACCATTTTTGCAAAGGAAGCGGAATCCGATGCGATGCGTTGATTCAAGCCCGAAAGCAGCGCGAGTTGCAAGTCGATATTCGTACCGCAAGCTTTGCAATAAGATGGAGTAATGAATTCGAGTAGGTTTTTACTATCCTTTGATTTTGAAACAAGCAGTGTAAGGGCTGCAATTGCCCCGCCTCGCACTGAATGATTCGGGGCGTCAAGCCGCGACACGACCTCAGATCGAACTCTTGCTACCAAGGGATCCGTCGCGGGGACTGGAAGTACGGCCGAATTCTCAATGAGTGAAAAGGTCGGCTCGACAAGGTCCAGATTGGGGAACTCAAGCGAAAGATAAGCGAGATATCCGAGGGCCTTGGCTGCGATTTGAGCATCTGTGCTGCTTAGGTCCGAAAGGAGCCGATTGGCTTCAGCGCGAACAAAGCCAGTCTTAGTCGATTCAAGTTTGTGAAGATTCCAGGGGCTTGAGTTGGCTGGCTTCGTTGATGTCGGAACCACAGTCCCGCCGGAATTCATGGTAACGACGGATTTGCTTGTCCCCACGACGAGTACTTGACTTCCGTATTGAAGTCGAATGGCTGCGATCGCACCAGCTTCGACACCCTCATTGACGCACTCTAGTCGCAGTTGGTTGATGCCTTTTACGAGTTCCGCCGAAATATCGTACTTCTCAGGTCTGGTCCAATCCCGCCCTTTCCCAAATTCTCGGCCGTTCACAAACGCGGTGTAGGAGTTATCGGTGGAGACCTGAAGTTCGGCTCGCGATGGCACGGCATCAAGATAGAACTCCTGCGTCATCGTCAATGGTGTATCGTTGGCATCTTTGCTCCAAACCCAAACAGGTTGGAAGTTCGCAGACGGCTTCAACGAACTGGTGTTGACGGTTTCTGCCTGGACATATTCCACGAGACTGTAGGATGGACGGGATTCCTGAGCAAGGCACACACACGGCCACACGAGTGGCCACGCGAGGAGGCTGCTTGTTGCAACCACGGTTTTCAACATTTTTAGTCGATGGCTTGACATGTTGGATGCCTTTATGGAACTAGGGAACGAGCCGAACGGACAACGGGACTCGTGTAATATTTCACGTTCGCTTTCCACTTCGAGAGAACGCTATCTGCAGGAAGTTTGGATTTGCAAACGGATTCCTTCTTGCCTTCTATCTGACGCTCTTTCACTCGATCTTGTACCGACCCAAGTAACCTTGCCAACACCAGTGGGGACCGTGAAGTATAGGTGAATTGGAAACTATCACCTGGCGCGACCGTTCCCGTTGGAATCTCGATGGGACCCTCGGCTGCATCGGAGACCGGCAAATAATAGGACTGAGTTCCCAATACTCCCGAATTTTGTCGAGTGAGGACACAGATATCTTCGAGCGTCGAAATGTCTCCCGTCCGTTGAAGAGCGTCTCGCTTGAGTTGGAAAACCTGTTGGATCTGCGGAAAGGAATTTGGATCGATTGCCGAGAACTCGTCATCGATACCGAGCACTGGTACACTCCATTCATGCTGAATCGGCAGGTTGCGAGGTAGCGATGTGTCCTCGGCTCGGATGGCGAATACAAAATCTCCGTCGCGAAGGGGTATGTCACCGACGGCAGTTTTGTAAATAAGGTCTGGATGAAAATAGGTCGTATTGCGACTGAGATAGGAGTCGCGGGTGTTTTCGATACCGATCAAGGTTGTGCTGATTTGTTTCGTATTGCTCTGCACGACTCCTTGGAGCTTTGGCACCGGCGTGAAACTCGACGCAGCAACTGGGGTCGACAAGACTTTGGAATTGGAGTCCAAAGCCTGAATGAGCTTATCGAACGCTATTACTCCCGACGAAGCAAACTCTGGGTCATTTGGCTTCGAACCCTCGAAGACGGAGCGCAGGATTTGAAGCTGCTCTATTCGGTTGGTAGTCGATGGGTTGATCTCCGAAAAATCAGTAGTGGTTGATGGGTCATTCGTTGCGGTAACAACGATGTTCCCGACTGCCGTTTGCATGTAGTCGACAACGTTGGTTTCGAATGGCGCTGAGTACGCACGACTCCCGCTGAAGCCGCTAGCTCGACCAGCTCGGTTCGCGCCCAGTAGTCGATTAACCGCCTCTTCATTAGACAGAAAGGGAGCAATTGCTTGCATCAACTCTGCGTCCGAAACCTCAGCCCTGGCAACGGATTGTTCAGGCGCTTGTGTCTGTACGATGGCGATTTGCTCTGCTTGCTCATTCGGTCTACGAATGTTGCCGGATTGGAGAATCGCCTGCCGAAGCGATAATGTTCTGGATGGGGCGATTGCGAAGATCTTTGGATCGTTCAATTCACCGCCGGTGCGAACTTCACCGCCAGTGCGAACTTCGCCGACGCGTTCGACGGTCGGTTCGCAGTGACTTCGCAAACGTTCCTTGTGCATGAAGGGAGATTTGCAGCCAGCAACGAGAATAAAGCCGACAAGTATCCATATATTAAAGTGATTGTGCATTCGTTCGTCCTTGAACATTTGGCTCAATGGGCCATTCTTGACGCCAGTTATGGAAGTATGTCGACGCCAAACTCGCTCGCAATATTGGATATACGAGTCACGACAGCGCGATCCCCCTCATTGTCTTTATTGTCGTCAAAGATAGCTCGCACCATCCCGATAATGGTACCGTCTTCCGTGAAGACGATTGCTCCACTATCTCCAAGGTTTGCGAATCCGTTGCCGACTGGAGCCGACACACCTTGGGTGGTGGTGGAGCGTACCACAATGTGATTGATCGCTGCGGGCGATCCAGCGATGGGAATGGGTGTCGAATCGATCGAGTCGATAAAGCCCTTCGAGACGTGCGGAACATTGGCACCAATTTTGAACACCGCGCGATTTAAGTCCGTCCAAGATACGGAGCCAAAGCGATTTGGTTTGGACACTCCTAGAGGCAATGTCGCTTCAAATCGGCCGAGATCACTATTGCCGATGGAGTCGTGTGGGAACAACAGTGCAAGGTCAAAGTTGCCGTCAAACCTGTAGAGAAAAGGGTTTCGATTTCCCGACAAACCAATATCTTCGCCACGGGTATTCATGACAAAGTTCTCTAGATCCGTGGGTGGCTGTTGCTTCGATACGACATGGGCGCATGTTAAAAAGAAGGGTTTACCGATTTGAGTCAACTCAACACCCATTCCAAGGGTGCCCGCCTCCCCTGGGTTTCCGTCTGATATTACTTTTGATCCGCCATCGGTCAAGCTAGTCGCAAGTCGAAAGTTCGAAATGATCACATCGGTAGGAACATGTTCGTTATAACAGGTCTTGGCAATGCAACCTTGATCGGAATATTTCTTATCCACGTGAATTCGAACGGCGACGAAATCCGTCCGAAGTCCACCGATGAACTTGTAGCCAACGTCTGCAAACAGAAAGCCTGGGCGTTTTTTCAATACTTCGATTTCTTGCCACATAGCAAGGCTCGCACGCGCATACGCAACTTCCTTGGATACCGGCAAGACGCGAGCCCGTGCGAGGTCTAGGCCGTTTGTTACCGTATCAAAATGGCTGCGTCTCTCTGCTTTGGACTGGACGGAGTTTTTGGTGGACGCAGCTTTTGGCGCGGATTTCTTCTTCGCTGTTTTCTTCTTGGTGGGTGTCTTCTTGGTGGGTGTCTTCTTGGCAGGTGTCTTCTTGGTAGGCGTCTTCTTGGTAAGCGTCTTCGTCGCAGGCGTCTTCTTGGTTGGTTTGGACCTAGCCGCTTTCTTCTTTACCATGATGGACCTCGAGCAGGATGTCTGTTGAATCGAGTCTGTTGAATCGAGTCAATTGAATCGAGTCAATTGAATCGAGTCAATTGAATCGATTCAATGAAATGGAGGAATAAATGTTCCGGGATCTCCAAAACCTTCTCTATTTTCGGGTATCAAACCCATCGTGGTGCCTGCTATCGCACGGCTGTTCAGATGTGTTTGAACGAAGTCGGAAATATTACTTTCGAAGTTTGGATCGTCGATCTCGAATACGTTTGCTGCCACCACGCTCTTGATCTCTTTCCAATCTGTTGCGTCTTGACCGGATGCTTTTACAGCGCTAGGCAAAGGAAAAAACTTGCCGGGCAATGTACTCAGCAGATTCGTGATGTCCTTCAACGTCTCGTCCGTAATATCTTGCTGGACGCGTTTCACGTATTGGTCTTGAGTGTAGTCCACGTCAAGATTGAAAGTGCCCGCCGCCGGACGAATGAAATCGGTGGTAAAGATTTTGTCGGTATACAGTATCTCAGAACCGAAGTCGTGCAAGGTTGGAATGTCAGCGCGTTGCCATCGGCTCACGCCAGCCACACTCACCTTCTCCATATAATACTTGTCGTAAACATACATTCTGAGATGCGTCGGAACTTTCAATGTGATTGGCGTTCCATGCAGATGATTAATTTTATTCCATCCAGTATTGCATTCATTGCGAGTCAGCATTGTCGATCGACTGGACGAACAACCAGTCCCCAAGACCGAAACGAGCACTGCAACGCCAAAGCGGATTCGCCTTTTCATGAAATGCCTCCCTGCATTTTTTTGAGCGACTTGAAGTGGTTGAAATGGATTTGTCAACAGCACTCTCCTAACGTGGAATTAGCTATCGTCGCAGTTTCATCAGTCAAGTAAGTCGTTGTCGCTATTATTGAATTTTGAGAAACGCTAGCTTTATCGCAGTGCCGTCTAGCGTGAGTTTAACCCAACTCGGGGAGCTGAATAAGCGGCCATCTTCTATCGCACTGTGCTTAAGCCTGAATACACGATCTTAGTTACGGCAACTCCAGATGATAAAGATTTGGATGACCTGAAATCGCGTATGCAGATCAAACATATCCACAGAATCAGTGTCAGCCGTGCCGATGCAACGGGCAATGGTTCCACTGAAGGCCTGATCAAACGCGGCGTGAAAGCGATTGCATGGCGTGTCGAAGAGGGTTCGGAGGCACTGGTTGATTTTGAAAAAACGGCATTGAAGAACGCGACTGAACTGCACCATTTTCTGAAGGGGCAGCTTCAGCAAGCGCGGATCAACTTAACGCCTCTAATGTTGGTGCAAGTCGACAGCCGAGGGAAGAGCGTCGAGCGTGCTCGCGATTCGCTCCTCGAACTTGGTTTCCAGGAATCACAGATCGCAAATGGAAACCAATTGCAATTCCTGCCCGAGCCTCCTCCAGGTGCTCATTTCCAACCGGCTCCTGCTGCGATTCTGAATGCACAGGGTGACGTCGATGTTGAACAACTGCCGCTGTTCGTCGGTGCTTTCGGTGGTGCCGAGATTGCAGCGAAGGCGGTTGTTATCGCTGCGGAGGATCTACCAACTGCGATCGAATCGGAAGCGCCTCTGACGGCCTCTCGGCTGAATGTCTACAAAGTTTATCCACCTAGGAATAACTGGGAGATTGAATTTGCCCAGGTTTTGGATAGCGATGACACGGACACAGTTCTTTGGTGGCACCGCAATGAGTCGCGAAAGCCATGGTCGATCAACGTTCTCATGGAGAATGGACAAAACTTCTATCCAGATTTTATTGTCGGCATTCGCGACCGCGCGCGGGAAGACAACGGTTTGTTGGCTGATACAAAAGAGGCTTACCAGCGGACAAGCGAGTTACCAAAACTGGGGGCTGATCATCGAACTTATGGTCGCGTGCTGATTCTAACGAAAGGTAACCCAAAGAATGTTTGGGAGATCGCTAAGTGGGATACGCTATACGATAAACCAGCAATCGACGGACGTTTCCTAATTCGAGAGACTCGTGAGTACTGAAATGAGCCATTCGCCGTTGTTCCACATTCTTCGACTGATCGAGACAAACCGTGAGTAACGCCAAGTTTGAAATCAACCTGTCGGAGGAGTTTGCTACCCTGAGCAACGCACCGATCGTCGAGGCCGTGCTGCAGTTCAACTCGCCTCCATCGATTGCGTTCAAGCTAATTGAGCTCAAGGATCTGCTAGCAAGGGCGTTCGCTAGCTCCAAGATCAAATGCAGCACGAAACTGGTTTTCAAAGCTCGGCTGACGGAAATGTCGCGATGCACCACCGATCTCAATGGGACGGTTTTCGCCTCCACTCCGAGAAAGGAAAGTACATTTGCCAATGGAAACGCGACTGCCTCGTCTTCAGTCGATTGCAGCCTTACGATACTTGGCCAAAGCTTTTAGACGCAGCGATGCCATTTTGGTCGGCGTACCGCAAGATCGGCGCACCAGCTATCATCGAAGGTATTAGCGTCCGCTTCATCTCTCAAATTCCGCTTAAAGAGAACGAAAAACCGTCTAAATACGTACAGAAAGTACATCCGCCGCTCAATGGCCTGGGCTTACGTGCCGATGCCTTTTTCCATCAGGTAAAGAAGATCAAATGGCGATCGCCAAGGTGCTTGCAGCGTCAATCGAAGGCAAGTGGCAATCTCCGCCCGAGAAATCGTAGATACCATCCGAGCCGTCGGGTTCGCGATGCCCGACGGCTCCATGCATGAGTCAACCAAATTGTCAAAGATCAGAGTGCTTCGATCGGGCGACGCAACTAGGGTTCCAGCAGGTCGAGTGCGATCTGGTTCAACCGCCTGCTCAGCTAGCCAATCCCTCGTAGCGAGCGAGGGTAGCTTTTCTTGCAGGCCTGCTCTTTGCCATCGCACACCAGGGCGACCAGCTTGCGATACTCGGACCAATTACCAGCGCGGCGCTCGTCGAGTCGTTGGGAAATGGAATCAAGAGTAGATGTCAGATTCATCTGCGTTCCTTTATTTTAGGGCTTGGGAATTAAACCAGTTCGTTTTGTCGCGGTCGTAGATTCGCTCGAACAGCATCGGCATCGGCTGCTGGCAGATTTCGCGGAAGGTCCACGAGAGACAGCGTTCGGCTTCGGCATCCAACGCGTAATTGGGAAACGTCCCAGGTCAACGCGAGCGGTCTGTTCCGCTACAACGCACGCGGCCAATTGGCCGTTGACGCACCGCACGTCCTAAAAATGCTATATTGACTTGATGACAACACCTTCCCCATCCCTAGATTTCGCGGCCTTGGAACGTCCATCCCCGCAACTGCTTACCTATTACATATTAGCAGGCTTCTTAACCGGTCCTGGCATGGTATTTGTCATTCCAGCCCTGATGATTCGCTACAGCACACTCCGATATCGATTTGAGGAGTCAGGGATTCGAATGCAGGTCGGGCTTCTGTTTCGAAAGGAAGTGGTGGTCGCGTTTCGGCGGATCCAAGACATCCACGTCAGTCGAAATCTCATCCAACGCTGGCTCGGAATCTCCAGTGTGAGCATTCAAACCGCGTCGGGAAGCGCCTTGCCGGAAATCGTATTAGAAGGAATGACGGACGCAGATTCGATTCGCGATTGGTTGTACGAACGCATGCGTGGTGCCAAGGGCCAATCGTCGCTAAACGCTACAGGCGCTCAAGCTATCCAAACACACCAGGAATCGCAGTCCGATGAAGTCACGCTGTTGCTGACTGCCATTCGCGATAACCTTGCGATTCTCGCCAACCAACGCGGCCAGCAATCGGAGTCGGGATCATGAGTGAGTCTGGATTGGTTCATGTAGCCTGCGAATGGTGCTATCGCGGAGTTTGGGGGATCCTGACCAAGTACTTCTGTTTGCCGGAGGGGCCTCCTAAATTACCGACCTTGGAAGGTGAGTCGGTCGAGTACCTTCGTCCATCTATCTCGTATTTGAATTATCAAAAGTTTCTGTTTTGGATAGGGCTTTTCGTAATCGATATCATCTTATCGGTCCTTTGGGCAATGTTTACGTTTTGGTGGCCGCTTGGGGGATTGTTGACCGCTCCACTTTGGCTGATTGTGATCGTCGCGCCGGACATCGTGGCATACATCGCAATCCATCTTCGATACGATACAACTTGGTACGTACTCTCGGATCGCAGCATGCGGATACGTCGAGGGCTATGTAGTATCCATGAGACGACCATCACGTTTGAGAACATTCAAAACGTCCATATCTCTCAGGGGCCACTGCAACGTTGGTTTGGTTTTGCCAATTTGATGGTCATGACTGCGGGTGGTGGCGGAGGGAGTACCCAGGAGCGTGCCAGTATGGGACCGCATGTCGGCTTGCTCGAAGGGTTGGACAACGCGGCCGAACTGCGAACTCGCATTCTCGCTCGCGGCCAGAGCACAGCCGGACTTGGCGACGACCACGATACAGCCCATCGCTATGCCCCGTTCGGTGACGCAAAGAGCCAGTCGACAGGCTTCAACGGGGCCGAGGTGCATCTTCAGCTTCTTCGCGAGATTTGTGCGAGCACCCAAAAACTGGCAAATGCGAACTAGGCTGCTGCCAAGCGAACTAGACTGCGGCCAAGCGAACTAGGCTGCGGCCAAATCGTCGGCTCGTTCGGTCACTTTTTCGAGGACATCGAGCAGCACGCGATCGCACTCAATCCCCTCCGCTTGGGCTTCGAAGTTCAACAGGACTCGATGACGCAAGGCTGGCAGATACACACGCCGAACATCTTCGAAGCTGACATTGTATCGTCCGTCCAACAACGCTCGAACCTTCGATGCCAACGCGATCGTTTGGGCACCGCGTGGACTAGCACCCCACCGAATGTACTGATTGGTTGCATCCGTAGAAAATTTGCCTCCCGGATGCGTCGCGAGGATGAGTCTCGCAATGTAATCCTGAACGTGTTTGGCTAGGACGACCTGCCGAACGAGTTGTTGCCAGTGCAGGATCTCTTCGCCGTCCATTACTTTTTCAGGCGTGATAATCGTGCTGCGAGTGGTGCGTTCGATGATCGTATTGAGTTCTTCGCGCGTCGAATAGCCGATGACCAGTTTGAACAAGAAACGGTCGAGTTGCGCTTCTGGAAGCGGATAGGTTCCTTCTTGCTCAATCGGGTTTTGAGTTGCTAGTACGAAAAATGGCTTCTTGAGTTCGTAGCGATTGCCGGAGACCGTAACAGTCCCTTCCTGCATCGTTTCTAGGAGTGCGGACTGCGTTTTCGGTGTAGCGCGATTGATTTCGTCCGCCAGGCAAATCTGCGTAAAAATGGGTCCCTTCTGAAACTGGAACTCGCGACGACCTTCGTTCTCAACAATCATGTTTGTCCCGAGAATATCGGAAGGCATCAAGTCGGGTGTGAATTGGATGCGATTGAAATCGAGCGACAACGTCTCGGAAAGTGTCTTGATGAGCATCGTCTTGCCGAGTCCCGGAACACCTTCTAGCAAGCAATGTCCGCCGACGAAGACCGCCGTGAGCACCCCGTTTACGATGTCGTCGTGTCCAACGATAACGCGACCGATTTGCTCGCGCACGGCAGCATAGCGGTTGCGAAATGTTTCTGCTTGCTGCTGCATCGATTCGGCGACGTTACTCATGTAGCTTTCCTGTTAAGTTCTATGTGTTTTTCTTTGCTTTGCGTTTTGCTTCCAACAACCGTGAAGTATAACTTTGCTCCTCTTCAACGCCCATACTTGGTTTGTTCGTGAGTGGAGTATCGGTTCGATTCGATTTCAGATCGTTCGCACCAAAGGCGTCGGCAGCCGAGGTGGAACTTGCGGTAAAGTCCTGTTCTGGCTCAAACTGAGTGCTTGCACGTTGTTTGTCGAGATCGTCGCTGACGTTGAGCTTGCTGTTACGGAGTCGGTCCATCCGACTCTTGGTGACGCTGTCAGTTGCATTCGATTGGTCGCGTCGGGTTCGCAATTTTTTCGCGATGACTCTTATCGGAAGCCCCAAATCGACAGCGACTCGGCGAACGAATACGTCTCCGAAGAAAAGCGTCGCACCGATCAACACAGCAAGGGGCCAAATATCCATCAAACTCTTGGCCGGAGGCAAGCCCGGTCGGTAGGTATCCACCGCCAATAATTCTTTGAGCGATTCGTTTTCTAGCGACAGCGACAGATTCCCGGATTGTCCGCCTGCTGGCTTTCTCATCGCAAGGGATTCTAGCAATTTCATATTCGCTTGCCGAACGCGGTATTCATCGGAAAATGGGACGGTTACGCCAGTCGTGATAGGAGCTTTTCCACCCCCGGGGACGATGCTGAGCATGTAGCTACCAGCTTGGTCTGGAGTCATTTCGCCGACGTAGCGGCCTGGCGCTTGCTGTCGCATAGAAAAATTTGTAGGCTTGAGATTGGGTCCCACGGCGATCGCGTTCATGTCTAAGTAGTTGACAAATCGATCGTCCGCATCGAGCGCCGTGACAACGACTTGGACTCGTCCATCTTTGATATTGGTCGAAATGTTGTATTTTGAATCATCGTTGGATGGTCGCATGGTCCAGCGTACCAATTGCGAAAAGAACTGGTCGTAGTAGGGAGAATTGACCCAGTCTCCCGCCCAACGCTTGCCGGCATCCGTTGTGAACACGGCGGTGCGCCCGAGCCCATATGTCCACGTTGCCAAGATAGACGCCGTGGCGGGGTCGTCCGGTTTCGGCGATAGCAATGGCACTTCGACGAGTGGGCTATCCTTGCGCTCGGTTAGTACGAAACCATTTATTTTCGGAAGTTGCCCGGTGATCCCAGATAGAATCTCGTGAGGTTGATTTACCCGAGGAATCACACCACCATCGGGTTCGTAGACCAGTGGTCGAGCGACACGGCGGGCTTCGCGCATAAAGATCTTCGGAAGAGCCGAGGGGTTGGTGACCTTATAGAAATTGCCCCCCGTGAACTTTGCAATCCGACCCAATTCTGCTTCGATGGCAGGTCCATGTCCACCCACTGCGACCGTGGTAATCTTGATCTTGAGTGCTGTGTACTGACTGAGTATCCCTGCCGAAGCAGGAGTCGGGTCACCATCGCTGATCACGATCATGTGTTTGAGCGAAGCATTGTTTGCCTTTAAGGCCCGGATTGCCATCCCCAGGGCGGAATCAAAATCAGGCATATCCCCAGGAGTCATTTGAGACATGCGAGATTTCATCATCGCCTTGTTCGGGCCTACTTTTTGGAGTCCATTTGCGCCCCCCCAAAGCCACTTATCGCCCGACATGTCATACTGAACCACGCCGCAATAATCTTGGTCTCCCAAGGCCTCTAAGGCCGATTTCCCAATCATTTTTTGCCAATGGTTGCCTTCTGCAATTTCGGATGCGTGCATTACCATCGCCAACGCTCCGACCGATTCTACTTTGCTATTCTTGATGGAGAAGTTCACCGGCATGGCTTCTTCGAGTTTCGAGTTGGTCCAGCCCCCTGCGCCAAAAGCCTCGGGGCCTCCCAACATGACGATCCCCATCCCAAATTGCTGAGCACTTTGCACTAGCATGTCGATTTGATCGTCCGTAAAGGAAACGATTTTTGTGGAGTCGTCACCACTGGTTCGAGGTGCTCCTGCGAGGACGACCGAATCATAACTTTGCAGTTCAACAAGGCTTGAAAACAGGTTGCCCGTATCGCGAACATCGACATCGACATCATTGCGACGAAGTGCATCGATGAGAGATTCGTAATTTCCGAGGTTGGATGAGTCCTCGATCAGCAGAATGCGGCCTTTGCCTCGCGCGTACGTGAACGCGGTGGCTCGATTGTTTTGGCTGATGGTGTCATTGTCCGCGTTGTCTGCGATAAACTCGGCTTCGTACGTGTAGCCGGCGGTCTCTTCGATTTTGTGCGGGATCGGAATGACGTTGATATCGCGGTCTAGCGTGAGAGGGCCATCCGCCAGCACTTCCGACTGATTGCCGACACGTCGAATCACCCTCAAGCGTCCGGGAACGTTCTCCTCCTTGCCCGCTTCGCTGTATCGGTTGATCACAACGCGAGCGTCGACCGTTTGGCCTTGTCGAACGTAACCGGGAACGTCAATTTTCTCGACGAGGACTTCGGTCTTGGAATCCAACCGGACGGGCACAATGTCGATACCGATGCCCGTCTCACTGAGCCTTTGAGCGGTCGCTTCCGCCGAACCAAGCGTTTGATTTCCGTCTGTCAGAACAACGATCCGTTTGGCCGAGTCTTCGAGAAAGCTAGCTTGCGCGAGTTTCAGGGCACTTTCTAAATTGGTGGCGTCCGATTTCCCGAAGTTCGATTCGGCACGCTTGATATTGGGCAAATTTTCATCAAAGGGGGGGACCTCGATCGAAGCTTCGCGGCCAAACACGATGACTCCCGCTCGATCTTGGCGATCGGGGCGACGGTGTGCTTTGACACTCTGAATTGCGTATTCGAACATCAATTGACGCTTGGCGATTGGGATGGAATCGCTTTGGTCAAGTAAATAAATGACGGTAAGCTTCTGGCTGGACCAAATCCATTGAATCCCTGCGATAGCGAAGATAACTAACGCCATGACCGCTGTTCGCAGAGCAAGTGCGAAGAACCGTCGCCAGGGTCCCAATCCAGCCAGCGACTTCATGCCCAGCCACCAGATCAATGGGATTAAAATTAACAAAAGAAGAAACCATGGGTATTGAAAGGCAATTTCAATTTTTCCCATCTGGCAATGTTTCCTCAGTCATCGAGATTCAGAATTCGCGTCAATGTGCAACTTGCTGGCCATTATGGCCGAGGCCACAGCGTATTCGCCAGACGGCAGAGCGTTATTTTTCTTGAATCCTAGAGAATGTACAACGATTCCATCTTAAAACACAGAGAGGAATCATGCACGGGGGCCTAGACTTCGGTCCAACTGTGGCGTAACGGCTTGTTGCTTTCATGGGCTGTGACACGGGGTATTCGAAAGTGGCATGGGCGTCTCGCCCATGGATTCACCAGCGAGCGCGCTCGTGCCACGCTTTGGTAACCCGACGCGTAACGGGCTGTTGATTTAATGAAGTCGTTATTGGTTAAGGGCGGTATGACGGACTTCCAAGTCCGTCAATGGGGAATTCGACGGACTTGGAAGTCCGTCGTACCATTAAATCAACAAGCCCGTAAGCTTCGGGTTACCATAGACGCCTTTTGCTCCGCAAAAGAAGCGTCAATGCCGCGTACTTTCTTGGAGCGAAAGGCGACGATGATCAATTCACAGCCTAGCATTCGTTCTATCGTTCTGCGGTCCTGGCTTCGGGTTCGATTTGCGTCGGCATTGTTGCATAGAACGCGGCCTCATCGACCCCGTCACCGTCGAAGTCACCGACAACGGCCTGCCCAACCTCTCCTTCGATTTCGAAAACTCGGTCCGTTGCGTCCCAGGTCCCATTGCCATTGCTGTCGATGATCAAGTCCCGTCCTCGCACGACCGCGATCTCGTCGAGTCCATCTCCATTAAAGTCCCCCGAAACTGCAATATCTCCGGGCTCTCCAAAATGAAAGAACGAATCTTCCTCCTCGGAAAAGCGTCCATCGCCGTTGACATCGATTCTCCATTTGCCATTGTTGAAGACACCGAGCGTTGAAATTCCGTCCCCATTGAAATCGCCAGCAATGGGTTGGTCGGTCTCGGTGCCAAATCGAAAGACGTGATCGATCACATCCGAACGCGGTTCACCCGCAACACTGCGCTGCATCAGACGATCGCCGCCAGGTTTTTTGCTCCCAGGCGGTAAGTTTTTAGGCGTGGAAGCCATCCGATTTCCGAGATCGGGTAGACCTGGCTCGCTGGCCAGAGCGTCATTGTCGCTCTCCCATGCTGGCCCAAATATCCCGATGTCGTCTTTCCCGTCGTTATCCCAATCGCCAACGACGGGTAAGTCTCCCTTTTTGCCTAGCTTGACCCATAAATCGCTACTATCCCAAATGCCGTTGCCATTGATGTCGAGCAACCATTCTCCGTCCTTAAACAACGCTAGTTCGTCTCGACCATCGCCATTGAAATCGCCAGCCAATTGGCGAGCCCCTTGAATGTCAAAGGCGTCTCGTGACATCTTTCGAGGCTTATTCTTCGTGGTGGAAACAATGACCCATCGACCGCGGTTGATGGTATCGATGGTCCATTGACTGGCATTGAGAATCTTTGCTTCACTTGCAACGCGCTCACGGCTCGCTTCCTTGTCCACACGATGCCCGCGTGGTTCGCCCGCATTGATGACGCTCAAATGCCATGTGTACTCGACGGATAAGCTATATCCGGGCTCGTCATCCCGCCCGAGGATAAAGGGCGGGATGACGAGCACGCGTTCAAAGGGTGGCGAAACAAAACCGTTGACCGGGGGAGGTAGGGTCGGGGGCAACGCAACGGGTGGCGGCGGAGCAGGGGGAGCAGGCGGATTCACCGGTGGAGCTTTGGTGACCATCACCTCACTGAAGTTGTTTTCGATCGAACGATTGCCAGCTTGGAGGTCGATCATCAAGATCGCATCTTGTCCAGGATCTGTCGAAGCGTCGACCGACAGCATGTCGATGATGTTCTGCTGCTCGAAATTAATAGCCGTATCGTCGACATTGACTGCGAATCCCCCGATTGAGCCAGGGGTGTCGCGTCCATCAAAGAAGTCCGCAGGATGCGACTGATAAATATGGTAGGTACCTGGTCTTAAGCCGCGAAATTCGTAATAGCCATTGCTGTCCGTAACTACTTGAATCGTTTCGCCCGAGTAAATACCAGGTAGCGCATTGCTGGAATTCAACCGTTCGCCGGTCCGAGTGCGTATCTCAAGTACGACGCCACGGATGGGCGCATCACCCTCGCTTCGGATTCCATCGCGGATCCCCGTGAGGGTCGACGGTGGTTGCCCATCCTCCGTGACGATCGGTTCGCCATCTTGGAACACGTACCCAGCGACTGTCGCCGGTGGCACCTCACAGAAATCAAGTCGACCGATATTGACGCCGGAACGGAGCAACACATCCGCAATCAAATCGATGTTGCTGGTATCCCCAATTCCATCAGGAGCCATCTGTCCACCATGGAAATATCCGGTTGGCTGTATCTCGCGGACGGAGTAAATCCCGGGCGTAAGGTCCACAAAACGATAGTTGCCATCGGCGTCGGTCGTTGTCGATTGGATGATCTGTCCTGCAGCATCCAAGAGCTCGATGCGGACGCCTGAAATGGGCCATTCGTCGGCATCCAAGATGCAGTCTTCGTTCAAATCTGCGAAGACGCGTCCTGCGATATTGGCTGGCAAGAGTTCGCCAAAGTTGTATTCTTCGCCAACCGTTCCTGTTGGCAATTCGATCCCTCGAATTGCATCCGGTCCGTCCATTTGACCAACGAACTGCCCCCCAATGGAGCCGACACTATCCGTTCCATCCAAGTACCCGTTCGGCGTTATCTCTTCGATTCGATACGTCCCTTTGCGGAGCATTTCAAATTGATAACGACCTTGCGCATCCGTTGTCGTTTCGGCAATCTTCGAGCCGGTCATATCGAACAAGCGTATGGTTACACCCGCGAGCTTGGGTTCGTCGGCTTGTCGGATGCCATCATTGTTATTATCCAGGTATACGTTCCCCGACAAGGATGCAGGCGGCAGTTCGCAAAACGCGTAATCGACACCGTGCTGCCCGCCCGCGAGTGTGATCTGTTCGATACGAGAACCATCGATTGCGTTTCCAGTAATGAGTCCGTTGATCCGACCTGCTTGCGATGCCCCGTCGAATAGTCCGGCAGGCTGAGTCTCGACGATTTTGTAGACTCCGGCAGGCAATTGATCGAATTTGTACGTGCCGTCCGCTGCGGTAAAAGTCGTAGCGACCATCACGCCAGCAGCATTGAACAGTTCGACCTTAACACCCGGCAAATTCGAACGAGCGTCCGGCTCATTTGAGAAACAGTCGAAGCCAGACATTGCTACGCAAACGTGCCCAGAGAGCGATGATGGCTCGATTTCGCCGAAATTGAATTCGATACCGTTCTCGCTGCCGTTGAGTTGTATCTCGGTGATCTGATCGTTGACGATGGCCGTTCCTCGCGTTGCACCACCGACTGTGCCGGGGGAGTCTTTGCCGTCAAAGAAACCTGCTGGTTGTGCGACTTGGCTGATTCGATATCTGCCTGGTGGGAGTGCAACGAAACAATAGGATCCGTCTGGCAGAGTGCGAACACTTTGGCTTATCGGACCCGCGATGGTTTCCATCGACACGATTTGGATTTCAACGCCGCCGATACCTGCTTCGCCATTCTCGCGTCGACCATTATCGTCGTTGTCGCGATACACAAAGCCGCACAATTGGACGGGCTGCGTTTCGGCAAAGTCAAGCTGACTACCACGGCTATCTCCGAGTAGTATCTGTATATCCGTTAAAGCATCTTTATCATTGGCGACGGTTTGGCCGAGCGTTGGCTGACCATCGAGACGCCCGGGAACGGCACCCACACTGAAATAATTGGCTGGCTGCGATTCGCGAATCTGATAAGTGCCAGGGGCGAGTCCAAGCTCCACGCTGAATTGATACCTACCTTGCGAATCCGATGTGGTTTTGAGACCGGTGTTAACGTAGTTCCCATTTTCAAGGCGGAACAGACTCAGTTCGACGCCGCCAATTCCCATTTCGCCAGAATCCTGCGAGAGGCTCAAGTTGTTATCGACGTAGACCGTACCAGCGAGTTCGATCGGCTTGGGGACTTGCACCACCATAGCCGCAGCACCCGCAGTTCGATCGCGAAGTCCAGCGGCATTGTCGCTTGGCAAGTCCAGTCCCGTCGATGCAAATACCGAATCGTAGGCGTTAACAAAGGTGCCTTGGATAGTGGTGTTTTCGAACCGAGGAGCTGTAAAGGACGCATGTATCGTGGAGTCCGCGAATTCAACGCCTGACGTAATTGGGTCGATATCCGAGTTCATTATAACTGGGTCGGAGTTGCCACGGTATCTTTGAATTTCATCCACGTCGATCGAGAACTTGACTTTGTCGCCAGCAACAAAATTTTCGAAGTTCAAAACCAATTGCATTCCGCCGTCGCTCACTTCTACCTTCACACGAGCGTTGGGAGAAACCGCCGTGATCGATTCCAACTTGTACGGAAACGCATGGTCAGCGCCGAGGCTGGAACTAGTCTCGACGGAATCAAAAATGTTGTCGCCGCTCGAGTAGCCAGGAGCCCCTTGGTCGGTGTCGATAACCAGACGAGTTAGTTGCGTTCCGTTCGCACCGCCCCGAAACGTCACATAGAATGAATCGCCATGGTTGTCCGCACCTTGATCTTCCTCAACGTAAACGCTACCAACCCAAATGGGGTCGATGTTAAAGAGTGTTCGGGTTTCGAGCGTTTCAAGGGTGGAGTGACGAACCAACTTGCTGGTCTTTCTCACGATATTTCGAACGGTCCTTGCACTGCGAGCTGAGGTGCGGCGAGAGTTGCTGTCGCATGTCAACGACCGCACGATCCGATTTTTCGTCCATTGATCAATGCGTGTTTTCCAGGACAAGATGGCAATCCTCCGCGTTATGCAGGTGGCTTGGTTTGGTTTGGATTCAGGTGAGGTCAGTTGACGCGTTCTTACTATTGATTCACTTGACTAAATCTCCGGCTCCAGAATCCTCGAACTGAGCCGCAACAGGGTGAACGTATCTTCCTTGAGTATCGGAACTCGACATCGCTCGCTCGATATCCCAAAGTCGAATGGTGGTGTCGAAACTACCGGAAATGATGAGTTTGGAAGTCCTTTTCAGAACACCCACGGACCCATCATGACCCACGAGTTTCACTAGTACCCTTCGCTCGGTATCGCTAAAAATCCGGATCGAATTATCGCTTCCGGCAATAGCGAACAGATTCGCCTCCAGTTGACACAAACCCATTAGTTTCCCACCGCCGACTTCGGTTTGTCCAACGGGCGAACGTTTCAGAACGTCGTAGTGAACAATGCGACGGTCGTCGCCAACGGAAGTGATTTGTCGTCCATCTTGAGAAAACTGAATCGACCGAATACGATCGAAATGCAACGGAGCTTGCCATTCGTCAGTGTTGCTTTGGTGGAGCGTGCTTTCATCGGGCGTGCTTTCATCGGGCGTGCTGTTCTCGCCCGGGAGCGAGTCGTTCGCCGCGTTCGTGTGACGAATTCGCAACACGCCGTCGCGACCACCGTATGCAATCAAGGTTCCGTCGGGTGAGCAAGCAATGGATCGTATGTCACGACACTCACATGCGTGATCCACGATCATTTGACCAGCCCTTGCGTTCCATTGGTAAATTTTATTACCGAATCCCACAGCATAGATGCGATCGTCGTTCGAGAATGCCAAAGAGAAAAGTGCATGCCCTACGGTATTCTCAAAAAGGACCTTGGGAGTCGCGTCCATCGACCAGATACGAAGAGTGCCGTCGTGCCCACACGAAGCGAGCCGATTTCCATTCGGCGAAAACTCAACACATTGAACCCAATCCAAATGTCCCGACAAGGTCGAAAGGGTTTTGCCTGTCTTGAGTGAAATGATTCGAATAGCATGATCATCCCCCGCGGCGGCAATCAGCTCACCCGATGGTGAAACGCTCAAGGCTGTGACAACGGGAGCTTCCGTGTGCAATGGGAGTTTATCCAATTGGATCACATCTGCGTACCTGCTTTCGGCGATGCCTACTTGGGCATCACTCCGACCGCTCGGTGGGGTTGTGCGAAATGGATTCGGAGTCGGTGGTTGCTGCGCCAGCGAGGAGCTTACGGTTGCGTTGCAAGCAAACATTGCAAACGCAAGCGACAAAACCCCCAATGACAAGGAGGCCCTCTCGCTAAGAAGAGTTGGAAGCGTTGCAAAATTTGAATTCACTCTGTGAATTCGAAAGCGTTGCATTTTCCAATCCTCCATGATGCGAGCGTAAAGGCAGCGTTAATGACGTAACTTTCGCGGATAGGCTGTGAAAAAATGTTTGGTTTGTCACCGGAGGGCTCGCGCCTCGCCGCTAACATTTGGTAACGAAACGGCGCGAGCCGTCCGGTGAGTCAAACAGAATAAATCCACACCCTAGGAGCGAAAGGCGACGATGCAAAACCGGGATTTCAATACTCCGGTCCTTTGTCGTTATCGGCGAAGAGTCCGCGAGTCTTTTGGGAAATTTGGTAATTTGCGGGGAAAATCCAGGCTGGGTTCTCTTTGCGGGGCGGGTTATGGCAGCACTCTGCTGTGTTGAATATTGAACTAAGCACGCGAAGCATCAAAAAAAGATTCTCGCGTGGCCACAACTTAGGGGGGTGAGCACTTGGTAAAATATTTCTCCAAGTCGCCCACTCGATTGCGTTAGGCGATTGCGTTAGGCGGCAAAATTCCATTTGAGAGATTGATAATCATCCGTGGCAAATAGAATCCAAGGCACAGTGGTCGAAGTGAATGGGGCTGGGGACCTTATTACCGACATTGCTGAAGAAAAATGGGTCGGCATTAAGCGAACTTTTGAAACGAAGATTGTGGTCGATGATGAGCACGAGACGTTTGGATTGTTCGACTCAAACCACCAACAACCTCCGATGACGTTGATTGCCATCGTGGAGTCAAATAGGCCTCTCAGGCTACATCTGGTTGCGGACTCAGCCTCGGCAATGTTAGGCGTAAGCAAAGGTGCCAAAGTCGAAATACTTTGGTGAAGACTCCCATTTTCTTTCAAAACGATATTGCATTCTAAGTGAGACAGACGCCATGAAAAAAAACAGTTCAACCGTATCCGCATCATGGATTCCAACGTTTGGGATCGGCACGAAAACATTGATTTCGTTTGCCATCGGCTTTTTGATCACTGCTACGGCCATTGCACCCTTTTGTTTTGCAGAGGAAAAACCAGCAAAAATGCTTCGCCACATCGTGATGTTTCAATTCAAAGAATCCAGCAGCAAAGCGGATGTTCAAAAAGTCGTGGATGCCTTTCGCTCGCTCAAGAGCAGCATTCCGCAAGTGGCAGCGTTTGAGTATGGAACCGACAATAGTCCCGAAGGGCTAGCAAATGGTTTCACGCACTGTTTCTTGGTTACGTTCAAATCGGAAGCGGATCGCGAAGTCTATCTACCACATCCGAAGCACAAAGAATTCGTAGAGATTTTGAAGCCTCATTTGGAGAAGGTTCAAGTCTTGGACTACTGGGCTGCGGATTAGCTTGGTTTCCACAAACAACCCGCCCAAGACCAACCTACGCCGAAACCGACCAACACGTTTTGGCTACCTGCGATAATCTTTCCTTCGTTTCGCAGGTCATTGATCAGGATGGGAATCGTGCTCGATACCGTGTTCCCGCGATCGAATAGGCGAATCGGTAGTTTCGCTTCATCGACATTCAGGGCGGTTTGCAAGTGCTCGAGCATTTTCCGGGTGGCTTGATGCATGATGAGTAGACGAACATCGGACATTTGCAGGTTTGCTTTGCCGACCATATCACGGATCAACTGTGGAATGGCACCGATGGTAAAGCTCATGAGGCTGGGGCCATCCATATACAAACGGCTGGACCACCTTTTGCGATGCCGCGGTTTGAGGGCTTGAGCGGCGCATCGAGCCCCACCATCATTGACGATCAAAGTATCTGCGCCGCTCCCATCTGTGCCAAATTCGAAGCCTGTCAAGGCAGGGTCGTCACACGTCTCGATCAAGGTGGCTGCGGCTGCATCGCTGAAAATCGTTCGCAAAGAACGATCGTCAGGACTGATGTATTTCGAATAAGTCTCTGCGGTTACAAGTAAGATGCGTTTGCATTGCCCGCTGGCCATTAGACCCTTTGCCATCGATAAGCCATAAACGAAACCGGAACATCCGAGATTGAAGTCGAATGCACCGCAGCGCGTGCTAAGCCCCAATCGATCTTGTACCAAACAGGCGGTTGTGGGGAGAGGGTAGTCAGGTGTTTGGGTACAGAGCATTAGAAAATCGATGCTCTTTGGGTCGATGTCGTTTTCAAGGAAGAGTTTTTGACATGCCTGGACCGCCAAGTCCGATGCGGTTTCGTTGGGAGCAGCAATGTGCCTCAGGCCGATGCCGGTTTTTTCTGCAATGAGAGCAACATCCCAATCTGGGTTGTCTGCTTGAAGCTGTTCATTGGTTTCGACCCGCTCAGGGAAATGAACGGCAATGGGTCCGATTTGAGAATGGGGCACGTTCGCCGATTTCTGACTTACGAGTTATGGAATCGATTGCTTCAAGTTCTTAGGCGAGCGGCAGATTGCAGTATCCCAACCCGAAGCGTAAGCGAGGGACAATTTCGCAGGTCCCTCACTTACGTTTCGGGTTACGATTGGTGGTTTTCAGTCTGCCGCTTGACTTAAGATGATACCGAGTAAAGAGAAACTGCGAAAGATCGCTACCGTAGGCGGTCCGGGACGAGGGCAATTTCGTTCGTCCGTAATCCGAGGGAGTGTTCTGATGAGTCTTGAACGAGCAGGACAGGAACCGAATATTTTTATGTTTTTCCAATGTTTTTGGGTTAGTTTGAAAGGCACTTTTTGGCAGCAACTTGATCGAATGGATCGAAGTCGAAGAACTTCGGCGGACTACAACAAGTCCAAGAAGGGTAAAGGATATTCGCGTCATAAATCGCAGTGATCTGGTGATCCATCAGTAGCCCAACCCAAGTTCTTGAGCCTCCTGTGCAAGCTGATCGAGAACTTCGGAGCGGGCCTGGTCATCCTTCCTCTTGAAAGCCATAAGGTCGTCGAACCGAACGCGTCGGTACTTGCCAACGAGCCGAGAGGGAATCTTTCCTTCGTCAAGCAACTTGACCACATAAGGTCTCGAAACATTGAGCAAATCGGCAGCCTGCTGCGTCGTCAACTCCGCATGCGTAGGAATCAATGTTACTGCATTACCTTGTGACATCTCGACCAGTAAATGCAGAAATAATCGCACTGCCGAAGTGGGTACAATAACTCCCTCAGATGGATCGTCATCACCCAATCGAATTCGAACACTCGCTTTTTTTCCTAGTTTGCGAGAGGCGAGGATTCGACTCGATTCAAGTGCCAAACGGGCCTCCGAGTCGGTCGGAGAAACGGTTTCAAAATTATCTGGAAGTAGCGTAGACATAACTTTATCTCCTGGAGCGGTCACTCGTAGTATAGCTCAGTAGCACGTACTCGAAATAGTCGAAATAGTAGAAGCACTCGAAAAAATACCTTTTAGCGTTTTGCCGAAGGAGAGTGGTTTTCAGAAACGCTGGTCGAATCAGAGCCGATTCCTGAGAAGGTCATTATGCGACGTTCGATGCGTACCTAGATGGCTACATCAAACGCCACGGCAACCAAGTGGTGCACCCAAGGTCGATCTTATTGCTTCTTGAGTTACGGCCCAGGCACCACCGACAGTGGTCAGGCCGGCCGTACGGAGAATCGCTGTGAGCACTGGCTTAGAGACGAGTACGTACCTCTCTTTGAGTGTCGACTAAAACTTCGCAAGCTCTTCCTGAATCGTCATAGTAAATCGCCTTTAAGTTGGATCGCCGAACGACGCCGATGACCGAGCGGGGACAAGTAAATTTTCCATCAGGAAGCGGCCGATCCCCCGCTTCGGTCCATCGGATTGTTCGCCCCCTCTGTGTGTCGACGAATATGTAGTAACTCGCCCCGATTCATCGATCTGACGTCTTTCGCATCGAGGGTAATGCAAGCAACAGTCGATCCGTCACCATCAACAAACTCGACCTCATACGCGGAGCCATTTGCATAGGCATGAACGACAGCACCAACATCCCCCGCAAACAGACCAGACATGGGTCTATCCGATGTCAAAACAACCATTGAGTGTTCAGCGATCATCAAGTATCCCCAGGGTAAGCGGTAACCAATCGAGGTGGCGAATTCTCTTCTACGATCCAAACAGCAACAACCGCACCGGGACGACGATCGTCAGTCCCAATCTCGCCCACTGTTTCGTATTTTACAGCGTACGGAAAAGGTTTGGCAATGAAGTTCTCACAGGAAGTGGCGATAGTAAGAAGATCATCGCGAAGTTCTTCCCAGTTTTGACGAGTATAGCCGACAGAAGCAAACCAAGCGGCCTTCGTTCCACCAACCGGATGCGCTGGATTGAGGAGGTAGTCGCAGAGTTTTTCCTTGGTGACGATCGATTTTTCAGCGTCAGGAAACGCCATTTGTTCTCCAAGGGACGAACGGGAAAGGTCAACCGGTGCGAGGGTTTGGGTTTGGGGTACGGGACGCAGTGTTTCGAGCACTCGGTTGCACCGGTTTGTTATGCCTGTTTTTTTGGACCGAGTGTTGAATCCTTACGAGCGTACTCCGTTCACGTGGGTGACCGCTCGGCAGACCCCTGCCTACATTGTCTTCAATCCAATCGGCAGTTGCAACCAGCCCAGTGTTCAACAGTCAGCCGCAAGTTTCGTCGCGCTGGGAGTGGCATAACGACGGCGGTAACGGGGCCGCCGCCAGAAGACTATGATTTCAAAACCCGCGTCATCGGCGGCCCCGGTCACCGTATGGTTATGCCCCAGTTGTTGGAAACTCATGAGCCTCGGAGGTGATACATCGGCTACGTTCCTAACGCCATCACTTGAGTCAAGTTCTTATTGGTTACCGTTGTCTTTTCCGATGTCGATTTCCTCACGCCATTCCACCATGGTTTTGTACTTGCCATCTTGAGCCAAATACGAAAGAAATATCTTCATGGTATCGCCTCCATTTGGCTGAATTGGGCCGAATTTCATTTTCTTAGGAACCCCGCTTTTCGCAGAAGACCAGACGATAATTGGGTCGTCCGGGGCCGTGTGCTCGGCAAGGATGTTCAGATTTTCGAAACCTCCTCGTGACAAGGACAATTGCGTTAACGGGCGCTGGTTCCAGTCGATTGACTTGAGGTGTTCTTCCAACTCCTCAGCTGTAACATTCACTTTAGATTTTGGTTTAAAAGATCCGTTCTCGATGGCTAGTATAATTAGGGTCGAACCGCTAGCCGTAGATTTAGGCTTTAAATCCTTGGACGAGCTGGTGTTGTCAAGAGGATCGTTTCCGCCCAACTTGCTGGTCGGAGCCTGAGGCAAGGTTGCAAATTCCTCTGCCGTAACAAGTTTGACGGATCCGCCAAGCATGAGCACCAACCCGCCAACGTTAGGCGTCTGACTTTCGTAAGCCAACAGGTGCTGATCATTCTCCCACCCACTGTCAAAAAACGTGGAGTTCCACAGAACGATGATCTCGCCCTTGCGGACGCGGTCTGCAAATCCAGACAGATCGCGAGTTTGGTTTATTGCATACAATCCTTCAGGCTCGTAGTTCATAAACTCATTGAGGCTTGCAGGTGGGCGTGAGTTCACATCGTAGAATTCGTGGAAGTTCAAGCCTGCATTCATCAATTCATATTTTCGCATCAATTGTTGTCGTTCAGGAACCATTACGAAGGCGTAATAGCTCGAAACCGCAATGACGATTGCGCTAAGTGAGACAACCCATGCCAATTTGGTGAAGCGGACGTGTGAACGCTGAGGAGATTCATTCATGGGATCTGTTTTGGGCATGACGACACCAATCACCCCGTCGCCGAGAGTGATTGACCATTAAGCAAAGCACCGTCGGCGACTGGGGTGCATTGGTTGGTTAGGTATCACTACATTCTAGGACGTCGCGAAGCCGAGTGAGTGAACTGCATGACGGAATTCTTCCGAACTGCGCTGCAGAACAAACGCGTGTTTGTCTCCGTCTTGAGTTGTCACTTCGAAGACCGATTCGGGAATCGCATGGAGGAACTTTGAGATTCCACCAAGTGTCAATTCCCTGATCTCTCGCACGTGGGACAAGGAAATCGTAACGCAAACAGCCGGCTCGAACATCGCCCATGGAGTGTTTCGCCATGAGTAGGATTTGTGGATGATTTCGCAGTCCGTTACAAGAACGGTCCCAGGGCGCGTGCGCAATCCAAGTCCGTAGTAGCATGTGTCCAAAACAAAGTGAGCGGTCTTTGTTGGTAAATGGTTATCAACACACCACTCTAGCCACTTTTGCTCGCTGATTACTGGGACCATTGTTGACACCTAACGCTACCAATCACCCCGTCGCGGCGAGTGATTGAATATCAGAGTTGGGACCGTCCGCGACTGGGGTGCATTGGTTTGTTCGCAGTTCAGTTATCAGTTATCGACAAACACTACGGGAATACGATCACTCAGTTCACTGCTCGGACAAAAGGCGTTCAATCTCTGTTGCCAGATTTAGGTCCTTGGGATGGCCTCGGTAAACAATGCTACCGTGACTATCAATCAGCAGGCAAGTAGGAAGCGCTGAGATGCCAAAGCTCCGAGCGATTGCCGAAGGCAATGCGTAACTTAGGTGTTCTGCATCGCCGTCAATTAATGTCAAGGTGGTTTTCCAATTCTTCTTTTCGATGTGTCGGCAAGCGACCTCACGATCTTCGTCCACGCTGATTGTGACGCCCCGTACCCGATCAGACCATTCGGCTTTATGTTTCAAGAGGTCTTCGTGCAGGTTCTGCATCGCAGGCTGGCATGGACCGCACCATGTCGCCCAAAATTCAATTACTGTTATTTCTCCAGGGAAGGTGATCTCTTCTTTTAAGCCGGTCAATAGATTTGAAGCTGAGAAGGATGGGGCACGCTCGCCAGGCTTCAGTGCAAACGCAACCCTGTCTATTGTTGAATCGAGCGGGCGTTTCCGCGAAACATCGAACATCAATAGCGATGCTGCTCCAGCCATAATGCCAGCTGGGATTAGAAAATATCTAAACTTGATTGAAGCGCGGCGGCGGGTCGCGAGAATCAAAGTTAGCACGAATGCGCAAACCATACCCGCAATTGCGACGAAAGTGAATGATGTAAGACTTTTCGTTGCTGCTCCCGGTCCGACACCTAGCCGATGATCGCGAACAACCATAGCCACCAATTCCTCATCGTACCTCTCCCCCAAGACCCCATCGGGCCCAACAACAAAGAATCCAGACGGCGTGACATCAGCGTACGAATTGAACTCCGTCACCACCAAATTCGGTGGGAACTTCATAAGATCATCCTGAAGTTCCTCGTTGACACTGGCGTATTTGAAAACGATCTGCTGTTCAAAAGTCACGCCGTTCGATGTAGCGGTATACTTCACGTGACTTGGCAAAAATAGTCCGCCCGCAGATTCTGTAAAAGTAGCGACTTCGAGCGTCTGAGTAAAAGCACTTTGAGCTTCGTCTGCGTCGATAGTTGTGGTGGACCGTTTCATCATGTATCCACAGGCAGGATCAAGGTTAATTAGAACTCTTGAGCCACGGGGAATAGTGGGTACACCTTCCGATTCGGCACCAGGGTGCCCTAGAGAGACTCGAATTAGACCATCAACTTTTGATATGCTTGGCTTGTCAGACGATTGTTCGCACAGTTGACGAAGAGTCAAATCCGAATCACTTGCAAAAAGTCTGTAACTACGCATTGAGCGCCAAGAAAAAAGTCGCTGCATTGGAAGATCTTCATGGTAAAGAAACCCTCGCATACCGACTATCGATTCAGGACTTGGTTTAAAATCATCCGGGTCGAACCCAATCACTCTTCCGAATGACGTCCCGTCCCACCAACAGTATTCAGGTTTAACCGAATCTTGTGGCAACGTAGTGTACGCTTCGAACGGACCATCAATTATCACGCGGCAACTCTCAGTCGACTTGGCTTGTCCTGGTTGCGCGACGTGCGTGACATCGTACACGATTGAGGCCGATTTCAGGCGGTCAAGCTGTTGGCTATGGAGCTCAACGATGCGCTCAAGCGAGATTGGCGAATTGTCCTGTGCGTGTAGAGTCAAAGACAACGTGGCGACAGCAACAGCGATGGTAGGTAGAAGGAAGTTGCTAGGCATGTCTCGTTCTCAGCGTGAAAGTGCTTGAATCGGCGACGACGGAAGGAAGCACCGTCTGCGAACGACCGTGGTCACCGATGTCGCCGTAGACCACGATTCAAACAGTTTTTAAGGCCCCGGCGGCGACTTCGGTGCACCACTTTGTTCACTCTTGTCTGATTCCATCAGGTGGCTGGTCGAGCATCCGTCAGGTTTCGAGTACGAGGT
>CAMCMB010000082.1 GCA_945875845.1 Pirellula staleyi DSM 6068
GCGATCGAATCGTCTCTCATATGTCGGATTGAAGTTTCAGTTTTTGTTCAAAGGTGATTTTAGTGACAATTACGCGAGTTGGTACCAACGAGAAATATTCCAGTGGCTGGGAAGGAATCTTCGGCGGCAAGGCTTCCAAAAAGGGTGCAAAGGCAAGTCCGGCGGCCGCTAAGCCAACTGCAAAGAAGGCGGCCAAGAAGAGCGCAGCGGTCAAGGCGGCTCCAAAGAAAGCGGCTACGAAAGCCGCAAAGAAGACTGCCAAGAAGAAATAACTCGACGAACAGTTCTCGTCGAAAGGCTTTGCGAAATCAAAGAACTTTGCTGATTCCATGACCAAACGTGTCACTGACATGTTTAAGTTGAGTCCTTCTCAACTAATCTAGGATTCCATGTCCACAAGCCGTTTTGCGACGTCCATGCGACGCGATAGTATTCGAACCTTTTTCGAAGCATCTCCGACTGCGAGATTGCTTCGATCTGACAATGCGCCACTCATTCTCGATTTTCTGCACCGCGTTTTCAAGTCTGGTGAACTGATCTCGATTGGCCAGACCGATCTTCGGACGCGCCTGGCTGGCTATCAAGAGGAACTACACGAAACCGAGCCAAGCTTGCTGCCTGGCACACCGGAACGATACTTGACTCAATGGGCCGACGCAGGCTGGCTTCAACGCTTTCTCGAAGCGGCCTCGGTCGAACCGCAGTTTCAACTCACAAGGTACGCCGAAGAAGCGATTCAATTTGTGGACTCTGCAATCGTCCGTGGATCGAACCTCGTAGGCACCGAAAGCCGACTCAGGTTAGTTATCGATACCCTCGAGGACATTGTACGAGGCGCATCCGCCGATCCGGATCGTCGCCTTGACTACTTGCGTGCTCAGCGTGCGACCATCGACCAGGAGATCCAAGCGATCGAGTCTGGGAAATCCGTCCAAGTCTACCGCCCAGCCCAAATTCGCGAGAGATTTCAAAACGCAGTGGATTTGTTGCGGGCCCTTCAATCGGATTTTCGAGCCGTCGAAGAGCGTTTTCAGTCGATCGCTCGCGAAGTCCAACAACTGCAATCGTCCGGCAACGACTCACGCGGGCAAATTCTCGGTCATGCTTTGGACTCAGAGGATCTGCTCAAGCAACAGGACGAGGGGATAAGCTTCTTTGCGTTCGTCTCGTTCTTGTTTTCGCCTACGCAGCAAGCAGCCCTTCGCAAAAACATCGAGGAGATCCAACATCTGGCAGCCCTCGCGGATCAGCATGAATCGTTATCAAGGGTCCGCCGCATGGTGCCCTCTCTGTTAGCCGAAGCCGAAAAGGTCATGCGAACCACGGCCAGATTGTCTGCAACCTTACGGCGACTACTTGATGCCCGAGCAGCCGCCCATCGCATTCGATTGGCAAACGTGCTCCGCGATATCCGGCAACAAGCCATGAGGCTTCGAGGGGCTCCCGAATGCCAAGCCATCCAATTGTCGGTCGATGCCGAAGCAGAAATCAGTTCACCTTTGGCTCGTACCTTCTGGGTTCAACCACAAGACTTCGACGTGTTCCAATTGACCGAACAAGTCATTGATCCAAAGCATGCTCAAGCCATGGCGTCGGCGTTTGCTCGAATGCAACGGCTTGACTTGCGAAAACTCCGAAGCCACATTCGAGAGGCGACTACGGAAGGGGACGATGAGCCCCTACCAAATCTCCTCCTCAAATGGCCTTTGACGGGAGGCGTCGTTGAACTGCTGGGGTATTTGCAGATTGCACACGACGATTCGCATTCCATCGATCCAAACCATGTCGATCGGATCACCATCCCTCTGCCGCGTGGACGCAGTAGTCCACTCCGAGTCTCGATTCCTAGAATTGTGTTTCAGCCCAAAGCGTCCAGTCGCGACGTTTCAGCCAAACCGCGTTGATTCCTGTCTCCACGTACTCCAAAATCCCTTGAAGACACCGTTGGATAATCTTCCATCCGATCCGAAAAACGAAATCCCTCCGCCAATGGACTGGAGCCCGGTGGCGGTGCGACTGTTGCAAGGGGTTGTGTATCACGACGACAATCTTGAGACATGGGAGCAATTGCTTGAGAATGTCTCGCCACTCACTGAGTACTTTGGAAAGCTCGGACTGCTTCTGGTCGTCGACGAACCCGACGCGATGGCGTACTTGCGTCAGCTTGACGAAGAAGAAATACCTGCGGACTTTCCACCGATTCCAAGACTTTTTCGTCGGACCCCGTTGGGCTACGACGCCACACTCTTATGTGTGTTGCTACGCGATGAGTTGCGCCAATACGAAGAAGAAGATGTGCAAAACGAACGCTGCGTGATAGCCCAAAGCGACTTGCTGGCACTCTGGGAAGCATTTTTTCCCGACCAACCTGATTCGGTGCGGTTGAACCGAACATTGACTGCGGCTTTGCGTAAAATGGAGGATCTCAAGTTCGTTCGGCAATTCGAAAAGGAGCCACCCTCCTGGGAAATTCGCCGTATTATCAAAGCCCGATTACCGCTCGCGGACCTCGAACGCTTGCGAGTTGCGTTGGCATCTGCTGTCGGCAATCTCCCCACCGATATCAGCGAGGCAGAGGAGTCGTGAGCAATGCACAACGGATCGAAGAACGCCCACCCCTTTCCGGTTATCGGCTGGCCAAGCTCGAGGTTTACAACTGGGGAACATTCGATGGCAGCGTTTATTCTGTTCAACCACGCGGCCAAACAACCTTGCTAGTCGGAGAAAATGGGTCGGGAAAGTCCACCTTGGTCGATGCTTTGCTGACACTGCTTGTTCGTCCGCAAACACGCAATTACAACGTCGCGGCCGGGGCCTCAAAAAATGAACGGGACGAGAAAACGTATATTCGGGGTGCTTACGATCGTACCGTTGGCGAAGGAGGCCGCCCGCAGATTCAATACCTGCGAAGTGGCAGCGGGCACTACACGGCATTGCTGGCAAGCTTCTCCAACTCAGCAAAAAACAGCGTCTTCACCGTCTGCCAAGTGCTTTATCTCAACAACGAAAACGCAGTTGAGAAAGTCTATGCGTTTTGCGAATCAGAACGCGGCATCGTTCGCGATCTCGGCGAACTTGGCACCGGCGCATCCATTGCTCGGACCCTCAAGGACCGCGGCTTCAAGACGTCCAGTAGCTACAAAGAGTACTTTCAATGGCTGCAAAAAAAGACCGGCTTTCGGGCCAAGGCCATGGATATCTTCAACCAGACCGTCGCGGTCAAAGATGTGCAGCGGCTCGATGAGTTCATCCGACAGCACATGCTCGAACGCAAACCTGTGAACGAACGCGTGGGTCGACTGCTCACTCACTTCGGCGAACTGAGCGAGGCGCATCGCATGCTTGTTCGCGTTCGTCAACAAGACGAACTTTTGCGGCCAATCATCGAAGCCGGGGAGCGTTATCAGTCTCGCCTAGATGAACTGAAACTTTCCAAGGAATTGCTAGGAGCAATTCAATACTTCTTTGCAGACCAATCGCTCAAGCTGCTTGAACCGCTTTGTAGCCAGTGGCAACAACAGATTCAGAATCTCAATGAAGACATCGTGAGATTGGAAAAACTTCAAGATCGGTTGCGCAATGAAATTGCCCGCCTGGAATTGGAGATCGAACATGCGGGCGGGGACCGATTGCGCCAACTGCCAGGCTTGATCGAGCAAGCGGAATCGATCGCCAAAAGCAAAGCCAAATTCCGAGCGATGTTCGAGTCGCAACTGCAATTGGCAGGACTAAACATCCAAGTGACGTCGCCCGAACAATTCGCCAAAGTTCGCAAGGAAAGCCATGCGCGCCGAGCCAAGATGCTCGACGAACGCCAGCAAAAACGAACCCAAGATGGCTCACTACAATTCGAAATAGGATCGTTAACCCGACAGCTGGCAGACGATCGCAGCGAAGCCGAAGCGCTCGAAAAACGCAAAGGCAACCTGCCCGAGTCCTTTATCGCCGTTCGCGACGCGATGTGCCGTGACTTGAAGATTGCTCCAAGCGATTTGCCTTTTGCCGCTGAGCTGATTTCCGTGAATCCCAAAGAACGTGATTGGGAGTCGTCCGTCGAACAAGTGCTGCATTCGTTTGCCCGCAGCCTACTCGTCTCAGCGGATTATTATGCCCGTGTGGCAGGCTATGTCGATCGAACGCGGCTAGTGGATGGACGAGGTCATGGCCAGCGGCTTGTTTATCTGCGAGTTGGATCGAAAGCAAAACCGGGGATGCAAGGCAGCTTACCATCCCAATCAGTGCAAGAAAGGGAAACCCTCATCAAGAAACTGGAGTTTCCAGACCACCCGTTGGTGCCTTGGGTGCGATGGGAGATCCAGCAGCGTTTTGACTACGTTGCCTGCGAATCGATTGAGGAATTTCAAAAATGCGAATCCGCAGCCATGACTCGGAACCGGCATACCAAATCCGGTAACGCACGACATGAAAAAGACGATCGATCGATGCCTGACGACCGCAGGCATTTCGTGCTCGGATGGGACAACCGACAAAAACGCCTGAGTTTGGCGGAGGCGATTCGAAATGGCGATGGGGACTTGCAGCAATTGCACGCGCGGTCCAACAAGCTCAACAGTGAGATAGATCGCATCACGGCCGCCATCGAAGCGCTGGATCAAGCCCTCAAGACCGAAGATTTCGATGCGATCGACAATTCTCGCCATGAGTACGAAGCGTCCCAATTGAGACTGGAACGACAACGACTTGAGGAATCGGATGATCGTATCCGCGAACTGAAGTCACAGTGCTCCGATCGAAGAGCGGAGGCGATGGGGCACCAACAGGACCGCGATTCCGCGATCGCCCAGCGAACAACTCGAGAGCGGGAACTGCGCGATGGCATGCGACTGCTGGAGGTAGCCCGAGATAAAATCCACAAAGCGGAAGCCGACGGAAGTCTTGAACTTGCAAGCGAGCAATTCGAATCACTGCAATCCACAATCAAAGAACCGTTGACGATTGCCAACCTTGGTACGCTGCCATCGGAGACAGAGCGACAGCAACGCGAACACGTCGAACGACTGCAAGAGCGACTCATCCCCATGGCTCGCGACGTAACCAGTTCCATGACACGATTTCTAAAGAAATTTCCGGACGAGCAGATCGACTTGGATGCGGATGTCGATTCGCTGTCGAGTTTCGCGGCCTTGTTCGAAAGGATTTCGTTGGATGATCTGCCAAAACACGAAGAACGGTTTAAGCGTCGATTGAATGAGAATGTGCTCAACGAAATCGGGCTACTGCACGGCGGACTGGAAGACGAACGTCAAGAGATTCGAGACAAGATCGAGCAGCTCAATTCTGCTTTGAAGCTGCTTGAGTGGAAGACTGGGACTTTCATGCGTTTGGAGCCGAGCGACGTTCAAGACCGCGAGATTCAAGATTTTCGACGCGAGCTAGCGAGCTGCTTGACGGGAACCTTGGACGGTTCTCAGGAAGCCAACGAAGCGACGTTTGTCCGCATTGAAAAGTTTGTGTCCAAGTTGAGGGACGATGGCAACACGCGATGGCGTGAGAAAGTGGTCGACGTTCGCAATTGGTTCAACTTCGCAGCTCGCGAAATCATCAAGAGCACGGGCGAAGCGAGAAGCTATTACGACGGCGGCACGGGACAGTCTGGGGGGGAAAAAGGCAAATTGGCTTTTTTGGTTTTGGTAGCGGCAATCGCTTACCAGTACGATCTTGATCCGGATGGCGTGCCAGGGGACCGATTTCACTTTGTTATGGTGGATGAGATGTTTTCCCGAAGCGACGATGCTCACGCGGAGTACGCGCTGGATCTATTCGCAAGGTTCGGATTGCAGCTGCTCATCGTCGCGCCGCTAGACGCCAAAGCACGCGTAACAGAGCCTTACGTGGGAACCTACTTGCATGTCGTCAAGAACAAGCAGACGAACCGGAGTGAGTTGCTTTCGATCACAGCGGACGAGTTAAAAGATTTCGTAGAGACATAATGATCAACCGGAACGCGCTAGCGGGCTGTCTATTTAGTGCAGTCGCTATTGGGTAAGGGCAGTACGACGGACTTCCTAGTCCGTCGCTGGGCAGTACGACGGACTTCCTAGTCCGTCGCTGGGGAATTCGACGGACTAGGAAGTCCGTCGTACCATTAAATCAACAGCCCGCCAGCGTCCGGTTTATGTAAAACCGCACGAGCACCATCCTTCGAACTGAGCACAAAATGCGAGAGAACCTCGTTTTCGTTGCTTGAAATGTAATGTACAGATGAGTGTTTACCCCAAGGAATCGTTGCTTTCACGCCAGGTCGAAGGTCAGTTACCATTGGCATTTAGCCAGTGGCGAGCAGTGCACGAAGGAACTAGGGCAAAAAAGGAACGGCGGAAAAGTTATTGCCCCGAGTGTTCATTGCAAAACGAGGCGATAAACTATTTCGGGAACCAACCGCAGAGCTTCGCATCTAACGCAACTTGCATGGTTTCTTCGCACTTCAAGATCTGACCCAACGGAATGCCTCAAATCCTATGACCGCGTTGACTGCCCCTGTCTCGTTGTCGTCCAACGCAAGCCAACATCGCGACAATGCCCAGTCGCAACTCTTTCAAGTGGAAACGGACTTTTCACTCGAAGGCAAAATGCAATCGCTCGAATTACGAGTCTTTCTCAATGAACTCCGACTCGTTGAAAACGATACGGACTTCGTGGTCACTGCACTCGATTGGAGCCAGATTGAGTCTTTTCGAACGGTTGCCGGTGTAGGCTCCGGACTTCTGCAGGTGAAAACAGATTCGGTCTGGACAGACCTGCTCCGCTTCTCCAACCGTTTGGCAACCCGTTTTCACAAAGTGGCACGAACGCTCGAGCGCATGCGTGAGGTCGTCGAAAAGAAATCAAACGAGGGGATCGACGCCAAGATGCTTGTCGAAGAGGCTGTCGAGGAAGCTGTCGACGAGGCTGTCGAAGTGCTAATCGACCGGGATGCCGAACTTCGCGACATCGCTTTCGAACTGACTCGCGATCCATTCGATCCGCCTCGATGCGATGCCTGTTCGCTCCGATTGCAAACCGTGGACGAGTCCTGCGCTCGATGCATGGAAAAAGGGCAAATCTTTCGCCACATCTTGCACTTGCTTCGTCCTCATCGACGCGGTGCGATGTTTCTTTGCTTCTTGACAATCGTCGGAGTCGTTGCCGAGCTGATACCGCCGAAACTGCAGCAGTACATGGTCGACCATATCCTCAACGGCCAAACCCTGGAGGGGGTCAGCAATGGGTCGAGCGTTCCGTTTCAGTCGGCATTGCTCGTCGTCGTGCTAGCTTTAGCCTTTTCCCGCATCTTGATGTCCGTGGTTAGTGTTATCAAAGGGCAAATCGCGACGCGAATCGGTACGGAGTTGACCGGCACTCTCCGATTGGAGCTGGTTCAAAAACTGCAACGGATGGCAGTCGCCTACTACGACCGCCACCAAGTCGGTTCGATGATCAGTCGCGTTGCCCACGACAGCGAGGTACTCCACGGTCTCATGCATCAGCTCACCGGCGGCTTTCTGCTTCAGACGGCTCAATTGGTGGGGGTTGGAGCAATGCTCATGTGGCTCAATCCCAAGCTCGCGATGTTTACGCTTATACCGGTTCCGTTGGTGTTTATTGGGTCCTGGATCTTTTGGCAAAAGGTCTACCCGCGATACTATCGACTCTGGGACGCGTCCTCCCGACAAATGTCGATCCTGGGCGGCATGCTTCAAGGGATCCGAGTGGTAAAATCTTTCGCCCAAGAGGATCGGGAGTACGAACGATTTCGGAAAACCAGCGATCACTTGCGCCAATGGCGCCTCTGGGTTGAGAACACCAACGCTTGGTACTCCGCCTCGATGTCGATCGTCTTTAGCCTAGGAGGTCTCATCGTCTGGTATGTGGGGGGCAGGGATGTCATTGGCAAGGAAATGTCTTTGGGAGAATTGATCGCGTTTCTCGCGTACCTAGCCATGTTCTATGCGCCTCTCGGCGCACTGTCCAACTTCACTTCGTGGCTGACTAGCTTTTTGTCGGGAAGCAAACGGGTACTCGAGTTGATGGAAACGCCATTAGGTGTTCAAGACCCTGCGGACGCAAAGAAATGGGAAAATCCTCGCGGCCATCTTCGTTTCGACCATGTGACGTTTGGATACGATCGCAATCAACCGGTGATCAAGGATGTTTCGTTTGAAGTGGCACCTGGCGAAATGGTAGGGATTGTCGGACGGAGCGGATCAGGCAAATCGACAATGGTCAATTTGCTCGGTCGGTTTTACGATGTTCAGGAAGGGGCTGTTTTGGTCGATGGGATCGACGTGCGAAACCTATCGATGCAAAGCTTGCGGGAAAATTTAGGGATTGTGTTTCAAGATTCCTTTTTGTTTCGCGGAACGATTTGGAAGAACTTGTCCTACGGTCGCCCTCAAAGCACCATCGAGCAAGCGCTTGTGGCGGCCAAGGCTGCTGGCGCTCATGACTTTATCCTGCGACAGAGCCTCGGCTATGAGACCCTGCTCGGCGAACATGGTGCAGGACTCTCCGGAGGCGAAAAACAACGCTTGTCCATCGCTCGCACATTGCTTTATGACCCGAAGGTGCTGATCCTCGATGAAGCGACCAGCAACATCGACGCGGAGGCAGAACGGAGCATTCAAGAAGCCTTGGAAGTTCTCGTTCGAGGTCGAACCACGATCGCAATCGCTCACCGGCTTTCGACGCTGCGCAATGCCGATCGCATCTTGGTCTTCGATCGAGGACGAATGATCGAACACGGCACACATGCAGACCTTCTCAATGCGGATGGAACCTACGCGCGGCTGGTTCGGATTCAAACCCAAGTTTCCAAAGATCCCAACGTGGACAAACTCCTTTGGAACGCGGACAACCCCAAGCCAAGCGGTGAGGGGAAGAACAAAGCCGAGATGAGCGACGCCGAAACGGACAAAGCCGAGAAGAGCAACGCCGAAACGGACAAAGCCGAGAAGAGCAACGAGGGTGAAGCGGAGCCGAACGCAGCCAAGCCGAACGCAGCCGCCATTCATTGGCTTGAACCGCATCGCACGGAGCTACGGGCCGGAAAATTGCATCGCACCGAGGTTTGGATCGACGGCGAGTGCGTGGCGGATAGCGTTTTTGCCGTTGCTGCGTTTCCGGCGACGCAGCCAGATCGCTATCTGAGCCTTCGTCGCTGGAAAGACCATGGCGAGGATGAAGAAATTGGGATGATTTCCAACTTGAGCGAGTGGTCTGCCGAGCAGCGGTCGATGTTGACGTCGATGACGAATCGCCGCTACCTCCTACGCAAGATTCAGAAGGTGACCCAGGTCAAGCTTCAACTTGGCTTTCTCGAATTCGATGTGGTTACCGATTTGGGGCGCGAGGTGTTTTCGATGCGTTGGACGCAGAGTCAAGCGATCGACTTTGGAGAGAGAGGCAAACTGATGATGGACACCGAGGAGAATCGCTACGTCGTACCTGATATCGAGGCCCTGACCCCAGCAGACCGCGAACGTTTCTTGCAGTACGTGTACTGGTAGAGCCAAGCGGTGGATGAAATTCCTCCGAAGTGTGAATTTCATGTTCCCGAAGACAATCAATTTTCAAAAGGCAAAGAACCACGAAGGTTCGGGTTTGCATTGAAATAAACGGGTCAGGTCGGTCAGGTCTAGTCCTGCCCCCTTTTTGCATCCTCTAGCGTTCGATCAAGAATAAATTCCTCGTTCGGTGTATTGAATCGCGGAGCGATTGCATTTGATAGCCAGGGGTGTGAACCCCTGGTAAAAATGCGCTCGGGGCTTTTGAATCGCGGAGCTATTGTATTATTGGCGGCGTTGGCGATCGAGCGAGAACCGGATTTTGGGGCAACGGGGTATCCGCAGTATCCGCAGGACGAACCAATGCCATCGCTCCGCGATTCCCGGAATGTGTTGGGGATGCCTACCAGGGGTTTGCACCCCTGGCTATCCAATGTCACGGCTCCGCCGTTGCGATAGGCGGTGCTACCGTCATCGACCAATCGCAGAGCGGAGAGGTATTCAAAGCAAAGAATCCCGCCGTTGCGATAGGCGGTGCGACCGTCATCGACCAATCGATCGACGTGCGAAGTGGCGGAGTAGATCGAGGGGATGGTCAACGGTCAGTTGATCGTGATGTTGCGTCAGGAAGTGATCCAACCGCATGGCTGTCGGATCGTGTTCGAAGATCCGTGCTGGCCCGAGTTCGTGTTCAGTAAAGCCTTCGAGGCGGAGCACTCCGGGGTGAGATGTAACTGTTCACGCAGTTCCTTAACACGAACGCCGAAATCGTCTTTTGTCTTGGCCATACTCCAGTCTCCCGAAAAACTGGGCGGTTTTTGTCTGAACTCATCTCTGGGGCTGGCGCCAATGGCACTCACTTTCGGTTCGAACCAATGTTTTCGTAGCGGAGCGGCGCGAGCCGCCCGGTGAATATCCAAGTGATTTGCCTACGGTCACCGGACAGATTGCGCTGTTCCGCTACAAAGTGAGTGCCATTTGGCTGGCGCCCGATGGTGGGGAAGAGTACAACATGTGCGATAGCGGTTGTCTGCGAGAGGCTTGGATGAACCATTACCATGGCAGATTGGCTCGGCAGGGCACTAATCCAACTCAGAGTATGGCAGCCGCTCAATGCAGCAAAACAATGACGTTGGTGGTATCGAAACTACCTTGCAGTCGGCCTTGCTACGTCTTGGGACGCGCAACTAACGCGTCTTACGTAAGTAGGTCACCAAACTCGCTACGTCTTCTGGTTTCAAGATTTTTTCGAAGCCTTCGGGCATCAACGACTTTTCCGATTCGCGGAGCTCCTCGATCGATTCACGCGTTAAACTGATAAGCTGACCTTGGTCGTTCACGATTTCGATCGATTCCTCGCCATCCCTGACCTTCAGGCCAACGATTGTTCTTCCGTCTTGCGTTAGGATATTGACTCGTCGATATTTTGCCTCCACGGCTTTATTCGGATCGAAAATCGCCGTTAACCACGCATCGTTCTTCCATCCCGCTAAGGCTTGAAGGTTGGGGCCCACTGCGGGCAAGACTCCGCTTGCCTCCACGCGGTCTTGATGGCATTGGGCACAATGCTGCTTGTACAGCGCTTGACCACGCGAAGCGTCAAATGTTGTGGGCCATTTGCTCGTGTATTCTTGAACAATTGCCACTCGATCCGCTCCAGGCGGTGGGCCAAAGTGCTTTTCTACCATGGCTCGTAACTCTTGACTCTTCCTACCTCTCAACTGCTCAATCTGAGCCGGTTGAAAAGAGTCCACACCGATTCCACCTGCGGTCAATTGGCCCAATAATGTCGACGTCGTCGGCTCGCTCGCGAGGCAGCCCGAGATTGTAGTCGCTCGCGTTTCTTGATCCAAGCTAGACCATTTTTCAAAAATCGGTTTGAGACCTGGCCCGCCTAGCGACACAAGGGCTTTCACCAGCGGCTCACGAAAGTCATTCTCGTTTGCACGTGTCAGCACGGAAACAAGCGATGCGATGCCGGGTTGATCGTTTGAACCCAACCGTGACATGAACCAACTAAGAGCAGCTCGACGTAGATTTGGGTCAGCCCGATCATTTTGAACAATTGCCAGCGAGTCTCTTTGCAATTTCTCAACGGTAGTCTCATCCAGCCGTATTGCTTTATCCTCTTCGAGTGCAAATTGACGGCTCAACGTAAAGTGCCAGGCAGGACGCAGATCCGAACCCGAGGCGATACGATCACGAAGCTGTTGTTTCAGCTTTGGAGAAGCATTCGAAACGAGCTGATCAATCATGCCAACGGTACGAATGTTTGCGTTCGCCAAGAGGTGCTCGATGACCGAATCGATGCCTGAACTGGGTAGTAGAATGACCGATGTATCGATCCATCGCTCGCCGGCATGTTGCACCAATAGCGGAGACAACGCGTCGTACGCGGGCTCAGCACAGGTCGCAAGCGCCACGATCAACTGCAACGCCAACGCTGCCGATTGACGAGCCATATCCGAATGCGAAACATCGATGAGCGCGTCTCGCAGTTCTCCTTGGACAAGCCTCTGCTTCGTAAGCGTTTCCACCGCCCAACGAACGACGCGTTCATCGGAATCCTTGCATACCGCTTTCCAGTCCTGTGTCTCGCACTTACCCAACGCTAACAGAACGGCGACAGCTCGCAAACGCACTACCGCTTCCTCGGCTTGCGACGCGAGGGTTCGAATTTCGGAGACGGTGTTTTTCTCGTGTTCCGGGTTGTCTTGGTATCGCCAAATCAACTGTTGGCGAGCCGTCTCGGCGATGGCTGAGCTAGGACTTTGCAAGCCTTGCAACAATTCGACGCGGCTGGCATTGGTCCAATCCTTCGTTGCAAAGGGAGCGAAGTCGGTGCGATAGGCTCGATAGATGCGGCCGCGATCCTGCCCGGCCCGAACATCGATCCTTTTCTGCCAATCCTCTGGAATCCACTCGGGATGCTCGATCACACGTCGGTACATGTCGACGACCCACAACGAACCGTCCATCGCGTTCTCAATCCGAACCGGTCGAAACCATGGATCGCTACTTCGCAACCATTCGCTTTTTCGATCTTCGTCAAAGCGGGAGCCGACGAACGAAGCCCCCTTGCGCTCCATGCGTATGCGGGACACAAGGTTATGGACGCTTTCGCAAACCAAGGCGGACCCTTGCATTTCTGCTGTCGCTCCAGGGCTGCGACAAAAAATCGAACTGCAAGCGGAAGTGAAACAATTCGCGGCGAAAAGATCGTTGAAACGGTCCGCGTCTCGGCTCACTGGAAAAACAGGAGGTGCACTCGGTGGTTGCGTGGCGTGCTGTGTGATGGTCTTGGCCCTCTTCGGCCAATTGCGATCCCAAACATAGTGAAACAACGGATGGCTGTTGTCATTTCCAAACCAATTTCCCCAATCATCGCATCCCCGAATGTACTGGGTAGCTCCAGATTCAAGGTACACTTTGCCGGTGTCTACATCCAAACTCAAATCGCTACCGCCAACTTTGATGCGGTTTCCAGTAGCAACTTCGACGATTTCGTTGACTTCCGAACCGGCACAAAAATGAAGCCGATGATCGAGGCCGTAGGTAAATCCATTGACACGGTGCTGTGGATTGGCAAACGGAAAACCCGTCAGCAACACGCGACGTTCCTCCGCAATGCCGTCATGATCGCGATCGAAAGCAATAAAGACCTCTGGGGCACTTGCGACCACCACACCATCGCGCCAAGGGTAGACGCCGGATGGAAACGAGAGTTTGTCTAGAAAAATGGTGCTTGTGTCGAGTTTGCCGTCACCGTCGCTATCCACGATTCGCTTTAAGCGACCCGACCGATCGCCACCTGATGGATAGTCGCCCATTTCAAGAACCCACACCGCCCCATCCGCACCAAAAGCGATGTTGACCGGATCCTCGACAAGCGGTTCGGATGCGACAAGCTCGATCGTCCAACCTTTGGCCATTTCGATGGAGGCCAGCGATTCTTTCGCAGACAAGGGAGTTTCGGCTGGCCTTTTTTGGCGAGCCATTTCAAGGACTCGAGTGACCAAGACGTCCTCCGTCCCTGAGACCCACCGACCTGGTTGGTTGTAGTAAAGCATGGATGCATCGACTTCATAGCCAGCCTCATTGCGCACGCGCTCGGACGCAACATAGGCGAACACATCATCCACGTACGCAGCCACCCAAACGTTTGGAAATTGACTCAGTTCTTTCTCCAGTCGCATCTGGTAGTCAACGACCACTTCGCCCCCCATAAAGACCCAAGCGAGTGAATCTCCGAAGTTCCAAAGATGAACGGGGGCCGGATAGGTCTCTGGGATTCGCCCCTTGCGTTTCAAAACATCCAGCATCGACAACGCAAAATTGCGTTCTACCAACGATTTGCTTTTCGCGAGCTCGTTCAATCGATCGCGGGAGGGACGTTCCGATGCAAGGGCGACCAGTTGAAACGACTGCGAAACGGGAGCCGGCAATTCGGTTAGGCTGCGATTGCAAACGGACTGAACGGACTGAGCCATTTCGTTCGCGTGACTCTTGGCATTTTCGTAGGTGCCACGCGGGTTGGGGTTCGCGTCCGCGCCGCAACCGATGATCGGTAACGCAATCGCATCTGGCGAGCTGAGTTTTTGGAAGGCACTTTCGATCAACGCAGCTGACATACCAGCCCAATCCGCACTGATGCGATTGAGTTCGGGCGAAATCGATGTGCAATGAGAAGCATATTGATATGCGACAGCCAGAGTTGTGCCATCCAGTCGCTTGGCGTGAATGACTCGAACCGTGCGATCCACGGGGCCATCGTTGACGGTTCCGAATCCTGTCCAGACATTGTTCTTGAGTACACGACGATTGATGGCAAAATCGGCATGGCCCGTGCCGAACCCAATCATGGCAGGTTGCAATCTTGCGATCGATTCACCCACGATGCGTACGACGGAGTCCACCACAAATTGGCTATAGGCCAAGGAACGAGACCGCTCATCGTCGGTCATTGGAGTCGAGAAGATATTGGGCAACAGATCTTCCAGTTGCGGTGCTGTATGGGAATGCGTTGTGCACAGAACCATTTGATTGCGGCTGATGGAGAAACGCTCTTGGACTTGCGAGCAGATACGATCGGTCAGTGTGGCGGACAAACCGATGGCATCGATAGAAACAAGGATCAAGGGAGATTGGTCCTCATGCTTGATCGCCATGGCTCGGGCGAACAATGGATCGTCTATTTCGGCGGTGGGTTTGATGCGACTTCCGTAGCCGCTCAGTCGCATGGCTTCTTTGGGCGTGATGTCTGTTTTGGCCGCGCCTGCTTGCCAGTTGCTGGCTATCGTCTGAGAGTACACAAACGGTGTTATCAAGACGAATAGAAACAAAGTACAGGCGAGCCGGACAGTTGTGTTGCTACCGCGGAGGTCAATCATGGCGACGATTCCGATAGGAAGTTTGGTTTCGCAAATCATACTACGAGTGGAACGAACTATCTTGAACTTGCTTCTTCGACTAAGCTAGCGTGGACTTGCAACCGTCGAACTTGCGAGAATCATCGCTCATTCCTTCCGAGTAATCTTATCATGAATAACGGCATTTTTCGCGGTCTTGTTTGCGGACTTCTTTTTCTTGCGATTCAGACAGATGCACAGGCCGACAAAGCGCCAGATTTACTGACCGTGGCGACCTGGAACTTGGAGTGGTTTTTCGATGATTTCAAGGGAAATAATCGCAGCGATGTTTCGAAGGAGCAGTCCGCCCCAAGCCGCGAAGAATGGGAATGGAAGCTTTATACGACCGCTGCGGCGATCGCCAAGTTTGAACCCACTATTTTGGCCGTGCAAGAGATCGAAGATCGAGCCGTGATGCTCGCACTGACAAAAGCCCTCAAAGAAAAGCATAATCTGCAGTACCGAGTCGCCTTTATTGATGGATTCGATTCCGGCACCGAACAGGATGTGGCCATTCTCTATCGATCAGGACTCGTGGAGTACTCGCGCCGCGAGCAGACTCAAGAGATGTTTGACTCAAAGGAGTATTACAATCTTTCGAAACACCTATTCGCTCGTTTCGAATGGCAAGCCAACGGCAAGACCGAATCGCTCACGACTCTGGTACTCCATTTGCGTGCAACCGCCGACGCCGCCGACTTGAGAAGGAGGCAAGCAAAACTGGCGCATGCTTGGATGAAAGCGGGCATCGAGGCTGGGGAGAACCGGATCATTTTAGGCGATTTCAACGTCGAAGAACTCGCGGGACAAGTGAAGCTAGAAGGGGACGGAATGGCCGATTTGCTGGGATGGAAAACCGAACGCGAGACCGATGATTTGGTTGATCTTTTGGAGACGCTGCCGCCGGACAAGCGTCAAACGCACTTAATTCTGGAAAAGCAGTTCGATCGCATTTTGATTTCCAAGCCGATGCTTGCCACAACAGTCGGTCCAGGGATAAAATTCAAATCGATCGAGGTGTTGAGCCGATTTAATATTCGAGGCGCGTCGGTCGATGCAGATCATTGGGACACTCGCTTTACGAAAGATCGGGCGGAACGCGATATCAGCGACCATCATCCCGTTATGGCAACATTCGAGTTTCGAAAGTAATTGGATGTCGAGTTCTGCGAATCGAAACTCGGATCAGTCTCGGCCAGCATGGCAATTGCCAGCGGGTGTCTCGCGAGGGGCGTGGGACTACGTGACCGAACCAAGCATAGCCTCCGACTACGATCGCTTTCACGCGGGGCACCCGCTTCTGGAGTTAGATCGCGCGCTGATAGCAAAGCATCTCGGTTTGAATTGCGACAGACCCGACGGCACGCCTCGTATTGCGATCGATTTCGGGTGTGGGACCGGACGCAATCTGATTCCGCTGGCCGAGCAAGGTTGGCGGGTGGTGGGTGTCGATTTGAGTTCGGAAATGCTCAAGGAGTTTCGAGCCAAAACAAACGACTGGACTCGCCCAAAGCCAGCTACCATCCGTGCAAATATGGCAAAGCTAGAGTGCTTTGCGGACGATTTTGCAGATGCGGTCCTCTGCATGTACAGTTCTCTCGGAATGGTTCAAGGCCGCGAAAATCGTCGCTCGTTTATGAAACATGCGCAACGCATTCTTCGCCAAGAGGGGCGATTCCTTGTTCACGTCCACAATCGAGGTTCGTGGCTTCGCGACCCTGACGGCATTCGCCGCACCATCAAGGATTGGCTTCGTGCCAAACGGGACAAAATGTGGGAGCTTGGGGACAGTATTTATGCCTACCGCGGCTTGCCATCGATGTACCTGCATATCTATTCTGAGGCAGAATTGCGCGAGGATTTGCTCGTGAGTGGGTTGAAAATTGAGCATTTCTATCGTCTAAACCGACAGTCGAGCCAATTTCTAGGGCGGACGTGGTTCCCGCATCTTCGGAGCGGTGGCTTCATTGCCGTTTGCGCTCGAGGTTGAGGCATTGACGTGATAGGATGATATCTTGGTTCATTGGTGGCTTTGAATGCCAGTGCCGCAAAAAAAGGTCTTTCACATGGCTTCAGTTATGTCAAAAATGGATGAGTTGATTGAATCCCTTCAACGACGCTACGCGGTCAAGCGATTTGATTCGTCAAGGCAACTCGATCCCGATACTTGGACAGCGATCGAGCGGAGTTTAGTCCTGACTCCCAGTAGCTTTGGTTTGCAACCGTGGAAATTTTTTGTGATCAGTTCGCCAGGAGTCAAAGCCAAATTGCCAGCGATTTCCTGGAACCAGTCCCAACCAGGCGATTGTTCGCATATGGTTGTTTTCGCCGCTTTGAAATCGGTGGATGAAGCGTACATCGATAAGTTTCTCAACAAGACCGCGTCAACTCGGGGTGTTTCGGCGGATAGCATGTCAACCTACCGAAAGATGATTTTGGGTTTCATGCAGAACGCAACGGGAAGACATTTGGCGTGGAGCAGCAACCAAGCATACATTGCTTTGGGGCAATTGTTGGCAAGTGCAGCAATACTCGGCATAGATGCTTGTCCCATGGAAGGAATTCTGACAACGGAGTATGACAAGTTGCTCGGTCTCGCGGATAGCAATTACACGTCGATCGTGGGCTGTGCGCTCGGATATCGTCATCCAGAGGATAAGAACGCGGCTGCCGCGAAAGTCCGATTTGACGTGTCCGACGTGATCACGCATATTTGACCGCACAAGGCCCCTTAGTAATTGTCCCGAAACAATATGCGGATTTGAAAAACGTAAGATGGACTTCCAGTCCGTCCGAAAACGAACGGACTGGAAGTCCATCCTACCGCGAATTACGGAAATGATTTCAGGACAATTCCTGAGGTGCGTAAGATCAACATGGCCCCGGAGAAGAACGATCGCAGATGAACACAGAACAACCAGACCCGACCGACGATGACGATGAGGATGACGATGCTGAAAACGGCAAACAGGTCCGTACGCCGTCAACCGATTCGGATCCAAAACTGGTTGCGTTGATGCATGAGGTCGATAACTGGATCAGCCATGTATGGATGGTACGGACGTTTCTCAAGCACTCGGATGAAGCGACCGATGACGAAGAACTGGCAGAGATTCATAGAGGGCTCTATGATTTCATGCTGGCACTCGGACCTTCCAAGGATGCTGGCGATGCCGCGCGGTACCTGCGCATTGCACGAAAGAAAATCAGTAAGCTGAGAAAGACGGCCGCTGCTTTTCGCGAACTTCAGCCAGAAGTATCGGGGCACATGAACTTTCGCATGGCAGCCCAATCTCTTAGCCTAGCAGTCCACCAAATCGAGCAACTGCTGCAAGAACCGCTGAATTGAGACTTCGTCAACCATCGCGTGGCACGAGCGCGCTCGTGATTCCATGGGCGAGACGCCTCATCTCTACCCACATTTCGCAGCAAGCACGACTCGAAATCCCAATGGATTTGCGTGATCCCAGCGCGTTTTCTCCCCCTCACCCGCTTAGGAGACTTCTGATTGAGTGGATTGGCTGCAAGCAACGACTCGATCAAAACCCGAAGCGTGACGGCTTGTTGATTTAATGGTACGACGGACTTCCTAGTCCGTCGAATTCCCCATTGACGGACTTGGAAGTCCGTCACACATCCCTTAACCAATAACGACTTCACTAAAGCAACAAGCCGGTGAGCGAGTGGCTAGTTTTGCTCCCTTGCTTTTGACATGACTTTAGCTGTGTTTAGCGACACATGCTTTAATGGCCGCAAATACTTCTTGTTCGGACCGCATCCCATCGACTTTTTCTAACTTGCCTTGCGCGGCATAGTACTCCGTCAAGGGAGCTGTCTGCGTTCTAAAAACATTCAGCCTCTCTCGAATCGTTTCGTAGTTGTCGTCCGCTCGACCATCGACCAAGGCTCGTTTCAACAACCGTTGGATCAATTCCTCTTCCACCACTTGTAGCTCAAGGGCCATGTCGAGCTTCAGTCCGTTTTCAACCAAATAGTCATCAAGCAACTGGGCCTGAATGATTGTCCGCGGAAAACCGTCGAACAACGCTCCATTGGCACACTCCTCACTCTGGAGTTTTTGCGCAACAATGCGCATTACCAAATGGTCCGGGGCTAACTTGCCCGCATCAATATACGAGGCCACCCAGCGGGATAATGCCGTATCCTGACGCTTGACCGATCTCAGCATTTCGCCGGTTGACAGATGCGGGATCTGCAAAAGCTCGACGAGTCTTTTGCACTGCGTCCCTTTGCCTGCACCGGGCGGGCCGATGAACACCAATCGCATTGCAGCGGCCCTTCCCATGCTTGCTGTTTGAGTGACGATGAATTGCCAAAGAAAAGGATTCTCGCCGAACTCCGTTCGGCCCCTCGATTCCCATGGCGGTACTGACGACGTTCAACCGGATTACGGCTAGTGCTCCAGAAGTCCCTTGTAATTTCGCATAAGCAAGTGGCTGTCAATCTTTTGAATCAGATCGAAAGCGACACTCACCGCGATCAGAAGCCCCGTGCCTCCATAAAAGCCAGCTACACTTGCCGACACACCGAACTGAGACGTAATGATCGTCGGTACGATCGCAACGATTGCCAAGAATGCGGCCCCAACATAGGTGATTCGAACCATAACCTTTTCCAAATAATCTGCCGTCCGCTTACCAGGACGGTATCCAGGTATGAACGCTCCAGAATCCTGAAGATTCTGAGACATCTCTTTGGGATTGAACATGATCGACGTCCAGAAAAAGCAAAAGAAGAAAATGAACACGACATACAACACGTTGTAGGTGAACGACGAACCGCTCTGGAACATCGACGACAGCGACCCGAATGCCCCTGATAAAAACTTCGACCAATCCGAATCCCCAGCCAACGCATTCGCCAAGATTCCAAAGATCAAGCCCGGAATCATCAACATGCTACTCGCGAAAATGATAGGCATCACCCCCGACTGATTGATCTTCAAAGGCAAAAATTGCTTCGTTCCACCGAAGACGCGTCGACCGCGTACGTGCTTGGCACTCTGCATCTGAATTCTCCTCTGTGCCATCGTGATAAAAACGACAGCAAAGACTACTCCCACGAACAAAAATGCGAGCACAATCAAAACGTCTGGTCCAATCGTGTTGTTGGACATCCCGCTTAGCGAACCGGACATGTTTTGTCGCAAGTCCCACAGCGCCTTTGGCATCTGAGCCAAAATCCCGGCCATAATCAATAAGGAAACACCGTTTCCAATACCGTACTCATCAATCTGCTCACCAAGCCACATCAAGAACATTGAGCCTGCGGTCATAATCATGACCGTCGTCAATACCCAGCCATACGAAAGCGTGCTCCCACCTGAACCATAAAACACTTTCGACAAAGGCGAGTTCGGATCCGCAATCACACTGAACTGCAAGTAGGCCCAACTCTGAATGACACAGATGACCAATGTCAAGTAACGTGTGTACTCATTGATTTTCTTTCGACCCACAGCACCCTCTTTTCGCAATTGCTCAATCGGTGCCCAAACGGTACCCAGCAATTGAAAAATAATAGAGGCTGATATGTAGGGCGCGATTCCCAAGCCGAAGATCGTCAGCGATCGAAGGTCGGTAGCCGAAAAAACGGCAACCTTGTCCAGGAACGATTGCATCTCGCCCGAGTACGAGAGATTCCCGTTTGTCAAAATCGGCAATCGCACGTGATAACCGATCCGATACACGGCGAGCAAGAAAAGCGTCAGAAATATCTTCTGCCGCAATTCTGGGATCGAGAAAACAATCCTGAGCTTTTCCAACATGTCGTCATGTCCCTGAAAGTGATGTGAGGGTACAAACCCTACTAACGCGTATGGCCGACGTTGTCATTCAACGCCGGCCACACCATTGTTTCGGATATTTCGATTTACTGCTAGGCTAATTCACAATCCCCATACGCTGAACACGTCGAGAATCGATTTGACCGCAACTAAGCGGAGGCTTCGCTGTCGCCTTCGGCCTTAAGTGCTGCAACGCGCTCTTTGGGAGTCCGCCTAGCTGCAACCACATCCACCGATCCCCCAGCTTGAACGATTTTTTCCTTAGCGGACTCACTGATTCGTGTCACCGTGAACTTGAGCACCTTGGTCAAATCGCCATTTCCGAGGATTTTAATTTCATCGCAGCGGACCTTGACAAGGCCCTTCTCTCGGAGAGTGGTTGGATTGACCTCTTCTCCTGCGGCATAGGCCGAATCGATCGCATCCAGATTGACTCCGAAAACGGTCACAGCCCATCGATTGTGAAAACCACGCTTCGGGATACGGCGGACCAACGGCAAATCACCACCATTGAAGGCAGGATGACGCGAATAACCGCTTCGCGACTTGTGACCGTTGTGACCGCGCCCTGCGGTCTTACCGGTCTTGCTACCAATCCCTCGACCGATTCGCTTGCGGGCTCGGTTGGTTACGATTTCTGTGTTAACTTCTTCTAAATTCATGACAGTTTCACGCCTCGGAGTCGTTCAACATCTTCGCGTGTTCTCAACTGAGACAACGCATCGAATGTCGCTTTGATCAAAACTACTGGATTGTTGGAGCGGAAGCTCTTGGTCAAAATATCTTGAATCCCTACAGCCTCGCAAACCGATCGAACTGCTTGACCAGCAATGATACCTGTTCCAGGACTGGCAGGCATCAAGAGGACGTGAGCCGCACCAAACTTGCCTGTCACCGCGTGAGGAATCGTACCGTTCAAAAGAGGAATCTTGATCATCGCGCGGTTTGCACCCTTTTGTGCCTTGGACACGCTCGGCGGAACTTCGTTCGCCTTGCCATACCCATAACCGACGCTACCTTTCCCATCTCCGACGACCACTAAGGCAGCAAAGCTGAATCGACGTCCGCCCTTGACGACAGCAGCGCATCGCTTGATCTTCAAAACACGATCGATTAGATCGCTCTGACCAGCACCGCCGCCACCACTGTTGCTGCTATTGCCACCGCCACCACCCGATTGATTTGCCACTCTGTCGTCCGCTCCCAATTAGAATTCTAAACCAGCTTCGCGAGCCGCATCGGCGAACGCCGCAACGCGACCATGATATTTGCACGAACCGCGGTCCAGTGCGACTTGCTTGATCCCGGCCTTGATCGCTCGATCCGCCAAAATCTTTCCTAGCTTCGTGGCCGCAGCGCAATTCCCGCCGTAACCGATCTCCGACTGTAGACCTTTTTCCAGTGAATTCACCGAAACAAGTGTCTTGCCTGTCGTGTCGTCGATCACTTGACAACCAAAATTTTGCAGCGTCCGCGACACGCTCATTCGCGGACGTGCAGTGGTTCCGCGGACTCGCTTGCGAACCCGAAACGCACGTCGCTCTCTCTGACCATCGACAACTTTTCGTATATCCACAACTATCCTCTATCATCTCGACGCAACTCAAGTCACGCCCCGAAAAATCAAAATCTAAAAAATGTTTCTTCGTGTCTGTTCCTCGATGGAAAGACAGTCCTACTAGGTTGCACTCTTGCCTGGCTTGAGCTTGACCTTTTCACCCAAATACCGAACACCCTTGCCCTTGTAGGGTTCAGGCTTGCGGAGCGAACGAATGTACGCAGCGAACTGACCAACCGCCTGCTTGTCACACCCCTTGATGTTGACGTGGGTCTGGTCCGGACAGGCCACATCCAAGCCCTCGGGTATCGGTAAATGCAATTCGTTCGCATAGCCGACACGCAGTTGTAGAATCTTGCCCTTGATCGCTGCCAAATATCCGACACCGATGATCTCAAGCTTCTTCTCGTAACCGTTCTTCACTCCCAAGATCATGTTGTTGATCAAGGCTCGTGTCAAACCATGGTAAGCACGCGACTCCCGCTCATCATTCTTGCGACTGACTTGGAGAGTTTTTCCATCTTCGGCCACCGCCACCGACACCTCTTCACGATGTGTAAACGCCAACTTACCCTTGGGGCCTTCGACGCTAACGGTTCGATCATCGATGGAAACTTTGACGCCATCCACAATCGCGATTGGATTTCTACCTACGCGGGACATTTGTTCGTATTACTCACTAACTTGGAATGTGTTGCACAAGCGGTCGCTTGCATTCTTCCTGCAGGAACTGCGACGTCAATCGCCGCATTTAACTACTAGCAAACTTCACAGAGGACTTCGCCGCCGAGGTTCTGCTGACGGGCTTCCCTATCGCTAACAACACCCTTGGATGTGCTAACGATCGAAATTCCCAATCCATTCAGAACAGGCTTTAATTCAGCGCATTTTGAGTAAATACGTCGACCAGGCTTACTTACACGACTGATGGTTTGGATAACCTTCTCACCATTCGGACCGTACTTCAATTCGATGCGAAGCATCTTCACTGGTTCGGCTTCAATTTTTGCGAAGTCCCAAATGTAACCTTCTCGCTTCAGCACGTCCGCGACGCCTACTCGCAACCGCGAGAGTGGTACATCGACAAACGGTCGTTCAATGCGAACGGCGTTGCGTATGCGAGTAATCATATCTGAAATTGGGTCATGAATCATAATGTGGATACCCCCGAAACCTTACCAACTTGCCTTACGAACACCAGGAATCAGCCCTTTGTCTGCCAACTGTCGAAAACAAATTCGACAGATGCCAAACTTGCGATACACCGCACGCGGGCGTCCACACAATTGACAGCGGTTTTCTCGGCGAGTTGAAAACTTAGGCTCGCGTTTGGCTTTCGCAATTTTGCTTTTGCTGGCCACAGGTCGTTTCCGGTTTGTTTCAGGGAAATACGGATAAGTAACAGTTTTGTGATCTTCGGCATCAGCCTAAGACCCTTTTTGAGCGATCGGCCAAAACCCATCTCTCGTTTATTTTCATTAGACCAATCGTTTTCGCGATTGGCTCGAACTGAACTAAGCAGTTTTCTTAACTTTCGGTGCTCGGAATGGCATTCCAAACATCTCAAGCAATCTTCTTGCGTGATCATTCTCTACCGCAGTCGTCACAATGGCAATGTTCATTCCCTGAGGCCTGGCAAACTTGTCAGGATTCAATTCAGGAAACACCAACCATTCCGACAACCCCATGGAGTAGTTGCCCTTGCCGTCAAATGCGGTTCGACTCACTCCGCGAAAGTCGCGGACTCGAGGCAAAACAATACTGACCAAACGGTCAAGGAATTCGTACATTCGCTCGCGTCGCAAGGTAACCTTACAACCAATCGCAACGCCCTCCCGAAGCTTGAACCCTGCAATGGAATTCCGAGCCAGAGTCAAAACAGGCCTTTGACCCGCAATATCCGCCATTGCCTCAGCGGCAAGCTCAAGGTACTTCTTGTCTTGCATGGCTTCGCCGACTCCCATGTTAATGGAAATCTTCTCTAGCCGTGGTATTGCGAAAACGTTCTTAATACCGAGCTCTTCCTTGAGAGCTGGGCTGATCGTTTCGATGTAATGTTGTTGGAGTCTAGCGACCATTTTCGAATGCTTTATCTATAACTTTGTGGGGTTTTCAGCGTTGCTGAACTCAATTAACTTTTCTTGGCATGCAAGGCTCGAGGCGGAGCGACCACACTGATCGTTTCACCACTCTTCTTACTATATCGCTCTTTGGTACCATCCGCCAAGAAGCGTACGCCCATGCGGGTTGGCTTCCCTGTCGTCGGACAAACCAACATCACCTTTGAAACGTCCATATACGCCTCTAAAGAGAGTCGCCCCCCTTGAGGATTGCGTTGCGACCGCTTCACGTGCTTATAAACACGATTCAGGCCTTCGACAACAACTTTCCCGCCAGGACGGTCAACCTTGAGGACCTTGCCCCGTTGCCCCTTATCACGACCGGACATCACTTCTACGGTGTCGTCAACTTTGATCAACATTTACACCACCTCACTGGCCAACGAAACAATTTTGGTAAAACTCTTTTCACGCAACTCACGAGCAACCGCTCCGAAAATGCGAGTGCCGCGTGGATTATCATCCTTGTCAACAAGGACGACGGCGTTCGAATCAAATCGAACGTAACTACCATCGACACGTCTAGTGGACTGCGACACTCGGACAATTACGCCTCGTACCACGGCCTTCTTCTTAACTTCACTGCCTGGAATCACGCTCTTCACAGAGCAAATGATCACATCTCCAAGCCCGGCATAACGTCGTCGTGTTCCGCCCAACACCTTAATGCACATCACCTCTCGTGCACCTGTGTTGTCGGCTACTTGGAGTCGGCTTTCTTGCTGAATCATGATGGACTATGTTTCAAAAACGTTTTGTGTAGGACTGCAAAAACCATGTCTGTCGCTAGTAACTCGAGACCACGTGAAAATACCGCGCGACTAAGTAGCCGCTGCCGCCTGTTGGTCAGCTCGCAGACTCGCCACGTCGATTTCCCGATTTTTCTCCACTACGCGAATCAAACGCCACCGCTTTAGCTTGGACAGTGGACGCGACTCTTCTATCTCAACCTTATCACCCATCTTCGACTCATTGGCCTCATCATGCACGTGACAGACCGTTTTCTTGCGAATAACCTTCGAGTAACGCGGATGGCGAACCAACCGCTCGATTTCAACTCGACGTGTCTTGGCAGCTTTGTCGCTGGTAACAACACCGATCAGGATTCGACGTGGCATAATAAAACTTTAGGTATCGGACTATGACTGTTTAGGAATAGGAACGGAACAAATCGCTATACGATTTTGGCTCGCTGAGTCTGTAAAGTACGAACGCGAGCGATCAACCGCCGATTGAGCTTCTTTTGACTAGGCACATCCACTCGGTCCGTTTGCGATTGGAGACGAAGCCGGAACATGGTCTCAGCCGCTTCAAGTGCGGTGAGTTCCAACTGTTCATCACTCATTTCACGAAGTTCAGAAGCTTTCATTTTCGATTCGATCACTTAGTTAATTGTCAAATTAAGCTGGCCGACGACGAACCAGGCGAACTGGAATCGGCATCTTGGCTGCTAGTCTAGCGAAGCACACTTTGGCTTGCTGCTCAGAGACTCCGGCGAGTTCATAAAGAACCGTGCCCGGCCTCACGACAGCAACCCAATACTCCGGTTCACCCTTGCCTTTACCCATTCGGGTTTCCAAAGGCTTGGACGAGACTGGCTTATCTGGAAATATTCGTATGTAAAGTCGACCTTCACCACGAACGTATTGATTGGCTGCGATCCGCCCCGCTTCAATTGTCTGGGCCCGTATCCAACCACCTTGAAGGGATTGGAGTCCAAAATCACCAAAGACAACCTTGTTACCGCGGGTCGCGTTACCTTTTATACGTCCTCTTTGGCTTTTTCGGTGCTTGACCCGTTTGGGCATCAGCGCCATCGTTACCGTCTCCCGCGTAAGAACCTTGATTTACCCAGACTTGCACACCGATATTCCCCTGTGGAGTAGCGGCCTCAGCAAGCCCATAGCTAATTTTCGCTTGAATCGTACTTAGCGGCAGCGAACCGGCATTGCCTTTTTCGCAACGCGCCATCTCAGCACCACCAAGACGACCTGACATTTGAATCTTGATCCCCTTCGCACCAGCATCCATGGCTGTTTCGATGGATCGCTTCATCGTTCGTCTGAAACTCGATCGCTTCGCCAATTGCTTAGCAATGTCTTCCGCAATCAATTGAGCTTGAATCTCAGGACGATAAACTTCCTCAACCTTCAAGTTCACTCGGCGACCAATCAAGTTTTGCAGCTCTTCCTGCAACACCTCAATCTCGGTCCCCTTTTTTCCAATAATCAGTCCTGGCTTTGCCACAAAAACCATCAACCGGACTTCGTCACGAGTACGCTCGATCTCGATCCGATCGATACCAGCCTCACGATAAGCCGATTTCGTCGGATGGAACTTAATGAACTTGCGAATCTTTTGGTCTTCCACCAAAAGCTCCGCAAATTCCTTCTTATTCGCATACCAACGGCTTTTCCAGCCCATGACAATGCCGGTACGAAAACCGATCGGATTAACCTTTTGTCCCATAGCAGCGTTTCCTACAGCTCTTCGATTCTCTTGAGTTCAACGGAAATGTGACTCGATCGCTTGAGGATCGTAAACGCTTGACCACGCGATCGCGGCTGGAATCGTTTCACGATCGGACCGCCGTCGACCCGAGCGTCCACAACAACCAGCTCTTCCGCACTGAAGGAACGACCGCTGTTCTGATCTGTATCTTGAGCGTTGCCGACAGCACTCTTGATCACCTTTTCCAACATGCGTGCACCACGGTGCGGTTGGAAACGGAGAACTTCGAGAGCTTCGTCCGCAAATTTCCCACGAACTAAATCGGCCAGAGGTCTGACCTTTCTAGAGCTGATGCGTGCGTATCGATGAACGGCCCGGTAAGCCATGATTAATTCCTATGAACGTAAAACGATTATTTCTTGCCACCCTTACCGCCGTGGCCGCGGAAGGTTCTCGTCGGTGAAAACTCGCCGAGCTTGTGCCCAACCATGTCTTCGGTAACGAATACCCTTATATGTGCTTTTCCGTTGTGAACCATAAATGTGGCTCCAACGAACTCAGGCACAATCGTACATCGACGAGCCCAAGTTGTGATCGGTTGATTGTCGTTTTTCTCGCGTGCTTTAAGCAGCTTGGCAAACAACTTTGGGTCTACAAACGGACCCTTTTTTGTCGAACGTCCCATGCGTCAGAACTCTTCCCTTGCAAACTACCTGAGTTTCAATTGACCGTAACGAACCGACTTGCGTCGACGAATAATTGCTGCATTGCTCGGCTTGCGCCGCCGACGAGTAAAACCACCCTTTGCCAGCACGCCCGTAGGACTCACTGGATGGCGTCCACCCTTCGTACGACCTTCACCACCACCGTGCGGGTGATCGACCGGGTTCATGGCTGTCCCGCGAACGTGAGGCCTCCAACCCTTCCAACGATTTCGACCGGCTTTTCCAATTCGAATCGCATCGTGATCTGGATTACTCATCTTGCCAATCATCGCTCGACACTGGATCGGAACTCGCCGTACTTCACCACTCGGCAACTGCAACTGAGCCCATCCACCTTCGCGAGCCATCAAGACGGCTGACGTACCAGCAGATCTGCACAACGCAGCCCCTCGGCCAGGCGTCATCTCGACACAACAAACTTCTGTTCCTGGCGGAATGTTTTTCATCGGCAAGCAATTGCCCAAAGTAGGCGTTGCGTCCGGACCATTGAACAACATCGCGCCGGCCTTCAGTCCGTCCGGCGCCATGATGTAGGTCTTATGACCATCTTTGTAGTGAAGCAACGCGATCCGAGCCGAACGATTTGGATCGTACTGAATCGAGTCGACCTTCGCTCCAACACCGTCCTTCATTCGCTTGAAGTCGATGATTCTGTACATTTGCTTGTGACCACCACCGCGATGTCGCGACGTGATGAAGCCTTGGTTGTTTCGTCCACCATGTCGCTTCAACCGCTTGAGAAGAGACTTCTCCGGAATCGCGCCTGGCGTCAGCTCAGCGAAATCGCTGACAGACGAATTTCTTCGTCCCGCTGATGTTGGTTTATATACTCGAATACCCATGATCGTGTCCTACGTTTTTTCCTTTAAGAAGGTGGTTCCTAGAAGAAGTCGATCTTGTGTTCATCACTGAGCTTGACGATCGCCTTCTTCCAAGCCTTCGTCACACCAAGCTTCGCTTTGTAACGGCGAGCCTTACCTTGGCGATTTTGAGTCGCAACCGCAACTACCTTTACATTGAACAATTCTTCGATCGCTGCCTTGATGACGGTTTTGTCCGCCAAAGGATTGACTTCGAATGCGTAACGATTGTGACGCGTCGCTTTGTGGACGCCCTTTTCCGTTACGAGCGTACGCAACACCACCTGATGCGGGGTTAGTACGATTTTGCTTTTTGGTTTCTGCTTTGCCATGGTTGCTACTTGTTTTGTATGTCAATTATCAGTCCACATCGAGCGAACCGCGTATCTATGCACTTGCTCTCGACTTCAACCAATCCAACGCGTCTTTGGTCATCACAAGCTTTCGAGGGCGAAGAATGATCAATGCGTTCAAGTCACTCACAGGGCTGATTGTCAACCCTTCGATGTTTCGTCCGCTCAAATAGAGGTTCTTGTCCAGACCATTGGTCGCAAAGGTCTTTGTCAAGCCTTCGATCCCCATAGCCTTGAAGGCCAACGCCAAAGTCTTGGTCTTGGGAGCTTCCATTGCGAACTTATCTACCACGATTACCGAACCAGACGAAATCTTCGCTGCGATCGCCATTCGGGTTGCTGCCTGAACAGCCTTGCGGGGCAAGCGGTAGTAATACGATCGAGGCTGCCGTGCGTTTGCGTGACCGCCACCACGGCGAACCGGATTGCGCTTCGCACCCATACGGGCGTTACCAGTCCCTTTTTGCTTATAGATCTTTTTGGTCGACCCCGAAACTTCACCCCGACTCTTGGTCTTGTTGCTACCCTGACGCTGATTCGCCAGATACATCACAACGACGTCGTGCAGCAACTGCTTGCTGATCTTTGGGGCAAGCATCTGCGGGTCGATTTCATAATCGCCCACTTGGGTGCCTGTCATATCGTAAATTGGAAGTGTAGTCATCTCTAATATGCCTGTTGTTTTTCTTTGCACTCTGTCTCGGTGCGAAAGGTAACAATTTCGAAAGGTTTAGGTGAGTTTGTTGGTTTCGCGAATGATTACATATCCGCCATTCGGACCCGGGATCGCACCGCGCACAAGCAAAAGATTGTTTGCTCCGTCAATCCGAACAACCTTCAAGTTTCGCATCGTAATGCGATCGTTGCCGTATTGCCCCGCACCCTTCTTACCCTTGCGAACTCGTCCGGGATACGTACCAGCACTCGTTCCACCAGGATGGCGGTGACACTTCTTCACGCCGTGGGTAGCTCGCTGTCCGGCGTAATTGTGTTTCTTCATCCAGCCCGAGAAACCACAACCCTTGGTGATTCCAGTGACGTCGACCGATGCAAGCCCGTCGAGAACTGAAACCGTGATTTCCGACCCCACCTCTGCCGTAGCAACCCCTCGAAACTCGCGAACGAATCGCTTGGGCTCGCATTCAGGCTTGGTCGCAATCGCACCACCCGCTGCTTTGAGTTTGGTCGAACGCTTGCTAGAGATACCAGCAACATGACCACGCTCCGCACGACTGGCAAGGCGTCGAGGTTTATCTAGAAAACCCAGCTGAATTGCTTCGTAACCATCACGATCCACGGTTTTAACCTGAAGAACATGGCAAGGACCAGCTTGGATCACGGTGACGGGCACTGCGCGTCCATCCTGCTCATACACTTGCGTCATACCGACCTTGCGGCCGAGAATACCTTTGCTCATTCGTCTTATTCCGTAAATCGTTGCCGTGAAGGACACACCGACGAGCCCGCTCCACTGGGAAGCTAACTTTGCGAAAGAAGGCGGCTAAACCGCAACTGTCGCGAGATCGATGGTTACCTCCAGGGCTTCCGTTTCATATTGGGAAAACCTGATGGATGCCGTTTAAGCGTTAAATCCTACCGGGATGTTGCCTTAATTTTGATGTCAACACCTGCGGGCAAGCTCAGTTTGTTTAGAGCTTCAATCGTTCTTGCAGTGGCTTGCTTAATATCGATCAGACGCTTGTGCGTCCTGATCTCAAATTGCTGACGAGCTTTTTTGTCGATATTCGGACCGGACAGGACCGTGTAACGCTCAATACGGGTAGGCAGCGGGATCGGGCCGTGCACTTCAGAGTGAGTCCGCTTGGCGGTTTCCACTATTTCCAAAGCACTTTGATCCAAAACGGCATGGTCATAAGCTTCCATTCGAATTCTGATGACTTCATGCGATCCGGACACAGCTAATCACTACCTCTGGTAAATCGTCAACAAAAGAGTGCCTCAGGGCACAATCTTCAATCTCAAGCCCTACGTAGAACGCGGGACGCAAGAAGATAGGAATGTCGACCGAAGTCGTCAACCGCAAAATGTTTTTTTTGTGTTTTTTTGGTATTGTTCCTTCGTTCGCGAATGAGGATTGAGGGGGCAAAACCCTCTCAAGTCCCCTTTCTAACGCTTGTCGTATCGTTGAAAGCTAGCAAGTGACTTGAGCGAATGCCTGCGTTTTTAAAAGATCTTGTCTGTTACAGGGGCGTGTGGCCACCCCTGTAAACATGTTTTGCTGGGCCTTGCCCAACCCATTCCATGCTGGGGAGGGTGAGGCTCCTGCCGACCCGTGGCGTAAATTGCTCGGCAGGAGCCTCGCACTCCCATTGATTTTCCATCGATTAAGCATTGCAATGCACATTTACGGGGGGAGTCTCCTCCCGGTAGAAACCATCCTCCCGCTCGCTCAACTGAAACCTCATGCCCAAACTTTCTGCATTCCCAAAAGCCTATATGCACGCGTTGTGCAAAGACGGGTCCATGAAACTTGCCCAGTGGTTCGAGCTGGCCGCCACCCTTTCGATCGACGGTTTGGAGTTTTATGCGG
>CAMCMB010000083.1 GCA_945875845.1 Pirellula staleyi DSM 6068
GAACGTCTTGGGCTTAGCTCAAGACGTTCGTTTTTGTTTCCCAGATCTGATCGGTCTTGATCAGAAGGTTTAGGATCGTTATGAACTTTCGCATACACGCTACTATCGCTACCTTGGACTCCTTACCCCGCAACTTGAGTTGCTTATAGAAGGCTCGTATCGTTGGATTGGTGCGAACAGCGGATAAGGTAGCCATATACAAAACTCGACGGACATAGCACCGCCCGCCACCAATAAAACGCTTACCACTCTTGGTACCTGAATCGCGATTAATCGACCTTGGGTGCCTGGCATGCGTCTGCCCCATGCGTCTTGCATGCGTCGTTGCCGTAATATATGCCGTCGCTTCGCGACTCGTCGGATCATGGAATCGATCCTGGGGTTTCGTTCGCCTTCGCTCACTTCACCCCAGGCTATCCAATTCCGTCGCTTTGCGACTAAACCATTACGACGCAAACACGGAATAGCGAATCGCGACTAAACCATCGTGGTTGCCAAGCTAAAGCGGGAGCAAACCGCAAGCCATTAACCCATCGGCCGACTCACTGTTGGTCGTGGACGCTTACCGGAAAGGAGCCCGCGTGGCAGACTGGTGCCGAGGGCGTAGTGAGGGGTGCCTCGACGTGGTGAAACATGCATTCCCCCCAGCTTGCCTGGCTTCTCTTGAGAGTTTTTACGGAAAGGTTTAAGCCAGTGTTGGGGCAGTGCGCACGGAACGCGTTCGGCCAAAATGTCAGAACCAGCCGCCGCCTAGAACTATGCCTTTTTGCTACCTAAAACTCCAAAAACTTGAGCCATCGCTCGTTCGTTGGGTGTTCTGGTGGTTATGCGTTGCATGGATCGCTGGCGTAAACTCGGGCTGCCGCAGCTTCGTTCAGCGAACCTCGAATTCTCAATTGGTCGCAGCGAGACAATTGTCGTTGCGAGGGGCCGATGCGCTGCAGCGTTCACGTCAACAAGATGCCGAAATCCTTTTTTCCGAAGCGTTGCAGCACTCTCCGCTGGATGAGCGGGCGCATTGGGGCTATGCGACAACTCTTTGGACTCGTGGTGACCGGCAGCGAGCGATCAATCATATGCGTGAAGCGTTGAAGCTCTCCGGAAAGAATCCTGATTATGCAATCCGGCTAGGCGAAATGTCTCTTGAGGTGGGAGATCGAAAATCGGCAAGTGAGTCCGCACTTAGCGTGTTGTCCGCGAATCGCAACCACGCGGAAGCATGGGCTCTGCTTGGCGATACCCATCAATCGGAACGCGACTGGCCAGCAGCTCTGGAATGTTACCATCGCGCATTGCTAGTGCGTAGCGACTATCCGAGAGTGCAGTTATCGGTTGCCGAGCTCTACCGTCACACAGGACGGCCACAGCGAACCCTCGCCACCTTGGACCACATGTCCGATCAGCGGGCAACGGCAATGACCGATCCCGAAGTTCTCTTGATTCGCGGCCAAGCCCTAGCTGATCTCAATCGTCGCGAAGAAGCTGCCGAGTCGCTCGCCAAGGCGTCCGAGCGGATGCCAAGCCATCGCGTCGACAAGCAGATTCAACTCGTGCATGCGCAACATCGCATCGGCGAGCTAGTGCCTGCCCGAATGACCCTTGGGAGACTCCTTGCCTCGAATGCCGGCGATCCCGAAGTATTGAGGTTGCAATCCATGCTCGACTTGTCCTTTAAGCACCTCTCCGAGCCTGTCTTGCCCAATCCTACCGACCGGGGTGTGTTAGCCAATTCCGCGGTTGACGTTCTCGTCAGTCCGCAAAACAGAGCATTGAACGATGGTTCGCAACTCCCGTCGAGGATGGCATCCGGCTTGCTAGGCGCAGAATCATCGGGCTGGTTTAAGCGATAAAGTGCGACACTAGCGGTAAAATCATGGATTTGGGCTAATCAGCCTCCCTCAGATACGTTCTTTAAGTGACAAAAACAACCGCAGGGGGTTCCCACCGCGTAACCTCTGTGCAGAATAGGGGATTGCTGTTAGCCCTTTTTGTCCTTGCCGCTACTTCCAGCCCACCGGAGCCAATTTCGATCATGACCCAAAGTAACCGTCGAGAGTTTATCAAGCATACTTCTGTCGCAGCCGCGGCTGCATCGTTTGTGCCTTACATTCAGACCTCAGCATCCGCAACCCAGGTGTCTGCCAACGATCGATTCACTATCGGTTGCATCGGTGTGGGCAGCATGGGGACCGGCGATGCACACGCTCACGCCAGATTTGGCGATATCGTGGCCGTCTGCGATGTAGACGCCTCGCGAGCGGAAAAAGCAAAGAACGATGACAAACTCGGTAAGGGGAAAGCAGAAGCATTTACCGACTACCGCAAACTCCTCGATCGCAAAGACATCAACGTTGTCAGCGTGGTAACGCCAGACCACTGGCATACCAAGATCGCGATCGAAGCGCTCCAGGCTGGCAAGCACGTCTTTTGCCAAAAGCCGTTGACGCTTACGCTGGAAGAGAACTTGCGTATCCGAGCGGCTTGCAAAGCCAATCCTAAACTCGTCTTTGTTGTTGGCACGCAACAACGCTCCGATAGAAAACTATTCATGCGAGCCGTCAACATGGCTCACAAAGGATTGCTTGGCGATCTCAAGAAAATCACTTGCGGAATCAACGGCAGCCCAACCGGTGGACCATTTGAAAAGGTTGCACCGCCAGCGAATCTCAACTGGGACATGTGGTTGGGGCAAGCACCGAAAGTCGACTACATGGAAAAGCGATGCCATTACGAGTTCCGTTGGTGGTATGAGTATTCGGGTGGCAAGTTCACCGATTGGGGCGCTCACCACATCGATATTGCGTTGTGGGCAGCCAAACTCACCGAGCAAGGTACCGGGCCTGTCGATATCGATGGCACCGACTCAAAACACCCAGTCGAGTTCAAGGATGGCTTCCCAACCGTCGACAACTATTACAACACCTCGCACGATTTCAACGTCATCCACAAGATGGCCAATGGGCTTGAGATCGTCGTGACCAGTCGCGGCGACAACGGCCTTTTGATCGAGGGTACCAAGGGCCAGATCTTTGTGAATCGCGGCAAGATCACAGGTGCTCCGATTGAAGAGGCTTGGGACAAGGATGCTTACACCGATGCGGACGTGAGCGCATTGTACAAGAGCAAGAAGTACGAAGGGCACAAAGAGAACTTCTACACATGTATCCGCGAAGGTGGTTTGCCGGTGTCGGACGTCTACTCGCACTTGCAAACCATGAACATGTGTCACTTGTCCGCCATTGCTGCCCGACTGAAGCGCAAGATTCGTTGGAATCCAAAGACCGAACAGATCGAGGGGGATGCTCTCGCCGCTTCGATGCAAGCCCGCGTTCAACGAGCAGGTTTTGAAATTCCCAAGGTCGGTGTCTAACGTTCGTTTAGGTGAACCTCGGATCTCGCTCCCCTCGCCCCTTTTAGGGGAGAGGGGCCGGGGATGAGGGGTTTTTCACCTAGTTTGGATTGTGTTTCTGCACCTCACCCCCCGTCCCCCTCCATTGCTGAAGCGGTGCGAAGGGTAGAAAAAGCATTGGGATCACGCAAACAACATCTATGAAACCATTCGACCTAATGCTTTGCGGCGGAGGTGTGATTGGGCTCTCTATCGCTTACCAATGCGCTCAAAAGGGCTGGAACGTTTTGGTGGTCGATGCCAAGGCGATCGGACGAGCAGCTTCCTGGGCTGGCGCAGGCATTCTACCTGCCGGTGCAACCCTCACAGCCTTGGATCCGTTAGAACAATTGCGAGCGTTGTCGCATCCGCTTCATCGCGATTGGGCGAAGCAGCTTTTGCTCGAAACAGGAATCGATAACGAGTACCGGCAATGCGGTGGAGTCTATCTGGCGAGGACTGCAGCCGAGCGTGCAACGCTGGCTGCAAATCGGATGTGGTGGGACGAACACGGTATCCGGTACGAATGTTGGTCCCCTGAGCAACTCGTCCGCCGCATTCCATCCATGGAGTCGATGGCCAAATCCACTCCCAATCTTCAAAGTTGGTTCTGCCCTGACGATTGCCGATTGAGAAATCCTCGCCACGTTCAAGCTTTGATCCAGGCTTGCAAAACAAGAGGAGTGACGCTGATTGAGCACGCTCGCATCGATCGATTGGAGACGAGCAAGAATCGAATCCTCTCAGCCAAATCCGGATCGCAAGAATTCCGAGCAGATCGCTATTGCATCACCTCGGGTGCTTGGGCTTCGCAATTGCTCGGACCCTTGGGAATCGAAACCGGAATCATGCCGGTTCGAGGTCAGATGGTCCTTTACAAATTGGACCAACCGGTTTTTACGACGGTGATCAATGATGGGCATCGCTACCTAGTCCCTCGCGACGATGGACATGTGTTGGCGGGCTCATGCGAAGAGGAGGTTGGATTTGACGCCACAACAACAGACCGTATGCTTGCGGATCTGCAGTCGTGGGCCATGGGGTTATGTCCAGCATTGACGGAAGCAAATATCAAACGAACTTGGGCAGGGCTGAGGCCCGGCTCATTTGATACCTATCCGTATCTTGGGACGCTCCATCCCTTTGAAAACGGATTCATTGCATCGGGGCACTTTCGCCACGGTTTGCATTGGTCGACTGGAACAGGTCTGTTGATGTACCAGTGGATGAATGGCGACAAGACCGAAATCGACCTGATGCCCTTTCGTGTCCAACGCGGGCGATCCGTTGGCGAGTGACGTGGGGCAAGCTTCCAGCTTGCCATGAATCAAGAATTGGCAAGCTAGAAGCTTACCCCACGTTTCAGCCGCCGACCCTGTTTACTCTTGGAGCAGCTTTTTGATTTCGGCTTCGAGTTCGTTGGCGTTCTTTTCCCCGGACCCTACCTTGATGGACCGAATCTTGCCTTGTTTGTCGATCAAGACGGCTTGAGGAATACCCGAGACGGCCAATGCTTTGTTGTATTTGCCTCCTTTGGGTGTCACGACAAATCCATGCTTTAAGTTGTGGTGCTTGCGAAACGAAGCCAGCATTTCCATCTCATCCTCGTGGGAAATTCCTTTGTCCGGAACAGCGCGTTGATTGGCTTCATCCCACTTGTAGCCTTGATCGGAAGTGATGCCCAAAATGACCAATCCCTTATCCGAATAGACCTCATGCCAATCTCTCAAGTGGGGAAAGGTTGCGATGCATGGACCACACCAAACCGCCCAAAAGTCCAAGAGAACGACTTTGCCCTTGAGGTCCGCCAACGTGACTGCATCCATCCCAACAAACGATTCGGCTTCGTATTCGGGAGCCGAAGTCCCAACTAGCTTGAGCCGGGCAACGGAGGTTGCGAGCCTAGATAGAATCGTCTCGACACTTTTTTGCAAGGCGCCGAGTTGTTTCTCCTCGTTTGAATCCGGTTTCGGTGCCGGGAAGGAATCGAGCCGCGACTTCAATTGATTTGCGATTTCCACTCCTTGCACTGGGTCGGAATAAATAAGCCTCGCTATTTCGGATGATTTCAGAGTGTTGAATGCCACTAGGTCCGGAAACTTGCCCGAGTTGGAATCCAGCTTGGAAGTAATCAGCTCTTCAACAAACTTGCTCCGCTCGGTCGCTTCTTCTTTGTGTGAATCGCCGAACAAAGTACTGAAGGCGCTGGTCGCACTGACGAGTTCGGAGGTTTCATCGGTACCGCTGAGTACACCTTTCTTGACCTCATCGAGCGAGCTTCGCATTACGGCGAGAGCATCCTCCGGCTTTTCCGCTTGAATGAATAGGCGAGCCAAGAGGGATTCTGCGGACCGTTTTGACGATCGCGCCGAGTCACCCGCAGCGGAAAGAGCTTTTAAAGTGCGCTGAGCCACGTCGAGGGACTCTGCTTTTTTTGCTCCTTGCATGAGCATCATGCTGTAGTTGCTCGCTGCCATCTGCAATTCGCGGGCGGACGAAGCCGACAATTCCTTCTGAGAACACCATGACTCAATGAGTGATGCCATACGTTGAGCGGCCGCCTCTGGCGCTGTCCGCATCGTACGCAGGGCGAGCTGGAAACTGTAGCTCAACAATCTGGCGGAATCGGGCGATGCGGCAATCGACTCGTCAATCATTTTGCCTGCTTCCTCCCACTTGGACTGCTTGAGCAGATCATTAAATGCGATTGCATCAAAGCTGGATCCATCAGCATTTTTTAACACTTGGGGTGGGGATGCGACCTCTTGGCCGCGACTTTCTGGACTCAATACCCCATGAAGAGATACCCCGGCAAGTGTCAGTCCAAACCCAACAAGAATTCTTCTCATTTGCGTTCCTCAATGGATAGCGGTATTCGATGGCAGGCAACCTGCGTTCTTAACTACGGCAATTTCTGGGGGCAATTCGGAGGACAGAAAATGCGTTCCTGTAAGATACCAAGGCGAGGGGCAAACCGAAACATCCCAACCCGGCGAGTATTTTGGATGGACGAGGGGGAGAAAATACTTAGGGGGTGGGTTCTTCGCGTCCGAGTTTGGCAATGCGAGACGAGCTTGAGAAACAAACACTACGTTTTGATTTCTGCTAGGCCCGACGCTAACTTTTCAAGTAACTGTTCCTTAGGTTCAAGGCCTATCGAGAATCGCAATGTTCCTCCGTCGATTCCTAGCTCTTGGAGAGCCGCCTGACTGTAAGATCGGTGACTTGTCGAGCAAGGATGACTAACGGTTGTTTGGGCTTCGCCTAGCGTCGGGCAAAACGGAATGTCGGGAGATAGGGTACTCATCAACCGTTGCGCAGATCGCAATCCACCCTGCAGTGTTAGCGTCAGCATGTTTCCGAACGTGCCGCGAAATTGTTTCGAAGCGGCATCATGGTCGGCATGTGTCGTTAGCCCAGGATAGTCGAGCACTCGAATACAAGGATGCCCCTCAATCTCCTTGGCTAATGCCATTGCCGAGGATGCAGCATGAGTCATCCTCACCTGCAGAGAGGCAAGCCCTCGTTGGGTTAGCCAGCAATCCAAGGGGCTGCTCGTCATTCCGAAGGACACCATGGTTTGCCGAATGCGACTCCAAACTTCATTTCGCCCACACAGGAGTCCTAGCATCGCGTCCGCATGCCCACAAACGAATTTGCTCAAGCTCTCCATCACCAGATCTGCTCCGAAAGAAAGGGGTTGGCAAAGGACGGGAGTGGCGAACGTGTTGTCGACAAGAACCACGGTTCCAGACTCTGAATCTGCTAGACCTCCGAACTGGTGCGCGATCGAAGCAATCGATTGGAGGTCAGGGACCGAGAGTCTTGGGTTGGTAATGGTTTCGACGATCACCAACCGCGCTGGCTTTCGAAACGCGTGCCTCCAGGCCGGCAGGTCGGTGGCAAGCACATCTTCAAAGTCAATGCTCCATCTCGCCAAGTCATTCTTGATAAGAAACGACGTACGACCGTAGAGAGGTTGTCCCAATAAAACGCGATCCCCGGGCTTGAGCAATGCAAGTGCCGCTATCGAAATGGCGCTCATTCCTTGAGCGGTTACGATTGCCTGGTCTGCACCATGGAGGACTCGGAGCGCTTCGGCGAGCGAAGATGCGTTGGGGTGCCCGTCGCGTCGATAAACATAACCCGGCTCAGTCCCTGCAAGCAATGCGTCCGCTTGCTCGGTGCTATCCAGTCGCCAAACTCCGCTTAGATGCAACGGCTCCGTTTGGGGAATACTCACGGGAAAGGGTGAGGATGGGTGTTTGGTTGGATCAGGCATCGTTCTCGGTTAGCTCATTAAATAATAGCAGGATAGGCAACACGACTGCCCAATTCCCTGAAATTGTATCGACGGGGCTAGTTTGGCGGCAGTCTGGTAACCCGACGCGTAAGGGCTTGTTGATTTAATGAGTCTTTACCTAAGCTATGGTTTTATCATAACCCGAAACGTGAGTGAGGGGCAAATAGTCCCTCGTTTACACTTCGGGTTGTGATTAAATCAACAAGCCCGTGAGCGAGGGATTGCTGGACTATGTTTTGTGCCTCGCTTGCTAGCCAAACGATACAGAACAAGTAACAATGAGAACATGCACCCTTGAACCCTTTTACCTTTTCCACAATCCGATTGTGTGATGCTATGTCGTCCAGCTCGCCGTCAACCGCTTTGCGTGCCAAGCCCATTTCCGACGTGGAGATCAACTCCTCTCGCGGACTTGAGGGAATCATTGGCGGCATATCCCTCAAATCCTTGGAAGGGTTTTGTCGGCGCATGGCAACGGGGCTTCGGGCAGGAGTCGATCTGCTTCGGCTGCTCGACATCGAGTCCAAAGCAGGTCCCGCTCGCCATCGTGAGGTTGCCAAGAATTTGTCCGAGGAACTGGTCAAGGGACATTCGCTCTCCGACGCGATGAGCCATCAGGGGCACTACTTTCCAAAGCTATTGATCAAGATGATCGATGCAGGCGAACATGCGGGAGGGATGGACCGTGTCTTTCGCGAAATGGCCGACTATTACCAAGATCTGAAACAGACTCGCAGTAAGTTCTTGTCTCAGATTAGTATGCCGATGATCCAGCTTGTCATTGCGATCCTGATCGGCTGCATCATGATCTACGTCAATGGGTTCTTCAAATCGGGGTCCCCTAACGATAAGGCATTTGATTTGACGGGCATCGGCTTGCGCGGTGGTTCGGGTGTCGCCATATTCCTGACGGCGGTGACCTTGTTTTTTGGGACGATCGGAGTCATCGCCTTTGGAATCTGGAAGAATTGGTTTGGCTGTCACAAGGTACTGGTACCTTTGGTTCGCAACGTCCCCGTGGTGGGTACGGTGTTTACAACGACTGCATTGTCTCGATTGTCGATGACGCTTTCGATGATGTTAGGGGCTGGTGTCGATGCCAAGCGGAGTATTCGCGATTCCTTGCTGAGTACCGGAAATTTTTACTACATATCGGGTTTGCCACAAACCATGGGCGAAATCGAGCGAGGTAAGTCCTTTTCGGAAGCCCTTGATGCACCCAAGCTCTTGCCCGCCGATTTCATTCAAATGGTAGCGGTTGGCGAGATGAGCGGCTCAGATAGCGAGTCTCTAGAACGGATGGCGATCGTCTATCGCGAGAAGGCGCAACTGGCGCTTACGCAACTTGCGATCCTGGCAGGTGTTGCAATCTGGTTCATGATTGCTGCCATCATCATCGCCGCTATTTTCATGATTTTCTTTCAGTACTTAAACTTACTAAATGGTTTTTTGCCATGAAGTGAACGGAGTACTATGGATTGTCCGCGATTCCATGAAATCACTCCGTGTGATCCCGGGATCGACCCGAATCCGTTCGAAATTCAACGTGCATAGTGACTCCAATCCTTTGGCAACCCTGGAAATACAAGATTGGTGGAATGCTGCCTAGTTTTGATTGGGGGGAAGCAAAAATCAACATTGACTGCTAGCACTTTGGTTATACTTGTGTAGCATACAGCCAAGAAAATGTCCGCTTGGTTTTGGGCGCAGTTCTCTCCGCACGCACGGCGACCTAGGCAACATCTCATGTTTCCCGTTTTTACCTTTACTAAGGTTCCATCAATGATTTCGTGCAGCTGCATTCCTTGGAATCGCTTTTTTTGTCTGGCCTTGCTGTTTCCCTTGATGAGTATCAGTCTCACTGCGTCGAGTTTCGGGACACAGAGTGCGGGGACACAGAATGCGGGGACAACCGAACCGGCTCAACCTGCCGCGACGAAAATCGATCCACATACCATTCCGCTGCCTGATAAGTTACCGCAATCGACCAAGGATAGGACGAACGCGGAAAGAGATGCCAAGATCGCAAGCGGTGAGATGACGGTTGCTTCCGAACCACCTCGAGGCTGGATCGACGCGGTGGATGGAATGTTTGGGGAATATCTTGTGAAGCCGATGGCGGCGGTTTTGTTTTTTGATTTTGGGACGAAAACTGCCCTCGGAGTGAGTATTCCGTTCGTCGTGGTTTGGCTACTGTGCGCCGGTGTCTTCCTGACGTTGCGCATGGGGTTTATCAATTTGCGAGGGTTTTGGCATGCGATTGAATTGGTGAGAGGCAAGTACGACGACAAGGACCATCAGGGGGACGTTTCGCACTTTCAAGCCCTCTCCTCCGCCTTGTCCGGAACTGTGGGTCTCGGCAACATTGCGGGTGTTGCCATCGCGATCGGTGTGGGCGGCCCAGGTGCAACCTTTTGGATGATCGTATCCGGCTTTCTTGGGATGACCAGCAAATTTTCCGAATGCACTTTGGCTATCATGTACCGGCGCAAAGACGAACAAGGACTCGTGTTGGGTGGCCCGATGGTCTACTTGCGCGAGGGACTTGGGAAAATGGGCTTAGGCTGGCTCGGAAGTGTGCTGGCGGTTGTCTTTACGTTCCTCTGCATTGGTGGATCCTTTGGAGGTGGCAATTCTTATCAAGTGGCTCAATCGCTCAATGCGCTCAAGACCGAACCTGCCTTTGCTTTCTTGGAGGATTATCCGTGGGTCTACGGGTTGCTCATGACGGTTCTGGTTGGAGTGGTCATCATCGGAGGTATCAAATCGATCGGTAACTTTGCCGGTGCCGTAGTTCCCTTCATGTGCCTCGCGTACATGTCGGTCTGTATCGCAATTCTTTGCATGAACTATCAGCGTTTGCCGCTCGCGGTGCAAGAAATCGTGACAGGTGCTTTTAATCCAAGCGCGATGTACGGCGGTTTTTTGGGTGTGATGGTGATCGGCATCAAACGGGCCGTGTTTTCCAACGAAGCGGGTGCTGGTTCCGCTGCGATCGCGCACTCTGCTGCCAAAACCGACCAACCCATCAGCGAAGGCATGGTCGCCCTTCTCGAACCCTTTATCGATACAGTCCTTGTCTGCACGTTGACTGCTTTAACCATCGTCTGCACCGGAGTTTATCGTCAACCGGAAGTGCAACAGTTGGCGGTCGATAGCAAAGGCTCCATGGTGACGTTGGCTGCGTTCACACAGAATGCGAGTTACGACTGGTTCCGATACGTTCTCTATCTTGCGGTGTTCTTGTTCGCTTATTCGACTTGCGTTTCGTGGTCCTATTACGGAGAGCGATGTTTCGTATCGCTGTTCGGTCAAAAGTGGTCGATGTTGTACAAGATGATGTTCCTCGGCTTCACCTTTCTGGGCTCTATTGTTACGCCGGAAAACATTTTGGACTTTAGTGACATGCTTATCCTAGCGATGTCGGTTCCGAACTTGATTGGCGTGTTTTTAATGAGCGGCATGATTCGCAAAGAGCTCGACAAATACTGGCTGGAGTACAAGAGTGGCGCGATGGAACCCGAGAAGTAGCCGGAACGGCGAGAACCAGAGTTCATGGGCGAGCGGCAGTTGAACAATTAGCCATCACCGCGGGCGATGGCTAAAGCCGAGGGAATGCAAGCCAAAAGCTGCCTTTGTGACAGAATTCGGATGGGTTGACCCTCTTGCATTCGCTGAGCAACTTGTTCGACTTTTGTGGCGTTTTCTCTGTCTTTGCAGGAATCAATGTCTGCCAATGACGACGTTGGATCTCGTTCCGCGTCCATTTCGCTGATCGTGCCCATAATCAAATAGTGCGTTTGCAAGTTGATTTTGTCCTGCACCGTCGCTCCCAATTTGACCAAGAATGAAACTGCGTCTTCGCGTTGCAGTCCAAGCAAAGATTGCATCAATACGACGTGTTTTCCGGCGAGAGGTCGCGAATCCTCGCAACCTGCCAGGATCGCATCGGCACGTAAGCGTGTTCGCCGGATTTGTTCGGTTTTGGAATTCGTTGGGGTGCCATCGGTTCGAAAAAGTTTTGGTTGGTAGCGGGTCTGAGGCTCTGCTACCGTTTCAATACGCGTTCGCCGAACCGTGCGAGGTTGTCGAATTTGGTCGACCCAAATCCGGCCCCGCGTCAATCCGAGCGTGTCCTCAAGAGAGTCCAAGTCGTTGGCCCCTGTCGTTTCTGCCGCTGCCATCGCAATTCCAGCGCAGGCCCGAGCGTCCTCCAATGCATTGTGGTGGCGGAATCGAATGTTGAGTCGTTCTGCAATCGCCGCGAGTCCATAGCCTGCTTGACCGGGCCAGGTACGTTTGGCAATGAGTCGAGTGCATTGCAAATCAAACTGTGGGACAGCGATATCGTAGCTTTGGCAAGTGCCCTGTAGAACTGCCGCATCGAATCCCACGTTGTGTGCAATGAGGACGCGCCCGTCGATGAACGGGTGAAGTTCGCTCCAAACGGAATCCCATTGAGGGCTGTTTAAGCAATCGCGAGCCGTGATTCCATGAACGCGAATGCACTGAGGCGAAAAGTACATCCGCTGTGGGCGAATGAGCCACTCTCGCTCATCGACGATTCGCCAATCATCCAATAGTACGACACCGATTTGACACGCCGAGTTCGAGCGACTGTTGGCGGTTTCAAAATCGATGACCGCTATGTGTGTTGCCATCCTTAACCCTTAGCCCTTAATCCTTAACCCTTAACCCACGCTACATCCGCGATGCCCGCTTGGTGGTTTGCAAATCGTGCCATCACAAACAGCAGGTCACTCAACCTGTTCAAAAACACGACGATGTGCGATGCATCGCTGACGTTTCGATCCCGTGAGAAACTCACGATCTCGCGTTCCGTGCGGCGGCAAACGGTCCGAGCCAAATGCAGATGAGCTGCTTGAGTGCTTCCACCAGGCAAAATGAAATTCCGCAATGGTTTTAGGCTTGTTTCCAAGTCATCAATAGCGCGTTCCATTTCATTGACATGAGAAATGCCGTCCCATTTCAGACTGTGTTCTTCCGGATTCGGAGTGGCCAATTCCGCTCCAATCGAGAAAAGATGGTGCTGGACAGAACTCAGTATTCCATCGAGTTTTTCGCCGAGTCCTGTGGATCGAGCGATGCCCAGGACTGCATTGAGTTCATCGACGGATCCGTAGGCGCAAATGCGTGGATCGTCTTTCGCTACGCGTGGACCTCCAAAGAGCCCTGTTGTACCCGCGTCTCCGGTTTTCGTGTATATCTTCATCAAGTTCAATCGCTTTGTGCGGTGGAATTGGAAACTTATTCTCGTTAACCCCAGTATTAGTCATGGAACCGGAATTATTTTCAAGCGGGTTTCTGCTCTTTCGAAAGCAAAATTTGCTTCAATTTTTATTGATGAAGCACGCGGATCGCTGGGATCTGCCAAAAGGGCATTTGGATCCAGGAGAAACGAAGGAGCAAGCAGCCTTGCGGGAACTCAGCGAAGAAACGGGATTGAGCACTTCCGATGTTTGGATCGACCGGGAATTCAAGTACGAAAGTCAGTATTGGGTATCGTACAAACGCAGTAGCGGCCTCAAACAGCTAAAGCAACTAACCATCTTTTTAGGGTTGTTGACCCAGGATCGTGAGATCGTGCCGACAGAGCACTTGGGGTGTGCTTGGTTCGATTGGTCTCCACCACACCAAATTCAGACAGAAACGATCGACCCTTTGTTAATGCAGATACGCCAATATTTCGAACAGCGTCCTGATTGGCCAGGAGACAGTGGTAAGTGAGCGGCAGATTGCAGTATCCTAACCCGAAGCGTAACGGCTTGTCGAAGTAGTGGGTTATCAACAAACTATAATCAGCCGGAGGACGTTAGCCCCCCGTTATAGGGCACCATCCGTGGCACGAGCGTCTCGCTCGTGAATCCATGGGCGAGACGCCCATGCCACGATGCCCCCCGTCTCCCAGCCTATTACATCAACAAGCCGGTAAGCGAGGGACGGTCTGCCCCTCGCTTACGCGTCGGGTTGTGATTGATAGTTTTCGGTCTGACTCTCGACTTAGAAGTTCGCTTGAAGTTATGCCGCGACTGCATCGGAGTTTTTCGCTGCCCTGGTCAAGAGACCGTTTTGCATATGATAGACGTCGTCGGCAAGGGCGATGAGTGCTTCTCGGTGCGTAATGACGATGATGGTCATTTGGCCTTTCATTGCCTGGAGCGTTTCTCGAATTTGTAGTTCGCTGGCCATATCGATTTGACTCGTGGATTCATCCAGAATCAGGACTTCTGGTTTGCGAAGGATGGCTCTGGCTAACGCGATACGTTGTCGCTGCCCACCGCTTAGTTTCTGTCCTGATTGGCCGACGATCGTTTGGTATCCATCGCTGAGTGCACTTTCAATGAATGTATGGGCGTGCGCGAGTTTGGCGGCCTCGATCGCTTCTTCACGCGTGCTTTCGGGGCTGCCGTATTGAATGTTGGCAATAATCGAACGGTTGAAAAGTTCGGTGTTCTGACTGACCAGGGCGACACGTCTACGAATATCTTGAATCGACAACTTGCGATAGTCGACGCCATCCAAACAGACACTACCCGATACGGGATCGTAGTACCTACAAAGAAGTTGGATCAGAGTTGATTTCCCGCTACCGTTCGCACCAAGGACTGCGATGGTACGTCCGAAGGGGATCTCAAGCTGAACATCGTTGAGGATGGGTTGATCGGCATTGTAGTGAAATCGAACGTTGTTCAAAGCGAGGCAGTGGTGACGCCCAGGCAAAACAATCGGATCCTCGGGTTCGATCAACACAGGTTTCGATTCGAGAATACCGTAAAGCAAATTTGCGGACATCGTACCGCCAAAGATCGCAACGGAAAGACCAGATAATTTTCGTAACGGATCACTTGCCCCGATCAAAAAGCCAAAGAAGGTTAGTAAATCCGAGACAGACATCGGATTGTCACAAATGCGCAAGTAGAAAATATGCGTCTGCTTGTTTACCACCAGATACGCCCCTGCGCAAATAGTGATAGCGATCATACCAACGCCGATCAATTCGGTGAATGGTTTGCCGAGTCCCGTGTAGAAGATCATCTTAAGACTGATGCGCCGCATGTCCTCTGTGGATTTGCTGAATCGCTCTCGTTCGTTTTTTTCCATCGTGAAGGCTTGGACGGTAGAGACATTGCTCAACGCTTCGAGCATGACTTCATGGAATCCAGCATTGCGGCCGATAATCGAAGCAGCAACGGATCGTATTTTGCGGTTGAAGTAATAGATAACACAGAGCAGAAACGGAGCAAGCACCACCGATAGAAGCAAAAGTCGCCAGTTAATGACACACGCTCCGATGAGGCACGCTCCGATGCGCAGCGGTTCCCGGACGGCGACTCCGAAAATGGCCATCAATCCTGCCGCCAACGCATCCGCCGCTGAAGTGATCGCAGCCAACAGCCCGCTTGTCCCAAACGTTTGGTACGTTTTGCGGTCCATGCTAAGTGCAGCATCAAAAACGCGTTGCCTTAGCGTACGGACGATACTCGTTGACACATGGCCGATGAGAAGATCATTTGCTAGCATCAGCAAGTGCTTGAGAAGCGTACTGACGATCACCAATCCCATAATGCAACATATTGTGCGAAACGGATCGCGTGGCAAAAGTGCATTGATCCAGGAAAGGCCCCATTGTCTCCACGCTAGGCTCGCTTGTTCTGTCCGGATATTTTTTTCAAGGTAGCGTTCCTCCGCCACCAGGCTTTCTTGGCGAGCGACAAAGAGTTCGGACTCCCATTTCCTGACGCGTTCTTCGCCCGATTCAATGCTTTTTTCCATGAAACTTTGCATCGACTCTCCATTGAGAGTCATGTTAATCACGGGCGAAAGTGCACCGATGTTCGAAGCCCATAAGACAGCCACACCGACGGAGCACAAGGTCGCCAAAAGGATAGCAGGCGTATGATGAAGTGAATCCTTGATCGCCGTCCGAAAATTTTTCATCGATTGCTCGAGATCCTGCCATGAGTCGGGAAATGCGCGCAGACCATCCTTTGGGCCGCTCCTCACGGTGCTCTATCTCAAAATCCGCAGCAATAAGTCAATATCGTTCGCGCGCGGAATCGGAATTATCGTTTCGGAAATCGGGACAACTCCCTAGCTTTCAACCAGTCACTGGCGATTGAAAATGCCCTGCGACGAAAGCCTGCGCCATTGCCTTGGGAACTTCCGCTTCGGCCAAAACCAAGTTTGCTCGGTTTTCAGCCACCTTGGCTTTCATGACTTGCTCGGATGCGATTGCTTCTGAGCGGCGTTGCTCCGCTTGTGCTCGAGCCATACGAACGTCCGCTTCGGCTTGATCGGCTCGCAATCTTGCTCCGATGTTTTGTCCGACTTCGATATGAGCGATGTCGATAGACACAATGGTGAACGCGGTCTGGTTATCGAGCCCTCGCTTCAGAACAGTCCGCGATATCAGGTTTGGGTTTTCCAAAACGATCAAGTGCGTTTCGGAAGATCCAATGGAACTGATAATACTCTCCCCAACTCGGGCGATGACCGTTTCCTCAGTTGCTCCACCAATCAATTGTTCGAGGTTCGTCCGAACCGTAACGCGCGCTTTGACCCGTAATTCAATCCCGTTCTTGGCGATCGCCGATAAAAAGCCGTTGCCGCTATGCTTGGGATCGGGGCAATCGATGACGCGAGGGTGAACGGAAGTGCGAACCGCATCGAGCACATCGCGTCCTGCAAGGTCGATTGCGGCGGCCCTATCGAAATCCAAGTCGATGCCTGCTCGGTGGGCAGCAATGATGGCATTGATGACGTTCATCACGTTTCCTTCGGCCAAATAGTGCGCTTCCAAATGCTGCGTGCTAATACCGGTTTGACGATCGATGTCGAGGCCGGCTTGAGCGGCCATGATCTTGGCATTGACAATGACCGGCGTTCGCACCTGCCGAAAGTACATACCGATCAAGCTGGATATTGTGACGTCCGCACCGCTCGTTTTGGCTTGCAGCCAAAGACTGCCGAAATTCCAGGCGACGACCGTACAAACCAACCCCCCGATAATCGCTGCGATCAGTAAGCCGACGATTACGAATGAATAAAGACTGACACTCTCAAGATTGCGCTGGGCGAAGAAAAGGGTCATGTTAGGTTTGCTTCATTTGGAAGGGGAATTGGATCAAAGCAATCGACTGCGGGTGTTTCATCCAAGCTATTGTGAACCGAACGGGGGTATTGGCAACAGGGTTCAACCTGTTTTTTGAATCCAACCGCAACCAATTGCTCGTGTTCCATCGAAAATCGCGGCCAATTGCCCTGGTGAGACACCGAAACACGGTTCGTGGAATTCCACGCGAAATTGCTTGTTCGGTAGCCTGCGAACGGTCGCCTTCTCCGGGGCGGAGTTGTAACGAATTTGAACTTCCACGTCCGCGGGCTCATCCATCGGGAAATCGACGAGCCAGTTTGCCTCATCCGCTTGCAACCAAGAACGCCCAAGTTCATCATGTGGCCCGATGGTCACACGGAATGATTCAGGCTCGATCGCAGTCACGAAATACGGAGAGCCCATTGCGACGCGGATACCCTTGCGTTGACCAATCGTAAACCCTTCGATTCCGTCATGATGGCCAACAACACGCCCGTCGGACGTTACGATTTCGCCGGCCGTCGACACAGGATTTTTATCGCGGACAAACTGAGCGTGTTGTCCTGACGTCACAAAACAGATCTCCTGGCTATCTTTTTTGTCTGCAACGCGCAGTCCGATGTCGGTAGCGATCTGTCGAATTTCCGACTTTCTAAATCCACCGACTGGGAGCAACATGCGAGGTAAAAGCGAGCGATCAATACCGGTTAGCACATACGCTTGATCTTTGTCGTCATCCAATCCACGATGCAGTTCAAAAGGTTGGCGTGGATCTTCGGTTTCGATCATTCGAGCGTAGTGTCCGGTTGCAACACATTTGGCACCCACTGCATCTGCGTAATCAAACAAGCGTCCGAATTTGAGCCAGTTATTGCATTGAACGCACGGATTCGGTGTTCGGCCTTGATGGTATTCGTCGACGAAGTAATCGATAATTCTTTTGAAATCCTCCTCTAGGTCGAGGGCATAGAAGGGGATGTTGAACTTGTCCGCAACACGTCTCGCGTCGGCGGCGTCGCTTGCGCTGCAGCACCCTTGTTTGTGATCCAATCGTCCTTGCAAGATAGGGAGCAAAGGATTGGGCTTGCCGGAATCAAGTTCGCACGCGGCACTCGACTTTTCACCGTGACGCATGAAGACGCCCACAACATCGAAGTCTTGTTGGATCAAGAGATGTGCGGCGACGCTGGAATCAACGCCGCCGCTCATTGCTAACACGACACGTTCGCGTGGCATAGGTGGCTGGCTTTTTGTTAAGGTATTTGGTTTGTTCAAGCTTTTGTTGGCTTTGACACAGCCGACCAAAGTAGCAGGCACGCTCCGCCGTGCCGTTCGCAGTCGAGCTTTTGCAAGGATTCTAGGTGGACGGCACATGGAATGTGCCTACTACTTTGTGGACGGCACATGGAATGTGCCTACTACTTTCTCTTTTGTCAGCTGTGTCTTAGGAAGCATTGAGAGCTCGCAATGCTTTGGCCGCTTGCGCCACGGAGGCCATTTGCATAGCATCCAATTCACCGAGCATGGGTTGCATGGGTCCTGTATCCGCAATGCCTGCTGCGGCAACCGCATGATGGAGAACTCGAATAGGTTGAATCGCGTTGCGGAGATCCTCTAGCGGTTGGAAACTGACTCGAATGCGTTCTGCCAAGTCGAAATCTTTGGCTTGAATCGCGCGCAGCATCGCTTGAGAGCGAGCGGGTGCCACACAAACGCAACCGCTTGTGAAACCGCCAACGCCAAAGTCTCGTAAATGGACAATCGCGGGTTGCTCGCCGATGCCGCTAACAATCCGATTTGCAGGAACCACCGCCAGGACTTCCCTCAAGTAGGGATCGTTGCTTGGATCATCGAGCACCACGGCATATTTGATCCAACTGATGAGTCCATCTCGATAGAGTGATTCAACGATTTTGGAAGACAACCAGCGATTATGTTTGAGATACAACACAATGGGCTTGCCGTATTTTTCTGCGAACAGGCGGATTCCAGTCGCGATGCCTGTCTCGTCTGCAATTTCCCGTTGCGGTAAGACCATGGCCGTTGGAAATTGGAAGTCATGCAACATGGTCGCTTGGTCCATCATCGTACCAAAGGCCGGACCCACCGATGGTATGATCCATGTTTCTGGACCGGCGGCTTTTTGCAGGATATCCAGTACTTGTGCGTACTCGGACAGGGCCATGTGATAGAAAACCGCGTTGCCTCCGTAGAGAATCGACGTAACGCCCCCTGCCTCAATCGCCCGAATGATCTTCGTGTTTTCGACAGCGCAACACTTGCGCGAGCTATCCCTTGCCAAGGGTGGTACAGCAATCACACTTTTCGAGAGAAGTTCAGGGGTCACTGCCGAAGTTCGCATCAGAAAATATCCGGTTCTTGGTTGGAGGAATGGCCATGGAGGAAATCGAAATCGCAGCCGTCGTGCGCTTGGGTCACGTGATCCGCAAAAATACGATGATAACCTCGCGTCCATGCCGTGGTAGGCCTTACCCAAGTTTCTCTTCGTTTCGCCAACGTGGCTTCGTCCACCAACAGCATTAAGCTTCGCTTGGCTACATCCAATGCGATCAGGTCGCCGTTCTCAACGAACGCCAATGGACCGCCGATATGCGACTCGGGCGACACATGCAATATACAAGTGCCGTAGCTGGTTCCGCTCATTCTCGCGTCCGAGATGCGAACCATGTCGCGAACGCCCTGCTTGAGCAGTTTTTCAGGGATCGGTAGCATGCCCCATTCCGGGAAGCCGGGTGCACCGATAGGGCCAGCGCTTCGAAGCACGATGACCGTATCCTCCGTGATGTCGAGGTCGGGCGCATTGATCCGTTTTTTCATGTCGGCATAATTGTCAAAAACCATCGCTGGCCCTGTGTGCTTTTGCAATCGCAAATCCGCAGCAACTGTCTTGATGACACATCCGTTGGGAGCAAGGTTTCCTCGCAATACACAGGTTCCACCCGTCGCCCATAGAGGATTGTCACGGGTGCGAATCACTTTGTCATCAATCACTTCGCCGGCTTCTATTTGCTCTCCCAGCGTCGTTTCATTGACCGTCTTGCAGGCCAGGTGCAATACGTCTTTCAATCTGGATAGCAATCCGGACAAACCGCCGGCGTGATGGAAATCCTCCATGAGATATTGTCCGCTTGGACGAATATCGGCCAAGACTGGGACTCGCTCGGACATTGCATCATAGTCGTCCAGCGTGAGTTTGATTCCGGCTCGACCGGCCATCGCGATCATGTGCACAATGGCGTTCGTGGAACCGCTAATGCTCAGTTGCGTTGCCATGGCGTTTTCGAAACTCGCTCGCGATAGGACACTTCGTGGCGTGATGTTCAGCCAAGCCAATTCAACGGCGCGTCGTCCGGTTGCCACCGCCAAGCGACTATGTTCCGCCACGACGGCTGGAATACTGCTCGCACCGGGTAGAGTTAGGCCAAGCGACTCGGCGATACATGCCATCGTCGAAGCAGTCCCCATCGTCATGCACGTCCCTGCGGATCTGCCAATGCAGTTCTCAATATCTTTCCAATCGCTGTCGCACAGGTTCCCCGCACATCGTTCCGCCCAATATTTCCAGGCGTCTGTACCACTTCCTAGCGTTTGATCTCTCCATCTCGCCTTGAGCATCGGACCGGCTGGAAAGAAGATGGATGGAATGTCAGCCGAGATGGCACCCATGATGAGCGCAGGGACCGTCTTGTCGCAACCACCCATCAACACAGCCGCGTCGATGGGATGACATCGCAAAACTTCCTCAGTTTCCATCGCTAACAAGTTGCGATAGAGCATGGTCGTCGGTTTCATGAGCATCTCGCCGAGGCTCATGACGGGCACTTCCACCGGAAAGCCGCCCGCTTGCAAGATTCCTCGCTTGATCTCGTCGACGCGTTGCTTGAAGTGTGAATGACACGTGTTCAAATCACTCCAAGTATTGAGCAATGCGACGATCGGCTTTCCTTGATAGTCCGCGTCGTCGAACCCCATTCCTTTGAAACGCGATCGATGACCGAAACTGCGCAAATCATCTGGTCCAAACCATCGGTTGGATCGCAATTGTCTCGGATCTCTCGAATTCTCCTTGGAGATGGAATCGCCCATTCTTTTACGTGCACTTTCTCGCTCAAAGTTAAAAAAGTCTCGTGACTCTGGAACACTAAGTTGTTTCTCGCAAGCAACTTAAGACGCCGCCCGAAGGCTCCCGAAAAGTATACCGACTTTGGAGAGTCCATCTCCCCCAAACCAGAAAATCGCCTAAACTACCCCATCCGGTGTTCGGAATGAGTTGTCCCTGATAGTTGCCCAACGGTCGTTAAGGTGGTAGCAAAAATGCGGTCACGGAGTATCGTCAGGAGGCTTTAGGTTGCATTTTTTAGCATTCTATCCGTTGGCAAAGGTTCGGTTCAGGTAGCACATGGTCGATAAATCTGGTGATCGCGTTCGAAAAATGTTCGCCGAGATTGCACCGCGCTACGACTTGATGAACCACGTTCTCTCCTTGAACGTCGATCGCCACTGGCGCGGAAAAGCACTCCGAATACTTGACCTTAAACCGGGTGCACCGGTCCTGGATACCTGCACGGGAACCGGCGATCTTGCGATCTCAATGGCACGCCAATTGGGTCACGAAACGGAAGTCGTGGGAAGCGATTTCTGCACTGAAATGCTTGATATTGCTCGAAGGAAACGGGGGCGAATGCTGCCGACCCACGATCGAGTCGAATTCATCGAAGCGGATACCCAGCAACTCCCCTTTCCTAAGAATCACTTTCAAGCGGTCACGGTCGCCTTCGGGTTGCGGAATGTAGCCGTCACGGAGAAGGGACTTGCCGAAATGACGCGTGTTTGCAGACCAGGGGGCCAAGTTGCCGTTCTTGAGTTTTCGAAGCCAACTGCATTCGGAGTGCGGCACGCTTACAACGCCTACTTTCAACATATCTTGCCTCGCGTAGGCCAGAGCATGGCCAAAAATGATCATTCTGCATACGAGTATTTACCGCAAAGTGTTCAAGCGTTTCCGAGCGGCGAAGCGCTCGCGGTGTTGATGCGACAAGCGAATCTGAACGAGATCCGAATGTACCCAATGACTTTTGGCGTGGTGACGCTGTATGTGGGGACGAAATGACAACACAGTCGTCCAACCAACTCCCATTGGTTCTAGCCATGACTGGTGCCAGCGGTGCGGTCTACGCCGTGCGATTACTACAGTTGCTTTGCGATGCACAAGTTGGTGTCCATTTGGTCATTAGCCCGTCCGGGGCAGCGGTCATTCAGCAAGAGCTTAATCTCGACATCGGACCGAACCGTGATCGCATCGAACATTTATTGAATTATCATTGGCCAGATTCTGCGACATTGTCTCAATGGCAGCCTCGAACCGCTTCCCAAATTCAGGCCAACATGGCGTTGATTTCGCTGCATGACTATCGGGATTTCATGAGACCCATTGCGAGCGGATCTTCTCTGACGCGAGGCATGGTCATTTGTCCTTGTTCGGGTGCGACGATGTCGGGTGTGGTACATGCAGCTGGAAACAATTTGATCCAACGCGCCGCGGATGTTCATCTCAAAGAGCATCGCAAATTGATCTTGGTACCGCGAGAAACTCCCATGTCGGTCTTTCAGCTTGAAAATATGCAACGAGCCGCCCAAGCCGGAGCCATCGTTTTGCCAGCCATGCCAGGTTGGTATCATGGTGTCCGATCCGTTGTCGATCTGATCGACTTTGTTGTCTCGCGGATTTTAGACCATTTGCAAGTTCCTAATACGTTGATGAACCGTTGGGGTGAAGGCATCGATGTGGAACATGGGGATGGACCGGAGGCGCCGTCGTGAGCGACATGTCTTGGACTGCCGATGCGCGACTCAATTGGCTTAAGACCGCAACTCACTACATGGAGTTGGTTCGATTTAGCCACACCATCTTTGCCTTGCCGTTTGCGTTGCTTGCGACCGCTTGGGCGTTTGTCGTCCCACTTCCCAACGTGGGAGGCGAGCTTTTGAACGGTGGTTCGCCGAGTTACCTTTCGTTTCGTTGGCAATCGCTGCTGGGAATTGTTCTCTGCATGATTGCCGCTCGAAGTTTTGCGATGGCCATGAACCGCTACCTGGATCGGAAATGGGACGGTGAAAACCCTCGGACCGCGAACCGCCATCTGCCGGCCAAGATATTGACGCCCGCGAGTGTTGCTTGGTTTAGCATTGGCTGCGCGATAGCTTTTGTAGCTTCCTGTACCTTGTTTCTCCCCAACGTTTTGCCGCTGGTGTTGTGCATTCCTGTCTTGTTATTTCTTGCAGGCTACAGCCTTGCCAAAAGGTTCACCAATCTGGTTCATTTTTGGCTCGGCACTGCATTGATGTTAGCTCCAGTGTGCGCATGGATTGCATTGCGAGGCGAGTACGTTCAGGCTCATCCCAGCGACCTGATTCCTGCTGTTTTCCTTGGGTTCGTTGTGTTTCTCTGGGTTTCTGGCTTCGACATCATTTACGCTTGCCAAGATACTGAGTACGACCGTCAAGCGGGCTTGTTCAGTATTCCATCGAAGCTTGGCGTGAAGGGCGGGCTGCGAGTCGCAGCGGCTTGTCACCTGTTGATGTGGTGTGCAGCCATGCTGATGAGTCTTTGCTTGCCATCGTTATCCCTCGGGTGGCTGTTCCAGGGTATGCTTTTGGTAGTCGCCATTTTGCTGATCATCGAGCATCGCGTCGTATCGGAACGATCGTTGGCTCGAGTGCAACTTGCGTTCTTCCAACTGAACTCAGTCATTAGCGTTTTGTTTCTTGTTGTCGGAATGATCGATGCATATTGGTGACTCTGCCAATGATGCAAAAATCCCTAATCAAAAGTCTCCGGTAGTCACAATCATGAGTAGCTTAAGCGTTCAAGATCGCATGCGGAATATCCGCGACAAAGTAGAACAAGGTGGACGCCTAGGTCTTGAGGACGGCATCTTTCTATACTCGCCTGAAGTGCCACTCCATGAAGTTGGAGAGCTTGCGAATTATGTTCGTGAACGGATCAATGGCAACGTCGGTTACTACAACATTAACACGCATTTGAATCCGACTAATGTGTGCGTCTACCGCTGTCGATTCTGTGCTTTTCGTTCGGACCTTCGCGATCCGAAGGGATATGCGATGAGTGACGAGCAAATCCTGCATCGAGGTCAAGAGGCGGTGGACAATGGTTGCACCGAGATGCATATTGTCGGCGGGTTACATCACCAACTCGGGTACGATTGGTATCGCGGTATCATCGAGACGCTGCACACTGCCTATCCAAAGCTGCATTTGAAAGGCTGGACAGCAGTCGAGATCAATTGGTTCGAGTTCTTAACAAAGCGCCCGCTGAAAGAGATATTGATGGATCTCAGGGAGGCAGGTCTCGGAAGCATGCCGGGCGGGGGTGCCGAAATTTTCCATCCCGAAGTCCGCGACCAACTTTGCGAGCACAAAGCCAACTCGCACAAATGGCTTGAGATCCATCAAGCGGCCCACGAGGTTGGTTTGAAAACCAACTGCACCATGCTCTACGGCCATGTGGAACAAGCCTATCATCGCATCGATCACCTGCTGCGACTAAGGGATCTGCAAGACAAAACGGGCGGATTCCAAACGTTCATTCCACTCGCATTTCATCCAGAAAATACGAAATTATCCCACCTCAAGAAGCCATCTGCTTTGATGGATTTGCGAACCATTTCCATATCGCGATTGATGTTGGACAATGTTCCGCATGTGAAAGCGTATTGGATCATGTTGGGAATCGGAACGGCTCAAACGGCGCTGGCATACGGGGCGGACGACATCGATGGAACCGTCCGGCATGAACTCATTTATCATGATGCAGGTGCCACGACTCCCGAGTTGCTCACGGTCGACCAGATACGCGGCTTGATCTTGGAGGCAGGTCGCGAACCGGTCGAACGAGATACGGTCTATCATCACATTCATCGCAACCCTGACAATTTCAAGGAATGGACAGTAGGGGCAGAAGTTTCGACCTACGCAACTGCCTAACGTCTTTACGCTGGCGGCTTGTTGATTGAGTGAAGTCGTTATTGGTTAAAAGCGGTATGACGGACTTCCAAGTCCGTCAATGGGGAATTCGACGGACTTGGAAGTCCGTCGTACCATTCAATCAACAAGCCCCTAGGGCGAAGGTCAGGTACCACTAGCGTAAAGCCAGATGGCATGATTCGAATGCCCCTGGGTTTATCCCAGGGGATCGTTGCCTTCATGCTAGGGCGGGATACGGATTTAGCGAGTCTCACATCTTCGCAATCGTCGACATGCCATTGAAAAACAGGACAAGGAGACAGAAGCGTGAGCGGTTTGGTTCATCTAACCCGTGATGGTGACATTGGGATAATCACGATCAATAACCCGCCCGTTAATGCACTCAGCATTGGGGTGCCCGAAGGAATGGCAGCTGCAATCCAAACGTGTTGCAAAGATCCGTCTGTCAAAGCGATGATTCTTATCGGAGGTGGAACCACTTTCATCGCGGGAGCCGACATCAAAGAGTTTGAGAAAATAACGTCGGGCGAAAAACCGATTGGCAACGCACTGTTTCAATTATTTCCCCTTCTTGAAAATTGCTCGAAACCCATAATAGCTGCCATTCACGGCACAGCCTTGGGAGGTGGATTAGAAACCGCCATGTGCTGTCACTATCGTGTGGCGGCGGCATCGGCTCGAGTCGGTCAACCCGAAGTCAAATTAGGGCTCATCCCCGGTGCTGGTGGCACTCAACGATTGCCGCGTTTGATAGGTCTGGCTAAGGCGGCCGAGATCTGTGCTGGAGGCGAACTTGTGTCGGCTGCCGAAGCGGCTCGAATTGGGATTTTGGATCAATTGATCGATGGCGATTTGCTGCAAGGGGCAATCGCATTCGCACGCCAAGTCATTGCCAAGGGTGGCGTGCCATGCAAAACCAGCGATCGACCCATACCACCTTACGATCCTCAAGCCATGTCGGCCGTAAAACATGCGGTCGCCAAACGCTCGCGTGGGCTGTTGGCTCCGCAAAAGGCCATCGAAGCCGTAGAAGCGGCTTCGCTCCCTTTTGAAGAAGGGTTGCAACGCGAAGCCGAACTTTTCGCCGAGTGTTTGTTTTCCGAGCAGTCCAAAGCCTTAATCCACGTCTTCTTCGGCGAGCGCGAAGTGAGCAAGATTCCGGGCATCGGCCAGGAAGTTTCGAAACTTCCGATCCGAGTTGCGGCGGTGGTCGGCGCAGGGACCATGGGCGGCGGAATAGCAATGAGCTACGCCAACGCGGGCATCCCGGTTTTGCTGAAAGAAACAGGTCAGGAAGCTTTGGAACGCGGTCTAGCAAACCTTCGCAAAAACTATGCAGCTACCGTTCAAAAAGGTCGAATGACCCAAGCGGAGATGGAGCAACGTTGGGAGTTGATCCAACCGACATTGAACTATGATCGATTTACAGAAGCAGACATCGTGGTCGAAGCCGTTTTCGAAGGAATGGAGCTGAAGAAGCAGGTATTTGCCGAACTCGAAAAAGTCACTCGCCCCGATGCAATCCTCGCGTCGAACACTTCGACGCTCGATATCGACGCGATCGCGACAGCAACCAGTCGCCCTCAGCAAGTCATCGGGCACCATTTCTTTAGTCCGGCAAATGTCATGCGGCTTCTCGAAATCGTGCGAGGTAAGGAGACGAGCCCTCAAGTGATTGCGACGTCGATGGCCTTGGCCAAGACACTCAAAAAAGTCGGCGTCCTGGTAGGGAACTGTCATGGCTTCGTTGGGAATCGAATGTTTGGACCTTATCAACGCGAAGCGCAGTTCTTAGTGGAGGAGGGGGCTAGCGTTCAAGAAGTCGATGCTGCCTTGGTCGATTTCGGCATGGCCTTGGGACCGTTTTCCGTCGCCGATCTTGCCGGACTCGATGTCGCATGGCGCATACGCCACGAGGTTCAACATCAGGTTCCGCAGGGTACCCGACAACCCTTGGTGCTGGACACGCTTTATGAACGAGGTCGGTATGGGCAAAAGACAGGGGCTGGATGGTATCGTTATCCGGACGGGAGTCGTATGGCCATTCCGGATCCCGATGTTCAGCAATGGATCGAAGAAAAATCGCACCAGTCGGGTATCGTTCGACGAGACATCTCGAAAGAGGAGATCGTGGAACGAGTTCTTTACCCTTTGATCAATGAGGGAGCCAAGATCCTTGCGGAAGGGATTGCCGCCCGGGCGGTCGACATCGACATGATCTACCTCTATGGTTACGGATTCCCAGCCTATCGAGGGGGACCGATGTGGTATGCCGATACCGTGGGACTCCATCGCGTCTACGAACGAATCTGCCAGTTCGAACAACAACACGGCGCAGAATGGTCGCCCGCACCTCTCCTGAAAAAGCTCGCCGAGTCCGGAAAAAAGTTCTCGGACCTTGATCGGGATCGTTCGATCAATAGAGATTGATTACGGAAGTGAAATAGGTTTCTAAGCACATCCGCAACTGTTTTTCAACCCAATTAGCCGTTGGGCGATAGCCCCCGTTTTCCAAAGTAGTAGGCACATTCCATGTGCCGTCCACCAAAGTCCCAAAAAACTCTATCCCCCCTTCTCCTCGATTGAGGCTGCTGATTTAATCCGCATTAATCCCGACGCGTGACGGCTTGTTGCTTTAATGGTACGACGGACTTCCAAGTCCGTCGAATTCCCCATTGACGAACTTGGAAGTCCGTCGTTTTACCCTTACTCAATAACGACTTCACTAAAGCAACAAGCCGGTTAGCGAGGGACGGTCTGCCCCTCGCTAACACTTCGGGTTGTGATCGCGAGGAGAACGAGCCGGGGGATGAGGAGCCGGACGATTCTCATCTCGCACATCCCTCGCCTTGCCAAACATAGTCGAAAACACGGACACAAAAAGCACTCGCATCCCGCTCGGCTTCACACCTCGTTCTTGCACATACTTCTCAACCAACTCCGTTGAAGTTGGCGTACCGGCTTCAGCCGCCGCTGTGGTTTCAACTCGTTCAACATCAACCCTGGCTGCCAGCTCTACCCTCGCCACCTCTACTACACTCCGCGCATCGGTACTCAATCGATCCAACGGGCTGACGACCCGAACGTCAGGTCGTGCCAGCACATGTGTATAAATCATCGTCGTCGCAATATCGCTATGCCCAAGCAGCTCCTGGATCGTTCGAATATCTGTACCATCCTGCAGCAAATGCGTCGCAAAACTATGTCGAAATGTATGTGAGGTCACATGCTTGTTCAAATTCGCTTGCTGAACAGCTCGTTTTAAATGCACTGGAAACGTATCGGTGTGCAAGTGGTGTCGATGCCGCTTTCCTGTCTTTGGGTCCCGTGAAAACTTGGCCGACGCAAACAAAAATTGCCATTTGAATTCCTTGTGAGCGGATGGGTATTTACGGTCCAAGGCATGTGGCAACCATACGGACGCTTCACCGTTGGCCAAGTCCCTTTCATGCAGTGCTTGACGTGCCGCGACCAGCCGACGAAGCGGTTCGACCAACTGCCTTGGCAGTGGAACGAATCGACTATTATCCCCTTTTGAATTGTGAATCTCGATCAACATTTGATCAAAATCGATATCCTTGACGCGCAGTCTTAGGCATTCACTGATCCGCATTCCGCAGCCGTACAACAGCTGCCCCATTAGCAGGTAGATGCCCGTCAGGAACGACAAAACGCGAATGACTTCGGACTTGCTCATCACTGTCGGGATTCGGGGTGACTTGGTTGATCTCGACGCATTGATCTGGCCGAAATCCCGCTTGAGAACATGCTCGAACAAAAACAAAAGAGCACAAAAAGCTTGATTTTGGGTCGAGGGCGCAACGTTTCCATCAACCGCAAGATCGGTCAAATGCGATTCCACATCTGCCGCCCCGATACATTCAAAATCGGATTGATTCTTTAGTCCTCGATCCTCCATAAACGCGCGAACTTTCTGAACATAAGCCCTTTCCGTATTAAAAGCTTTGCCCTGCACACGCAATGATCTCCGCAAAGCCTGTATCACGTCCGGCTCTCGTGGGTTGATTTTGCCCACGACATCCTCGATAGGCTCCTCGTCCTGGCTTTGCCTCTCCTGGGCTATCATCTCGCGCAATTTGGTACGGATCGGCTCAAGTCGCGGAGTGGCCGATTTTCGAACGTGGTTGCGATACCAAATCAGACCTTCAATAATCTTTAGGCGTTTCCACGTTGGCATTCTCGTCGAGAGCTTGGATCGCAAGTACGCAATAACATGCTGTTCGTCAAACTCCCATGTGCAAGGATCCTTCACGCGGTGAAATCTAGCCATGCCATCAAACCAAAGATGAGCAAATTTCTCTGCGGTTTCCTGCTGCCCGAGACCATTCACAAAGACCATGGCAAGAATCTCCCAAGTCAAAAGTGCTTGCTAGCCAGGACTCCGCCTGCAGTCAGTTGTTCCTCGATGCAATTTTATAATAAATTGGCCAGACGCTGGTCAACCCCCTCGGCGTGTCTGTTGTCTTCATAAGATCACCCTCTAATGGGTGGGAATCAGTGGGTACGACTTGTCGGAGATAGCCTGTTATCACCGAAACAGATCCACAGGGACAGCCAAGACTGAAACCGGGATATTTGGCCTGAATCAGTGATAATTAAATTGACAAATCAGGGATAATTCCGATAACCTCAGTGATAACTACCCCAAACCGGGATAAAAACAAGTTATCGGGATGAATCCTGCGGCATTGGAATCAACTCGATTTCGTTTAATCGAATGTACTCCTTCGACGAAAGAAAACCTTGTGGCCGACACAGGTAATGCAACTGAACACCACCGGGACACTCCTGGTACATCCGCTCAACGATCTGGTATGTGTCGCGAAGAATCTCGCTGCTGTTTCGCTTGTCGTCGTTCAACTCGCAAAAAGACGAACGAACAAACTGACCAACCTCAAACTTAAAATGCTCGTACTTTGGCAAACTCATAAATCACCCGATAACAATGTAATGCACATGAGTCGCCGGTCGTGCGTTTTTTAAATAGTGAATCACATGCGGCGACCATGTGATTACAAGCGTTATTTTGAGATGCAGAAATGAAAAAATTGAACAACCTGTCGCTGGGAATAATCGGTTTATTAACCGTGTCACTAGTCGGATTCTCTTCGGCCCAGTCACCGAGTGAATGGACTCCACGCCAATCAGCTGCGTTAGAACTTGACAAAATCGTAGTCGCAAGAGCATCTAGCTTGAATGGCGATGTAATCATTGATCTCCTGATACCGCAATACAAGATTGATGATAAGGGGGGGGAAACGTTTGAACGCTTTAACATTAGTTTCTCGAAGGACGAAAACGGTGAAGTTCGAAAGGAGATTGCAACAGAAGCGCACACGAAGAACGTCCAGGATGGTCGATTGGACTTGATGGTCAAGTGTTCCGTCCCGATCAAGTCAGTTCATGCTTTCAAGGTTGACGGAGGTTCCATTTCGGCGGCCGAGTTAGGACAATTACTTTCAAAGCCACGGCATGTTTTTATGTACCATCGGGATCAGGACAGTGCGAAGGAATTTGTTAAACGAATAGAACGATTCCATCGTTCTATGATACGTCCTGATGCTATTATCCTGTTTGTCGAGTACGGGGCGTTTAGAGAATCGAAGAAATCAGTCGTTGAAAGTCCACAATCGACAGCGAGATAAATCAAAATAACAATCCATTGGACACGAAGCCCTCGATCGCGCGTTTTGACTTGGGTTAACTCATCTCCTCGGGCTCGGTCAATGGGGTCGTTCGTCTTCTTAAGCGTCTACCCAATTCACTTTATGAGCAATCAGAACACTTAAGGCATGAATCAGCGAGTGCATTGGCGTTTGGTGGTAGGTATCGCAATATTCCAGCTATCGCTGCTTGCCGCAGTCCACCTCGTTCCTCGATGG
>CAMCMB010000084.1 GCA_945875845.1 Pirellula staleyi DSM 6068
CCTGCCCCAACGACCGCAAGCGCAGCGAGCGGTCCCTGCCCCAACGACCTTGTGTCGTTGGTCAGCGAGTTTGGTCAGCTAGCCCGAACCGAACCGCGAAGCGGTCCCGGCCCCCATGTGCTTGCCACATGGGTGAGGAAAGTTTCCTCGGCCCCGCGACGTTAGAAACTTCAGCGACCCACGACACAAGGTCGTGGGGGAAATCTACTCCCAATCGGATAGTAAATCGTCGATCGCAAGTGCGACCGCAAAGTCTCTATCCTTATTTTTGATCTCCTCCAAGTCAGTCAACGGGGCCGACCAGTCCAACTCATCGACCGCAAGTGATGGCCCTATATCCGAAGCGACTCGAGCCAAATAGTCATCGTGTGATTGGATCTTGCGAGTGGCAACCGATTGCTGCGAAGACGATTGCGAAGAGACTTCTTGCACGCGTCCAGACGCGAACCCTGGTGCCGCTAGGCTCGACGCAGAAATCCAATCGCTTGAACTGAAGCCTTCGCCTTCTGCACCACCACCCGTCGAGGTGGAGTTGATGTAATTGATGACCGTCAGTACGTCGAGTGGTCCTACGCTTCCGTCACCATCGACATCTAGATAAGGAGGAACCGCAAACGCCACAGGGAACGGCAACCTGCCACCACCATTGAAGTTGAGGTAGTTCACGAGTTGAAGCACATCGATGGGTGATACAAATCCATCCCCACTCACATCCAATCGATTGGAAGGATTTTGATAGGGATTGGCGGTAATTTGCACGCTGTAATCTTCGACTTCTCCATCGGACGCTAGTCCTGTCGGCAACAGATTGTCCGTGGAGCTAAGACGAACACGCAACCATACTGGGGCATCGGACTTGGAGCCCGCCGGCACAGGGAAACTGATCGTGTTGTTGCCATTGGCGATTCGTCCAGTCACGTTGATTTTCTCAGATGCTTCAAAGGCGCCGTTTCCGTTGAAGTCAACCCAAGCATTGATGAACGCAAGTCTGGAGAGTGTCACGCCTTGAACATTCACGATGATGGAACCTGTGAACGCAGACGTCATCGCCTGGACGGTCACCCCATCGTCGTTATCCAGGTCGATCAACCTGGCATCTGGATCGGACGAAAGATTTGCCCCCAACGAGTATCCCGCAACTACCGTGTGACGTGCGCCGTCGCTCGACTTCTTGGAAGGATAGAGCGGATCAGGTGCGTCACCGTAGTCCAATCCTTCACCGAGGAAGATATTGACGATTGTGTCACCATTGATTTCCGTGGCTCGCATAGCGTTGCCGGCGAGATCACGAATTCCCGTAACGGGTGATGCACCGCTTCCAGCCACACCGAGGGCACCCTCAACTAGGATTCTGCCTGCGAGTTGTGTCAAACGAACATTGGGCAGATTTTGGGCTGCAATCTGGTTGACAAGCAACGTCGCCGCTTGAGTGCGCGTTAAAACTTGAGTGAGATCGATCGTGACTGGAATCGTCGGGCCTTGACCAGGAACTCCCACTACCAAAAGCGCCGTATTCGTGGCCTGAATTCGAACGTCTGGCTGCGATCCGACAAAGATTAAACCACCGGGGGAAGACGTTGCCGTCAGACCCAAGTTTGCCGAATTGATCGCACTGACAATTCCAGCTGCCAAGCCGCTGGTTGAGGTTGTATTCAACGGAACCCGAACCCTATTCGCTACCACGGTGCCATCGCTGTCCAATTCGAAAACAACGGTCGTATTGCCGCGTTGAATCGTAAAGGTTTGTCCATCGCTGACACCGGATGGAATACCATCCACCGTAGGAATTTGCAGACCATACCCTGGGGTTGTCCCGGACTGTCCCCGAGCAACGATGCGGCTATCCTCTGGCAAGAATTTTACCAGACTGTTTCCTAGGATTTGGAATTCATCGCCACCGATGGTTTTGATGGAAAAGCTACCACCAAGAACTGTGCTGCGAATGACGGAAACAATTCTCTCGGCTAAGACTTGCGGCGGATCTTGGGAATTGATCAAGACCTGCACGTTTCCTGGTCGAACGACTGCATTGTTGTCGAACTCGAAAGTCACCCGGCGGAAACCATCGTCGATTCGGAAAATGGCGCCATCGGTCGCCGTTGTGGTAAACCCATCCGAGGAGGACGGAACTCGCATTCGCAAACCAGTGTCGAGTTCAAAACGAGTGTTCGCTCCCGATGAGTCCAGGATCGTATAAATCGTCCCATCGACGATGTTCTTTGGATCGACGAGTTCAATTGCCGACTCGTTCGTGTTGATGAATCGGATCTGATAGACCGCCTCAGTCGCCCAAACACCAGCCAAAGGTGTGAGGCGAACGATATTGCTCGTTGAGTCAAAACCAAAGCGGTAATCGAGACCTTCGACTAGAATTTCGCCATCCTTGAAAAGCAAGACGGCATTCGAGGTAACGGATTTTTGGTTGACTCCCGTTCCTTGCGATTGGTTGCCCAAACTCGAAGTATCGAGAATCTGGATATCAAAGAAGCTTAGGGAGGAATTCACAAGCTCGATGGTTCCGACCTCTGGATTGGAATCCAAACCGAAAACATCGTTGTCAAAGGGATTGAGAGCAACGGCCGATGGACCTACAAAGTCGGATCGGTCGGCAGCGCCACGTTCCTTGAAAATCCCTTCGCCGAGCCCCGGCGGGGCCTGAACGCTCGGATCATCGATTCGAAGCAAGCCGTTGATGTCTGTCGACGGTGCGATTATGGGTGAGGGGGCAAGTCCCAAGGGTTGTTTCACCGCGAGCAGTGCGGCGCGGTCCGTGAGCGAATCGATGGATGCATCGATGGCTTGAGATCCAGGCACAGGATACAGGTTTCCGGTGGATGGATCGGTAAAGAGCGGTGCACCGACTTGAACAGTAATCGCAAATTGGCCAGGGACTGCCGATCCAGCTACGTTTTGGGAATTGCCTTGATACAGGGTCGCACCGACCACGGTCGAGGTGCTGGTTGGATCGACGAAAATCCCACGGATATGGTTAGCGATAATATTGTTCAGGAGTGTCGGGCTTGCGTGCACGCCGACGTTGATTCCAGTACCTCTTGGGGTAAAGATCGTCGCGGGACGACTTGAAAGAGCCCCGACCGCATCGATATCTGCTCCCACCGAATCGCCGCTGACCGCGCCATCGTTTGCAACGTCGGTCAAGCGAACAAAGAACAGTTGGCTCAACGAGTTGAATCCAAATGCATCCAGGTCGATGAATCGATTGTTGAACGAGGCTGTACCTACGGACGTGTAGGTGATGTTATCGGAACTTACCTCCACTCGAACTTGTTCGGATGAACCGACTTCGTAGATGGCAAGATCCGAACGAGCGTCATCCGAGCCGGTGAGAATATTATTCGTAAACTGAACGACTAATTCTCCGCCCTTGCCCAGCGATACAGCTCCTTCGCCCGCTAATGGTTCACCGATACCGGTGTAGTTCGGAACACCGAGCGCATCTCCAGAAACTTGCAATCCAGCGATCGGCACAGGGCCACCGCCAGCCGTCGGGGTATAACGTACAACCGCATCCGCAAAGGCATTCAGACCGAGTCCGTAAAAGTCGCCACCAAAGGTCGCAGCTGGAGTCGCATTCACCGCTGCAACCGATCCGCCGAGAATCGTATTGTTGATCACTCGAGCGAATGGCACCGGAGCATCCAGTACGGCACCTTGTGCAGTGTCGCCTACGATATTGATGCCGCCCGCGAGGTTTCCGAACAATTCGTTGTTCATGACAACCGCGCCAGGTATCAATCGTTGGTTGTTTAACGTGGTTGTATTTTGCACTGAGCCAGGGTTTGGCGCGTTCGAACCAGGGGTCCGAGCATCCGCTTGCAATGTGATTCCAAAACCAAGCGAGTTTGAAATACGCGAGTTTTCAATGATCACTTGACCTTGCTCACGTGGTGTATTTCGATCTCCGTCGAGTACGAACGAGTTCAAGACCCCCACAGAACTTGGAAGTGTGGCGCTCACCGTTCCAATCAGAGAAATCTCATCTGAGTTTTGCCCCGTAACACTTCCATCCGTCGAAATTGCAGCGATTCGCAGGATGCTTTGAATACTGGGGCCGTTAATAATGTCACGCACCCGCGAGGCGATCACTTTGCCTGATTCGTTAAGGGCACTACTGTAAGGTACAGGTAGGTTGCCCGGGCGAACCCCCCGTGCTGGCGAGCTAGGCAATAACGACTGATCATCAAACTCCAACGTTACGACATTCGAGCCATCGCTCAAAACGATGGTCTGACTGTCTGAAATTTTGGACGAGCCATTGAATCGAATCGATTGAGCACGCGACTGTGGCTGATTGGGTTCGAAAGAATTCGTAAGCTGAATACCGTCGGTAAGCGGTTGACCATAATCTGCACCACCTCGAATCTCGATTTGGTACGGACCGACCAAAATAGCACTCCCGGCCGTTGGTCGCGTGACAAACGTTGTGTCGACAGGTGCACCTGTTATGGATTGCCCTCGTTCGGCAAGACCGATAATAAAATCATCGAGGAATAGGCCTTCGAAGGCATTGCTCCGTGCTCGCGTAGCTGGAGGCAAACCAGCGTCGCCGAATTCCGAAAAGCTGTCTTCGAGTCGTGGAGTCGTAACGGTAAAAGGACCCGGATCTGTAACCGTAGCGCCCGTCACGTCGATGTACCGATCGCGTTGGGCGAACGTGGAGTAGGAGTCCAGTCCACCCGCTAGCGTTTTTTCCATTGCCTCAGCGACCCTCTGAGCAACCTGTTGTTCGGTCATGCTCGCTGAGATGTACACTGGTACGTTGGACGGATTGTTCAATCCAGAACTTCCACTCAACGTGAAGGGTGAATTGGCCGGCACTGTCACAGGTTTTGCACCCTCGATGGAGACCCGGTTGTCTACCACAGAGAAATTGACACGAGGTGTTACGTCGACACTCAGTTCGTAGATGTCTTGAGATCCACCGCTCGTTCCGCTGTCCGCCACAACCGGGTTGTAACGCGTGTTGGCAGAACCGGAGACGCCCAAGTAATAGCGTCCGGCATCGGCGACCGTAAAGGTAATTCTTGAATCGCGAGATCCACCGAAATCGTTATTGGCAGCGATCTCCTTGCCGCTAGCGTCAAACAACCTCAAATAGGGATCTAACACGGAACCACCAAGCAGGGCAATCGCTTGCGAGGTCACCGAAGCAGAGGCGACGATGTTGGCACCCGCGTCAAGGTCCATTTGAAATAGGTCGATATCTCGGTCCAAAGCGCTTGGGAATGCTGGATTGTCTCCGATGGTCCCAACCCCAGATACTTTAACCGCGCTCCCTGTAATTCCAAGAGCGACGGCTCGTGCAATCGTATCCGAGCCACCTACGGGTTCCGCGAAATTGAGAGAACTGTTCGGCTTAGGGTACACAGTTGACTGGAGTTTTTGGTTCAGCAGTTGAGCGATCGTTTCGGGAGAATCGTTGATCCCAAACTGAATCACATTCCCGGCTGGCGGAACGCCCGTTCCATCCCAGAAGACAAAATTGACTCCTGACACTTCGATCGAATCACCGGTCTTGATTCCAGCTCCGCCCGGAACGACCACGCTAAGGCCCATATCAATTTCGAACTGCCGCCCGCTGATCGTGAACGTTTGGCCATCCCTTAGCTCGCTGCCAGCAACCGTTCTCAACTCGAAACCGCGACCGCCCGAAGTTCCAAATCCCATACTGCCAGCAGTGTTGAATTCAAATCGAAGTCGCACATCCTTGCTCCCGGCAAGCGACCCAAGATCAACGACGGCTTGTCTCCACGCAACCGCAGGTGAAACCGGCGCTGCATTGAGAACATTGTTCACCGTTTTCTCGACGGCTGTTTCGCGAGGATCACGGTTGTTCGTAGTCAAAAGTTGCCAAACACCGTTGTCACCCGAACCATAAACCCGGAACGAGTCGGTCATCCGGGAAGTGTTCAGCGCCGAAGCCCCGTCATCATTTTCCATGAAGTAGCTGAACATCAACGTCGGCGAATCTTGAGCAGTCATGCCCGACAAGGAAAAGGACTGGCTTTCTAAAACGCCTAGTGCTCCACCTGTGAAGTTGTACGTGTTTCTGACGGGCTGGCCAAGGGCTTTGGCGGATGTCAGTGGGTTCGTACCCGGTGTAAAGGTTGCGTTCGTCTGAGGTGCAAACCGGGGATCTTCGAATCCGAAATACCAACTTGTCCCACCTGCTGACGCTGTATCGCTCAAATCGCTCGGAACGTTGATCCCGTGCCCAAAATCGTTGCCACGACGTTGTGTTTCATGCCAAAGGTTAAAATCAAGATTTGAGAACGCTAGCCCGTTCAGTCCAAATACACCTGTGGAAACAGAGGACCTGCCATTCGCGAAAACATTCTGCAATTCGCCCGACGTGTTGAAGGCATAGATCGTGCCGTCAGCAGTGGTGCCGAAGAGCAAGTTGGCATACTGTCCGTCCGCAACATTCTTTGGTCCAGCCGACAATCCAGTGAATTGTAGGCCGCGAAGCTGGTACGAACCTGTGACATAGGTGCCAATTCTGCCAGGCGAGTTGGTGGCCAAAGTGCTACGGGGAATGAAATAAAGGCCACCCGCATCGCTGACCGCGTAAAGGTTTTCGTCCATTCCTGCCAAACCAGTCACCGTGCCGCCAGGCGCGATTCCAACCAAACGAGAACTGCCAGTGGTGCTACTGACTTCGGCGCCGACAAGATTGACTAGATTACCGCTGGCCGTCGCACTGACTCCGGAAAAACCAGCCGTCGAAACAACTTGGGCAACGCGAACCGCAATGGTTTCCGCTGTATCCTCGGCAAGGAAATTGACTGCAATCCGACCGCTTACGACGTTACCATTGGACCCCACGTCGGTAGCGACGCCTCGGGCCACAAGAGTAGTAAACGAACCCGTGACAGCTCCTTGAAAATTCACTCGGCTCCCATCAAAGCCAACCTGAACCGTTGCAGGAACCGCTTTTCTAAGGGCCTCAACAAACTGACTGTTGTTCATCGAGCTCTTGTAAAAGACTGGTCGGACACCTGGAGGAACGGTCGATACATCGCTCGTTTCGATTTGATAGGTGACGCCATCGATCGTGAATCGATCGCCATTGTTCAAAACGCGCGGTGGAACTCCGAGTGGATCGAGATCAAGCAAAAGTTCCGGGCCCGCATTGAATTCCAGCGTCACGGTTGTGCTGGGGAGCACTCGAATAGTGATGGTGTGCCCATCCCGAACCAACGAGGTGGTTGTGCCGGAACTCACATCCGTGGCTTCTGTCACGCCAACGGTGCTCGACACAGTGCCGGGAAGCGGTGCGGTATCGATGTACCCACGCTCGGTAATGTTGGTTCCTGCTCCTCGAAAAGTACCCGTTCGAAAGAAATCGTTCGTGGAAGGTGTACTGTCTCCAACTCCCGAATTCGCATTGAACAAATATAAAATGTTCCTGTTCCGTGGAAATGGAACAGCCCCCGAAGCGGTACGATTTGCGACGAGGAATCCTCGCTCGGCTCCTAGCGAGTCCATGAACGTGAGGGCTTCAATGTCCACTCCCACGTTAGCCGCAGCCGCGCCAACGGTACCGTTGTAGGTTGCAATTCCGAGATTTCCGGTCACTGTCGTCGCAGCCGTAGCGGGATCGATGTTGATGTACACTGCATTCGCATCTCCGTTCCCAGCTTCAAGGCTTCGGAAACTCTGAATGTCACCGTTTGGCCGCATGGCAATGTCCCGCAGGTCATCATTCATTCGTCCAACAAAGTTTGCCGCTTCTCCCGTGAAGGAGTTCACAATAAACACCTCGGTAATCGCTTGTCCGGCGTCGCGACTCACATAGAGCGGTATATCGGAAAGCAGATACTCGACGCGGGAAGACGATGGCAAGAAGCTCGGTGTGATCGGACCTACACCCATGGCGCTCGTTCGATCTCCCCCGACGCGATCCTCGACAATGTATCTGCCACTGTTAATCGGCTGAACTCGGATTTCCGCATCCCCCGGATTACCGCTCCGATTGAGTCGGTTCGCCAGTACCGTCGGGATTTGATTGCGGTTGGTCAACGCGATGAAATACTGACCCGCAGGCAGTGCGACTGCCCCAATGAATGGATCCAACGACCCAGCCGATCCACGCCCCAAATCGGTCGCGTCCGCACCCTTAACGGAGGTTGTCCGATCGTCCAAAACGTTGCTGTTTTCACCGAAGTGAATCAATCGGCCAGCCGAATCAAACACATACAACGACAGGTCGGCGCGTCCGATGCCGTCGGCATAGTCCACATCGAAGATGGTCGACAGATACTCGGCCAACGGTGTGACCAGCGCTTGATAATCGATCGTGAACTTGTACCAATCGATTCCAGCTGGGCTCACTAAATTCCCTGCAACGGAAATCGTACGTCGATCTGTCTGAAGGATATTTCCTAGATCTTGTGCGGTCGCAAAAGTATTGTTGCCGAAGACACCACCGCCTCCAAAACCCTCTAATTCGCCGATTTCGCCGACCAACGGGGAATGCCTAGGTACCCCAGAGAGAGTAATCCCGTTGGTCGCAAATCGGACGTCGGCATAGCTAAACGATGAGCCCGGGAGTTCTTGCAATTCGCCAAGTCGGACCTGCAACTGGTACGAGCCACGGGACCGCCCCATGCCAACCGATGCGGGATCGGTCAACGCGGGAGTGTTGGCTGCCTGGCCAGGAAATTGATTGCTGCTCCGAACTCGAACGTGGTAAAGCGTAGCTTCGCTCTCGCGTCCAGGGAGCAGGACTCGCATGCCCGCATCCTTCGGATTCGTGCTGTAGTCATCGCGAAATTCCCCTAGCGACGATTTCGCTGCTTGGATCAACGAACTCTTTCGAAGCGGATTTGCACTGTTTCCAGACAATGTCGAATAAATGGGGTTTGTTGACGGTTGAGTTTCTTCCAGATAGGAATCGTCGGACAAGGCGAGAATGGTCCCATCGGCTGCAATCAACTCTACAACCGTGTCGAGACTGTTGTCGGTACGATCGATGTCGAGCCACACTTCGGTGCGACCATTTGCAATAAAGCTATAAACATCCACATCGGAAGGCTTGTTCAAAACACCTTGGATTTCGAACCCTAGGCGAGCGTTTTCATCGCCGCTGGTGGCAAGCTTCGCAATTTGACCGAGATTCTGCGATGTTGCGGGTGTATCGTTTATCGAGGGAGCGGACGCTCGGGCCGACTCTCGCTCCGAGACGATACCAACGTTCCTATCGTTGGAATAGGTTTGTAGCGCCACGCCATCCCATGCGCCAGGCGACGCCGTTCGCTGAATGGCGGTCGGAACAAGCTCCAAGAAACTGGTGATGCGAGCGCTCGTGGTATTCGGATCTACGTTCCAAGAAAGAGCCGTTGTCACATTGGCTAGACCATTGACTTGGCCCAATACTGGATCCGCAAATGCTGGCAGGTTGATTGTGTTGATGTTTCCTGGCAAACTGTAATTCGTTCCAGCACCTCGAATGGATGTATCGAGAAGTGGAAAGCGATCCGCAGCCCAGCCGGAGTAGGTGGCGTTTTGCAAGTCCGTTCCTTGCTGATAAACCCCACCATGTGAGAAACCATATCGCTCGGTGTTGTCGATCGTAAAGACTCGGAAATCGTCTTGTCCGGGAGTTCCTGTCACATACAGAAAGTCATCGCTCGGTGCCTGAATATCCTCATCGAGATAGTTGATGAAACTCACTGGGCCCAAAGGCGTATCGCTATCAAGGATCAAGGTGTTGAACAGCTTGGAGACGCCATTATCAAACCGAGACTCCACTCTCCAACGAACGGTCGCACCGTTGTTGCCAGGGAATGTTCCTTCACTGACAACCAAGTCCGGCGAAACAAGCGTCGGTTGACGGGTGACGGTGGTTGTGGACAAGTCGATAGCCCCACCATTCGCTCCGACGTCGACAAAGTTCGTAAAGGCAAAAATATTATCGGCATTGACAAAGAGTTGCGAGGCACCTTGAGCCGTGACTCCAGACAAGCCTCGATTCAAATTACCACCAAGAAGTGGTGCAGCCGAGAAAAAGCCTGTCACATTCGCATTGACATCGTTGTCAATCAAGGTTCCACGGTCGACCTCGGGGCCTGTCGGCAGGACGACGGTATTCGTGGTGCCACCAGTACCATTGTTGTCGGTGTCGAATGCAGACCTACCATCAATGCCAAAGCCTGCCCCGACGGTATCATCTGCGAGCGACGTCAAAATGACCGGGAAATTAGGCTGACCGACAATCTGAACGCTGCCTCCAATACGATTGCTATAGTCGAGGGGTGTCCCCGTTGCCGTTATGCCAGCCAGACTCGAACTACCACCGAATTTGACAACCAAGCTTTTCGCAGGACCGCTCTTGAGCCTCAGTCCACCATACGTATGAAAGTTGTCCGAAACGATATCGTTTTGAACGACGTGCACAATGTCCGTATCATCCCACACACTTTGCGTGGTTAGCGTCTGCCCGCGAACAACCATACCGTTGATACTGTTTCGCGATAGCATATTGCCATCGATCAATGGACCTTGGTTTTCGACATAATCCAATTTTTTGGAGATCAATCCGGACTGACGCCCTGGATCGTTCAAAAGATCGGGTCCGAGCGAATTCACGTCGATGTTAATCGCGGCTGAGCCGTTGTCGTTGATGCGATTATTCAGAATAACGGGTTGCGAACCTCTCACGAAAATGGCCGCCGGCCCATTGGTGCCTCGACCCACCCGCGTCGGAGAAGTTGATGTCTCAACTCCAGCCGCGTTGTTTTCCAAGCGAGAATTGGATATTCGGAAGTCCGCTTGATGAACTTCGATTGCATTGAAGGATGCAAATCCACCTTCGACTCTCGTCGTACCACCACCGTACGAAATACGGTTGTAATCGAGCGAAGCAGAGCTGCCATGCCCAACGAAAATTCCTCCCCAATCTCCAACGAGAGGCGACTTGCTGCCTCGCGTGTTGCTCGTGTCGAATGTGCCGCCAAAACCATAACGCGAATCGTTTAGACTCGTCATGATAATGGGCAGACCATCGGTGCCTTCGGCGATCAGCGTACCACCATCTCGAACTTCAATTCGTGAGCTACGGTTCTTGATAATGCTCCCTGCATCGATGACCAAACCGCCATCGAGTCTTGAGCGAATCTTGGTCGTGAGCGGAACAAGCGGTGAACCCGTTTGAGTTCCGTTATCCGTGTAAGATGTTGAAATCGCGTTGATCTCGGTCACCAAACGATATGTGCCCGCACTGGTGGCATCGCTTCGATACAATCGACGTGATACGTACGGCAGTGTTCCACTGATCGGTGGTAGGTTGTTCAATTGGATAGAACTGTTTTCAACCACCGTAACGGAGTTTGTCGGCATGGAAGCTAGGCTTTCATTGCCTGCCGAGTCCACGTAGACCAAACGGTAATTGTAAGTGCCAGCAGGCAATGAACCACCAGCGACCGTCGTCAAAGTAACGATGGTCGTGGGTGGGGCTGCAACGTCCACAATACCCCCGCCTGTGGTGCCAGCGATCACAAAGTTTTCGCCGATCACGTGCGTGATATCAATATCGTCAAACCGCGCTGAAACCGTCAGGGTTTCAAGGGTGTCCGCGACGCCGGTACGCGTCCTGATAAACAAACCGTTGATGGTGTTGTTGATAACGCGGTTGCCGTGGATATTCGGTCCAACTCGGTCGTAATCGGGTACAAAGAATCCATTGGACTGAGAGCGTGGATCCGCGAAGTCGTCTTCCTTGAAACTATTCGGAGTCGCAGACATAGCCGCGTCAGAACTCAGGGTAATGAAGTTGTTGATAATTGTCGGACGAGCATCAATCAAATTGATTGGCGTGATGACCTGCGACACCCCATCGACTACCACTTGGCCGCCCCCATAACGGATGTCCGAATGGATCACGGAATTCAGGAAGAGGCCATTTCTTTCCTTGTCGGCACGCGTTTCATCACCACCATCGATGCGGTTGCGAAAATCGATCCCACCCCAATCACCTGCCGCAGGTGCTGGTGGAGTTCGATCTGGATTCAGCCCGATTCCGGTCGTATCATGGATGGAGGTCACGATGACCTTCGTATCTGGGATCCCTAATAACTGAAGTGTTCCTCCGCTTCGATCGACGCTCACGGTCGAGCTACCAGCACTGATACGTGAACGACCCATCTTGATGATGGCGCCAGCGTCGATCATGACCGTTACGTTCTTGGGAACATCAAACGACGTACCGTCAGCCAGGGCGTTACCGAATCGATTGAATCCGATTTCGTAGGCGCGATTCTGAGTATTGCCGACGATCCGAACCGCTACCGTTCGAATTCCAGCGGTGTCGGCTTTTGCCAATGCGCCCGCGTCCTGAAGCGCTCTGGCAATCGTGTTGTAGGGAGCGGCAAGCGTTCCGTTACCGTTGGCTGCTGCGGTTTTGTCGACCCAAACCGTATAGGCGGAGACATCAGGCGTCCCGACCACCGGTACCGCGCGATCTGGTCTTGTGGGAACGAACCAGTAATTGAAAACCCCACCTGGCCGTCCGTTTCCATCCCCATCCAAGGGGGTTGGTGTGCCGTTCACATCGACAAGCGTGGATGGAGCGGGTGGCCTAAAGTCGATCCGCAATTGATACTTGCCTTCCGACTTTCCGCCGAGTCCAGAATCTTCGACGTTTGGATCGTAGGAAGTATTCCCCTTCGCGCTGACGCCGACGATGTAATCGCCTCCGCGAGCGAAATCGAGAGAGATTCGAGGGTCTTCGCTGAAGTAATCTTCGTTGGCGGCAATCTCCGTCCATATCGGTGCGGCCAATGTGCCTTCATTTCGGTATAGGCGAAGCGATGCATCCAGCAAGCTTGAATCGGCTTGACGTTCCGCAGCGATTTGCAATTGAAGTCGACCACCATTGGCCGGGACAGCAAATCGGTAGAGGTCAATGTCCTTGCCCTCGGGCCGTAGCACGAACTGACCGTGAATAATGTCCGCATTGCCTGGGAACACTTTTTCCACGTTAGGATCATTGATCGGTCTATTGTTTTGAACGGTGGACTGCGGAAGTTCGTCGGCGTTCCCAAGACCTAGCAATACTCCAATACCTCTCATGAACGAACGGAACAGCTCTGTTCCAAATTCATTATCTTCCGCATTGTTGAAGTCCTGACTATCAATCACGACAGCGGATTGCGCTGCGTTGGATGCGAGTGGGCCAGCAGCGTAGGTGAGTCCACCAGGACGGTTGGCTTCCACGGTCGTCAGGGATGTCAGCGGATTGATGGCTTGCATGTCACCGACAGCAATCGTAAAGCCGAGATTGTCGCTCTCCGCAAACCGAACACCCAAGTAGCGCTCGTAGAGCGAAACTACTTGGCGAACCATATTTTTCTGGGTTTCCGTGATTGCGTTTAATTGAACGCTTTGGTTGGCGGTTCCGAGCTCACCTGCAAAATTATAATTAACAACCGCGATACCATCGGCGTCCAAGCGTGTGACGTGATGTTGATAGATATTATCGCGATTTCCTTGTTCGTTGTTGGCGCCCGGGAAATCCAGCGTATAGGGCGTTGGGTTTTGAATTACGGAATTGATTAAGGCAGATTTCGAACCTGGACCGGAGAGCCATGCTCCGCCCAAATCGGTAGCATTGTCAAATCGATTCCCAGGATCATTAACAGGGTTCACAACCGTGACAGGCGAACCCGTCGGTGATTCACTATTGCCAATTCGCAATCGCAGCGTGGAAATCGGTAATGGCTGCGACGTGATCGGATCGACAAAAGCGTCGAGGTTTCGGCTGAAGGACAACGCAACTCGATTGAGCGACGCGTCATAGCTCACCGACACAGGGCGGAATACGATATCGTCCGCGCCGCTGAGGGTGTTCCGTGTGTAAACAACTTGGTAGTACTCAGACTTGACCGCCTCGACAGGATTCAAATCGTCATTGTTGAAGTACACATAAATTTGATTTCGGAGCTGGCTCAGCGTGCCATTTGCAGCTCGAACGACGGGTTGCGGAACAACCGCTTGAATCGTCGTACCAAGGTCCAAATCGAACCTTACGCTTTGATTGACGCCGCCATTGAATGGCAAGCCAGCCGTATTTCGCAACGCGTAAGGACCGTTGCCAAGAATGTCGATCAGATAGAAATCATCCGGAAGCGTTTCGGCAAATCGAATCACAACTTCGCGATCCGAATCCCCTAATCCAATATAGGCGGGGGTGATTGCGATATCGTCACCCGCTGTCAATTGCAATGTTGTTAGTATAGGAAAGTTGGCTCCGATTCTAGCTGTCGCCGAACCACTGATAAAACGGGCCTGCACTATCTTTTGCGCATCGACTGAGCTGTTGATGGAGTCGATCAGCTCTTGAGCGGTTGTCAGAAATCGTGCGTTGCTGTTCACTTCCGCAAGAACAATAAGCCCATTGACTGTCACTCGGGGCGGAAATGCGCCGCCGAAGTCCCTTGATACCAACTGGACTTGAGGCGAGGTACCGGGCCGAGTCGCAAGAAATTCAACTTGCAATGTATTGCTGCCGGAGTTGAGATTTGACGAAACACTCGCGGCATCCGCACCCTGCAACGTGAGGACCTTGTTGGCGGGAACGGTATCTGCAATGACGGTGCTTTCGACTCCCCGGAGCCGCTTCACCAAAACCTTCGAAGCGACTTGTGTATCTTCGGACATCGCACGAATGAGCTCGGATGCCGTCGTTTTGTTTCCAGCCTGAATGTTGACTTCGATATTGATGCGGGCCCCGTCGACGCGCAAAATCGGCCAGCTTGCAGGTTTGCCTGGGATACTCGAGGAGCGAGCCACTTGAGTGAAATAGAGCTCTAGCCCGTTGCCTTGTTGGCCTGGCAATGAGGCGCTAAAGTCGAGAACCACTTGACCATTGGTTCCCAAATCCGTGCTCAGATACGCGGACTCGAAAATCCCATCGCTACCAGCCCGTTTGAATTGGATACCGCTAAGCGTGTTCGCATCCAACGCCGAGCTATCGTCAAATCGCATTACAATTTCACGAGGGCTTACGCTGAGTACGGTCGCGTTAGCGCTCGAACCTCCCAGGGCGATCAACGATCCCTCGTTGGGCTGAACACCTATCAATTGCGGACCAGCCGCCATTAGGTGCCGTGCTTCTAAAGATTCCAGCAAAGAACGCCGCACAAGCAGTTGCTTGCGCTTTTTTCCGCGTGAATTGCGAGTATTGCTGGGAAAGGAACCACTTCCGAAACCGACGGTGGTCATCGACAAACCTCATCACGTGCCAAAAAACAAGGGCTAAAACGAAAAGCTACCAAATTAGCGAGCCGCATTTTGAGTCTAGTTCGCGCTGCTCACATTGCAACGAATCAACTCTCATTACGATGGACTTCCCTGGGTGCAAGTCGTTCCAAATCCATCACTCGCCCTCAGTTCGGTTGTACAATCGTTAAGGATGCTACAATTCGAAGCATGCCTTGGAGGGGGGGAGCCCCATAAAAGTTCCGCGACTATGTCTTTCGAAGAACCATCCCTCCGAATACAAATTAAGTTGTGGAGAACAGACCCGCTCTCCAATCCACAAACCAGGGCCATCTGACCTGCGTCTCGCTTCATAAACTGCAAAAAACCACAGAATAATAATGTTTCAGTCGCTCCAAGAAGGCCTTCAGTCTGCATTCCAGTCCTTGCGTGGCAAAGGCAAACTCACCGAAGCAAACATGCGAGAAGGCATGGCCATGGTGGAAAAATCCATGGTCGAGGCGGACGTAAACATCGACGTGATTCGAAATTTCATGGCCGATGTGACGGCGGCAGCCGAGGGCAGACGCGTTCTGTTTTCCCTTCGACCCCACGAAGAATTAATCAAAATAGTTTACGAGGAACTCGTTTCTCTGCTTGGACCGGTCGACAATTCGATCCCAATGAAGCGCGGCGAATTGACCAGTATCATGATGTGCGGCCTGCAAGGTGCCGGAAAAACCACCACCTGCGGGAAATTAGCACAGCTGATCAAAGATCAGAAACTCAAGCCCTTTTTGATTGCCGCTGACTTGCAACGGCCCGCCGCCATCGAGCAACTTCATGTGCTCGGCAGGCAACTAGGGGTTGGCGTTTTCAGCAAACTGGGGGCCACGGACCCAGTCGCAGTATGCCGCGAAGGTCTCATTCAGGCCAAAGCTGCCGGCGCCGACGTGGCCATCTTCGACACAGCCGGTCGATTGGCCATCGACGAAGAACTGATGGATCAACTCAAGCTCATCGACAAACAAATTGCTCCCCAGCACGTTTTCTTGGTCGTGGACGGAATGACCGGTCAAGACGCGGTAAAAAGCGCGAAGGCCTTCAATGATGCCTTGTCGCTCGATGGCGTGATCATGACCAAACTCGATGGCGATGCTCGGGGTGGAGCTCTCTTGAGCGTCAAAGCTGTCACGCAAGTTCCCATCAAATTCATTGGAACGGGCGAACATCTCGACGCTCTCGAACCCTTTCGCCCAGAAGGAATGGCTAGCCGAATCCTGGAAATGGGCGACATCGTCGAAGTTGCTCGCGAAGCCCACAAACTCATCGATGAACGAGAGCGAAAACAACTCGAAGAGCGGATGTCGAAAGGAATCTTCACGCTGGCGGACTTCCGGGACATGATGCAAAAACTTCGCAAGCCGGGCCTGATGACCAAAATGCTGACACTTATGCCAGGCATGGGTGATCTGTCGAAAATGATGGCGGGAACCGATAGCGAAAAGGAAATGCGTCGCCTGACCGGTATCGTGGACTCGATGACTCCCGACGAACGAAAAAACCCCAAGCTCATCGACCCATCCAGAAAAAATCGGATTGCAAAAGGCTGCGGTGTTCAACCCAACCAAGTCAGTGACCTTGTCAAACAGTTCGAAATGCTCGCTCCAATGCTCCAAATGGCGACATCCGGTGGAATCGGCGACAAAATGAAAATGATGCAACAGATGCAAGGAATGATGGCAAATCCATTCAATCCCATGGGTGGCGCCAAGCCAAAAGGAAGCACCGGAAAACGCCTTTCCCAAAAGGAACGCGAGAAAATGCAGAAAGATCGAGATCGACTTCTCCGCAAAAAGAAACGCGGCTAGATTCCCACAATTGCGAAAAACTACGAATTACGTCTCCACATCTAATTCAGAAGACGTTATTATCATGTCCCCTTACTTAAGTTTCCATGGAGAATTAGCACAGTGTCGGTTCGTATTCGAATGAAGCGTTTGGGCAGGAAAAATCGCCCGTTTTATCGTCTTTGCGCCATCGATCAACGCAGCCCGCGAGATGGGCGAGTCCTCGAAGAACTCGGCCATTATGATCCAATGTGCAAGGAAACAGATGCTCGAGCCATCCTGAAAGGCGAGAGAATCAAGTATTGGATAAGCGTTGGTGCCCAACCAAGCGACAATGTCACTGTTCTCATCAAAAAGTACGGTTCTGAAGGCACGCACCTGCAACAGCAATCCGAAGCCCTGGGTCGCCTTGGTAGAAGCCCTTCCAAAAAGCCAGTCGAAGCAACTCCAGCCTCCTAGTAGGTTTGGGTAAAGACTTTGCGATTCGATATCGTCACCCTTTTCCCGCAAATTTTCTCTGGGTATCTAACTCAGAGCCTTCTGGCAAAAGCGATTGATAAGGGTTTGGTTGAAATCGTCGTTCACGACCTGCGGGAATGGTCCACAGACTCAAAGCACCATAAAATCGATGATCGGCCCTACGGGGGTGGTCCAGGAATGCTGATCTGTGTCGAACCCGTCGTGAATTGCGTCGAAGCAGTTCAGCAGATGGGAAATGCCCCTGGGACCGTCGTGCTAACGACTCCCCAAGGCGATCGACTCGACCAACGTCGCGTCGAACAAGTCTCGCAGTTCGAGCGATTGATTCTGCTCTGCGGTCGTTACGAAGGTTTTGATCAACGGGTCATCGATATTCTCAACCCAATCGAATTGAGTATCGGAGACTACGTCCTCAACGGGGGTGAAGTCGCGGCGATGGTTGTAGTCGACTCCACCGTCCGAATGATACCGGGCGTGCTGGGTGACGAGCAAAGCAGTTGGGACGATTCCTTTTCCAGAGGGAACCGGATTTTGGAGTTTCCCCAATACACGCGCCCACCCGAATTTCGCGGTCATGTTGTCCCCGACGTCTTGCTGAGTGGCGATCACGCTCGGATTGCAAGCTGGAAAGCCGAGCAATCCGTCAAGAAAACCCATCTCAGGCGCAGCGATTTACTCAACGAAGATTGAAATTTCGCCTATCTCTAGGCTAGCCGCGGTACGGAAGTGTACCGGGAGGGTGAGGCCACCCCTCTAACCATGTTTTCCTCGACTTTGCCCAATCCATTCCTTGCTTGGGAGGGTGAGGCTCCTGCCGAACCATGGCGTCGTAAGCTCGGCAGGAGCCTCGCCCTCCCATGGATGTTGTTTACGAAGTACTTTTTTCGGTCCCTCGATCCTTCAGGGCACGCTAACAGCCAACAGCTAACAGCTAACAGCTAACAGCTAACAGCTAATCGCTAACAGCTAATCGCTAACAGCTAATCGCTAATCGCTAATCGCTAATCGCTAATCGCTAATCGCTAATCGCTAATCGCTAATCGCTAATCGCTAATCGCTAATCGCTAATCGCTAATCGCTAATCGCTAATCGCTAATCACGTTGCGAAAAGCGCCGCTGCAAAGTCCTCGGGCTTGAATTCGGACAAGTCATCCAGTTTCTCACCGATTCCGATGTATTTCACCGGTAACCCAAACTGTTCGGCAATCGGTACGATCACGCCGCCCTTGGCAGTACCATCCATCTTGGCAAGCACGATCCCGGTGCAACCGGCTGCTTCCGAAAACCCTTTGGCTTGGCTAATCGCGTTTTGGCCCGCGGTTGCATCCAGTACAAGTAGCACCTCATGGGGTGCCCCAGCGATTTGTTTCTCAATGATGCGTTTGATTTTCTCGAGCTGCTGCATCAAGTTACTTTGCGTTTGCAAACGCCCTGCTGTGTCCAAAATGCAGACGTCGAAAGATTCCGCAACGGCGCGTTGAACCGTTCGAAACACGACTGAGCCAGGATCAGCGCCGTGTTCGCCAAGAACGATATCACAGCCGATTCGATCGGACCAAATTTTGAGCTGTTCAACGGCAGCTGCACGAAATGTGTCTCCCGCTCCCAACAGCACGCGATTGCCTTGCGCGGTTAAGCGGTGAGCAAGTTTGGCGATCGAGGTTGTTTTGCCGGACCCATTCACGCCAACGACAAGGATTACGGTCGGGCCCGATTCCGCCCGATTGAGCGAAGCCCCCGTGCTTTTGAGCGACTGTTCAACTTGCTCTCGAATGACGTTGAGAACATCGGAAAGTTCAATCCGCCGGCTGCGGTAGGTCGTGTCGATCGAATCGCGAATCCGGGTAGCTGTCACACCTCCCATGTCCGTTCGCACGAGCGTGGCGTAAAGTTCGCTTAGGAACACATCGTCAACAAGTTGCCCCTCGGTTTTCCAAAGGTCTCGAATATCCGTGCGTAGGGCTGTGAGCGCCTTCTGATACCAAGTTTTCGCTTCCTTTGCGGAATCCGCGGTTTCACTCTTGGGAGCGTTCTGCTCATTGCTCGCGGCAACGACCTCGGATTTTTTTTTACCCCAAAACACCATAAATCAATTCGATTTTTCATTGGATATCGACCTGCTCCGCGGAAGCACACGCTGTTCGTCGAAGCGTCGAAGTTGGACCATTCTATAACCAACCTTACGAGAAGGGGATTGAAGAGTAGACCATTTTTTAAAAGTTGCCAGCACACTAAGAAAAGAGGCAGGGATACACTAATTCGTACCACCAATCCAATTTCGCACCCGTGCTGCGGCGACATCTGGATTCTCGCGAATCAAGGCGGTCAAGTCATCCTTGACATCTCCGCTAGTGGTTCGTGAGCGTGGCATAGCCGCCTTCTCCTCCGGTGAACTGAAAACCAACTCCTTTTCGTCGTCGCTTAGGGAACGCACGTCAAAATCGGAAGCGTCGTCCAAGAGCAAATCAAAGCCTCTCTCGAATTGGCTGTCGTTCGAACTTGGAGTTGTCTTGGCGAACTGCCGCAAAGAAAGGATCGCGGCTCCTGCCAATCCCATCAATGCAAGGGACTGCCAGTACTGCGCTAACCAAGCCAAAGCGGTTTGACTGATCGGAGTGGGAGGTATTTCCGGAGATGGCATATCGGGATAGTCCGTGACATTGACTCGAGGCACGTCCTCTTCACCAGCCCCCCCCTTGGGTAGAATTGGAGTCAATTTGTCTTGAATACTGGTTGCGGTTTCCAGTTTGATTTTGGCAAGGTCCTGCTCGGTTAGTGGTGGAGCATCACTTGCCAGCTTCGTTGGATTTAAGGATAGCCACTTGTAAGTGGAAATCTTTTGGTAGAACGAGAAAGGGACCGCCACTGAAAACGAGACCCGTGTTGTTTGGAGTCCAGCTTTCTCGGAACGGACGAGTGTGTTTCCGGCAACTCGTCGGTCATTTTGGGTTTGTTCCTTGGATGTGCTGGTTTGATCGGGTGTCGAATTGAGAGACGTACCTTTATTGACTATCGCAGTAACGTTCGGTTCGGTCCCAGGCCGCCCCTTCTTATCCGTGCGCCGGTTCGCCGTGTCCTTCTTGAGAGTACTCATTGGAATCGTGCTGGGCTTTTCATTGTAGGTTAGGATGTCCGTTTCTTCGCTCAACGTTGGGTCGATGTCGACATTGACATCGATTCGAACGTTGCCGTAGTCCATCAATAGTCTTTCCGCTCGACCTCGCAACTCTTCTTCGCGTTGGCGTTTGACTTCATAGTATCTGGCTTGATTGATCGAACTTGGATCGTTGGACATGATCATCGTTGTGGAATCGCTCAAATCCAACAAGGCTATTTCGCTTTGCTTTAAACCTAAGGCGTGCGCGACGTAAGCAATGATCCCGAGCTTTTGCTGTGTGGTAAGGGGTTTGCCGCCCCGTGTTTTAATTGCAATGCTAGCTGATTTCTTGGCTTCCGCCGAAAACCCTTCGCGGTCCTTTACGTAGTTTACCGATGCATCTAGAACGATCGCCTCCATTTGCATGATGTTGTTAGCGATGTCCTTCAGTAGTCCAGCCCGATGCTTGGCTTCGGTGGTATGCCTGGATTCCAAGAAACTACCATTATTGACCGCATCCTCCAGCGCTTTTCCCATTCCTTCGGGTACGGCTTTTCCCTCGGAGATCGCTTTGTAATAGGCATCCTTGGATGAACTGGGGATTCGAATGCGATTGCCGTTGCGTTCATATTTGCGAAGTGCTGCGTTGCTAAATGCAATTTCAATTTTGACCAGCTCGGCATCACTTAAAAGTTGACCGTCAAACAAGTACGTCATGGATCCATTGCCGTCCGCGAATCCTTGGACGAGAAAAACCGAGCTGACCGCAACACCGACAGCCAACAGCACGGCCATGACGCGAGACTGTGGCGTCATTCCAACGAACAGAGCTCGCATTTGCTGAAGAAACGCATTCAATTGATTCATCATTTTATGTTGACAGCTTAAACACGAATGGAGTTAATTTCTTCGTACGCTTGCATCAGCTTGTTTCGGATTTGAACGAGCATTCGGAAAGACATATCTGCCTTTTGAACACTCGTAAACACTTCTGCTTGAGCCACACCATCGACTGCGACTAACTGTTCCATTTCACGATTCGCTGAGTTTTGCATGGCGTTGACACATCGAATGCTGCCAACAAGCATTTTGGAAAACGGGCTGCTGCTATCAGCCACCTTGGTCGGGTCCACCTGTGCGTTAACGCGTTGTAGCAAACGCATGACTTTATCGGCATGCTGAGTTGTCGGTGAATCTGAGCGTATGTGCATTATTAACTTTCCTTAAAACACAGCTTCCAAGAACGTCTTTAGCAAATTTTGCAAAGTTTTCCAAGATCGATCGAGGCCTTCGCGCCGAATGGGGCAACACAAGCGTGAATTGGGATTGGCTTGGCCGGTTGAATCTATTATTCATCAAGAGCGCTTTAGCGGCTCCACGCTGTTCGAAACCAAAGTTAATGCCATGAAACTCAACGCACTCCGTTTCCCAATCATCTCATCGCTTTTAATCTTTCCCGCAATCGTCTTCTTTCCCGCCTGCCTCATTGCGCAGTTGCCAGCCAATCCCAGCGCAATCACTCCGTCCGTTCCTTCGCTCGAAAGTTCAGAAGTACTGCCGAACAACAACTCGAACAACAACTCGAACAACAATGCACCCAAGCCGTTAGGCCGAATGGAGCTGCCTAACTCGAGTGGACAATACTGGGTCGAGTACAACCTGATTCCCTACACTCAGAACCTCAAAAATAGCGAGCGACCTCAGCAAGCGATCCTCGACTGGATCATTCTTGAAACTGGCTCAGATGTCTGGTTCAACGAACCCATGGGGATCTTGAACGCGGATCGATCCACGCTCAGAGTTTATCACAACGCGGCCATGCAAAAGACGGTCGCCCAGATCTACGAACGATTTGTCAATGGGGTCACCGAGCCTCAAGCGTACAGTCTACGACTCATTACCGTCGGGAATCCAAATTGGAGAAACAAAGCAACGAGTCTGATGCGGTCGGCAACCGCTCAAACTCCGGGCGTTCAAGCTTGGTTGATGCCTAAAGAAAACGGTGCTATTTTCATATCGCAATTGCGAACCCGGAGCGATGTCAAGGAGATGCAAGCGGTCGACATTGCGATGGTCAATGGTCAATCGCAAGCGCTCGAACAATTGCGTTCTCGTAATTATCTGCGCGAGTATCAAGCCAACACGACCGGGACTTGGCCGCCCTTCTCACCTGTTTCAAACGAGATCAGGGAGGGTTACAAACTGAACATCAGCCCGTTGATGAGCCTTGACGGGAAATCGGTTGACCTGATGCTGAAATGCGACATCGACCAAGTGGAGCGACTCAACAGCGTGATGATCGATTTGCCCACCCAAATGAATCAACCTCAGTCGGTTCAGATCGATGTTCCACAACTCGTCTCATGGCGACTTCACGAACGATTCCGTTGGCCTTCGGATCAGGTCCTACTATTGTCGTGCGGGGTGGTCGCTGCACCCGCTGCCGCCCAAGTCAACAATACCTTGCTCGGAGGCAATGCTCCCACACTTTTTGGCCTCAATCGAATTTTGCCCACCTCTGCCAGTCAACGCACGGATGCTCTCATGATGATCGAATACCGAGGGCCTGCATCGACGCAGTTGAACCATTCGCTAACTGGGCCCAACACAGCACCAGCACCAGGACCGTATCCGTTGAATACCAACAACGCGGCCGCGCCGATTTCACGAGGGCGCTATTAGTGCGACCTGGAGCCACTGTCCGCAGAAAAGTGACTGTACGGTTTTCCATAAAACAGCCCGCTAGCGGGCTGTTGATTTAATGGTACGACGGACTTCCAAGTCCGTCGAATTCCCATTGGCGGACTTGGAAGTCCGTCATACCGCCCTTACCCAATAACGACTTCACTAAAGCAACAAGCCGCTGGCGCGTTGCGGCTAATCCTTCTTGGGAACAATAGCACGCATTTCCGATTCGTATTTTCCAAGCCATTCCAAGCTCGCGGGAAGCTTGTTCTCACGCATCCACGCTTCGTAAGAAATGACTTGCTTTCCGCCAGGCAACGACTTGTTCCAGAGCAAACCGTCCCCTTGGAGATTCACCGTAGCTTTTCCGTTCCCAAACCTCGCCCTCAAGGATATCTCCATTTTTTCCTTGGCAAACGTGACGAGTGTGTATTCCTCCGAGCGAACTCCGCCGCTTTGTGCGATCCAACCGAACGGCTTCAATTCGGCAGTAACCTTTTCCGCGATAAGTGCCAATGGGTCGTCCGATGAAAACTCGATCGACTTGTCGACCGCATCGCGGTTTCAACAGTTGCTGCCGTCGTCGCTGCGGTATTGGCTGCGGTTGTAGTCGCGGTTTCGCTGGCTTTGCTTGGTGAGTGGTTAGAGTCTTTTGGGTTTACGTCTGAAATATCGACTACGACTTCCCCCTATGGTTTCGCGTCAGATGCAGCATGGGGTTGAGTCGCGGAATTGCATCCGGCGATTGGCAGGATCAGTGAAAATGCAAGAATCGAAACACGATATGCCATATAAAAGCCTCATAGGTTCGACGGGACTATGTGTCTGGGTCAGTAACTTTTTTCTCGATGGTCCGCACCAAATCGACAGCCTCTTGGAGAGACGCAATCATGCGTGTCATGACAGGCTCCACGTCGCCAAGGCTTTGCACATAAAAATTTTTGGCCGTCTCGTCGTTCCATAACTCTTGGATTGCGGAAGTGGTTTCGTTCCAGCGACTCAGTGTGCTCTGCATTCGGCTGCTAGAACCGACTAGATCATTTCTACAACGCGTCGACATAGTAAGGACTCTCTTGGAATTGAGCACGGTCGCTCTCGGCAAGAGTGACCTAAGGTAGGTCGCACCTGCCAGGTACGAATAATGGAATCTATACTACCTTGACTCACGTAATTCAACGATCTCGTTGCCTGCAAGGAAGTGGATTCCAAGGCGAATCCTTGGGAACCACTTGTAGCGATCGACGGAAACTCAGTTTAACTGTTTTTGTCGCGAATCGTAGCGCTATCTTGGATGGAAACCACGTTATTGGGCGTGCGGCTGACTGAAAAATATCAAACATAGCCCGATACTTAAGTAAGGGACCTGCGAAATTGTCCCTCGCACATCGGCTCGTTGATTTAATGGTACGACGGACTTCCTAGTCCGTCGAATTCCCCATTGACGGACTTAGAAGTCCGTCTTACCTCCCTTAACCAATAACGACCTCATTAAAGCAACAAGCCGACATGCTTCGGGTTGGGTTACTGCAATCTGTCGCTCGCCTTATACGCTGATGCAATTTGGGATAGACTGATCGCTACCCGCAGTGCGTAGACGCCAAGCATGATGACGATGCGGTCGAGATCGATTGAGCCCTATTATTGAGCCCTATTTAGGAAGACGATTGGATGGGAACACCAGAACGTTGTTTAGAATGGAGCACCCGCTCACGTTTCACCCGAAGTATGGTTTGCGTTTTCGCTGTTTTTGTGGTGTGGAACTTCGCCAGCATTGGCGGCGGAATGGAAAGCCCTAACATCATCCTCATACTCGCGGATGATCTGGGTTACGGTGACATCGCTTGTTACAACGCCGAGTCCAAGATAGCGACGCCCAACCTCGATCGGTTGGCATCACAGGGAATGCGTTTCTTGGATGCTCATAGCCCTTGTACGGTCTGCACTCCAACGCGCTACAGTTTGATGACAGGACAAATGGCGTTTCGAGTACCTCGCGGCGGCACTGTGTTCACGGGCGCTGGCGGGCCTTCGTTGATCGCAAAGGGTCGACTAACCTTACCTAAGATGCTCAAGGAGAAAGGGTACACTACCGCGTGCATCGGGAAATGGCACGTCGGTTTCACGTTTTACGATAATGACGAAATGCCGATTCATGACGGTGGATTGGAAGCCGTCAAGCGAATCGACTTTTCCCGACCCATCCGTGGTGGTCCGTTGGATTGTGGATTCGATCGATTTTTTGGAACCGCATGCTGTCCGACAACCGATTGGCTCTACGCTTATATCGATGGCGATCGGATACCCACCCCACCCACGGCCCAATTGAATAGAACTCTTCTACCCAAGCATCCTTACGCCGAAGACAATCGTCCGGGAATGATTGCCCCCGATTTTAATTTGGAAGAAGTCGACATCCAGTTCCTGGAGAAGAGTCAGCAGTTTATCGAGAATCACGTCAAGACTGCGCCTGACAAGCCGTTTTTTCTTCTGCATTCAACTCAGGCTGTTCATCTGCCATCGTTCCCTGCAGATAGGTTCAAGGGAAAGACGCAGTCAGGACCTCACGGGGACTTTCTGTTTGAACTCGATCACATCGTCGGCTCGCTAATGAGCACGCTCGATAAATTGAACATTGCCAAGGAAACACTGATTGTTTTTACAAGCGACAACGGTCCGGAAGTTTCCACCGTATTTCATATGCGACGCGATCACCATCACGACGGGGCGCGGCCCTGGCGGGGTGTCAAACGGGACAACTGGGAGGGTGGACACCGTGTCCCGCTGATCGTTCGATGGCCGGGGAAGGTTGCACCGGGCTCAACGTCACAACAAATCACTTCCTTGACCGACGTGATGGCGACTTTTGCGGACATCGTCGGTGCATCGTTGCCAACCAACACCGCCGAAGACAGTTTCAGTATGTTGCCCGCAATCCTCGGGCAAGACAGCGAAGAGTCGATTCGGCCGTACATCCTAATGCAAGGATTCGCTGGCTCTAAGTTTCTTGCGATTCGAAAGGGCAAATGGAAGTATCTCGCACACCAAGGTTCAGGCGGTAACAATTACGATTCTCATCCGATGCTAAAGGAATACCAGTTGCCCGACATCGCTCCGCACGCGCCAGGGCAACTCTACAACCTGGAACTTGATCCGGGAGAAACAAAGAACTTGATGGTTGACCAACCCGCTATCGCTAAAGAACTAAGCGATCTGCTAAACCAGTCGATCCAAAGTGGTCGTTCTGCACCGCCTCGCCGTTAGGGAGTGAGGCGGATTGGAAATAGTACCAATCACACTCCGTGTGATTTCCGCAATCAAAAACCAGACACTCACCAATCAGACGAACTGGTTGGCGTTAGGATACGCTAGCCCAAGCTACGACCCTGTCCTCCTTTGGCATCATTCACTATGATCGTAGAGGTCCGCGAAATACCCGCACATTGGAAAATCAGTCTAAACGCATGAAACACATTCGGAATTTCTGCATTATTGCCCATATTGACCACGGAAAATCCACTTTGGCCGATCGATTGATCCAGGCCTGTGGTGGTGTTACTCAACGTGAATTCCATGACCAAATACTGGATTCAATGGATATCGAGCGTGAACGGGGCATCACAATCAAGAGCAACTCGATCACCCTTTCCTACCGCGCAAAGGACGGTCAGGATTATTTGCTCAATCTTATCGACACGCCAGGCCACGTCGATTTTTCCCACGAAGTACGGCGTTCCTTGATGGCTTGTGACGGTGCGTTGATCGTGGTCGATGCGTCTCAAGGAGTCGAGGCTCAGACCGTTGCTAACCTTTATCTCGCACTGGAATACGATTTAACGCTGCTGCCAGTCATCAACAAAATTGACTTACCCGCTGCGGATGTTGAGCGAGTTCGCGAGGAAATCGACGCGGATCTTGGACTGGATGCCTTTGAAGCGATCCCTGTCTCCGCAAAGACTGGAGTTGGGATCGATGATGTGCTCGAGGGCATTGTGCGTAAACTGCCCTGTCCGAAGGGATCGAAAGACGCACCGCTCAAAGCGTTGGTTTTTGATGCCCACTTTGACACCTACCGTGGTGTCATCCTTCAAGTGCGGGTGATGGAAGGGACGCTAAAAACGGGCGAACGCATTCACTTCATGCACTCTGGCCGCGACTACAAGGTTGATGAGCTGGGCTACAATCAGTTGAAACTCACTCCCCGCGACCAACTCAGCGTTGGCGAGGTCGGCTACATCGTCGCTGGGGTTAAAACGGTCAAGGACATTGAAATCGGCGACACGCTAACGCATCTCGAGCGTCAAGCCGCTGAACCCATCCCCGGCTACAAAGAAGCCAAGCAGGTTGTCTTCTCGTCAATCTACCCGATGAGTACCGATGAATACCCTGACTTGACCAAGGCTCTTGAGAAACTGGCGATCAATGACGCAGCTCTGACTTACGAAAAAGATAGTTCAGCGGCTCTTGGCTTTGGATTTCGCTGTGGCTTCCTCGGTCTACTCCACTTGGACGTAATCCAAGAGCGCTTGCAACGAGAATTCGACCTCGGGCTTGTCATTTCTGCCCCTTCGGTAAAGTACAAGTTGGTTCTGAAAAATGGAACGACGGTCGATGTGGACAACCCAAGCTACTGGCCCGACCCGACCATGATCGAATCGACCACCGAGCCATTTATCAAGGCATCCATTCTCATCCCAGAGGAGTATGTCGGACCTGTTATGGAGTTGTGCCGAGAACATCGATCCGATAGTCAGACAATGAGCTATCTTTCCGCAGGCCGAGTGGAAGTGAAGAGCGAAATGCCGCTTGGGGAAGTTCTGTTTGATTTTTATGGCAAGCTCAAGATGATCACGCGAGGATACGGTTCGTTCGACTATGAACCGATTGAGTATCGCGCGACCGATATTGTGAAAGTCGATATTCTGGTCAACAAAGAGCCCGTCGATGCCCTTTCCTATCTGGTTCATCGCGAAAAATCGCGTGCACGCGCTCTTCATTATTGCGAACAACTTGCAGAGGCGATTCCTCGCCATCAGTTCAAGATACCCATCCAAGGCGCTATCGGTGGCGATATTATCGCTCGAGCGACGATTAACCCTTTTCGCAAAGATGTGACGGCAAAGCTGTATGGCGGCGACGTGACACGCAAAAACAAACTACTTGACAAACAGAAGAAGGGGAAAGCAAAAATGAAGCAGTTTGGAAGCGTCAACATACCGCAAAAAGCCTTCATCGCTGTCCTTCGCTCTGACAACGACTAGTCCAAAATCCATTCAAGATTGAAGCGTGCGCAGACAATCTTCACATCCCCTTCGTAGAGGCAAAGAATGGAACCATCGGGGAGAACCGCAAGGTCCGAATAGGCGCTTTTACCTGCGTCAAGCGTTTTGATTTTAGGCCACGTCAGGCCATCATCATAACTCAGTTGGACAGATAGGTTTTCTCGTTTCGCCGAACGTGCTGGCAAACCATTTCCTGACCCGTCGCGGTTGAGCGTGTGCGGGCACGAGAAGATTAACGTGCCCGGCTTCGATGGGTGCGAAAGGATGCTAGCCATGCAGATGGGCTCCCACAACGAATCGTGGAATGCGGGCCTGCTCCATTGGCGCGCACCATCCGGACTGATCGTAATCAGTTTGCGATTTGGTTTCGAAACATTCCTCGAAACTAGCATCGCTCGACCATCGGATAATTCCGCAATCGTCGTTTCATTTGGGTTCCCAAGCTCACCTTCGTTGGGTACCGCAATATCACCGGCTTGCCATGATTGGCCATGGTCATCGCTATAAAGGGTTGCGGCCGCAGAGGGAGCATGGTCCCCCACTTTCCCGTATGCCAGCCAAATCGGCACGACGAGACGACCACTCGTGAGCTGAATCCCATGCCCAGGTCCCGTTGCAATCACTTTCCAATCATATTTGGATCGGAACGGCTCAAACGAATTCGTGATTTCAACCGGCTTGCTCCACGTTATGCCATCGTCCATGCTGCGCATTGAGAAACAACGAGCGTAATTGACGCAATAGAGAAACTCGATCGATCCGGTGTTCCGATCGATGATTGCGACCGGGTTGTTCACCGTTTGTTCGCGATCTCCATCTGTTTTATTATGCGGGTTACCTTCGATTCGATCACCCAAGTGCGCGATGTGCACGGCGGGCTCCCATGACCGACCGCTATCAATCGAACGGCGCAATCGGATTTGGATCTCGCCCCAATCTTTTTTGCTGTCCCGTCTCGCTTCGCAATAGGCGAGCACAGTCCCTTTGGCGGTGACGACCATTCCAGGGATTCGATAGACGGAAATACCGCTCATCCCAGCCGGAAAGACGTCTACCTTTTCCAAAATGGGGTCGCCAGCGAACAGAACGCCACAGATCAAGCAAAGGAGGGTTGCGAAGGTGGTTTTCATGTTTTTTTATTGAAAGGTTTGCGGGTCAGCGAAAACGCAGCAGCGTCCGGTTCATGATCAGCCGGAACTCGCTAGTTCCAAAAACCGGAAGTTCCGTCCGTTTCCAGACTGCGTAGACTGCCAAGTCTGTCATGTAAATAAAACCCATCCAAGGACTGATGAGGACTCTTTCCTAACACACCAAAGTGTCTTGGTTCACCGGAAAATGGAATATTCCGCGCCTGGCTAACGCAGTGTAAACGCATACCGCTTAGGGATTTCGCCGTATTGTGCGGCGAAGGTTTATCGCATAAGCCAAAATCGGAATGGAAGGGAGCGGTCCTTCGAAAAGGGCCGCCCCTCTTTCCTTTGGGCTCCACGACGCTCGGGTTGCACCTCTGCAGAGCCCTATCCTTCGTGGAGTTCTCTTGGTTGTAGCTGCTTAGTCAAAGCTATGCAACTTGTTTTGCCGCAGCTCGCTTCTCTTGACGTTGTTTGTTTGCTTGCTGCTTCTACTGTAAGCGTCCACGACAACCAGCGGCGCGGACGTTGGTTACTGGCTTGCGGTTTGCTCTCGCATTAGCTGGGCAGCCACGATGCGACGGGCTCGCGTGATTTGCTTACGATCCTCTTTTTGGCGGGATTCCGCTACTCGATACTCCCGAACCATCGTTCCCGTGGGTTCCCGTGTACAGAGCCCCTTTCCGAAAATGCCTAACGAAACTGCATCGCCACAAAACAGAGCTAGAAATCTAGAAAAAACAAAATTGGTCGACAAGCATAGATAGATAGATGGATAGGATGGATGGATGGCCCCATGAATCAGATGGATGGCCCCATGAATCACGCCCCATGAGCCACGCACAAGTCGTTCCCGCGCAGGCGGGAATCCAGTGGAGTGCGAGTGAGGACTGGGTTCCCGCCTACGCGGGAATGACGGACAAGCGGGAATCTCACTCATAGGTACATGACGGGGCTTCCCAATCGCTACGCCAACGCATCATTTAAGATCACG
>CAMCMB010000085.1 GCA_945875845.1 Pirellula staleyi DSM 6068
CTGATTGAAGTAGTCGATAAATTTTTGAAGCTTCGTCTCCAGATCTTCCAGTCCTGTGAAGTTGCCATTTCGCATCACTCGCCTCGCGATTACTCCAAAAACCATCTCGATTTGATTTAGCCAAGAACTATGTTTGGGTATGAATACGAATCTGATGTTTGACCTAACTGCGATTTGTCTAGACGTAGTGTTTGCCTTTGCAAAATCGGCTAAGATCTGACGTATGGCTTCGGATAAGAGGAATTTTCGCAGATGTGCCACTCATGGCTGTTCCTTTGCTTGAGTTAGTCCTCGGAAAACCAACATTAAGCACTGGAACGGCCTTTTAAGGCACTACCCGTTTTGGCAGTTTTGGAATCTACTGATCGCTAGCAAGACCTTGCGGCGCGTGTCTCATATGGGATAAAATTTTTAATCCGCGACACTAGTGCTCAGTGGTTGATTGGGAAGAGCGAAAATAACCGCATTGCCTCACGGGCTGAGGCGGATACTTGGGCCATTGTTTGGGTGTCATAGTCGACTGACAGAGCATGAACACCGATCCCTTGCCGGAAACGATGGTTCGATGGTCAGCACACCCGAGGCAAGCGGAATTACCAAGCAAGGGATGCATGGCCGCAAACTCGTCCAATCCCCTCGCGTTGCTTTCCGCGTTGCTTTCCGTGTCGCGGTCGAGGTCGCTCCGCTGGTTGTCACCATCGCCGTTGTCACCATTGCATGTTGGCAGTGGATCCGCACTCACGATTTTAAGGCGATCTGCCGCAAGACTTTTGGCAATGGGAAATAGACTTCCTCCTTGCGTACTTCCTGCTCTTCGACCGTCGCGTTGAAACGATCTTTGAGCCACTGGAGCGTGTTTTGAACCACAAGCTCCGGGGCGCTGGCACCTGCGGTGATCAGAATGGTCCCACAGTTTTGAAAATCGGCCTCGTGGAGATCATCAGGGCCATCAACAAGATAAGCGGGGCGACCGAATTCCACTGCCAACTCGCGAAGTCGCTGCGAGTTACTGCTGTTCTGGCTCCCAAGGACAATCACCGCATCCGCTTGTTTGCAAAGCAATCGGACCGCTTCTTGTCGATTCTGAGTTGCATAGCAGATGTCCTCTTTATGCGGCCCGATGATCCACGGAAAGCGTGTCCTAAGCCGCTGGATGATTCGGTATGCATCATCTACGCTAAGCGTCGTTTGCGTCAAATAGGCAAGTTTCGTTTCCTTTGAAAACTGGAGTGCATCCACGTCATCCACTGTTTCAACCAGCACGATGGCTTCCGGAGCTTCGCCCATCGTGCCGATAACTTCATCGTGCCCTTCGTGTCCGATCAGCACGATCGTGTAGTGCTCCTTTGCGAATTTGATCGCTTCCAAATGAACTTTGGTTACTAGCGGGCAAGTAGAATCGATTGCATTCAATCTTCGGTCTTTTGCGACACGCCGAATTTCAGGCGAAACACCGTGCGCGGAAAAAAGAACCGTCGAATCGTTTGGGATCTCTTCTAACGAATTGACAAACACAGCTCCTTTTGCTTCAAAGGTTTGAACCACGTGTTGATTGTGAACAATCTCGTGGTAGACGTAGATTGGCGGACCAAAGTGCTGGAGAGCCAACTCAAGGCTTTGAACAGCCATGTTGACACCCGCACAAAAACCGCGTGGAGCTGCAAGAATTATTTTCATAAGCCGATATTATATTGACATGCCTCGTTCCGAGAGGCATTTGAGCAAAAAGCAAACTTCCTTCTGAGAATGGTCGGCCGGATAATGCGGACGAATATCACAGTCAGATTTTAGGATATGATAGCCGCATGTCATCCCCCCGCGAAGCCATTCAGAACTCTGTTCCTCACACCCGCGCGGGAAATGGTATTGTTTTGGAGGATCTCAAGCGATTCGGCCCGGATGCCAATTTCCCGCCTCTAAACCTGGCGCAATCCAAAAAGTATTGCAAAACGCTTGCGGATCGACATTACGAGAACTTTTCCATTGCAAGCCTGTTAGTTCCTCGCGCCATTCGCCAGGATTTTTTCAATGTTTATGCGTTTTGTCGCTGGTCCGACGATTTGGCGGACGAGCTAGGGGATTCCGCGAAATCTCTTCGGTACCTTGGCTGGTGGCAGCAGCAATTGCAAGAATGTTTTCATGGAAAGGCTAGCCATCCTGTTTTTCTAGCCTTAGAGGAATCCATTCGAATCCATGGGTTGCCGATAAAGCCGTTCCAAGACTTGCTTGAAGCGTTCGTACAGGACCAACACACGACTCGCTATTCGACGGATGAAGATGTGTTGGGGTATTGTCGAGGGAGCGCCAACCCGGTTGGCCGTATTTTGCTACAGTTTGGAAAGGTTGACTCCGACCACGCCAAACAGTTGAGCGACCAAATATGCACAGGTTTGCAGATCGCGAACTTCTGCCAAGACATTCGTCAGGACGCGTTGCGAGGCAGAATTTACCTGCCGAAAGAGCGATGGGTGCAATATCCAATCACGGAGAACGAGATTCTAACTGGAAACGTATCTTGCAATTTGGTTCATGCGATGCAGGATTGGGTGAGTACAGCCCAATCCCATTTGGTCGCTGGTTTGCCGTTGGTGGAGCACGTCCCTCGTTGGCTTGCTCGGGACATACAGTTGTGTGCAAGAGGCGGTTTGACTGTCCTTGAAAATATCTCCAACGTTGGCTTCGACGTTTGGACGCAACCGATCGAGGTTACCCGAAAACAGAAAGTCCGTTTGTTGTTGCAAGCCATCCTTCGACCTCGGTCGCTAGAATTGACTGGATTTAATAATTTGGCTGGGCCAATCCTCGTATGACCGCACTTATTGAATCCTATTCTGTCTGCGCGGCTATTGCTCGAAATAGTGGGTCTAATTTCTTTCGATCCTTCGCGCTTTTGGGCCGAACTCGCCGCGATGCGATGATGGCTTTGTATGCCTTTGCAAGATTGGCTGATGACGCTACCGATGATGTTTCGCGCAACGGAGGTCCTGCCTGGTCCGCAACTCCATGGCATAAATGGATCGACCAACTCCTCGAACCAGACGATCCGGCAAACGTAAACGCACCGTTCTGCCTCACGACCATTCGACTTGCACTCGCGGATGCTGTCGTTCGCTTTTCCATTCCACTCAACTCGTTGCATGAGATAGTCCGTGGCGTGAATATGGACGTTGTGGGAGAAATTCGCTTTGACGAATGGGAGCAGTCGAAGTCGTATTGCCATCGCGTTGCCTCAAGCGTCGGCGTAGCATGCCTTTTCATTTGGGCCAAGTCGATCGGGGTGCCGCCAGATCCGCAAACGTTGCGAGCGGCACTGGATTGTGGTGTTGCTTTTCAGTGGACGAATATCCTTCGCGATGTTGTCGAAGACGCGGGGCGAGGCAGAATCTATTTGCCATCAAGCGAACTGAAACGGTTCGATATCGATTCGGAACGTTGGCTCGAAATGAAGCCGCAAGCGTCGAGCTTAGCACTCAAGGAACTCGGTGATTGGCGTGGGTTGATTCGAGTGCAAATAGAGCGGGCTAAGGCCTACTACGAAAGCGGGTGGCAAGTCGCATCCGATATCTCACTGGACGGGCAGCGAATGTTCTCACTGATGTGGCACACGTATCGCAGGCTGCTCGATTGCATTGAAGCTGAGCCAGAAGTGATATGGCAAAAACGTGTCCGAGTTTCCAAGTTCGACAAACTCATGCTGGCTGGTCAGCATGCATTTACGCCGAGCTTTCAAAACGTGTTGGCTAAGCAGCCTGCAGTGCCGAAGCGGGAGCCTCTGCAACGGGATCAAGACTGGCCAACAGATAGTCCCCACGTCGCCGTGATCGGTGCGGGACTTGCCGGCATCAACGCCGCCATGCACTTAGCGAGGCACGGTTGCCGCGTTACATTACTGGAATCGAAACATAGGATCGGTGGCCGCGTGGGTTCGTTTACCGACTCCCGTTCGGGCCAATCCGTCGATTATTGTCAACATGTTGGAATGGTTTGTTGTACGTCGCTCCGACAATGGATCGACGATACGGACCAGCAACCCTTCTGGACGGAACAGGCTGAGCTCCACTTTGTTTCGTCGCGCGGCAAGAAGATTCAGGTGAAAGCGTGGCCGCTGCCCGCTCCACTGCATCTTTGCGGACTACTTCTTCGCTGGCCACAGTTGCGTTGGGGCGAACGAATTCGAGTCGGCTCGGGCTTATTGCGATTGTTGCGACTGAAGCTCGATGAAACCTTAGCGTCGAAACTCGCGATTGACTGGTTGCGAGAAAACGGACAAAACGATCCCTGCATTAAGAATTTCTGGGCGACCATTTTGGTCAGCGCTTTGGGCGAGCAAGTCGATCGCGTCACACTCGGCGCAACTCATAAAGTCCTCGTGGATGGCTTCGCCGCGAATCGACGTGCCTTTCATCTGTTGGTGCCAAATCGTTCTCTTTCAGAATTGCTGGAAGGATGTGTGGCGACGTGTCTCAGGGATTGGGGCGTTTCGACCTTGCGGGGGCAGACAGTCAAAAAGATTCATCGCAACGACGGCGGTAGTCACCGATTATCCATGCTGGGGAGCGACGTAAACGCGGAGCAGACAACTTGGAATTCCTTTCATGCGATCGTTTGCGCTGTGCCATGGGACGAGATTTTTGAAATCTCGCCAGATTCGACGGCGGCTACCGTTGCTCCGGCGAGTGAATTGCAAGCCTCTCCGATCACAGGCATCCATACGTGGTGGGATCGCCCTTGGCTAAAACAACCGCACGCTATTATGATCGATCGACTTTGCCAATGGATTTTTCCAGCCCCACGATCCGAGGCGGAATCGTCGAATCCACACACAGCAGAACACTACTATCAGATCGTAATTAGCGGTTCCCGCGATTTACCACGGGGTGATAGCGACGCCATTCTCAAAGCCGTCAAGCAGGACCTTGCCGAGATTTTTCCAGAATCCGCCGTCGCGTCGATGCTTCGAGGAAAGGTGGTTACCGATCCTAAGTCCGTATTTTCCGTATCCGTCGGACATGAGTCCAGTCGATTGGCATGCGACGCTTTGGCAAGCGAACGGATCTGGCTTGCTGGCGATTGGACACAAACAGGGTGGCCAGCCACCATGGAGGGATCGCTGCGATCGGGTGCGTTGGCCGCACAAGGAGTTCTGGCTCATTTCGGTAGGCCTGCCAAGCTTGAACGGTAAATGTCCGTCGTGGCTCCCGTGTTGCTCGTGCTCGGTCCGAAGGACGTTGCTCGTGCTCGATTGGGTTGGCGATTCGATTACGAGCGCCATTTCATTGAGCACGAGCACGTATGATGTGGGTAAAATTGAACCCTCCCGAGCCAAGGTTCGGCAGGAGCCTCACCCTCCCTTGCCCATCTTTACCCATATTTCTGGGCATCGAAAACGAAATAACCTTGGTTTTTCGATTACGAGCACCATTTCTTTGAGATCAAAGCCCGTTCGTAAACAACTGTGCGATTTCTTCCGGTGTCAACGCACGCTCAAAAAGGGCCAAATCATCCATCAGCCCAACATAGCTTAGTCCGAGCATTACCGCCGCTTGGTTCGGATCCCAAGTGAATGTCTGCGTTCGAGGCGATACTTCGCCAGCTTTTTTTCCGTCTAGATACAACGTAGCGATTCCGTTCGGTTCGCCCGAATTGAAATGCGCAACAGAGAACGCAACGTGCGTCCACTTGCCTCCAACGAAGGGAGGTTTCTCGACTCCAAGCAGTGGCTTTTCGGCGGCGGGGATTTCTTCGAATTTTCGTCCTGTTGGGTTCCAAACTTTTTTGTCTGCATAAACACCGAGTCGGAACGGAATCCCTGAGGGACGCTTTTCAAACTCCACGAACAAGGCAGCGTCATCCCACTGTTTCGAAGTGATTTGGATGGGATCGCAGAACCCATCCCAAAGATCCTTTGCCGGATCGGTGCTCAGCCAAAACGATACGGTTCCGGACCAATTGGCCGTTGGCGTTGGAAAGTTTTTTTCGGCTTTGAAAAAAACCATCGGTCCTTTGCTCTTGCTGAAACGCAAACACCCGCTGCCCGACCGACCCGTTTTGGGCTCAAGTGTCACTTCCCCGCTGTTAGGTAACCCTTTCAAGGCTGCATCTCGCTTGGTCATCGTGGGCGCGGTCCAAAGCGCTCGATCACCACGTGCAAAGTCGGCATCGGTTCCATGATCAAAAGACGCATGAAAGCAAAGTGCAGTTCGCAGACTGGCCGCGATGGGCTCTTGGGCATTTGCTGTCGAACTTGCCAAGGCAAAGCCCGATAAACCAAGGATCAAGTTACGGACGAAAGGAGTGCTCATAGTGATGTGGGATTTGAGGGTGTGGGATTAGGCCATTTACGCAAGGAGCCTGTTGATTTAGTGAAGTCGTCTTGGGTAAGGGCGGTAAGACGGACTTCCAAGTCCGTCAATGGAAAATTCGACGGACTAGGAAGTCCGTCATACCATTAAATCAACAGCCCGCTAGGCCATTTGCGTATCAAGTTGGGTTCGTATATCGGTACTAGCCTCGGAGTGAATCGAGCGGCTTGAGGCGAATCGCGGATTGGGCAGGCAGCAAGCCGCCGAAGAAGCCCATCATCAAACTTAGTGCAAGTCCGATTCCAAGTACGCCTGCGTCAACCACGATTCGAAAGACGACAGCTTTCGCACCAGGTCCACTGCTGACCACGCTGGTCATCGAAATGCCGTTGCTGAGAAATCCGATTGCGCAACCAAGCAAACCGCCAAACAACGCAATCAGCATGGACTCAAACAAGAAAGAAATGAGAATTTGCCAGCCGCCATAACCTAATAGGCGAAGTACGCCGATATCTTTCATCCGTTGGCTAATCGCCGCAAACATGGTATTCATAACGCCCATCACGCCACCGAAGGCCATGATGATCGCGACGAAAATAGTACCGATCAGCAATTGCAAATTCGTTTGCCCAAGCGATTTAAAGAAATTCGGCTCCGTGAACGCGTTGACTCGGGCCTTTTCGTACTTGTTGTCCGGGTCCTTGCCTGTCAGGAAAGACTCAAGCTCCATTGCGGATTCTTTGCTCTGGGTTTTGAGGACAAGCGTGGTGTAGTTGTTCTTACCGAAGATGGGACCGATGACACTGCGCTTTGCCCACACCTCTGAGTCGAACGTCGTCCCCTCGGTCTTGAGAATACCAGCAACCACCAATGTTCGCGATTCCAATTGGATGATGTCACCGGGCGACAAGCTGGCTTTGTCTTTGGATGACGACATCTCAATCGGCGATCGATCTGCGCCCAGCTCGCGAGCGATTCCTTCCCCCAGGACAACTTCCACCATGGGCGGTTTATCCGTATCGATATTGGCGCGAACTCCCGCTTCCGAAAACCAATTGCTGCCGGGCAACAACTCAAATCCGTGCACGTTGGCGGAGACGACAGGATCGTCTAGACCACGCACTTGAAGCAATCGTCGCTTAGGCCGGCCTGGTTGCGGATCGTCAATCGGTTGATTGATGACCATGTAGGCTTCGCGGGAACAGAGTGGTTCGTCCCCTTGACGCGTGACTTGTGGCAACTGAGCGATGTCGCTCATGTCTTCGTAGGCAAGCGTGCTGATCCCTTCGTCGGTTGAGCCTTGCGATAAAACGATGACATTTTCTGGGATGCCGCTGGATTGAGTCAGTACTCTGAGTCCGTTGATGAAGCCCATCATGAACGTCAGCACACCAATCACCATGGTGAACGCGACCGCAGTCAGCAGAGTGGTTCGATATCGAAGCTGCAGATTGCGAAGATTGTATATCAACGGAATTTTGGCTGCCCAAACCAGCAGCAAGGTCAAAAGAATCGCAGCCAGTGAGGCTGGCAAGAGCATCCATGCGTTGGCGAGATCAAAGAACTGCATCATGGACTAAGCGACCTTGGAAAAGACATCGACTATCTTGATCGAACGCGTCGACAAAGCTGGAATGATACTTCCTACAAAGGCAGTGACGAGGCCGATCGCAGCTCCCCACCACAACGCGCCGTCTTCGACCGGGAAACTCGAAAAGAAAGCGATTGGGAACGGAATACCACCCAAAACTTTATTGACAAAGTAATAGGTTGCGATCGAGCTGATCGCGCCTGCGATTCCCCCTAGGAGTAACGCCTCTCCCATCACCAAGCCTAGAATCTGATTGGGGCGAAAGCCTAGAACCTTCAGAACCGCCATCTCTTTGCGGCGTTCGCGAACACTGATGCTGATTGCATTGGAGATCACGACGGCAAGTGTGATCAAAATACTCGGCGCGAGAACCCACCGAAAGATCGTCAGAAGATCTTTGTAACCCGCGAGAAAATTGGCGACCCCAGACGACGCTGTCTCTATCTTTACCGCGGGTGCTGCGAAAAATGGGGACGAATTGATTTGGGTACCGAGTTGATCGAACGCTTCGCGATCCGGGACTCGAACCCAAACAAGATTGAGAGTTTTTTCCGCTAGACGATGCGGTTTGCCTGTCCTGGCTTTGAACGCGTCGAGTGAAGCGTTCAAGTATTCGCGATTGATGCAGCTATTGTTGTCGTACCTACCGATTGGGAACGTGCCAACGATTTCTACTTCAAGGTCAATGTCACGGTAATTTTGACCGAAAATCGTAATCTTATCGCCCACTCGTTTGTTTAAAGCATCCAAACGTTTTTGGCCAATAATCACCCCTTGCTTGTTCTTTTCCATGGTTTCAACGACTTTTTCTAGCTCTGCTTTGGGACCGGGGGGGAGCGAATCCAGTTCGTCCATCATGGTCAGCAGTTTCCTTGGCTCCATGCAAAAGGCGAAGACGAACGAGTTGAAGCCGACCACATTCTTGTCAATGGTACCGATGAAGAACTGCCAAGTCATCGAATCCTCTGGGCGAACATCGCCATCCTCGCGGGATGCCCCATTTTCGAGCGTCCGAGCATAGGCGAACGGCATTTGACTGGGGATACTCCATTTCTCAGTAACAATGCCTTTGAAGTTGCTAGACTTTTCGGACGTTGCTCGGTCTAAAAAGCCCAATATCGACCAGATAAGCGTGATGACAAATACGAGCACCATCACCCCCGTCGACGTCAGCAACGAACGCAGAACGTTGCGACGTAGATTTCGAAAGATCAAGTTGAGGAAACGCATGATTGTTATCTCACAATCCGAAAGCCGAGGAAAATCGAAGGCCGGAGACCAGGGAAAGTATTGTACGCCTAAGGGCGACGGGATTGTCGTCTTTTGCTCCTAGACTGTGAATTTTTGAATCGACCACTTTCTGGCTTCAGTTTGGTAACCCGGCGCGTAACGGCTTGTTGAATGAATGGTACGACGGACTTCCAAGTCCGTCGAATTCCCCATTGACGGACTTCCAAGTCCGTCGTAACGCCCTTACTCAATTGCGCTCAATTGCGTCCAGTGAAATGCGGGTAAAGGTGGGTTGCGGAACCCCCACCATGGAGCCCCGCAACGGCCTCCTTCCCACTTTCGTGAGGATTTCTATTGATTCCTACAAGGTTTGACCAACGCCAATACTGGAACATTTACAAGGGAAAGGTATGCTTGGTTCAAGTTTGACCCAAGACGAGTTGGTTTGCTTCGGTGAATTTCCCATCTGCCAGAAGAAGTAACGTTTTGAAAGTACCCAAGAGTATTCAACCGCTGATCGACGACGGCTTAGTTGACGAAGTCCTTCGTTCGTTGATGAGCGGGAAAGAAGCCCAAGTTTTTCTGGTGCGTTGTGGCCAGGAAATTTGCTGCGCTAAGGTTTACAAGGAAATTGCCGATCGCAGTTTCAAGAAAGCCGTTCAGTACCAGGAAGGACGAAAAATTCGCAACAGCCGACGGCAAAGAGCAATGGAAAAACGATCCAAATTCGGAAGGGATCAACAGGAGGTTGTCTGGCAACGTGCCGAAGTGGATGCACTGCTGAGTCTCGCGACAGCGGGAGTGCGGGTTCCCAAGGCGTATGGGTTGTTTGGAGGAGTGTTGTTGATGGAACTGATCACCGGAGCGGATGGTGACGTAGCGCCGAGACTCAACGACATCTCGTTGTCCACCGAGCAAGCAGTAAGGGATCACGCGACCCTTATGAATTATGTTTTGCGTATGATGTGTGTTGGGCTGGTGCATGGGGATCTGTCGGAATTCAACGTTCTTCAGGACTCGGATGGGCCCGTTATCATTGATTTGCCACAGGTCGTTAATGCAGCAGCCAACAATTCCGCGAAGAGCATGCTCATACGAGATGTTGAAAACATTACCCAATACTACGCTAGATTTGCGCCTCAGTTGGCAAACACTCACTATGCCGAAGAAATCTGGGAATTATATGAAAAAGGCGAGCTCCGTCCCGACTTGCAGCTAACGGGTAAGTTTGAGTTCTCTACCGAGGCTGCTGATGTCGATGGCGTATTGCACTTGATCGACGTCGCTTACGATGAGGAGCAAGAGCGAAAAGAGCGAATGCGAAACAATTGATTTCGGGGTAGTTCCTTTCTCTACGACAACGGCTATCGCCACGTTTCTCGCCGCAGGTCGAGTGTCGTTGGATACTCAGGATTCGCTCTCGGCATCCGGGCTATGACTTTGCCGGGCGTATGTCCGAACGGCAAGAAACGAACATTGCGTCGACCTTCCGCTTCGAGGGCATTCACTGGAAACGTGGCGTAGCTTCGACCACCTGGGTGTGACACATGATAGGTACACCCTCCGACCGAATGAGCCGTTTTAACGTCCCAAAGATCGAACACCAACGGCGTGTGAACCGGTACGGTCGGATGCAAACAGGAAGCAGGAGCCCAAGCGCGGTAGCGAATACCCGCAACCCTCGTACTTGAATCGCCTGCGGTCCGCAATGGAATTTGAATTCCATTGCACAGCAGTTGATGTTTGGAAGGATCCAGCCCGACGGTTTTCACTTCCAGTCGCTCCACGCTTGAATCGACGAAACGCACCGTCGCGCCACCCGCTGGCTCCTCACCGAGCACGTACCATGGTTCAATCGCGGTTCTCAATTGAATCGATACGCCGTCGTACTCAACATCCCCCATCGATGGGAATCGGAATTCGAAATGGGATGCGAACCAACTCTCTTCCCAATCCCAACCATCCCCTTGCAAATACCGCAAGACATCTTGCAGGTCTCCCCATAAATAGTGGGGCAGCATGAATCGATCATGAAGCTCGGTCCCCCAACGTTTGAGGGGTTCCTTGTATTCATTTTTCCAGAAGTGTGCCACTAAACAACGGACCAGCAGTTGGGTCGTCAAGCTCATCTGAGCATGTGGAGGCATTTCAAAGCCACGAAGTTCAACTAGCCCAAGGCGGCCGGTTGAGCTGTCGGGCGAGTATAGTTTATCGATACAAAACTCAGCTCGGTGCGTGTTTCCCGTTAAATCGATGAGTAGATTTCGAAGCAATCGGTCAACCAGCCATGGTGGACAGGACTCTCCTCGCGCAGGAACCAATTCCAACGCGGATTGGAGCTCATAGATCGCATCGCTTCGCCCTTCGTCCGCCCGAGGCGCTTGACTCGTCGGCCCTATGAATCGATTGCTAAAAAAGTACGAGAGCGACGGATGATTGATCCAAAACCCAATGAGGCTTCGAAGTACATCCGGCCTTCTCAGGAATGGACTATCCGATGGAGTTGGTCCACCCATGACGACATGGTTTCCGCCCCCCGTACCCGTGTGTTTTCCGTCCAAATCAAATTTCTCAGTAGCAAGCCGGCATTGACGCGCCTCCTCGTAGAAAACGGTCGTGTTTTCAACTAGCTCTTTCCAACTGGACGCAGGGTGAACATTCACTTCGATAACCCCCGGATCGGGCGTTACTTTGATGATTTGTATTCGGTGGTCGCGAGGAGGGAGATATCCCTCAAGCACGATCGGTAATTTTAGATCCGATGCTGTTTGCTCTATGGCCCAAACCAGGTCGAGGTAGTCCTCAAGTGTCTCGGTTGGAGGCATAAATACGTACAACCGCCCACCGCGAGGTTCAATACACATGGCCGTTCGAACCACCGAGTTCGGATCAAGTTTCTCGGCCGCTCGAAGCCTTGCTTGTTCTTCGGACCACTTTTGATCGTCGTCTAAATCCAAAGACGCTGGCGTCGTCTTGGCCCCATTCGCCTCTGCCATATCTTGCTTTCTTTGAACGACCGTCGCCGCTGGTGGCAATGGCTGTCTCGATGCGAATGGGTCCGCCGGGTAAACCGCTTGACCCGCTAATTGACTGCTATGGGGAAGCGTGTCGAGAGGTAGCCTAAGTCCTATCGAAGAATCGCCAGGCAGCAAAAACAGCTTTTCTGGTCGAACCGGCCACGGTCCCGTTTGCCAACGCGCCTTGCCTTGCCATAGCTGGCGGCGAATTGGCAAAATGATGCCGACAGGCTTATTCAAGCCGCGATTGAATACCCTTGCCAGTCGCGTTCGCTCCTCAGGGTCGGCAAGCTTCGAATCCCAAGGCTGAACGTCGATCGGCAACCGCTGCTCGCGCCAAAGATAATAGTAAGTGTCCTCGTAGGCAGGCATCGCCCAACGCGAATCCACCTTGAGATGAGTGGCGAGCAAGTCGGAAAATCGTCTCGCATCGGCAAACGTATGTCCGTAGTCTTTTTCTTCGTCCGCAATCAACGTTTCATCGTGCCATATCGCCTGGCCGTCTGTTCGCCACAAACAGGACATTGCCCAGCGAGGCAAGGACTCTCCAGGGTACCACTTGCCTTCTCCATAATGCAGCATCGCTCCAGGTGCAAAACGATTTCGCAGTCGCTTGACAAGCTTTCCGGAAAGGCAACGTTTGGTCGGGCCGACGGCCGCAGAATTCCACTCCGGACCTTCCATATCGTCCATGGAAACGAATGTTGGCTCTCCACCAAACGTGAGACGCACATCCTCTCGAACCAATTGTTCGTCAACCGCGTCACCGAGCGCTTGAATTCGGTTCCATTGGTCCTCCGAGTAGGGCTTGGTGGTTCTGGGATCTTCGACCATCCGCTGAACAGTCATCGCGAATTCAAATTCACACTCAGCACTGTCAACCATACCCGAAATAGGAGCAGCGCTCGATGGGTCCGGTGTGCAAGCAACCGGCAAATGACCTTCTCCGCACAGCAAGCCGCTGGTTGGATCGAGACCAACCCAACCCGCGCCAGGTAAATAGATTTCAGCCCAAGCATGCAAGTCGGTGAAGTCGGTTTCAGGGCCGCTCGGACCATCAAGGGACTTTTGATCGGCGGAAAGCTGCACAAGATAGCCCGAGGCAAATCGTGCCGCGACTCCTAAACGTCGCATGAGTTGGACCAACAACCACGCTGAGTCCCGACACGAACCACTGGCCAATTGGAGCGTTTCCTCGGGCGTTTGTACGCCAGGCTCCATGCGAATCTCATAACGAATTTGTTGCTGTAGGATTTGGTTGATTTTGGTAACGGCATCCATGGTTGCCTGCGGTGTTTTATCCAACGCATCAACCCATTTATCCACGAGCGGCGTGCTCGGAAGCGTCTCCAAATAAGGAGCCAATTCGCGAGCAATCGCTGGCTCATAGGCAAATGGGAATTTCTCTGCGGTGGCCTCAAGGAAAAAATCAAAGGGATTGACGGCCGTCAGGTCGGCAACGATGTCAACCACGATCGACATCCGCCTCGCAGGCTTAGGGAAAACCAAGCGGGCTTGGTAGTTTCCTTGCGGGTCCTGCTGCCAATTGCAGAAATGCTCCGTCGGGCTGACCCGCATGGAGTAGCTTACAACCTTCGTTCGACAGTGAGGAGCCGGCCGAAGACGCACGATTTGCGGGCCCAGGTTAACCAATCGATCGTATTGGTAGGTCGTCTCGTGGTGCAATGCGACTCGTATCGTCATAAGGAGCTTTTGCTTCTTTTGGGGGGTCGAAATGAAATGGAATAGCACGCTCTGAGCAACGAAGAGCGTGCGATGTGTCAATTGCCTTGGACCCCGAATCCACACCTATCGCTAACGATCTAGGCATGCCACCCGGGGCCGGTACGTTTCAGACTTCCGCTCGCCTAAGAAACCAACGCTGCGTAAAAATCCGCTTTGTTGTAATGGACGGTAGAATGATAGCGGAAAGCGACTGAATCCGTCAGTCTTCCAAGAAACACGATAAGCGATGAGCGATGAGCGATTTCAGTTGAGCGATTTCAGATTTGAAATTTGAAATTTTCGTGCCCTGAAGGGGCCAAACCACGCTCGTTTAGCCCCTTCAGGGTAATTCGTACCTTTTTGAGAAAACCCAGGGCGGCGCTACGCTCTGCCCTGGGCAAGGTTCTGTAAGCCCGTTGGGCTATCCAACCATTAGCCCTGCGGGCTACCGAAAACCTGGCCCGGCGGACTACCGAATACCCGCTGCTTGCTTACATACCTTTCCCGCCAGGCCCGCCCGGGCCTCCAGGCCCGCCCGGCCCACCCGGCCCACCCAGGCCACCTGAACCTTCCCCTCCAAGTCCTCCACTTTCGTAGCCGCCCATACCCATTCCACCTTCGACCTTGAGGCCGCCACCTAAGGGGCCAACGGCAGGTTTGTCAGGCTGGGAAAACATGTTGAAGCCAGTGAAGTCATCGAATTCGCGACTGACGATGAGCTGGCCTGTGACTGGGTCAAAAGCCACAACCTCTGCTCCTGTTTTCAACGGTTCCTTTTCCTTTTGAGTTGGCAACTGCACTTCCAGCTTCGTTTGTCCCAAAACACTGACGACTGTTACCATGCTCGTTGACTTAAAGTCCTTAAGACTTTTGAGAGTCTTGTTTGTTGGATGGATGATCTCGGGCGGAACCTCTTTTCCCTTCTCTTTTCGCATCGCACCCAGCACAACCCCTGCGTCTACCTGATACTTGAGAGGCACATATACGGCTTTGGGCCTATCGAATTCGACAACGACCGCTTCTATCTTAGGCTGTGCGGTGTCGAATCCTGCGAAAACGGCCGGAGGCCTGATCGCAGAAACGGCTGGACTTGGAAGCGACCATTCCGTTTCTCTCTTGCTAACTCGTTTGACTGGTGGCTTCAAGGTCGCAGCCCCCGTGGCACCAGTGGTTTTTGATTCCTTTGGTTCGTTGGCCATAAGAATTTGGACTCGCTTCACCGCATCCGATTTTAGCGTTTCAGTCTTGGGCTGAAATGCGCTCGATTCAGGGAAATTCGGGTCATACATCAACAACCTAACTCGATACTTGTAAGTCTTTCCTGGGGCTGCTGTAAAATCGAAAAAACGAACGAGTTTGTACTTTGTGCTGGGCAAGCGTTTCGGAAGCGCAATCGCGTTGAAACCCACCCCACCTCCCATACCTCCCATACCTCCCATACCGGCGTCTCCCCCATAACTGGCTTCTCCACCGCCGTAGCCGGAGGCACCTCCAAGAGCGCTGCCCATTCCTGCCATCCCTCCCCCTCCGTATCCGTCGCCTCCCATCATCCCTCCACCATAGCCCCCTTCGCCCCCCATCATCATCCCCGAACCAGATCCACCAGCACCACCGTAACCGTCGCCCCCCATGGCCATTCCACCACCGTACCCGCCACCACCGTACCCGCCGGATCCATACCCGCCGGATCCGAATCCTGCGCCGGCATCTACGGCTTCCCCTTCACTTTCCTTGGGCTGTGGAACCAGCAACGGAATTTGCGAGTGGGAAGCGTATTTTTGGTAATCATTCAACAAAACGGGAGGAATTGGCATCGAAATGTTGGGTTCCGTCCACTCGGGCCGATGCACATCGGCACAGGTCCCTATCATGTTTTTAGCAAATTTCTTGAACTCTTCCGTCCCTGAATTGGGAAGGGGTTTCCAATCCGATTCGGCAAGGTCCTGGTTCGCGTTCTTGTCGTTGATCTCAGCCCGTTGAACTTCAATGCCCACGTAATTGGGTGTATCTCTCCCGTCGACGTACCCGCGAACTTCTGCGAATTCTTTTTTGTATTCCGTTTCCATTTCTTGATGTGGTGCCAAGGCAGTGACTGCAACAAAAGAAGTGCCAACGGCGATGGGAACTTTCTTTGCTGGAGGAGTCGCCGTCTGCGACACGGGAGCAGTATTCACAGCCGGCTCAAAAAAGGTCCTCATCCCCATTTGAAAACCCTTGTCATAACCTTGCGACAAGAATCGAGTTCCTGTCAAACCTCCCATGCCTCCCATGCCAGCCATTCCTCCGGGACCGCCCATTCCCGCCATTGCACCCATTCCGCCTGACCCTGATCCGGCGTCGGAACCATATCCCCCGCCAAGCTCCGAACCCATGCTTCCCTGACCACCTCTGGCAGAACTCTTTGGTTGTTTCTCTACTGGCTTTTTGGCATCTTCGAGTAGAGCGATTGGATCCTCGGCTTTGGGCCGTAACGTAGTTGCGACTGGACCTGCGTAGTAAACGGCTTCCAGATTGGTAGGTGCCTTAAGTACGGGATCGCCTCGTCGATTCAATGAATTATCGACCAGTGGAAAAATGATAGTCTGATCGGGAGAAATCTTTTCCCGAGTCTTGGCTGCCTTTACCACAAAGCCCGTTTCGATGGGTGCTTGACTTTCCTTGATCTGCTCCCAGTGATTTTCCTTAATCGACCTAGAAACGAGATTCGCTTGATCTTTGAGACCATCCGGTGTTTTGCTGGTCGGATAGGACGGTGCGAAAAAACCCGAGCTAATTAACGCCAGGGACAAAAGTGCTACGATTCCGAATACGATCTTTTCTACGTGAAGAATCAAGAATTCCTTCATGCTGAAGGCCGACTTGGAACTCGATGTTTTCTTTTTTCTGGCCATGATATGGACTCCAATTTTTCAACGCGATGTGGTCGCAAACTTCGATAATTGTGCTGGTTTTGACACTCAAGGAGTGTCTTGGTCGCTGATCCGTCACCGACCGGCAAGTGGGGCATTGGGATCAATTGATTTTGCATCCTCTGGATTTTCTCCAGCGGCGTTTTCGGCTTTACCGGCTTCGGCTGGCAGAGCTGCCGGCTCTGAGGCTGCCGGCTCTGAGGCTGGCGGAGTTGCCGGTTCTGAAGCTGGCGGAGTTTCTGGAGTCGCGGGTGCTTGGGTTCCAGCCGGCACAGCAGGAGCCTGGCCGAGAGGGACGTCCGAGACCTTGTCGCTGCCGAGACTGCCAATATTCACCGGGTTATACAAGTAGATTAGTCCAAAGATCTCCACGGTGATTTCCGTCTTGGGTTTGGCTGGAGCCATGCCCATCGATCCAGTTCCGCCATAGCCATCTCCTCCACTACCACCCATCATTCCTCCATAACCACCCATGCCACCCATGCCACCCGATCCCTCGGGGCCTCCCGCACCTTCCATACCCGGTCCTCCTGTACTGAAAGCGCCGTATCCGCCAGGGCCGCCTGAGGATCCACCGCCACTACCACTACCGGGGGCTGGTTCGGTGTTAAGTCGAATCTGATAAACCTCCAGCATCAAATCTGCATTTCCGCAGGCCGCAATCAGAGTGCTCAAGTGATTCGGATCTATCTTCAATCGCATGCGAATAGGTACACGTTTCGCAACAGCATCGACGGCATTCTCTGCAGTGATATTCTTGATGGCCTCGCGCAAGTCAACGCCTTTTATCGAGTCGAACTCCTTATCGGTCGCAAAACTGATGTACCTTCCATCGGCGGGATCGGGTCTCATTGGGCCACCACCGCCACCACCGCCACTCATGTCCATTCCACCCATCTTACCTTCGCCGCCCGACGATTCCCCCATCGAGCCGCTGTCCATACCCATGCCCGCATCCATTCCGCCCATTCCGCCCATTCCCTCCATCCCGCTCATCATTCCCATTCCACTTGCATCACTGCCCATTCCGCCCATTCCTCCCGCAGCGGCTCCACTGGTTAGGGTTCCAGCGTCACGGTTCGCATATCGGCCCATCCGAATCCATTCTATTTCTTTCACCTTGGCCTGAAAGTTCTCCACAGCGCCAGCGTTGGTGGCCCTGATGATTTCCATAATTCCAGTCAAAAGCCACATGTCTTCTTGGGTGTAATAGATGTCCAGGACAGACGGGGGCACGGGATAACGGTACCAAGGTAGAATTTGATTAAGCAACTCCTGCTGGGAGGTTTCACTCCAACGCACTAAATCCTTGCTTTCAGAGACATTCGTCCCGCCATAACCACCCGCTCCGCCATAGCCACCCGCGCCATAGCCATCTCCTCCTTCCGGCCCGCCCATCGTACCGCCCATCATACCGCCCATGCCTTTTCCGGATCCCGATCCGCCGCCGCCGTATCCAGACAAAGCCCCTCCGGCTTCCACTTTGGCTTTCCATTCTGTGCCAATAATCTTCGATACTTCCGCAAACTCAGGACCTATGTAGGAACGATAGACCTCTCGATCATTGCTGGTGATTTTGCTGATTCTGGGAGTTGATGAATCGACCGGAAAATCGACATACTGCTCGACTGGTCTTAGGTCTTTGAATATTTCCAAAGCCCTGGTGCCGGGCGGGAAGGCTTTCGAAGGCCAAACCAACAGTTTTGCTTGCCGATTGTATTGCAGGTTCCATGCGTCCCTGACTTCCCCTTCCAGTTTCACTGCAAGCTTGTCCAGCTCGGAATGCGAATGCGCATTCGGATGAGTTGGAACAATTCCCTTGATTTGCTGAATCTGCTCAAAGGTAGAATTGAGCTTGGTCGTCCGACCTGTGATCATCGTCGACAGGCTCGAACTCGTTAAGTAGAAGACGACCGCCGAAGCCACAAAAACTAAGCCGGCTAATATCCAAAATTGATATAGCAGTATGGCTTTCCAAAAATTCTTCAATGCGTCCATTTTTTCTACTTCCCGTTTTGGATTTGATTTGTTCTGCGTTTGTCAACTTACTGTTGGGCTGGTTCCGGAACCGTTGCAGGATCGCCAGTCGTCTCAGCGGGCGCACTCGCGTCGGTGGGTTCTGCCGCCACTTCCGCAACCGGAAATCCACCATCCAGTTCCTTGCCGCCACCTTTTTCAAATCGTGACCTCCATGCGAACTGAACGATGAAGTCACACTTCTCCGCCGCAAAATCCATGGGGATTTCTTTCCCGTCTTCGTCCAAAACCGGTTTGGTTGGGGCACCACCGTATCCGCCGTAGCCGCCGGCCGCCTCTCCTCCTAGGCCACCCACTCCACCCATACCTCCCATGGCACCCATTCCGCCAGGTCCGCCGCCCTTACCGCCGGAGCTAGCTCCTCCGTACTCGAAGCCACCCCCTGATCCCATTCCTCCCGCGGCACCCGAGGTCAATCCCAGTTCGGCCAAACGGCGATAGTAGTCCGGGTTTGGAATTCGATGCTGTTTATCAATTTTAACGCTTCGAACGACCGGCAACCTTACTCCCAAATCGCGAAGCGAATACTCTGCAACCGACTCTTTGATAGGGGGCGCGATGGAACCATTCTCTAGAAAGTCGACGAAGTACTTGAGAACGTGCGCTTCGCCTTCGAGACCTTTGTTTTCTGCCCCGTTGAAGTAATGAAAACCCTCGATTTCAACAACCCAACCTTGGCCTGTTGGCGGCAATGGCTCTGCTGGAGGCTCACTGGACTCGGTGGTTTCGGCGTTTTCGATTGTCTTTGAGGGCTTCGCATTGGATTCAAGCAGTTGCAAACGCGTTTTATATTGGTCCTTGTATCGATTTGCCACGTCCGCATTGAACCAACTGGAAAAATCCTTTACGAACTTTTGCTCTACTCGCTTAATGTGGAAGTCCTTGCGCTTCGAATAGGGCAACTCGATCGGCGTCTTTTCCATGAGTGCCTTGTCCCGATTGAGGCTGGCTTCAATCGCCTTGCACAGATCGAGCGACATGGCTCGTCGCGAAGCCCCAGCGCTCACCTCGTCTCCGACTCTTTGAAACAATGCAAGCTTGTTTTTGCGGGTCGAATCCTCGCTCAATTCATTCGCGGATTCTTTCGAGACCGAGGAAACCAAATCCTCGGATGACTTCCATTTCGCCTCGTCTACGACGCTCAAGACTCGCCCCATGGTCGCATGATTCGTAACCATCCCGACGAGCAAAAGCGACAAAGCGCCAACCGTCCATGGTTTCTTCATTCTCACCACACGATCGATCGCGATCTCACGCGGCAGCAAATTGGTCCTCATCGGACCTTTCTTAAGCAACTGGAGACATATGCCGTACACGACACCGAAGGCGGCTGCGTTTTCCTTGAACGCCTGTGCACCTGTTACTTCCGTCCCTTCGAGTTTTGGATACTTGTCCAAAATCTCAACGTCCATCCCCAAGTTCTTGTTGATGAATTGCTGAAGACCCGGCAACTTCGCGGTATTGCCCAACAAGAGCATGCTCTCTAATTCGCTTTTCTTATTGAGCGTCTTGAAGAAATTGAGCGATCGCTGGATTTCCGTCACCATGTCGTTGAAAACGGGACGCATCGCCTGGAACACCAACTTGGGATCGTCCGCTTGCATTGCGTTCCGCTTGAGGTGCTCGGCCTTGGCAAAAGTCAGCTTCAAATCCTTGGTCAATTGGCGAGTAAAGTGATTGCCTCCAATCGGGATGCTTCGTTGCCAAACTCGGAATCCGTTGGTAACGATGAGATCGCTCGCATCGGTTCCTATCGAAAGAACCACGATCGACTTGTGAGGATTCTCGGAGTCAAAAGGCTCATTTGCCATTCGATCCGCATACTTGTCGTAGGCAATCATGTTGTAGATGCTCATCGGTGCCAATTGCACCAAATCGAGATCCATCAACTTTTCACGAAAGGGCTTAAGCGATCGAAACACCGCATCGCGCTTCATCGCGAACAGGCCCACTTCGCTCTCCAAAGCGTATCCATCTTCGATTTGGGCCCCTTCCATTTGCTGGAAATCCCAAATGACGTCGTTCAGATCGAATGGGATCTGTTGCTTGGCCTCATACTTGACGATGTCGCCAATCTTTTTGACTTCGACCGGTGGCGGCTTAAAGAATTTTGCCAATCCGCTTTGGCCGGGCACGCTGACGCCGACCCTCGCCCCACGCAGGTCATTGCGAGACATGAATTGCTGCATCGCATCCGCGATCAACAACTCCGGTTCCGCTTCGGGTTGGCTAAGAATCTTCGGATATTCGACGAAATCGAATGTGTCCGTGACGATCTTGTCGCCATCCAAATGACAACGCAAGCCCTTCAGGGCGCTTTGCCCTATTTCCAAGCCCCAAACATGCTGAATCTTTTTCGCCATCGTGCGAACCCTTCTTGTCCATGCCTCCCCTCGAATCTTGTTCTTAGGATGGCTGACAAGCAGAAAGAAGAAGTGTGGTGTGATGAGTGAAGTATCGCCCAACACCACCGAATCGGGGAGCGGAGCGATACTCAACCCTAATGTTATCGCAGTGAACTACTGAATGTCAAAAGTTTCGCGCAAACATTTGAAATTTTTTCGAAAATGAATTTTGTCGATGGAATAAAAGGGCGAGCCCCACGTAGAATTCCATTTTTGCCTCCCAATTTTGGACCTATTTCACCATCTCCACTTGGCCTGGATACCCTAAACAAGCCAGAATAGGCTTACACATTCCGGGAAAGGCGATCCAGCAAAAGGCATTGCAAATGACATTTAACGGGACATTTCAAGGTTTACTGCACGATGCTCAGGTTGTTCCAGTCTGGTTTCGAGATCGTTTGTCGCGTCCTTTTGGGATGGCAATAACGCTACTTCTCCTGTTCGGTTCTGGGTTTCCCGGGATTGGGTTTCCCGGGATTGGGATCTGCCAAGTATCGATTGCCAAGGACTCCGCAAACGCGACCCCGGATGCCATGGCGGTCCGTATCTCGCTACTGATCGAACGACTGGCCGACCCCAACTACTCAAGCCGTATCAATGCCCAGGCGGAACTGGAGAGAATCGGAGTCTTGGCCCTCGATCAACTGCACTCGGCCAGTTTTCACGCGGATCCACAGATCGCAGCGATTGCTCGATACATCGTTCAAAGCAACCAATTCACTTGGGCTTGGGAAACCGACACACAGAGTGTCCGTAAAATTTTGCTCAATTACGGTAGCTCACAACATGCCGACAAGTCAGCCTACATCGACCAACTCCAACGACTTGAACACGACGAAGGATTTGCGGCTCTTTGCCGACTCGTTCGTTATGAGACTCAAAGCGGACTCGCGAAACGCGCCGCGCTTATCTTGATGCGAAGCAAGCCTGTCGTGGATCAATCCACGGAAGCTCGCAAAGAATCTCTTTATCGTTCCATCGTAGGTGGGCAAAGCACAGCCAGTAAATGGGTCCTGAAATACGCTTCCTCATCGGTTTCATTCGACTTGGATGGGTGGAGGAAAACGCTCGAGGAAGAACTGAGCTTACTCCAAAGAAACGCCGGTGAAACAAGCCTCGACTTGGTCGCAGACTTGCATCGCTGGGTCATCGAGCAGATTTCGGAAACTCCGGAGTTGCGAGATCAGGCACTCAGCATGGGAAGGTCTGTGCTGACCCTCGGTAAGTCCGTTCCGACGCTGGACTCCATGATCGGCAATAGAACCAATCAAGCAAACGAGTTTGCTCAGTGGGCTCTGAAGGTGAAATTGCCAGAACTGGTTCAAGAACAACACGCCAAACTCCCTCAATCCACTCTGACCCGTGAATTCCTTTTTGGATATCTCCTCGCCGAAAGTTTCATGCTGGAAGGCAAAGAGGAATTGGCAAATAAAGTCGCGCGTTCATCACTCAAGCAGATTACGTGTGATGAAAACGGTGACGAACGCAAACCAAACGATCGTGCAACTCGCGACCCAATTCGCAGCGCCCTGGATTTAGCGTTCGAACGACGAAATTTGGGTGACCTTGAACGACGGGCCTATCTCGCAGACCTATTAAAAGAAAGAGGCCAGTTTGCCTGGGCCGAGTCTGAGTACAAGCTGGCCATCTTCAAAGACGAAAATTACCAACTCAAAAAAACCAAACAGAAATCCACCCAGCAAGGTCCGGACAGCGAACCCAACGTCGAAGAAAAAAAGGACGAAGGAGCCGAGTTCAATGCCAAAAATCCGGCCAACGTGCCTTTCGACCTAACGCTGAATGCCACTATCGTTGTGATGTGGAAACTTTCGGAAATGCTCCAGTCGCAGTCAAGACACAATGAGGCGGCCAACGTCCTCGAACCGTTCGTTGAACGCTTTCATAACGAACCCATGTTCCAACGTCAGCTAACCGAAAGCTCGCGACTCTCGGAGAGCCTGATGTCAAGCTATCACCTTTATCGAGGTGATGAAGCCCGCGAAGAAAGCGAAATGGACAAGGCGAAAGAACACTACTGGAATTCGATCGGCCATAGTTCGGATAATGTCGACGCTCTGATTGGACTCTACAGGATTTCCATGTCGGAAAAAGAACAGGCCAAACGTCTCGCAACACTCAGGGAAATCATCAGCGAAATCCGAGGTGAAATTCGAGAAACAAGCGAAGCATTGAAGACTTCGGGCAGCCTTGAACACGCGTTCTATGTGAGCAAAATGGCAAACCACTGCAATACGCTTGCATGGGTTGTCGCAAACACCGAAGGGAGCAAGGAAGAAGCACTTTTCCTTAGCAGAAAAGCATGCGCACTGAGTCCGGAAAGCGCTGAGTACTTGGACACATTGGCCCATTGCTACGCCGCCATGGGAAAATACCAAGACGCAGTTCAACAACAGCGCCGAGCCGTCGAAATCAAACCGCATCACCCTGAACTCAAGAAAGCTCTTTATCACTTCGAAACAAAACTTCGCGAATCGAAGTAATCTACTGTTTTGGAACCACGAAAGAATCGAAAAGCACGAACGAATGCATGCTGTTTTTCGTGTCTTTCGTGTTTTTCGTGGTTTAGAAGAACGGTCCAGTGGTGACGTCGATTGTTAGATGCTTCGCGCAGCGCGGGATTCTGCCCTGGCTTTCATCCACTCATACGCAATCGGAATAACGCTTAACGCGATGATACCAATCGTTACGAAGATGAAATTATTCTTGACGAATTCGATGTTGCCAAACCAATAGCCGGTCACCAAAAACAGGCTTACCCATACCGCGCCCCCGACAATATTATATAGCCAGAAACGACCGAAATTCATTTTGCCAATGCCAGCCACAAACGGTGCGAATGTCCGCACAATAGGGGCAAACCTCGCAATGATTATCGCCTTCGATCCGTACTTTTCATAAAAATGCTGGGCGCGGTCTAAATGTTGTCGATTGAGCCAACGCGATGTGTCACTAAAAAACACCTTCGGTCCCACCTTTGCACCAATCCAATAGTTCACCGCATCACCCAGGATTGCGGCGACGATCAGCAATGGGATCAGGATTGCCAAATTCAGCGGCGAGTCCGTTATCGCACAGAGGGCCCCCACCGCAAAAAGCAGCGAGTCCCCTGGTAAAAACGGCATTACCACCAGACCTGTCTCGCAAAAGATGATCGCAAACAACACGACGTACACCCAAACGGGTCCTACCGAGACCATCAGTTCATTCAAATGATGATCGAGATGAAGTACCCAATCGAGGAGCGTTTTCAAAAGCATCGTTGACCTAACCGTTTATTGAAATAGTTTGTAAATAATTCGACTGTGCGAAATTCGACTGTGCGAAATTCGATCCCTTGGCCTGGGTTTTCCTCGACTTTGCCCAATCCATTCATTGCCCTGGGAGGGTGAGGCTCCTGCCGAACCTTAGCGTACTAGGCTCGGCAGAAACCTCGCACTCCCGATGCGCACTCCCGATGAAATTGAGGGCCATTCGGTCTCAGTCACGGACATTGTACTGAAAAAACGTGCCAGTCCATTGGTGGGCAAAATCCGGCCTTCCCAAAGCCTAATCTCGCAAGCTTCGGTGGATTCACCATCTGGTCCAGCGTAGCTTGGAGTAGTCGTTCGTTGGTGAAAACAGACTGGTCGTGGTGGTCCATGACCGCGACATCGTTGAGCACCACACAGACGACACGTAGTCCAAGCGATTCAGCCGCGATCAACGTCGTCATAACCTGATTTACGACTCCTAGCCGGTTCGCAGAAACCAGCACAATCGGTAACCCTAAACTGTTTGCTAGGCTCGCGTTGGTCGTCGACCAGCTTAAAGGTGACATCAAACCGCCCGCCCCTTCGACGACTAAGAATTCGCAATGACTTTCCCATTCGATGGCACCGTCCAACATCCTCGCATCATTCACCGCTCGCCCCTCCAACTCAGCGGCCACGGGTGGAGCCAGCGGCGCGAAAAAGAACTGAGGGTTGACTTGCTCCAGGTTGCGATTGCAACCGCTGGCCTGCCATAGTCGGAACGCATCTCCATGCTCGATAGCCAAGCCTCCACTTGCTACCGGCTTGTAAGCCCCGACCACGATTTTCTGGCGAACCAATTCCTCCAAAATGCGACAGGCTACATACGTTTTACCCACGTCCGTATCGGTCCCCAAAATCATCAAGCCAGGCGTTCGTAAATTCAATGGATCCAATGCATTCTCCAAATCAGATGAACCAAATCAGATGAACGTTGCGGCCAAACACGCCGTCATGTAACAAGCCAGCAATCCGCCGATCATAGCCCGAAGCCCAAGCCGCACCAACGAATTGCGTCGGTCAGGCGCCAACGGCCCAAGCCCGCCTATTTGAATGCCAATCGATCCCACGTTCGCAAATCCGCATAAAGCATAGGTAAGAATGGTTTTCGTTCGTTCCGACACATTCGCAAATTCTGGATTGGTCGCTGGATTCATTCGTAGATAAGCGATAAACTCGTTCCCGACGATTCGGGTTCCCAGGATTTCGCCGGCAACGATACAGTCTTTCGATTCGATCCCCATCAGGAACGCAAAGGGCGCCGAAGCGTAACCCATGATCTGGGTGAAGGTGATACGATAGTCGGGCTTACCAAAGACCTGAGTGCTCAGCCAATTGGTAATGGAACCAAGCATACTGTCGAGCATGAAAATCAAGGCCAAGAATGCAATCAACATCGCCCCGACATTCAGCGCCAGATGAAGGCCATCGCTTGCCCCGCGGGCGGCGGCGTCAATCACATTAGTCGCTTCCATCGGAGGAGTCGCTTCGACTTTCCCGAGGGTCTCTGGTACGTCCACTTCGGGTTGGAGCACTTTGGCGATTACCAATGCAGCCGGGGCCGACATGAGGCTTGCCGAAAGCAAATGCACAGGATCAATTCCCATGCCAACGTAGGCCGCCATCACACCACCTGCAATAGTTGCAAAGCCACCCACCATGACGGCCATGATTTCTGAATCTGTCATGCGGTTCAAATAAGGTTTGATCAGGAGTGGGGCTTCCGTTTGACCGACAAAAATGTTTCCAGCGGCCGACAAAGTCTCGGCTCCAGAGGTCCCGAGCGTTCGCTGCATAATCCTGGAAATGAATCCTACGACGAATTGCATCACCCCAACGTAGTAAAGCACCGACATGAGGGAGGAGAAAAAGATGATGGTGGGCAATACCTTAAAGGCAACAAAATGGACTTTGAAGGCGGGCGTCTCTCCACGAGCCGTCGTGATTAGCGTATCACCAAAGACAAAGCCAGCGCCTTGATCCACACAATCCAATAAACTGGTAAAGCCGGAACCGATAAACTCAAAAATCACCTTGCCGGCAGGCACGCGCAGCACGAGCAAAGCAAGAGCAAATTGGAGCAGGATTCCACCAATCACCACACGCCACGGAAATCGCTTGCGGTTCGCGCTCAACCCCCAAGCAATGAAGATCATGGTGAACAAACCGACAAAGGGTACCAATTGTTCCATGGGTATTTCTCAAGGATTTCAAGGCGGCAATGCGTAACAACGGCATTTGAAATAGGCGAGTGAGGATTCTACCTAGACAAAGTCCAGATGTGTTGGTCGACGAATTGGAATCCCAGTCAATTTTGCAATCGATTCACGGTGGGTGAAATCACCCAGAGCTGAACGTGATTTGACATTCCGGCTCCACTGGCTCAAAATCTGCCACAGTTCTACGGTTCCGTTAACTCAATCCTCGCTGTGAGCTTTTGAATGTCAGAGTCTTCTACCGGCAAGATTTCCAACGTCTTGATCGAAACACGCGTCTTTCCACCCAGCGAGTCGTTCGCCAACCAGGCCGCCATCGGATCCATGGAGGCCTATCAGGCACTTTACGATAGTTCAATAGACGATACGGAGGGATTCTGGGCACAGCAAGCAACCGAGCATTTGCACTGGTTCACCCCGTTCCACACCACGTTGCAATGGAACGAGCCGTTCGCAAAATGGTTTGTCGGTGGAACAACGAACGTTTCCTACAACTGCTTGGATACGCATGTTCTCAATGGGCGAGGGGATCGAGTTGCTCTCTATTGGGAGGGGGAACCAGGCGATCGCCGCACGATTACTTATGCCGAACTGCATCGGGATGTTTGTCGATTTGCCAATGGCTTGAAGAAGCTTGGTATCAACAAGGGTGATCGCGTTAGCATCTACATGCCGATGGTCCCAGAGTTGGCCGTCGCGATGTTGGCCTGCGCACGAGTCGGTGCCATTCATTCGGTAATTTTTGGTGGTTTTAGTGCCGAAGCCATTTCAGACCGAAACAATGACGCTCAAGCGAGATTCCTCATTACGGCCGATGGGGGTTGGCGGCGTGGAAAAGCGTTGACGCTGAAACAGACCGCAGACGAAGCACTCGCGAAAAGTCCTACCGTTGAAAAATGCATTGTGCTCAATCGCATCGGCAATCAACCTGCGATGCAGCCTGAGCGAGACATCTGGTGGCACGATCTCATCGCCGACGTGACGGACGATTGCCCCGCCGAACCCATGGAGAGCGAAGATTCGTTGTTCATCTTGTACACCAGCGGTTCGACGGGCAAGCCAAAGGGGATTCGACACACGACCGCAGGCTACAACCTTTATGTCAAGCGAACGTTCCAATGGGTCTTTGATCATCGGGACGAAGATATTTTTTGGTGCACTGCGGATTGCGGCTGGATCACGGGACACAGTTACATTGTGTATGGACCGATGTCGGCAGGTGCGACCCAAGTGATGTACGAAGGTGCCCCTAACGCTCCGAAAGAAGATCGATTCTGGGAGATTATCGCACGCTACAAAGTTTCCATTCTCTACACGGCGCCAACAGCCATCCGGACCTTTATCAAGTGGGGAGACCACCATGTTGAAAAACATGAGTTGAGCTCGCTACGACTGCTGGGGAGCGTGGGCGAAGGGATTAATCCCGAAGCGTGGATGTGGTACTACGAGAAGATCGGAGGTCGGCGTTGCCCGATCGTGGATACCTGGTGGCAAACGGAAACCGGAGGCATCATGATGTCTCCGTTTCCTGGCGCAATCGCGTGCAAGCCTGGCTCATGTACGCGTCCGTTGCCTGGGATTGTTCCGCGAGTCCTAAACCACACCGGTCCCGCAGGCGAACTTGGGGATGTCGAAACCAATCATGGTGGCATGCTTTGCATCGAAAAACCTTGGCCAGGAATGCTGCGCGGCATATGGGGTGACGACGAGCGCTATCGCCAGCAATACTGGGCGACCGTGCCGCACATGTACTTAACGGGAGACAACGCGCGATTTGACGAGGATGGCTATTACTGGATCATGGGCCGCATCGACGATGTCATCAATGTATCAGGTCATCGACTCAGCACCATCGAAGTGGAAAGCGCATTGGTCAGCCACCCTGCCGTTGCCGAAGCTGCGGCTGTCGGACGTCCCGATGAGATCAAAGGCCAAGCGATTACGGTGTTCGTTACCCTAAAAAGCCACGAACCTACCGACGAAATGCGAGAGGCACTTAAGAAACATATTCGCAAGGAGATTGGGGCGCTGGCGGTTCCAGATGAAGTTCGATTCACTTCGTCGTTGCCTAAGACGCGCAGCGGCAAAATCATGCGAAGATTGCTGCGCGATATCGCTGCAGGAAAAGAAGGGACCGGTGACACCTCGACGCTCGAAGACTACACCGTGCTCGTTCGCTTAAGAAACGACGATGAGTCTTAATGCAAAGCCGTGTGGGGCGAGAATCGATCGGAATCGACTCGAAAGAATTCAGCCCCACTCGGCAGCGTGATCCTCAACACGACAAACTTGTTTGACGGGGAAATTTCCGATGACCTGGAACGCGCTCACCTTTTTCCTTGTGTTGAGCGTCGTGGTTGCCCTAGGAAGATTGATAGAATTACCTTTTGGAACCCGCTGTCCCGTTTGCCAACATCGATTGCGCAACACCGGTCTAACACATATTGTTCCGCAGGGATCCTGTCCAACTTGGATTTGCGACAACTGCGGTGCTCGGTTCTACGGAGAGATCCCAAACAATGCCGGATAGCTGCGCAGGCATGACACATAGGAACTTGAACAGCCTGCTGCGCCACGGGGTATTCGAAAGTGGCATGCGAGTCTCGCCTCATCGTTACCCACATTTTTTGATCTTGCTCCCCTCGCCCTGGTCTCGGAGGATGCTGATTTAATCCCCATTCATCCCAACCCGACGCGTGACGGCTTGTTGCTTTAGTGAAGTCGTTATTGGGTAAGGGCGGTAAGACGGACTTCCAAGTCCGTCAATGGGGAATTCGACGGACTTGGAAGTCCGTCGTACCATTAAAGCAACGAGCCGGTGAGCGAGGGATGGTCTGCCCCTCGCTTACGCGTTTTGAAGTTGCGCGATTTAGGCCCGTAGGGTCGGCACACCCAATGCCGTGGCTGGTAAGCCCCGGTTTGAATGGCGAAGGGGATTGAGGCCTGAAGGGCCGACACAGCTTCAGTGTGTCGGCCCATCAGGCCTTGAATTTCTTGGAGTTCATGGAACCGGTGCCTTGCGACACCGGCAGTGGATGTGTCGGGCCTCCAGCCCTAATCCAAATAGCGCAACTTCAAAACTTACGCTTCGGGTTACCATCGCGTGACACACGCTCGCTCGTGAATCCATGGGAGAGACGACTCCGACGCGTACGTCATTTGCTAAGTTAGCGGCGCACGGGCTCAGAGGCCCATGCTACGGCATAAGCTTCGGCCAGGGCCGATTCGAACTCCAAGGCAAATCTCTCGGGCGATCCCAACGTGCTCTGCGAGAATCGCTCACGTAAGCCCATCCTCAGCGCTGCCAGTCCGTCGATGTCCTG
>CAMCMB010000086.1 GCA_945875845.1 Pirellula staleyi DSM 6068
CCAAGTTGCAAGGGGCACACCATTTTGACAGAAGATTAGTTCGACGCGAGATGAAAGTAGGGTGTCGCCTTGGTGGGTGTCTTGCAGATGGCAACTTCTGCCAATGTGGCTGACATGCGGCGGCGACCGTCGTTATCTATTCGTTGGAAGCCTCACTGTCGCCGCCTGTTCAGCAAGTATTTCTCGCCACTTTGCCTTGCGAAAACTGAAAACCGGATCTGACCCCAACGTAGTTTCGCAATTCGAAGAGCGACTACAATCAGGCAGCTAAAGATCAATAGAAATTGTTTCATGGCTGGAGCCATTTTCAGGCTGACAGGCATTCTCGCGAATGAACCCGATGGAAGCAGCGGTTTCCGGGCCTTACATGTGGTGTCATTTCTTAAGATCGCTCTTTGACAAAGTTGCGCAATACTTTGAGAATGCTTGGCAATTGAGTTTAATCGCCGGGACGACCAAAATGAACACGATAAATATTTGTTACACAGACTCGACCTGGAGCGTATTGAAAAGATGACTTGGCAATTTAACAAACAACTTTGTTTCACTGTCGCGCTGTTGTCGGTCCTGATCACAGCGAGTACGGCACCGTTAGTGGTTGCTGACGCCACGCCTCCGGTCTTCGGAGACGAGTTTCGTGTCGGCTTTGATGTGCCGTAGCCGCATCCTGATTCCGTTCCAGCATTACGAAGGTCCGCCCGACGGAACGCCGCCACCGCCGGCGGAGGAAAAGCCGTGGCACAAGGCGTTATTTCACTACGTCAGCAATCCCCGTAACGGAGTGCTCATCAGTCGCGACGGCGGAAAGACGTTCTATGGGCACGGCAACATCAGGATCACCGACGACGACCGGTATCACGGATGGGCTGAAAACAGTCTCGTCGAGTTGGCTGACGGGCGAATTGGGATGGTGATCCGCGCGGATCGACCAGGCGGAGTCCTCTACTACGCCGAGTCGAGCGACGGCGGTAAATCATGGCCGGCGTTCGCGACGAAAACGGCGATTCGTAATCCTGGCTCGAAGGCAACTCTTTACGGTTTGGGAGGCGAAACGGTTGCGTTGCTGCATAATCCCAATCCGAAGCATCGCAGTCCCATATCGCTGTGGATTAGTTTCGACGGAATGAAGACTTGGCCTTATCAGCGCGTGTTGCAAGCCGAGTCTTGCGACGGTCCGAAAGGCCGCATGAACTATCCCGATCGTGATGCTCCACTTCGAAAAACGAATTCGCTGATCGGCGAGCTAACAATCTCGATTGGCGACCAGACCGCCCTTGCGACTGAAATTTTCCAGACTGCAGCTTGAACCAGATTTGGCAGTCTGCTAACATGTCTGATAGGTTGACTATTTGGCAAGTGCGTTATTCGTTCTGGTTCAAATGGCTCGTAAGACCCCTTCTCAAAAGGACAATCAACTGGGTCGTCGGTTGCACAACGCGATCCTGAAAGCTATCCGCGAACATGATCCCGATGCAGCGGAATCGGCCATGCGGAAACACATGCAAGCCGTCATCGTACGATTGGAGAAGCAGCCATGATTCGGAGCACGGGAATTCCACTTCAGGTTACGGCACACGGTGCGTGCCTACTGCTTTGGGTAGCCTCTCAGCTTTGTTCGACTGCGTTGGCTGATGAACCCGCTGCGTCCCCCGAGCAGCTCGACTTCTTCGAGAGAAAGATTCGACCGGTGCTGATCGAGCACTGTTACGAGTGCCATGCGGCGGATTCGAAGATCATTCAAGGTGGACTGCGCGTTGATCATCGCGCTGGGCTTTTCAAAGGGGGCGATAGTGGGTCTGCGATCGATCTGGAGGAACCCAAGGAGAGCTCGCTGATCAAGGCGCTCCGTTACGAAGATGTCGAGATGCCTCCCAAGGGAAAGCTTTCGGATTCCATCATCGCCGATTTCGAAACATGGATTGCGATGGGCGCACCGGATCCACGCGTTGCCGACGAACTACCGACTGCGCGAGCCATCGATCTCGAAGAAGGTCGACAGTTTTGGGCTTTTCAACCGATCGCCAATCCCGATGCCCCTGCGGTGAATAACCGTGCGTGGCCACTCGATGCGATCGACCACTTTATCCTAGCGAAACAAGAAGCGGCCGGAATCAAACCGGTTGCGGATGCCGATCGTTATACTTGGCTGCGACGAGTAAGCCTCGATTTGACCGGCCTGCCACCGACTCCTGACGAGATCGATGCGTTTATTCGAGACAACTCGCCTCATGCCTGTGCGACGGTCGTGGATCGGCTGTTGGAATCGCGTGCCTTTGGTGAGCGTTGGGCGCGGCATTGGTTGGACCTGACCGGTTACGCCGACATGATCGGGACCTCGAATAACGTCTTCGCCGAATACGCTTGGCGTTATCGTGACTATTTGATCGACGCATTCAACAAAGACAAACCGTTCGATCGTTTTGTTCGCGAGCAGATCGCGGGCGACCTGATCGCGACATCCTCCGCTTCAGAGAAAGCCGAGTGCATCACGGCGACCGGTTTCTTGATGCTGGGTGACGTGGAGATCGTTGAGCCGGACAAGGCGAAGATGGAAGCGGATCATATCGATACGCAACTCACGAAAATTGGTGCAACCTTTTTGGGGATGACCATGGGCTGTGTCCGATGTCACGATCACAAATTCGATCCGATCGGAGTGGAAGATTACTACGGTATCGCGGGGATGCTTCGCAGTTCACCATCAACCCATAAGATTCCGTTTGGTGTCTGGAGTATGCTCAACTCAACCGAGCTTCCCGAGACACCCGAGCAGATGGAAGAGCGCAAAAAGTTTGAAGCTGAGCACGCGGAGAAAATAGCGAGCCTCAAGGCGGATCAAGCAAAACTGACCGAAGAGAAGAAATCGATCGTCGCAAAACTTGCGAAGCTCGAAAAGGAAAACAAAGAAGCAAGTGAGCCAGAAGGTCAAGAAAGTCAATTGGCTTCATTGACCAAGCAACGCGATGAATTGACCGAGACGCTTAAAAAGCTCGGTACGGAGATTCAACATGCCGAGTTCTTCGGTTCCAAAGTGCCGAAAGCCTTTGCGATGCATGACGGCGAAAAACCAGCCGACATGCCGGTATACATCCGCGGCAATGCGTATGCACCAGATAGGATTGTGCCGCGTGGTGCGCTGCGAGTTGCATCCTGGCAACCGTTTCCAGAGATCCCTACCGGACAAAGTGGGAGACTTCAACTGGCGGACTGGCTAGTCAATGAAAAGAATCCGCTAACGGCTCGTGTGACGGTGAATCGAATTTGGCAAAAACTGTTCGGAGAAGGATTAGTGCGCTCGGTCGATTATTTTGGAGTGCGTGGCGAAACACCGTCGCATCCGGAATTGCTCGATCATCTGGCGACTCGCTTTATGAAGAACGGCTGGTCGCAAAAGCAGCTCATTCGCTCGATCGTTCTCAGTCGTGTGTATCGCTTGAGCAGCATCAATGACTCTGTATCGACCAAAGTCGATCCTGACAATCGATTGCAATGGCGAATGCATCGACTGCGATTGGATGCCGAAGCGATACGCGATTCGACGCTCGCGATCAGCGGTGAATTGAAGGAGAGTCACGGCGGTCCTGCGCTGGTGCTTGAAAATATCGAGAATACAGGTGCCCTGGTCGCAAAGGGAGTGAATCCTCCCAACTACTCGCATAAGAAACCGCGTCCATCGCAGGAGTTTGAACGCACGATCTATCTTCCGGTGATGCGGACTGGTTTTACCGGCGAGGATCGTATTCGCAGCTACTTTGATTTCGTGAATCCCGCTTTGATTGCAGGATATCGCAATCAAACGGTAGTGCCTACGCAGTCGCTATTTCTGATGAATAACGCGGCGTATCGCAAGCGAGCGAAGTTGATCATCGATCGTCTATTTGCGGAATCAAGAACGCAAGACGAGCGACTCGAGAAGCTGTGGCTGCGCGTCCTGAGTCGACCGATGAGTCCTTCCGAACGACAGGATGCAATCGCATTCTTGGAAGAGACTCAATCGCTTGACACAACCGACAACAAGAAGATTAGTGAGCCCGTTGCTTGGCAAGAGCTCTGCCACAGTTTGTTATCCTCCAACCATTTTGTTTTCCGATTGTAGAAGTAGTGAAAGTGGGGTAAGCATCCTTGCTTGCCGTGTCACATTCTTTGCAAAACGCAAGCTGGAAGCTTACGCCACAAGAGGCCTATCATGAATTTCAAAGTTCTGCCTAATCGACGTCAGTGTTTGCAACATGCGGCATGTGGTTTTGGGACGTTAGCGTTGCATGACATGCTCCATGCAGCTGCGAGCGAGTCGGCACATGCATCTAGTGGGCGCGTCCTCGACATCACCCCGCGCGTTAAACGGGTCATCTTTCTGTTCATGGCGGGTGGACCGTCGCAAATGGATCTCTTTGATCCGAAGGACTACATCCGTGACAAACATGGTGAGGCCATTGATTCGCCACTTGATAAGAACGTAACGCAAGTCGGGACGGAAAAATTCTTAGCGCTCGGTGCGATGACTCCGGTGAAACCGCGAGGTCAATCCGGGATGATGATCTCTGACTTGATGCCGCATCTCGCGAGCATCGCTGACGACATTTGCTTGTTGCGTGGCATGAATGCCGATAATCCGCAACACGCTAGCGCAACCAATCAGTTCCATACCGGTAGTTTCACCGAGGTAAGACCCTCGATGGGATCGTGGATCAGCTACGGCCTCGGGACCGAGAATCAGAACCTGCCAAGTTTCATGACGATTCATCCCGGTGGCGTTCGTACTTACGGCTCGGCATTTCTTCCGGCGATCCATCAGGGTACTGCCCTCACGGTTCCGCTCAATAGCAATACCTCGCCGATCGACAACCTGAAGAGTGTATCGGCTACCGATGCGGTGCAACGCAAGCGAATGGATATGACACAGCGGATGAACCGGCAGCTACTGGATGAGCTGAACGGTGACGCCAACATGGAAGGAATGATTCAGAACATGGAGTTGGCGTTTCGGATGCAGACCGATACGCCACAACTCGTCGATATGTCGAAGGAGAGCGAGGAGACGCTCAAGATGTACGGTGTTGGCGGGAAGGATACGGACAAAAATGCTCGCGCTTGTTTGTTGGCTCGCAAACTAAGCGAGTCTGGCGTTCGTTTTGTACAAGTGACGATGGATGGTTGGGATCATCACGGCGACATTCGCGGCAATCTTCCTAGGCTTTGCGACCAAACCGATCAGCCGGTTGCGGCTCTGGTGAAAGACCTGAAGCAGCGTGGCTTGCTCGACGATACATTAGTACTTTGGTCTGGTGAGTTTGGACGGACGCCATGGAGTCAGGACTTGAGCGGTACGGCGCCGATCGACAAACACGGTCGCGAACATCAGCCCCAGAGTTTCTGTGCTTGGATGGCAGGCGGAGGCGTCAAGCCGGGCTTCACCTATGGCGAAACCGACGACATGGGCTTCAAAGTCATCGAGGGCAAGATTCACATTCACGATTTACACGCCACGATGCTCCACCTGCTTGGGATTGATCACACCCGACTGACTTCGCGACATCTCGGGCGCGACTTCCGGCTCACCGATGTTTATGGATCGGTGGTGAAAGAGATTCTGGCATGATTCGATGGATAGTCGCGGCGGCGTACTTACTTTCGCTCGTTGCTTTGTCGCATAACCTAGGCGCGAGTGAGCGCCCATCGACAATTTCATCGTTGTTGGAGCAATCTTGCCTTGATTGTCATAGCAAGCTGGTTGCGGATTCATGACCGCATTGAAAAAGGAGAAATGCCGCCGCAGGCGGACGATCCGCCACGCGTGATTGGCTCCGACATGCAGCGCGTGACTTTGCCAAAGGCCAGCCCCTTCGGCGGCCTCATCACGCAAACCGCGCTGATGAAACATACGGCCAACGGCACCACCATCTCGCCCGTGCTACGAGTACCTCGGGATTGCGCAGCTTGCCGGCTGCCGGAACGGAACGCAACTAGAGACCCCGATCAAATGCCCGTTAGCCGCTCGGTCGAATCGCCGAATTGGTCGAGCTCGAGCCCACCCCACTCCATCAGGCTCAGGAACAGGCTGCACATCCGTCGGTTGGGCGAATTGAGGTAGTCGAGCGCGCGGCCGCCTCGGAGTTTTCCGCCAGCGCCGCCGAGCAGAATGATCGGCAACTGCTTCGCGTCGTGACTGCCGTGCAGCATGCTCGAACAGTGCATGATCGAGGTGTTGTCGAGCAACGAGCGGTCCCCTTCCTTGACCTCGGACATTCGCTCGCAGAGGTAAGCAAGCTGGGCCATGAAGAACTGGTTCAGTGGGATGAGTTCGGGCGGCTGAGTGTGGCTCATCTGATGATGTTGATCCTTGGCACCGCAGTGAGTGTGGGTCTCGGCCGAGCCATCGTTGCAATACTTGAGGGTCGCGATCCGGGTGGTGTCCGTGCGGAAAGCCAACAGCACGATGTCGTTCATGAGTTTCCAGTAGTCCGGGATCTCAGCGGGAATGCCATCGGCGGGTCTCGGGCGGTCGGGGGCAGCCAGGGTTGGGGTCCATCCGCTCTCCTCGCGTTTTTGACCGGCCCGCTTGATGCGACCCTCGATCTCGTGAACGCTGCCCAGATACTCCTCGAATCGCTGTCGGTCCGAGACAGAGAGCCGCGGACGAAGCGACCGGGCGTCTTCAAGCACGGCATCGACGACTCGTCGGTCGCCCCGGTTGGGCTCGGTGCGGAAGAGCTGGTCGAAGGCCAGCGCCGGACGCGTTTCCGTCCAGGTCGGCGACACCACCGTGCTCCAAGAAATATGCGAGCTATAGAGCAAGGGAAGCCCGTCCTGGAGTCCGGGAATCGGTCCTTCGCAGCCCAGCACCAGCGAAGGGATTCGCGTGCGATCGCCAATCCGCTGCGCCATCAACTGGTCGAAACTGACGCCTGTGCGGACTTCCGCCCCCGACAACGGCGCGCCGCTGAGCAAGTTCCCGGTCTGCATGCAGTGGATAGCGCTCTTGTTGGCCTGCTCGTTCCACAGGCCGCGCAGGAAGACCAGCCGCTCCTTCCAGGGCTCGAGCGGCTTCAGACACGGCCCGAGTTCCATGCCCGCTCCCTCGCCCTTGGCCCACCAGTGCTGCGAGTGGAAGCCCATGCCGGTGAACGTGACGAGCGTGCGGGTCGGCGGTGGAGAGGCAGCGTTGCTTCCCACGCGCGCAGCGAAGGACATCGATTCCAGCCAAGGGAGGGCCATCGAAACGCCGAGCCCACGCAGCAGGGTGCGTCGCAGGAAGGTGGGAGAAGCAGATGCGATGTGCATGGGAATGTATCCTTTCAGGAGGGTGTGTTGTTTCAGTCGAAGCCGAGGGTTGCCTGTCGAACGGTGGGAAGAATCTTGTACGACGGACTTCCAGTCCGTTGATCGGCGCGACGGACTGGAAGTCCGTCGTACCTATTGTGTGGTTCTTTGTACGACGGACTTCTAGTCCGTCGATCTTAGCGGCAGCCTTCCAGTCCGTCGTACGAAATTAATCATCGCGGAAATCCCAACCGGCAGCCTGCCAGTTTGGATGAATCCATCTTACCCATTGTGCGACCGGAATGCCTGCTTTCTTCGGATTCCGGCCGATGTATTGAACGACTTTCCAAAGATGTTCTTCATCTCGAACGATGCGGTCGTAGCTCTCTTCCTCCCAAAGAGTTCCCTCTTGTTTGAGGGTCCTATTTACATGCGTTGAGACGTACTGCTTCATTCGCTGCAAACAATCTTCCAACTCAAAGCTGGACATCGGGCGAATCACTGCATGGACGTGGTTTGGCATCACCGCGAAGCACGACGTGAAGTGGCGTTGGTTCTGAAAATACAGCAGCGAATCTGACATCAATCTGGAGAACCTGGATTCGCGAAACACACATGAGCCATAACCTTCATCCATCCATCGCTCGGTCCTGTTAGTGATCTCCTGAGCGAACTGCTTCCATTCGATCTCAGTGCGTGGTTCCGGGTGTTGTTGCTCCCAGATGGCTCGCCAATGTTTGAGCGCTTGCAGATGTGTCTGCGGAATCGAATCCGCTTGGCGAAACGTGACGGCGTAAGTCGCACCCTCTTGTCTCCAATGTGGCAGGTGTCGGTGATACGTGCGGAGCGGGAGATCGGGATGCAATCCCCGAAAATTCGGCGGAGCTGGCTTGTTGAAGGTTTCGATATCTATTTTGTCGTCTCTATGCCCATTGACCTCGTTGACTAGTATGACGCATTGTACGCCTCTTTGTACGACGGACTTCTAGTCCGTTGATTGGCGCGACGGACTGGAAGTCCGTTGTACCTGTTGTGTGGTTCTTTGTATGACGGACTTCTAGTCCGTTGATCGGCGCGACGGACTGGAAGTCCGTTGTACCTGTTGTGTGGTTCTTTGTACGACGGACTTCTAGTCCGTTGATCGGCGCGATGGACTGGAAGTCCATCGTACCTGTTGTGTGGTTCTTTGTACGACGGACTTCTAGTCCGTTGATTAACGCGACGGACTGGAAGTCCATCGTACCTGTTGTGTGGTTCTTTGTACGACGGACTTCTAGTCCGTTGATCGGCGCGACGGACTGGAAGTCCATCGTACCTGTTGTGTGGTTCTTTGTACGACGGACTTCTAGTCCGTTGATCGGCGCGACGGACTGGAAGTCCATCGTACCAAATGAATCATCGGGCAAATCCCAACCGACGGACTGGAAGTCCGTTGTACCTGTTAGCGCTCTAGGGTGGAGTGGCGGCAACGGCACTTGTCGGTCTAATGCAGCGGAACTGTTCGCTGCGAACAATCATAAGCATAACATCCGACCAGTGGCCGCCGTCGACCATGGTCTTCGTCAGTTCGTCGACCAGTTTCCGATCGGAAAGCTGCACAGCCCGGCCCAGCGCATAGCCCGTCAGTTTGTGAGCGAGCTCCCGCAGCAAGTCCTCGCGCCGCGGGCCGGCGATGTAGTCCCGCAGGCCGGCGAAGCCATCGATCTCGACGCCGTCACGCGTGGTTGCCCTGGCATCGCCAGACTTGAGATCTTTGGCGGGCCGCAGTCTGCCGAGGGCGTCGAATTGTTCAAGCGTCATGCCATAGGGATCGATGCGGACGTGGCAACCGGCACAGGCTGCATCCTGACGATGCCGCTCGGTGATCTCGCGCACGCTCAGTCCGTCGGGCGGAGTCTCCGGCAGCGGTGGCACGCCAGGCGGTACCTTCGGCAGCCGCTCGCCGACCAGCTGAACCACCCACGCGCCACGTTTGACTGGGCTTGTACGGGACGACGCTGACTGCTTGGCGAGCACCGCACCCAAGCCGAGCAATCCGCCGCGTCCGTAGGCCGAAACCTTCTCGATGCGACGCCACTCCGGCCCGGTCACGCCGGGGATACCATAGTACTGGGCGAGGACATCGTTGGCGACCACTGCATCGGCGGCGATCACTTCGGCGACCGGTCGGTCGTTCACGAGCATATCACTGAAGAACCGTACCGGTTCCTCGGCCAACGCGTCACGCACGGCCGGCGTGAACTCGGGGAATTGCTTTAGGTTCCGGCCGTGGTTGGTGACGAAGTCCCGCACGCCCAGCCAACGGGCACCGAACTCCTCTCCCATGCCCCGCATCCGGGCGTCCTTCAACATGCGTCGCAGTTGCTGCTCCATGACCGCAGGCTCGTGGAGCCTGGCGGCATTCTCGCGCAACTCGTCGTCGGGGATCGAGTCCCAGAGGAGGAAACTGAGCCGCGTCGCCAATTCGTCACCCGATACCGGCTGCCATCGCGGCCCGGTTGCTGGCTGCTCGACCCGGTAAAGGAACCACGGCGATGAGAGGACCCGGGCCAGAGCGGCACGGAATGCCGGATCGTGCTGGATGCCGTCGGCACGGTCGGCGCGGTAGGACGCGAGAATCGTCCCGCGTTCATCGTCAGCCAGCGATCGTCGCCACGAGCGCGCGGCGAAGGCAAGCAGCGCCTCAAGGTGCTTCGGTTCGGCGGCTGCCTGAGACGCGAGCAAGTCTTTTTCCTCCCGTTTGATCTGTTCCTCGAACAGCTGGATGTAAAAGAACATGATCCGCGCGCCGTCGTTCGGCTTGCGGTAGTACTGCACGAGTCCCTCATAGGCGGTCGGGGTGGCGAGCGCTTGCTCGCTCACAAACTCCAGTTCGCTCCACAGTCGATCGAGCTCAGCCCGGCCCGCCTCGTCGAGCAGGAGCCGACGCAACGGCTCGTCTTCGCGGCGGTACAGGAAGACGCTCCCCTGGGCGTCTCGCGGGATGATCGGTTGAAAGAGGACCGCCGGGGGAAAGAGGGCGCGAAACTCCGCAGCCGGTCGAGCCCGTTCGGCGGCGACGCGCGGATGCACGATCTGCGCGGCATGCGGGTCACCCACTTCAGCTTTTGCGACCGGCTCAGCCAAGTTCCCGCCGCCGCCCGTGGCACCGATCAGGAACGCCTGAACGGAGGCCGTTTCTGGACTGGCTTCGTCGAGGCTCACATCGGCGCGGAGAAACCGAGGCAGCGTAAGAGTCTTCTGCAAATCTGCGGGCAGTTTCGTCAGATCGATGATGACCTCGGTACCGGCAGCCGTGACCAACGCAGACTTTGGCACCGGTCGACCCTGCGGGTGATGGCCGAATTTCAATCCCGATACTTGCTCGACGACCACCGCAAGCTCTGGATGCTCCGCAAACACCAGCGGCGGACCGTCACCACCTTCCAATCGCAGTCTATCCCAGACCACGAAGGTGTCGGGCTGTGTTGGCAACGCGACCATACGGAAGAGCGGTTCACGGGCGGCGCCTTGTATCCGCTCGAGCGCGACCACCCGACGCAGGTCCTCCCACGCGGGAAAGCCGTTCCCGACCGCGAGGGCCGCGTTCCTCTTGTAGTTCCCTTGAAATAATTGATCCTGCATGGCCTTGATCGCCGCCAAGATCGGTGCCGGATCGGTGGTGGCCTCTCCCCACTTTTCCCGGACAAGGGCGAGCATGTCGGGAGGCAGACCGGCGGCAGGCAGACCGGCGTCAGGCAGAACCGAGGACGCACTCCCCAAGTCAGCCAGAGCCTGTCCCAAATCCGGAGCCGCGACATGCGACAGCTCGAACGAGACCCCATCACCACCGCTCGGGTGAGCATCGGCGACGCGGCCTGCGACCGACAACTCACCAGCCATCGGACTCGTCCAGGCGATCGCCACGGGTCGTTTCTGTCCTGGATGCACAAAGAACGATCGAGCGGGCAACTTCGTCCAGACCTGCAAATCCTCGGCGGCGGAATTCACGAAGACCGAGGGTTCGGAACCGAGGCTCCAGGATTTCAATTCAGGCCGCCCCTCGCTGCTGAAGCGCCGTTCGGTGAGGAACACCGGAGTGGATGTCGTCTCCAGAAAGCTCCATCGGGCCTCGTGCTTGTCCGACCACGGGTTCCCCTGCAGCAGATGGGGCACCAGATCGGCGATGCTCCAGATTCGCTGATCGCCGGCTGTTTCGTGGATCGTCCATTCGATGAGCGTGCTGTCGGCCCCGTAATTTTCGTTCGGAAGCACGGTTAGGAGCAGCAGTTCGCCGCGCTCGACCGAGACCTTGCTCTCGAAGGGAACCGAGCCCCCCTCCGCGACTTTCGACTCCGCGAGGACGCGTTTCGACGAACCCCACTGGGACTCGATGGCCTTCTTGGCCGATTGGAGAGCCGTCTGCCGCCGTTGCTTCTCGGCTTCAATTCGGGCCGCCTTCTCGGACCACTGCTTCATCCGAGCATTAACTTCGCCTTGCGTACGACGGACTTCAATTCCGTCGCTCCCAACGTCCGACGGACTAGAAGTCCGTCGTACGGAGCCGCTCAGCCCTGCCCAAAGTGCCGCCAGATAAGTGACGTTGAGCTTTTCCTCGGCGGCTACCGCGGCGATATCCGCGGCCCCGCCACGGATAAGCCTTTCGCGGTGCTTCAACGTCGCCGCGAGATGCGCTGCTAGCGGCGGCTCTCCATTGGGTCCGGCATAGCGAGCGTGAAAACTGCGGAGCGGCTTGAGAGCCTCCTCAGTCCAATCCGGGCGTTCGGTGGACGGGGAAAAGCGAAAACCGCCGGGCAGTAGCACAACCCGCGCGGCGACGTCGCGAGCGGCTTGGTGGTAACGTTCGACCAGTTCGGGCGTCACCGGCATCGCGTCACCGACGTTGGCAAATCCCTCGCCGCCGACGCTGTCGACGGGAAACTCGCGGGCCTGCGTTGGCCGCATATCCACGCCAGTGAGATCGCGGACCGCGTTGTCGTACTCCGTGTTGCTCAGCCGTCGCAGAGTCACCGGCCCAGGATCACCGGCCCGCGCAGCCGCTTCCGCATCGAGCGCCGCATTGATCCAGCCCAGCAGTTGTTCCCTCTCGGACTGGCTTGGCTGAGGCGCGTCCTTCGGTGGCATGTCGCCACCGCGCACCCGCTCTGCAACATCGCTGAGCATCTTGGGCTTGGCGAGAATCGCCTGGGCAGAGCCAAAGCTCGTGAGATCGAGCTCGTTGTCCGTTGGAATCGTGCCATGACAATTCCCGCAAGTCTTCACGAGCAGCGGCTGAATCTGCTTGGCAAACGATTGCGCAAGGTCTTCCGCACCATTGGCCTCGGCAACAGTGAGCGTGAGCCATGCAAGGAGCCTGAGGGTGTGTTTCATGGTGTTTATGGTCTGTTGAGAGGAAGTTTCATGTTCTATGTTCTTGGTATCAAGTTGAAGCGTGGGGGATGACAGCCAACCGAAAGGATTATCCCAGCCGCTGTCAGCGCCGTTCGGAAAATGTAGCGATCAGGCGGTTTGGAAATGCTGTTTTCTACCGCTTCGTTTTCTTCAATTCAAACCTATTCCTCCGTATTTGGGGAAGATGTCCGGAGACGGGAAGCGTTCTTCTAAATGGCCTTCTGTGTATTCTTCCCGTGGAACCGCGTCGTCGGGCCAGTTCATCGGTCGGATTCGGACAATCCTCCCGGGACGAATGCCCTCAATGATCTGGTCCACCTTGATTTGGATTCGGATCCCGCTACTGCCCAGCGGGATCTCTTTGTCCTGCTTCATCACGTCCAGGATGGGGCCCGAGATCGCCACCAAGGAATGCCTGACCGTCCCGTACTCATGCTTCAAATTCGCTTCGGATGCAGCGAGCTGTCCATTGATGCCCTTCTGGAAATCGGCATAGAGGGAGGGGTCCATGCCGCCGAACAAGGTCGCGGTCACTGTGGCGCTGCCGAACTTGCCATACTCGACGGCATCCACCCACGCGGCCATCCAGCGGCACCGGATTAGCTCCCGATGCACCTCGACCTGGTGCTGGGTGGCACGCTGCATCGCCATTTCATCCAACCAGATATCTGAGATATGAAGTCGATTGCCAACACGTCGCTCCCAATGCCCATCCGGTTTCCAAGTGATTCCCAGATGGACGACCTGACCGCCGAGTGATTTCTTCCCGTCGGCAGGCCACAGGCCTTCGGCAATGAAGTCCTCGAGCCCGAGCTGTTCGCGACCGCGCCAAAAGCGGGTGGCAGCATCGATGCTCATCTGTTGTTCGCCTTCCTTGCCCTCTCCGCCTGCCTTGCCCTCTCCGCCTGCCTTGGGTTCACGATTGGCAACGATCATCCCTTGTTTGTTTCCCTTGAGCGCCACCTCCTGCAACTTCCAGACCTTGCCCTCCCGGAGGCAGAAACTGGGCTCGTCCTCCAGCAGGATGGCGTGATTCTCGGCGGGTTGGGTGACGCTGGCTTTGGTGACGACCGGCACGGAGGAAAGTTTTGGATCTGGTGGCAGATAAAAGCGACCGTGCATCATGGTGCCGAGCGGGACGTCCCTGAGATCCGCTGGCGCACCGTGATAGCGGACCATGCCATACGGGAGCATGGCAAAGGGTTGCGGGGCCGTCGAGTGCAGCAACTCTCCGCCGGTCACGCGGATGCTGCCGCGGCGATTGGCATGGTCCACGAACATGAGTTGGCCGTCGTAGGCTTTGGCCTTTTCCAAAGGGGGAAACTTCCCCGCCTCGGGCCGGAAGGGTTCGTCGGTCAGCGCTGCAGAAGTTACGCTCAACGCGATGATGAGGCACAGTACAAAACTATATTTTGACATTGGTATTTTCTGAGTGTTCATAATGGGCCGCAGTCTATATTTCGATGGGACAAATGATTCGTGAGTAATGGAAACGGGAGAGTTTCAAATGGGCACGTCCGCGCTGACGAACCTCATACTTTTGCATTTTTCAATCTCCAATACTCATGAATCCTTCTTTCTGTTCCGGTGAACAGCTAAACTTCAATCGCCTTGTTGCTGTCGCCAAACTTGTCCGTCTCCACACCCATGCGCTGGGCCATGAGGAGCAGCAGGTTGCTCATGTGCGCGTCGGTGTTGACCGGGCGGCTGCAGAGTTGGTAATGCGCGCTGGTGAGCGCTCCGTCCGGGCCGAGCGCGTAGCCTTGGAAGCCTTGGGCGTCCTTGTTGAAGTCGAGATGACTTCCGTGCTTCAAGCCCAGGTCCGAGCCGCCGGCGAGCACCAACGGGAGGTTGGCGTTGCCGTGGCTGTGGCCATAGCACATGCCGCTACCGAAGAGGGCCATCGTCGAGCCGAGGAGCGGCTTGCCACCGAGATCCTTGGTCTCCGCGAGCCGGGTGAGGAAGTAGCTGAACTGCTCGATGGCGAAGGTGTCGTAGTTGGTGAGCTTCTCCATGTAGCCCGGATCGCCACCGTGGTGGCTGAGCTGATGGCGCGACTCGGTGATGCCGATTTCAGGAATAGCAAACGCATCCCCTTCGCCCCCCAGGCTGAAGGTGGCCACGCGCGTGACATCCGTCTGGAAGGCGAGCACCATGAGGTCATAGACGGTGCGGAAATAGTCGCCCGCCTTGGTGACGGCAATGTCGCGGTTGGTGCGATTGCGGTCAGCGTCGGATACTGCGGGCAGCGGCGTGTCGAGCCACGCATCGGCCCGGCGCGTGCGGATCTCTGCCTCACGGACCGAGGTGAGGTATTGCTCCATGCGTCCTTTGTCCGCCACCCCCAAGTTTTTATCGAGCTGGCGCACCTCGTCGAGGTTGGCGTCGAGGACGCTGCCCTTGCGACGCAAGTTCCTCCTTTGGACCGCCTTACCCCCTTTCGGCTCTTCAAACATTGATGCAAAGATCTCACTGCAACGACGCATCGCCGGCAGCCGCACGCCATCCGCCGTCCAGGCGAGGGAAGCCCCAGTGAGGGCGACATCCATCGAGGGGTAACGGGTGTGCGGCGCCGTGATCTCCGCCATCCTCTGGTCCACGGAGATGGTATTGCGGTCCGAGGGGCCCATCTTGCCGCCGGTGAGCCAGACGTTGATGCAGCCGTGGTCGTGGCCGAGCGCTCCCGGGTGATGCAGCCCGCTGATGGGCGTGATCGCTTCGCGGTGTTTCTCCAAAGGCTTGAGTGACCGGGAAAACTCGTAGTCTTTTCCCGGCTTGGTGATCTGGTAGTTGAGCGAATGGACGCCATTGGCGAGATAGATAAAGGCGCTGCGCCGAGGCGCTGCGGACTCTTCCTCGGCCGCTCTGAGCGGAATCATGCATTCCAGCATGGGCAGTGAGATGCAAGTCCCCAAAGCGCGCAGCGCGTGTCGGCGGTCGATCAGCCAGGATTGGGAGAGATAATTCATGGGGAAGCCTTTAGCGGTTAGCGGTTAGCGGTTAGTTTCTTAGCTTTTGAATGAATGCGTTGAGCATGCGTTTGATTTCAGTAAGTTCTGCATTCGTCTTTTCGTAAGTGTCTAGAGTTATGTACTGCAGGTCGTAAGCCAGGATGAGTTGGTATTCGAGTTCGGATGCGGAGCCTATAGCGTTGTCGAGGAATCTCGCGAAGTCTTTCTCAGTATTTCTGCCACATCCCTCCGCAATATTGGTAGGAATCGACGAAGAAGAACGGCGCATTTGACTGACAAGGCCATACAATTCGGACTTTGGAAACTCTTTCGTGATTCGATATGTCTCAAGCGTTAGCTTGTGGGATCGTTGCCATATCTGAAGATCTCTAAACTTTTTCATTTGCTGCCTTATCGGTATCTGTTTAGGACTTCTCTTCAAAGCTAACCGCTAACAGCTTCACCGCTTCCTCATCAATTCCGACAAGGCCACCGCGCGCACGATGTCCTTGACTCGGTAATCGTTTTTCTTCGCTTCCTCTTCAATCATCTTGAGGTCGTCCTGATCATCCACGGTGAGCACGCGGCGGAGGCCGTAGGTGCAGAGGTGCTCGATGAAGGCTCGGGCGACCTTGTCGCGATCCTCCAGCAGGCGATGCTTGAACTCGGTGGCATCCTTGAACGCACGTCCATCGGGCATCAAGCCAGCGGGATTGATCAAAGGGTCCTCGCCAACTCCCGCCGGGACCTTCTCGCGGGTGCGCCACTGGCCAATGGCATCGTAATTGTCCCAAGCGAGGCCCAGCGGGTCAATCTTCGCATGGCAGGCAGCGCAGTTCGCATCGCTGCGGTGCGCCTCGATCTTTTCTCGGAGGGTGGCCTTGGGGTTCTGCGGCGGGTTGGGTTCGATAGCGGGCACGTTCGCCGGCGGTGGTGGCGGCGTCTTACCGAGAACCACTTCGCTGAGCCAGACGCCACGATGCACCGGGCGGTGCCGCGTGCCGTCCGAGGTCAGCCCGAGCGCTGCGCCCATCGTGAGCAGACCGCCGCGATGATCCTCGGGCTTGAGCAAAACACGCTGGAAGCCGCCCGTCTTCGGCTCCGGCAGTCCGTAGAATTCGCAGAGCCGGGCATTGGCCATCGTCCAGTCGGAATCGATGAACTCATCCACGGACAGGTTCTTTGCGAACAGTTCGCGGAAAAACTCCACCGGCTCAGCCTTTATGCTGGTTTCCAGCCACGCCTCGTAGCTCGGGTAGAGTTTTTTGTCCGGCGGGAACATCCCCACGCGGTGCAGTTGCAACCACTGCCGCGCAAAGTCATCGACGAAGCGGCCGGCTTTGCCGTCGGCGAGCATCCGGTCCACTTCACCCTCCAGTACGACGGACATCTTGTCCGTCGGGTCTTCCGACGAATCGGAAGTCGGATCCTGCGACGGACTGGAAGTCTGTCGCGCATTTTTCTGGAAGCCGTTTTGAGCGGCGGTGAAGAGATCGTCGTCCGGCATCGAACTCCAGAGGAAATACGAGAGCCGCGAGGCGAGTTCCGACTCCGAGAGCCGTTCGCGGGCTACCTTGTCGCCCTCGACGAGGTAGATGAAGTGCCTAGACGTCAGCACGCCCTGCAACGCGACCCGATAGGCATCGGCCATCTTCTCGCCCGCCTCGCGCTCGGTGCGGTAGGATTGCAAATACCGCTCCAGCTCCTCCTTCTTCACCGGCCGACGCCAGGCGCGTTGGGCGAAGCGTTGCAAATGCTCCGCAACCACCTCGGGCGTTGCGTCATCGGGCGGCAGCAGATCCTTGCGCCGTGCTTTTTCCGCCTCCGACACCAGTGGCCCCTCCCACTCGATCCAATCGATGAGCACCAGCGAGTAGAGACCGTTCCCTTTGTCGTCGAACAACTGCGGGAACGCCGGAGGCGTCAGCAAGGTCTCGCTGCTATGCGTGAAAATGCTGTGCCGCAATCTGTGGAAGTGCAATCCTTTGACCTGATTGCTGGCCTCCAAGTTGAAGCGCAGCCCCACCGGCATCTCGAGCGACAACTCCGACTCGTAGACCTCGGGACTATCCTCCGGCGCGGTAATGTCAATACCGATGAGCCGGGTGGCGATCAGGTTTTCCGCTTCTCCCGGAATGCCGATGCTCAGGTGTGCCGTCTGGCCGCCTGGCGGGCGAATTCCGCTGGCTTGGAGGCGGACTTTGTAGAGCCCGCTGTGTTGCGGACCGATTCCTTGTCCTAGCCACCACGAGGAGAACGCCTCAGGTCCGGTGTTTGGAGCAGCACCGGGGTAGATAAAGCAACGCAGCGGTCGCGTGATGCCGAAGCGGTCCAGCGCCGCCTGCTGCGTCTTCCCGCCGCCGGGAAGCAACTCTGCAGCGGTCTTGCGGACTTTGCGAGGCTCCACGCTCACAGCGGGGAAGGCACGGTCGAGCACAACACCCGCCGCACGGTAATAGCGGTCCACATGCGATGGCGAAAGCGAAAGCTCCGACCCGATGCGCTCAAAACCGTGCCAGAGCGTGTCTTCATTCAGCTCCCCCGGCTTGGTCGGATCGTAGCGCACGCCGAGCAGGTCATAGACCGTATTCTGATATTCCTTCCGGCTCAACCGATAATGCGACACCGGTGGCCGCGCCGCCATACGAGCTGACCGGCCCTCTTTAATGAGCGAATCGAGATTCGTGACGAACAACGCGATCTCTGCCTGTGTCGGCCGGGGCTCTGCCTCCGGAGGCATCTCGCCGCTGTTGACCTTTTCGAGAGCTTCCGCCCAGTGATGGGCATCCAAGCCTGCCTTAAAATCACGCGACAGTCGGTCGATCCGCACATCCCCCTCTTCTTTTTGAGGCCCATGACAACGGATGCAATGCTTCTCAAGGAATGCTTCAAAAGGCTCGGCTGCGTGAATGGCACTATCGAAGCCAAGGCAGGCGGCAAAAAGAAACAATTTTCGGACAGGCATCAGATTCGGTCCTTTCGGTTTTGGGTGAGGCCCGGCTTCAGGCGGTCTGCGAGTCGATCGCGGGGCCGTATTCGATACACCCCTTCTCGGCACGAACATCGGGAATGCGTTTACGGAACACAGCCAGGTAGGCTTCGCGCGTGCCCGGTGCGAGTTCGATGGCGGCAATCACATGAATCATGGCAATCGCTCCTTGTGGCTCTCGATGTGCTTGCGCAGTTCGGCCGTCGCCGCAGCCACATCACCTTTCGTCAGTTCATCCACAATGCGTTCGTGACTTTCGACCCCAGTCTTCCACTCGGCCTTCTTCACGCTCTCGCGGAAGCGTTGAAAGAAAACATGCAGTAGGTCGCCGAACGCGACCAGCGGTTTTAAACCGCTGGCGTCGAGCAACGTACGATGAAATTCGATATCGAGCGAAATCCATGTCTTCAGATCGCGGGCCAAGCGGAAGCGGTCGACCATTGCTCGCAGTTGCTGCTCGATCGAGCAGTCAGCCTTCATCCGCCGAGCTATGCATGGCAAGACGCCTGTCTCTAGGATCACGCGGCTATCGATCAGTTGCTGCGGATCGGCGTCGAGCAGGTCGGAATGAAAGCTTAGGTGCTCCGCTATTCGCCCCATGTCGATACGTCCAACAGTGAGGCCGACCCCTGCCTTTGATTCCACGATTCCCAAAAACTCCAGAGCCTTCGTGGCTTCGCGAAGGCTGAGTCGACTAATGCCAAAGGTCTCGGCAAGTTTGGATTCCGTCGGGAGCTTGTCCCCCGAACCAAGTTTCTGCGCAACGATGTACTGTTGGATTTGGTGGGCTACCTGGTCGCGAACTTTGGGACGGCGGAGGGTCTGCATCATGAAATTCTCGTGGAAGGGATTGCAGCGAAAGCCACACGGGAATAGATTATCTGACAATCAGATTGTCGTCAACCGCGACGCTTTCGTTTGCCGTAGGGAACTTTCCATGCCAATCGTCTCAATTACCGACTATACATTTCCCTCCCTCGATATCGAAGAATCGCTCATTCGCGCCGCAGGAGGCGAGTTGCGGATCGGCAATGACAAGCGCGTTGAGGCGTTAAAACGACTCGCCGCCGATGCGGATGCAGTCATCACACAATTCGCACCGATCAACGCCGAAGTGATTGCGGCGATGCAGCAAGCTCGCGTGATAGTCCGATATGGCATCGGAGTCGATAACGTCGATTTAGATGCAGCCCGTGCGCGCGGCATTCCGGTTTGTAACGTTCCCGACTACTGCATCGATGAAGTAGCCGATCACACGTTGGCCTTTATTCTTGGCGTCACGCGGCAGGTCGTCCCGAACACGCTGCACGTGCGAGACGGCAAATGGGGACTGGCAACGCCACTCGACCAGTTGCGCACGCTGCGAGATCAAACCGTCGGCCTCGTCGGCTTTGGACGCATTGGTCGTGAAGTGGCCGCGAGACTGGCTCCCTTCAAGTGTCGGCGGCTCGTGCATGACGCCTTCGTTCCGGCTGACACTGTGCGAGCATCCGGTTGCGAACCCGTCTCGCTCGATGAACTGCTGGCTCAATCCGACATCGTGACTCTTCATTGTCCTTCCACGCCGCAGACGAAGAAGTTGCTCAATGACGATTCGCTCGGCCGCATGAAGCAAGGTTCGGTCGTAGTGAATTTAGGGCGAGGCGATCTAATCGACTCGGGATCACTCATCGCTGCGTTGCAATCGGGAAAGATCGCAGCCGCCGCGCTCGATGTGTTTGAGCAAGAGCCGCTGCCGCTGGACAACCCGCTGCGATCAATGCCGAATGTTATTACCGCTTCGCACATCGCTTCGGCAAGCCCCAAGTCCGTTAGAACGCTTCGCGAGACCGCCGCAAAGATCGCAATCATGGCCTTGCGGGGTGAACCTTTGCCAAATATGGTGAACTGATATCTCTGTGCTCCGATATCTATGTGCTCCGATATCTCTGTGCTCCGGCCTCGCCATCTATGAGGCCATTGGCCTGAACACAACTGATTTCTTTGAGGAATTACCAGTGTGCGGACCGCGTCAAACATCAAACATCAAACAATCGGAACAAAATCGTGAAAATCGTTCGATATCAAACAACCAATGGCCAATTCGCATATGGGCAGCAACATTCTGATGGCCGCACGACTCGACTTGCCGGAGAAATTTTCGGCGAGCTGACGGACACGGGTGAACCGGCTGCCGTCGCGAAGCTGCTTGCACCGATCGAACCGCGCGACATCATCTGCATCGGGCTCAACTATCGAAAGCACGCCGCCGAAGGGAACCAGCCGATTCCCGAGTGGCCTGTCGTGTTCATGAAGAATAGCGGCACCCTACAAAATCCTGGCGACCCCATCGTGTTGCCGCGACGACTCAAGAGCGATGCTGTCGACTATGAGTGCGAGCTGGCCTTGGTCATTGGCAAAGAGTGCCATAACGTCGCCAAAGCGGATGCGATGAAATATGTTTTGGGATACACCTGTGCCAACGACGTGAGCGCTCGCGATTGGCAAATGAAGTACGGAGGCTCCCAATGGTGTCGAGGCAAGACGTTCGCCACCTTTTGTCCACTTGGTCCATGTCTTGTCACTCGCGACGAAATTGAGAATCCAAATGCACTTGGAATTCGAACGATACTCAATGGTCAGACGATGCAAGACTGGAACACCAATGACATGATCTTCGACGTTCCTACGCTGGTTGAATTCTTGAGTGGTAGCACGCGTTTAGCTGCGGGAACAGTGATACTCACTGGCACACCGCATGGCGTCGGTGGAGCACGCAAACCACCGGTCTATCTACAACCGGGCGACACGGTGACGATTGAGATCGATGGCATTGGGGCTCTTACGAATCCTGTAATTGCGGAAGGAGAATCGGCATGACCTCAGCTTTCTTCCGTACAACCTATTTTGGAGTTCGTCGAAAGACACGAAGTACAAAGATATCCGTCGTACAACTGTCGCTCGCCCTAGTCGCATTCGTTGGTGCTTCGCGTCTTGGTGTCAGCGCGTTCGGTGATGAGCCTCGCTTCGTTGACAATTCGCTCCTCATCGCGCCGGAGTATCCTTGCACCTGGCCCAGCCACCCCTTTCCTCGCTTTGCGATCATCCACTCACGGACGATTGGACCTGAGTCAGCGTATAACATCGATACGCTCCTGATCGATGGTAACACGGGAACGCAACTCGACGTGCCGCCACATTCCGTGGCGAGACCGGAGCTGAAGCGAGAGAAGTCGGGACCGCTGGGACTGGCGTATACCGACAAAATCGAGCCTTGGCAGTTCGGCGGGGAAGCGTGCGTCGTCGATGTGCGCGATTTGTTAGATAAAGCACCAAAGGGTGAAAGTTCGCTGGTAACACCCCAGCATGTTGAGCGCTTCGAGATACAAAATCGGCAAGTTCGATTCGGCGATGTTGTTCTGTTTCGCAGTGACTACTCTGACAAGTATTATCAACCGCTTCCCGAAGGTCGAAGATACATCGCCGAAATCTTGGATCGCAAAGCCCCGGGTTATCCCGATCCGAATCCGGAATGCATGGAGCTCCTCGGAAAGCGCGGTGTCCTCACTTTAGGAACCGACAGCGCGAGCATGGGGCCGCTTCCCGACTTAGCTGAGCCGACTCACTACGCCGGTCTCAAGTATGGCATGATTTGGACTGAAGGAGCGACCAATCTCCGTGAATTACCTACCACAGGTGCCTTCTATTGTCTGCTCTTTCCAAAGCATGCCGAGGGGCCATACGGTGAAGGTCGCGCGTTCTCGATTGTGGGTGGCAGTTTGCCTAAACGACTGATCGATGCTTGCCGTAACAAACGGGCGGTTGACCTTTCGCCCACGTTGAAACCCAAGTTGCCGTTGACTTCACCTGGCATCGGTACAGGAAATCATCGACAAGTCTATCTGAAGATCGATTTTCTCTACTCCGACTATTTGGACATGTATCATCATGGTCACTTGATGGATTCGATGGCCGGGACGCATCTGGTTCCTCCCGCTTTTTCACTTCCGGCTCACGATAAGCCGATTCCTTATGCTCCAGAAATTCGCGGGTGGTTGGAAGAGTACGAGAAGAAGTACGGCAAACGTGGCTCAAGCAATCAGACCGCCGAGCAAGTTCCAATTGATTGGACTTGTGGTGAAGCGAGAGTGATTGATGTTCGTAGTTTAGTCGGTTCAACGAATCCATCGCAGTGGCCATGGTCACCTGAGATTACGATCAAGCACGTTCAGGACTACGAGAGCAAGGCGGGATCAGTGAGAGCTGGAGATGTCGTAATTTTTCAAACGGGACACAACGACAAGTTTTTGCGCGAGCCCTTGGACAATCCTGCGATGTGGATTGATCCGTTGAGAGGCAAGTCCGAAGGCTGGCCCGCACCTGGCCCCGATCTAATTGTTTATCTCAAGGAGAAGGGCGTTCGTTGCATCGCCAGTGATGCTCCTGATTTGGGTGGCGTCGATCCCAAGCGCGCTCTGATGACCTACTGGGCACTTGGCAGTCGCCAGATGGTCGGCGTCGAGTTTTTAGTGAACGTCGACAAGATACCCGCGAAGCAAGCTTATTTCATGTTTGCGGCTGTCAAGGTAAGGGATTGTCATGGCGGCCCAGGACGCGCGATTGTTTTGTGGTAGAACCAACCGTAGTGGAATTCGCCAGAATTCCTTTTGCACTCGTGAGGAATTCTGGCGAATTCCACACCAAGTAACGCGTTACCTATCGCCATGAACGAACAGACCAATGCGCAATCAACTCTTCGTATCGTCGCATGGCGGATCATTCCGTTCGTCTGCTTGCTCTATGTGCTAAACATTCTCGATCGCGCCAACGTTGGCTTCGCTCGCTTGGCCATGCAGGATGACTTGGGGCTGAGCAAAGCCGCGTTCGATCTCGGCTATGGGATGTTCTATCTTGGATACCTTCTTTTCGAAGTGCCGAGCAATCTGCTGATGCAGAGGTTTGGAGCACGGCGGTGGATGGCGCGGATCATGATCACTTGGGGACTGGTCTCCGCCGCAACGATGTTCGCCAGTGATATATGGACGTTTTACGCTCTGCGTATCCTGCTTGGTATTGCTGAAGCAGGCTTTTTTCCAGGGATCATTCTTTACCTCAGCTACTGGTTTCCCGATCGGCAGCGAGCCAAGATGACAGCATTCTTCATGCTTGCCATTGGCCTTTCGAATGTGTTGGGCAACCCGATATCGGGTTGGATCATGGATCATTTCAACGGGATGAACGGATGGCATGGATGGCAATGGCTGTTTTTGCTGGAGGGATTGCCAACTGCACTAGTTGGTATCACAGTTTTGTTTTACTTGCAGGACTCACCGCAAGACGCGCGATGGCTACGCGACGATCAGCGTCGCTGGTTGATCGATCATCTTGCCGAAGAAGATCGTGTTCGACGAGAGACACATGGACCTGATCGTTGGCAAGCGATGTTTCAGCCGCGCGTCTGGTTACTTATTGCGATCTATTTTACGGTGGCGGTCGGCACCAACGCAGGCGGTGCTTACTTTCCAACATTAATCAAACAGCAGTATCAGCAGACCACCAATCTGCAGATCGGATTGCTCACCGCCCTGCCGCACTTGTGTGCGATTATCGCCATGGCGTTAATCGGTATAAGTTCCGACCGCACTGGAGAACGACGTTGGCACTTGGCCGGTTCCGCCTTGCTTGCAGCGATGGGATGGGCGCTGGTCGCATGGGGGCCATCCCCGCTGGTGGCAATGGTTGGGTTGTGTCTCGCACAGTCGGGCATGATGAGCATGCTGCCCGTATTCTGGACGTTACCCAGTGTATTCTTGTCCGGCGTGGCAGCAGCCGGGGGTATCGCACTCATCAATTCCGTAGCGAACATCGGCGGTTTCTTTGGAGCGTCTATCCTTGGGCTAATGGGACTGTGGTCGATCGCGATCATTCTTCTAGCTGGTTCGATACTGACGTGCTTGGTGATTCGCAATTCGGCTCCAAGCACTTCGTCGCCCACTTTTTAATAAGGTTTTCAATGGACTCGATGTTTTCACTTACCGGCCGGGTCGCAGTAGTTTCAGGCGCGGCGCAGGGACTCGGTCGAGCCACCGCCCTGGCGCTCGCGCAGCAAGGCGCGGATCTTGTGCTGGTGGATCGCAATCAATCCGGCGCAGAAGCCATCGCAACGCAAATTCAGTCGCTCGGCAGCAAGACGCTGGTGGTAAACACAGATGTCTCCTCTCCTGAAGCCATCGCCGAACTGTTTCAACAGGTCGATGCTCTGTTTGGCCGAGTCGACTTTTTGGGAAATATTGCCGGTGATGGTCACTTGGCCAAGCCTGAAGAGCTGACCATCGCGGATCTGCATCGCGTGTTGCAGAATTTGGTCGTAGGCCGATTTGCGATGTGCCAAGAGGCGGGCCGGCGCATGCTAACGCAAGGCCGCGGCTCGATCATGAACATCGGTTCGCTGGCTAGCTCCACAGCCCTCGGTCGCGGACATATCGCGTACAGCATGGCGATGGGAGCAGTCATCCAAATGACTCGTGAGTTAAGTACCGAATGGAGTTATCGCGGCGTCCGCGTCAATTGCGTAACGCCAGCTCAAGTGGTGAATCCAAGTTTAACAGCGCGAATGCAGTCAGCCCCAACGCTTGAGGGCCGTTTTCTTCATGGTATTCCTGCGGGACGACTTGGTCAGCCCGATGACATTATGGGGCTTGCTGTATTGCTCGCGTCCGACGCCTCATCCTGGATCACCGGCGCAATTATTCCCATGGATGGTGGCAACATGGCCATGAACGCTGGCGGAACGCCAGGGCATGAGCCAGGAGATATTCAATCGTTTCGCACGGAGAGCAAGTGAACTCAATGAACCAGCTTTGCAACTTGTCAGACGAAACGATCCTGGCCCTCTACCGAACGATGCAAATCATCCGGCAGACAGAAGAGGAACTCGCGCGGTGCCATCAGCGGGGACTCATTCACGGTGCATGTCATACTTATGTTGGCCAAGAGGCGATTGCGACAGGTGTCTGTGCGCACTTTTCCCAGCATGATCCGATTTTCTCAACGCATCGTGGACATGGTCATGCATTGGCTAAGGGCATGCCACCACGAGAATTGATCGCGGAATTGTTCGGTCGCGAAACGGGGTGCTCGCGCGGACGCGGCGGCAGCATGCATCTGTTCTGCCCTGAGATCGGCATGATGGGTACCAGCGGGATCGTCGGGCCATGTTTGCTACAAGCGTGCGGCGGTGGGTACAGTTCGAAGATACTCAAGAACGGTACCGTTGCAGCCGCGTTCTTCGGTGATGGGGCGGTCAACAACGGGGCCTTTCATGAAGGGCTTAATATGGCCAGCATCTGGAGGCTACCCGTGCTGTTCATCTGCGAAAACAATCAATATGCCACCGAAGTCCCCTTCTCCTATTCAAGCGGTAATTCCAGTGTCGGATCCCGGGGCGCTGCCTACGGCATGCCTGGCATCACGGTGGATGGAAATGATGTCCTAGAGATCTACCGAGTCGCCGAAGAAGCCATCGCGAGGGCAAAAAAAGGTGGCGGTCCGACGCTGATCGAATGCAAAACGTATCGCACTCGAGCCCATGCCGAAGGGATGGGTGATTTTACCTACCGAACGAAAGAGGAAGTGGCATCGTGGAAAGAGCGATGTCCCATCACGCGACTGAAGGCTTCGATGATATCGAAATCGTCTCGGGACGAGGAGTTTACCCAGCGTTTCCTGTCCATCGAGCAAGAAGTGGCGAACGTCGTTCGTGAAGGCCGCGAGTTCGCCGAAACCAGTTCGCCGCCCACTGCCCAGTCCGCCACAACCCATGTCTTCGCTGAGCCGTTGTCTCGTCCGCATTCGGCGAGTCCAAGCGAACCTGGACCGGGGGCCAATGAACGTCCTCTCTCCTTCGTTGCCGCAACACTTGAAGCGCTCGAACACGCAATGGAAGCCGATCCTACGATCTTCATCATGGGGGAAGGGATCGGCGTGCGCGGCGGCAATTTCATGACAACGCATGGCCTGTATGCCAAGTTTGGTCCCGAGCGACTGTGCGATACCCCGATTTGTGAACGCGGCTTCGTCGGTCTGGCATGCGGCGCGGGGATGACAGGCACGCGGCCGGTGATCGACTTCATGTTCATCGATTTTATCAACGACTCGTTCGGTGAGATCGTCAATCAGATCGCCAAGATGCAGTATATGAGCAGTGGCCGCCTGAAAATGCCAGTCCTGCTCCGCGGTTGCGGCGGCGTTGGTCACTCCGCAGCGACCCACCATTCCGGCATGTATCACTCGATCTACTCGCACATCCCAGGCCTGCGAGTTATCGTGCCCTCGACACCCCATGATGCCAAGGGACTGATGGCCCACGCGCTTCGCAGCGATGATCCGGTCCTGTTCCTCGAACATCGCGAGCTGATGCAAACCAAGGGGCACGTTCCTACGGAGCACTACGAAATTCCCTTTGGACAGGCGCGAATCCATCGCCCCGGAACCGACGTTACGGTCGTCGCTTTGTCGCTGATGGTGCAGCATGCCCTGCAAGCTGCCGAGCAACTGACGGCGGAAGGGATCTCAGTCGAGGTCATTGACCCTCGTACCGTTTCGCCGCTGGACATCGACACCATTCTGAAATCCGTGTCGAAAACGGGCCGGATGCTGGTTGTCGACGAAGCCTTCGGCCCGTGTGGCTTCGCTTCGGAGATCGCGGCTCAGGTGTCGGACGCCGGGTTCGATGATCTCGATGCCCCCATCAAACGCTTGCACGGCGCGCAAGCCCCAACGCCCTATGCGCCTACCTTGGAGCAAGCTGTTGTGCCAAACATCCAACGGATTACGCAGGCGATTCGCGACCTGGTGAAGGAGTAGTTCCATGCCGTACCCCATCACAATTCCGCGTCTCGGCTGGTCCATGGAAGAAGGCGTCTTCGCCGAATGGCTGAAAGCTCCCGGAGAACTCGTCCGCTCCGGTGACATGATCTTCCTTCTGGAAGGAGAGAAGGCAGCGACTGAGATTGAGTCGCTCGACTCAGGTTATCTGTGCATCCCTGCCGATGCGCCGCCGTCCGGAGCGACCGTAAAAGTCGGCGAGGTGATCGGGTTTCTGCTTGTCGAAGGAGAGACTGCTCCCACGACAGTACGAATTCCCCCGACGACGACCACCCCAGTGGCTGTCCCTCAGGCACCTGCGTCCGTACGACGGACTTCAAGTCCGTCGTCTTCGGAAATCAACGGACTGGAAGTCCGTTGTACGAGTACGAGTGGTAATTCGATGTCTTCCGCTCGCCCAGGCATGACTTCGCCTATGCCGCGCGCCGCCGGTCCCGCAGCCCGACGATTGGCCCGCGAATTCGGTATCGACCTGAACTGCGTCGTCACTCCAGACCCCACGGGACGTGTCCTCTGCGACGACGTACAGCGAGCCGCATTGGGTCAAGGGCAACGCAACGCAGCCACTGGCAATGTTCCGCGGCCGATCGCCACACCGCGCGCTCGACGGCGTGCGCGCGAGCTTGGGGTCGACTGGACGCGACTGGCTGGCACCGGTCGAAACGGACGCATACGCGAACGGGATGTACTGGCAGAACCAATCGCGAATGTGGCCAACACACTTTCACCTGCTGCCGATATCCCGCCCACGGAGCCCGGTCGTCATGTTCCTGCTTCCAAACTCCGCCGGATCATCGCCCAGCGCATGTCTGCTGGAGTCCATCTAGCGGTTCCCGTCACACTCTCGGCAAAGATCGACGCCGAGTCGCTCGTCGCTTACCGGGAACGACTTAAGACTGAATCGAGGAATGGGCTTGTTCCAAGCTACAACGACATCCTAATTTACCACGCCGCTCTAACGCTGCGAGAGCTACCCGACCTCAACGCCTGCTGGTATCGCGACGGAATCCACAGCTACGATAGCATCCACATTGCCACCGCAGTCGACACACCAGACGGATTACTTGCTCCGGTCGTACGCGATGCCGACCGCCAATCGCTTCATCAGATAGCAGATCGCACGAGGCAGCTGGTCGCCCAGTCGCGTGCCGGCCAACTCAGCCAGAATCAACTCTCGGGCGGCACGTTCACGATCTCCAATCTTGGAATGTATGGCATCGACACCTTCACGCCGGTCCTCAACCTGCCACAAGCCGCGATTCTCGGAGTCGGTCGCATCGTCGAAGAACCTGTCGTCCGGAACGGCAAACTTGCCATCGGGAAGACGATGACCCTTAGCTTGACCTTCGACCATCGAGTCGTCGACGGCGCCCCAGCCGCCCGCTGGTTGCAACGCATCTGCGAACGTCTTCAGACGCCCCACCCGTAATGACCTTGGGATAGAAAACTCCACTCCGTGAGAAAGTCGATCGGGTCGGAGTGTTGTGGTCCCTGGGGATCCATTCGAACTATCCGTCCATTGATAAGTTCGATTTGCCCTGTCCGTCCCTCAAAAGTAGCCATTTCCACGAGCTTTTCGCATTGCTCGATCGTCAACGGAAGGGTCGTAGGAAGCGAACTCGCATTCGGTCCGGACAGAAGATGCACCCCGAGATGGACGGCTAGGGCGATGACCATCAGCGATGCAGCATGGCTAAGTCCGGTCGTAACCCCCACGACAATAGGATGCCAAAACGACTTGCTCTGTTGGAGCATATAGACAAACATGGCTGACTTGCCATGCCCCGGCTCCGATGCATGTAAAACGCCCAGTACAAAACTGACACCGATTGAGAATTCGAGAATGTGCCTGTGGTTATGCATTGCCTACCGCTAGACGGCCATTTGCATCATCAACACAACGGACATTGCGACAATCACGGTGCCGTGGTCTTGGCATAGTTGCACTCAGGCGGCCCGTCATGCCTATCCAATTTCAGAGGGCACAGATACGTTTGTGTCCTCCGATTTCAAAGCATCGTAGGTGGTTGTAGCACGTTCATAAAAACACCCTGGAAAGACTTGAAGCAGATCAGTTTGGTTCCAACCAGAATAAACGAGACAAGCTCCGAGTCGAGAACGAAACCTTTGACGATCAAGGAGCAACGCAAGCTGTGCCTTTCGACGGCCGAGCAACTTGTCCAATCACAGCATTGGGCGGAAGCGGTCAAGCTATTTGAAAAAGCAGAGGCGTTGGGTAAGCCGGGGCAGTCACTCGATCGGGAGCTTGCGTCTGCCTACGCTGTCAACGGACAGTTTCCGCAGTCCATCGACCGTTATCAAAAGCTCCTGGCGAAGAACCTCATAATGTTGGACTTGGGGCAGCAACAGCTTAGCCCAGGGCAGAGCGCAGCGACGGTACGTCGCGAAGCGCCGCCCTGGGTAATGGTGAAACGCGCTAACGTTGCCCTGAAGGGGCCGAACTAAGGAGTCTCGACAACAATGGATGGTCCGTTTGGCCCCTTCAGGGCAATGCGCACCT
>CAMCMB010000087.1 GCA_945875845.1 Pirellula staleyi DSM 6068
CATGGCAGCAATAGCTCGGCTGGAACCTCGCTTTCCCCTTTCTCCATGATTTGTTGGGTTCACCGACACAAGGTCGGTGGTGCCTTTATCGAGGTCGTACCGCCCTCACCCAATAACGACGTCACCAAATCCACAGCCCGTTTAGATGGAAGGTGGTCTAGATGAAAGCTGGCATGCGATTCGTTGGACGACGCTCCGCGTCGCTCCCTTCGCGGCAATAGTTGCTCACACGCCTAGTTGGAAGTTGGTAAGCTGACACCGTTGAACCAAAATCCAGTTTCAGCACCGGCCGCGCGACTCGACGATCGCCGTAAAATGGCGTTAACGCGAAGCATTTAACGCGGCTACGTGACCAAACGTGTCAAAAGGCTTTGCCAGAATCGATCGATTGTCCATCGAGTTCGATTCCGCAAAAGCAAATTTTCCATAGCAGCGTTAGGGGTTTCCAATGTTCGTTCGAAAGAGTTGGGTTGCGATCTTAGTGTGTGTCTTATGCCAAGGAGGCGTGGCGGTGGCCCAGCGTCCGGACCCTGCGATTAAGCCGAACTGGCTGAATGGCGTCTGGTCGACAACGGTTGGCGGCGGGAGCGGCGATCGCACGACGTTTCGGGACGCTTCAGGTCGATCGCTTGGTACGGCGGTCCAGCAAGGGAACCGGACGATCTACCGTGACAGTTCGGGTCGAACCATAGGCTCAGCGGATACTGCCGGTAGTCGCATTACCTTTCGCGATTCGAGCGGACGGATAGTCCAGTCTGCGACAACCTCCAAGAGTGGGACGACATTTCGCTCATCCAACGGAACGACGTCGGGAACATTGAGCGCAAGTGGGGATAGAACACAGTTTCGGGACGGGTCGGGCAAATCGACAGGCTCGGAGGTCAGCAGCAAGGGCCGCTCCACGTTTCGGGACAGCAGCGGAAGATCGACCGGCACTGCAATCCGGGATCGAAGATAGAGTTCAATACCCAAATTTGGATTCGATCAAGACAAGAACTATTCCGAATGGATCCTTGGAATTGAACTCGCAGAGTTTACCTGCCGCGATCGAATCGTAGATTTCACGAACGCTCATAAGCTTGGAGCTGGCTTTCATTTGCTCTCCAGTGCAATACCAACGAGATCGGCAGTAGAACGAATTCGGTTCGGTGTTGCCATGTACCCAATTCCACGATGAAGATGCAGGCGAAATTGACGATTTACCGCAGCATCATCATGGATGTCTATGCCGTCCAAAATGCAACGCTCACGCAACAGTGCGAAGTACAACTCATGATACTCGCCGCCAAAAACATGCCAAGTCATTTCGACATTGCTGTCTGCAGGAATATCAACTGGTGTGGGCGGCGTCTCCTCTGCAATCGAAATACAGAAAGCCCAGCGACATAGAATATTCCATTGAGGTATCTCCGAGCGAGATTTCAGGCGTACCAACTGGTCTTTTGCTTGCGATGCTAGTCGGATTTGTTTGATTGCCATATGCATAGGCTCCTTATGCTAAACTCGCGTACCAAAAGTATCCCTCAGTCGCAGTCGTGCACTTTTCAGCGTCGTCGTACTCCAGATGGTAAGCACGTGCGATAGACGGTTGCAATTTTTCAAACGCAGTTTCTTCGATTTCTGTATCGGTTGAAAGAATGACGACTTGGTGGCTTGCATTGGGGAAGTAGCGTTCCAACAACGCATTGCGATGCTCCGCATCCAATCGCCCCATAGGCGTGTCGATCACGGCTGGCAACGGCCTGGCGGAAGCTCGGGACAACCCCCAATGCACCGACACTGCGAATATCTGCTTTTCCCCCTCCGACAATTGCTGTTTCGAGATTCGATTGCCAGCATCATCTTCAAGTTGAATGTCAAAGGTAGATGGGTCGATAACAACACGCTCGACCAGAGTCTTCTTTCGCAACAGGAACCTAAAAGACTCGGTGATGAATCCAGCGAGGCGTTCGATTTTGTTGGCGGTCGCACGTTGCAAAAAGACCGACATGGTTTGCTGCGTTTTTGAAAGAAGTTTTAGGAGCCTTGCGTCCTCTTCATTGGAAATACCTTCGTCAACGATTTTCTTTCGCAGTCGCTTTGCTTGTTCTTCAAGTGTGGATCGCGCTTGTCGCTCAATTTCCAAAGTCGCATTCAGCTTTTGAACCTGTTGGTCAATGAGCGCGAACTCTTGCGATGCCGACTTCAATGCTTCGGCAGCGTCCTTGACACTTTCCTCCTTTGGAGTCGCGGCTAAGGCACGTTGTAGATCTTCCATGTCGTGCGCAAGTTTGCGAGCGGTCGCGAGGATAGTCGCAGTGGCATCCTTTTTCTTCGCAAGCGTCTGCGGAGCTAGCGACTGCAACAATGCGAGTCCATTGTTCGACAACTCGACTTTTTCACTGACTTCCGTTACTGTCAATCGTTCTTCGCGATCCTGATCCAGAAGCTTCTTAACAATCGCAATCGGTGACTCTGCAAGCTTGCTCGACTTCAAGGATTTCAAAAGCTTGTCATCGCGTTTTTTTAGCAAGTCCACGATGAGAGACGCCTCCCTGCGTTCCTTTTCAACGATCACCCGCTTTTGCAGTGATGCGGTCAGTTTCGACGCGAGTGATAACGGAAGTTCTCCCTCTGCGATTTCAACCAATTGAGCGTTAACCGCAGCTAATTGACCCTCAACGCTTGCAAGTTCCTGCTGTCGAAGCTGGCGATCTGTCCAATGTTTGCCACCCACAGCCTCAAACAATCGCTCCGCTTCCGCCATGCGATTCTCAGCCGCCAGACGCGGGTTCTCCAACGAAGCGCACTCCTGCATCAGCTTGTTTGTTTGTACGGACTTCTCACTGAGGATCGCCTCCAACGCCTCGACCTCTTGCTTTTCTTCACTTGGCTTTGCCCGTTTGGCAATCTTGCCTTCGAGAACACTTGCGTCTGCGATAAGCCTTTCCGCCAGATCCAATCCCAGTAACGACTTGATCGCATTGCCAAGCGTTGCGTTACTGGTCTCGTCCTCGGCCAAGAAGCGAATCTTTTCGGCATCAAAGAAACAAAGCTGAGAAATTCCCTGCGGCAACAGATCCTCCACTTGTTGCGCCCAATTGTCAGATAGCCAACGGTCTATTTCGCCGTTCTTTCTGACAATCACATCTTCTTTGACCTTGTTTCCCTTAACCGCCCACTGACGGTGAATCTCGTAGGTGTGCTGCTGTCCCTCCGATGCGTATTGAAACGAAAGTCGAATGGCAGCACCTTGGTCGGGGGCGACGCCACGATTGATTGCCTCTCGCAGGAATTGCTCGTAGCTTTTCTCGCTCTTCTTGGAGCAAGAGGCACGGTTTCCATACAGCACCAACTGGATCGCATCCAAAATCGTCGTTTTACCACCACCGTTAATACCGCCAAACAAGACGATTGGGCGACCTTTTCCATAACGCGATTCTGGACGCAAATCTACCGTTTGTTCGCCTCGGTAAACGCAAAAATTGTTGAGCGTAAGATGATTGAGAATCATACTTCGACATCCTCGACTTCTTCTAACGCAAAGAATGATGGTTGAATGACATGAAGTTCACGCGAGGCTTCCACAGCATCGTGACGGCGGCGTTCTTCATCCCGCCGTGTAGTTAACGCTTCCTCTTGCGTTCCGAACTGAGCACTTTTGAGCCGATCCTCAAGCGCTTCGTAAATTCCAGCACGCCGAACCATCCCACGGTATTGCCGCTCCACGTCGAGCAATTGCGTTTGAAGCTCGAAGAACATCGGGTCGTTTCCACAAATTTCCGAAAGCAACTGCCAATCTTCCCCCCGTAACAATTGGTCGTCCGCGGGTGGTAACGGGAACGGAGTACCGGTAGTTTCCTCGTAGATCTTCGGCAAGCTATCATCGAACTCGTGCTTCTCATAAAGCCAGAGGTTGCGAATCTCGAGCAATTCCGCCATGGTAATCAGCTCGATTGCGGCAACCTCGGGCGGCCCCAATGTTCGCACGGTGTTTTGTGTTTCCAGGAGACGACGGAGCCAATACTCACGTGATTCTTTGGTGTAGGGACCAGGGATAATATCCAGATTTGACTTGTCTTTCCCATACAACTGAACGCGACCGCTCATCCGTCTGTAATCGCGGCGTGCTCGGTCAAGATCCATATTGCCAAGGTCGTTGCGAAGTTCGAGCAGCGGCGTCATCCATACTTTCTCATCGTCGTTCTTGATCACGGCCTCCATCGAACGATCTTTATCGACGACGGTACAAACCCAGCAACCAAACCGGCTGTTTCCGCAGCTTGGCGTAGAAGTGTCCACAACCAACGGGCATTCTCCGTCGGCGGAGGCACCTTGATACATTCCAAGCAACGACTTGTTCGAGTATCCCCAAGGGTTCTTCACCTGCATCAGGAACAGCCAAACATCATCATTGGTCCAATCCTCGATGGGTGTGTAGACCTTGGAATTTGGCAAATTCGTGTTCAGGGTTAGCCGATCATTGAGAAATGCTCGGCGGGACGTGGCCTCTGTTTTGGCCATGCGTAGATTTCGTCGATTGCTTTCCGCCTTCCGCGTTCCAAGAACCAGAAGGGCTTCACCGTTGTCGCGAATAACGGTTCGAATGAATTCATTCGAAGGGCTAATCTTCATCCGGCTGGTACACCAACGAAAGAGCTTTCGCGGAGCAGGGTAGCCTTTACCGATCAGGTTCACCCAAAATGTGTCTTTAACGGCTGGCATCAGTTTGTGAGGAATAATTGGCATTCCTTGAGCTTCAGCGGCCTCACGCATTTTTGCATGCGACGCGTCGACCCAAGCAGCGACGAGCGGCTGTTCAACCAGCGTGTCCGTTGAGATCACGTGGATCTTCTTGGTTCGCTTTTCTGGCGGAAGCTCTTTGACGGCAAGCCAAATAAGTCCAAGGATTGCCGTCGAATCTTTGCCACCGCTGTAGCCGATAACCCAAGGAACTTGATCCCACTGGTAAAGCTCGCGAATCTCTTCGCAGATTGCTTTAACCGTTTTCCCCAGACCTTCTGCTGCGAAGGCAGACTCTTTGATTTGAGTTGCAACGGGAGTGTCATTAGTTCGTTTTTTTGCGGCCATTTCCGTCTCCTTAGCTCTAGCCTGGAAGTTTTGCGTTTAACTTCCATTGGCAGATTAGAGACTTCCGGTAGCCCTGTCAATCGTTTATCATCAGGACATGTCAAAGAAGTCAGGGCGAACGAAACCAAAACAAAGTAGCTTTCAATACAGCTTGCCCGCGATACGCGCAATTCAGGCAGGGCAAGAATTCTTTACAACTGCGGTACCGTTTGGCGTATTGTCGAAATTGCTCAATACGACTCTGGCAAGCGAGAACGAGCAGGTGTCGCACAATCGAGAACGGTCAAAAACAATAAATGAGTACATTGTTCGCAATCCGCAATCATACGTACTCACTGCGATAACACTGTCTGTTCACGGAAAGTGCAACTTCGAAGGAACCAGCGGTTCTGATACCGAAATAACGTCTGGGATGCTGACGATCCCAATGAATACATCTTTGCAAATTCACGACGGACGACATCGGGCTAAGGCAATCGCCGATGCTGTCGCGAAATCACCCTCGATCGCGAACGAGTCCATTTCTGTCGTGATTTTTCGCCAGAACGGAAAGAATGAAACGACTAGGCAGTTCAGCGATATCCGAACTTTCCAACGAAAGTACGCACGCTCAGAACGAATCCTAAATGACCCTCAAGATTCCATTGCCGAAATCACAAGGAGCGTGATCGACGCAGTTCCTGCCTTCAAAAATTCCATCGAGATGGTGAAAACAACCATCTCTAACCGTTCCCGAAACCTCTTTACTTTCAGCGCGTTGTATCAAGCAAACCAAATCTTGCTGGCTGACTCAAAAGACCAAAAGCCAGAAGAAATGCACAACATAGCCGTCGACTTTTGGTTAGCCGTCCAGGCCGCGATGCCCGACTGGACATCGGACAGGCTTCGAGCTGACTTGCGAAAGGAAACGATTCACGCGCACGGAGTGACGCTTTGCGCGATCGCGACCGTCGGTGCAAGTCTGATGGTGCAATTCCCTAAATCGTGGAAGCGAAAAATCGGCAATTTGCGCGAAATCGACTGGTCACGAGATAATGCTGAACTCTGGGAGGGAAAAGCCATGTTTAACGGACGAATGACAAAATCTGCGGCATCAATTAGCTTAACAGCAAATGTAATATCATCGAGGATGAGTACCAGACGAGACTAGACTTCCCTGCCAACTCGACGCTGTTGAATATTGGTGATAGGATCGAGAATTCATTTCCATTGTTTTAGATGATGTCGAGTCACAAACTATCGTTTTTAAGATGCAAGCACCCAATTGGATCACGTACGATGAGTTATCGTCCTCCCGTCACCCAATCCTTCGAATACAATCCGGTATAGAGTCGTTGCTATGAAGATAACAGAACGTCAAGCTGTCAGCTCGTCAGCTGAAGACCAGTTTGTCGAGTTATTTGCGCAGGTATTCGGACTGGACAAAGTTCAGTTGCTCGCTTACGACCAACCCATTGAGGACATCTACGGTTCTTCGAGGTTCATCGACTATGCACTCAAAACGATTGACGACAAGATTGCTTTTGAGATTGATGGGCTAACGTGGCATCATCCCGACGCGATTACAATCGACAAGTTTGAAGACGACTTGTTGCGTCAAAACAGTCTCATCCATCTTGGCTGGAAAGTTTTTCGCTGGACAGATCGGGAGTTATTCAGGGAGCCCGAAAAGGTAAAAGAACAATTAGCTTTGTTTTTGGAAAGTGTTGCCGACATCGTTTCCTTCGACGAGTTTTTACCAAAGCAACGCGGCGAAGCTTTTGAGTTGCGACCACATCAGGAAGAAGCGTTAGGGTCACTCGAATCCATGCGATTAGTTGGGAAATCCATAGGGTTATTGACGCACGCGCAAGGTGCAGGAAAAACGGTTGTTGCTGTTAGTGATGCGAAGAAAGTTGGCGGGCGGACCTTGTTCCTCGCGCATCGGCGCGAATTGGTGGTTCAAGCATATGATGAATTGAAAGCACTTTGGCCGGAACAAACGACAGGGCTTTTCTTGGGGGATGTTCGCGAACACGATGCTTTCAACATTGCCGGTTCAATTCAAAGCCTAGCTGATCGACACAAAGAGTTCGATCCAACGACGTTTGCGTACATCATCATTGATGAAGCCCACCACGCTGCTGCGTCAACCTACCGAAGGCTTTTAAACTATTTTCGACCACAATTCGTTCTTGGATTGACCGCAACACCAGAGCGTGCAGATGGTCAGTCAATCCTCGAAATGTTCGTCAATTCGGCTCATCGACTCGACTTAAAAACAGCAATAGAGCGAGGCGAATTGGTGCCGATACGATGCGTTCGCGTAAAAACGAATGTTGATCTATCGAAAGTGCGCTTCAATCAAGTGCAATACAATCGCAACGATATCGAAGAAAGAATTTTGATTCCTTCCCGAGATCAATTGGTCGTCGATACATACATCGAACACGTTCTCAATCGCAAGGCGGTTGTGTTCTGTGTAAATGTCCGGCATGGTGAGACCATCGCGGAGCTTTTTCGCAAGCAAGGCATTTCGGCACGCTCGGTCTCGGGGCGAATGTCAACGCAAGATCGAGAGGCATGCATGAGTGAATATCGGCACGGCCACGTCGATGTACTTTGCGCTTGTGACATCCTCAACGAGGGTTGGGATTGCCCCGAAGTTGAAGTTTTGATGATGGCTCGTCCAACACTGTCTAAGGTCATTTATCTACAGCAAATCGGGCGCGGAACCCGAAAAGCTCCAGATAAAGAATGCTTGATCGTGTTTGACTTTGTTGACAATTCAACGAAGTACAATCAATCGCTTTCACTTCATCGCGTGATCGGCGAAGGCAGGTACCGGCCAGGTGGCATTTTAATAGGACCGCCCGGAGTTGCCGCAAACGACGAAATCGCCATCGAAAACGGCGCACTGCCGACAAGTGTTCTGCATATCGAAGTATGGGCGAGAGACTTTGAAGTGATCGACTTGTTCAATTGGCAAGAAGCCGTAGCAGGAATGAAATCGGTTTCCGAGCTTGAGTTTGAGCTGGGAACATCAGCGGGACTGATTCGTCGTGCAATCGAGCGGGGCGAGATTGATGCCAATCATACGTTGCAACTTGGCGACAGAATGCACTATTACTTTTCCGAGGAACGTATCCAAGCAGTCTGCAAGCAATTGGGTATCGAGCCTGTCGATGCAGATAATGTGAAGGATAAATTTGTCGAGTACGTGTCCAAGATGGATATGTCGGCCTCCTACAAACCCGTCTTGATGCTTTGCTTGTTAGATACGATCGACGAGAGGGGGAGAGTGAAGGTTACCACACTTGTGGAAAAATTTCGCGACTTCTATTTGTCACGACGAACCAACGGAATGACGGTCGAAAAAACAAGCGTTTCGATGTCTCGGGTTTTTGATCTCGAAATGGCCGAAATTCAAGCAACTGTGTTGAAGATGCCGTTTGAGAAATTTGAGCGTCGACGATATCTGGAATATGACAAACGAGATCTCGCATATGTGCGGTTTTCGCGTCCACTTTGGCAAAAGCTTAGCGTTACTGACCTTACCACGCTACGCGAGCGATGCTTCGAGGCCATAGAAAAGTACTACGAACGTATTGAATCTCCAGTTTAGCAGGTCCAAACGCAAGAGTCATCGCAATTGCAGGTGAAACATGAAGGCACTTTTTTCTGAACCAACCAGCATCGATCCATGTCCGCGCTGTCTTCGATGGCTTGACGACTTTCTGACAATATCGCCTGAAGTAATTCTGCCTCTTCCAAAATACCCGCCGCTTGCGCGGGATGGAACTGGTCCATGTTGCCGAGATTGCGAAGCCGCAGATCTACTGATCGCAATGAAAATTGTCGGTAACTTTAGAATGGCGCGTCTTTCTATCGCAACAACAAGGCAAGAGCAATTGAGGGCGCCGGATATTCAGTTCGGATTGGTAGAATTCGGTATTGTTCGCCCTAACCAAGAAGGTGATTTTGAACGACACATCCAATGGATCGAATCGTGTTTTGACGCCGGCAAACTTGGGAATGTTCCTAGCTGGTGAATTCTCAAGGCGATAGTCTCTGGAAAGCAATTCGGACGACTTTCTCAGACAACTCGTAGGGAAAGTACGTTCATTGTCCGCGAAACTGAAAATAACACCCAGTAAGCTGAAGCCGTTCCGGCTGCTCAATGCAACTAGCGCTTCAATGGCATGAGAAGCTTCAAGAAGCAGGGCTGATGATTCGTGGTTACCGGTTGCTGTATCAGGAGGGAGTCAAACGCAAGCGTTTGCCACCCAAGCAAATTATAGCGGGGAGTGACAAAGCCCCCGATTGCGAAGTGCCGCAGCCAGCAGTAATGCATGAGATTGATCCACACGAATTACCTGCCGTAGCTGCCATCGATTCGGACGCCGAAGGCGAGTCTGTCGGCCCCGAGCATCGTGTGATTGAAATGCCTACTCGCTCCCGTCGCTTTGGCGTTGGAAAGGAGATTGGATACGCGGTCTATGTGCATCGCGAATACGAAGAACGGTTAGGTGCCACGGTTGAATGGGCTAAACGTCATTTGCCGGAAAGCTACGAATACACGGTGGTAAAACTGAATCAACGCAATGACTCCGTCTCATTTATTCTTTGCCCCGATTTCGATCTCGAACACGAACCAGCAATTGCCGAAATTCTCGTTGTGAGCGCTGATGGTGTTACTCAGCGTCGCACGACCCCAACCGATCCATACATCTACCACCACAAATGGCTGTTCGTCGACGATGACTATCGCGGATTCAATGTCGACGAAAGTAAAGCTCGCTCACTACACTGGATAAGCCTCGGTGACGTAGACCGATCCAGAATTGGTAGAGCTAGTTACTGGAACGAGCATGTCATTCCACGTCTGTCCGGAACGATTCCAGATCGATGGGTTCGAAGCGACGAAGTAAGAAGGCAACTGAAACTCTCAACGTGCGACTTGGCTCACGCCCGTGAGGCTGGTGAAATTGAATACAAAAAGGTCGGGAACGCATTTCTTTACAAGTTACCCTAGTCGTGTGTCCACCCCCTGGCGTCGATCCTAAGTCGGGCTAAACCGGACGCTAGCGGCTTGTTGATTTAGTGAAGTCGTTATTGGTTAAGGCCGGTATGACGGACCTCCAGGTCCGTCAATGGGGATTTCGACGGACTTGGAAGTCCGTCGTACCGTTAAATCAACAAGCCGCTAGTGCGTTGCGGCTGGTTGGCACGTAAACCGGACGCTAGTGCGTTGCGGCTGATTAGCCTAAGGGCCTTAGCCCACGGTTTTCGGCCCATGTTATGATCGTGTCCAACCCCTGCAACACTGATTTTTGCATTAGAATTGAATGCCTGATGACTTACGCTCCATACGACGATACGCCCGCGCGGTTTCCAACCAGAAAATGTTTCCAATGACTTTTTCAATGCTCTCAAAACTCTGTGCTACGACCCTCTTTTTCACCGCATCCCATTCCCTTGCCGTGGAACGGACTCCGGTCCCTACCAAGCCAATTGCCGAAAAGAAAGAGCTGCTTTTCTCCGATGACTTTGAAGGTGCCGAACCCGCCAAAGTGTGGCACAAAGTCGTTCCCACTTTTGCATTCGAAAAGGGTGTCATCAAAGGGACCCAAACTCGCGACAAGGATGTTCCCGCAACCGATACCAAACCAATCATCAAGGCTCATGCTGCCGTTCACGGCCTGGAGATCCCCACCAAGGACAGTGTCGTCGAGGTCAAGATCCGCTTCGAAGGGGCGTCGATGATCGACGTCGAGTTCGACGATCGCAAGTTTACCGGTTCGCACTACGGCCACATTTGCCGCGCGCAAGTGCGCCTCACAGGCGTGACCCTCATCGACGAAAGGGATGGTGGGATGCGCAGCGACATCTATGAGCTGAAGAAAGATCCGTCGAAAAAAGCCGAAGTCGCAAAGTTGGTCGCGGGTCGCAGTGTGACTTATCCAGCGAAACTCGAAGCCGGGAAATGGTATACGCTGGTCGTCGAAACCGTAGGCGATGAAATGCGGGTCACCCTCGACGGTCAACCCGCCGGCTATCTCAAATCGTCGGGTATAGCACATGAGACCAAGTCCAAGATCGAGATCGGCGTCGCTGGCAAGGACGGACTGTTCGACGACATCCAAGTCTGGAACGCTCAACCTGCAAAGTAGCAGGCACACTCCGTGTGCCGACCTGCAAAGTAGCAGGCACACTCCGTGTGCCGTAGCCTCAAAAACCAAAGGTTTTTGTATTGCGGACGGCACATGGAATGTGCCTACTACGATAAATTCACAGCGTATCCGCAAAAGATGCGTGAGTGGAACGCGATGCTTTCGCGGATAGGCTGCGAATTTTTGGATCGACCCGTTTTTGGCGGCAGTTTGACAACCCGTACCCGTAAGCGAGGAGCCGGGTGCAATCCCTCGCTTACCGGCTTGTTGCTTTAGTGAAGTCGTTATTGGGTAAGGTCGGTACGACGGACTTCCAAGTCCGTCCGTGGGGAATTCGACGGACTTGGAAGTCCGTCGTACCATTAAATCAACAGCCTGTCACGCGTCGGGTTTCCGGTTCCTCGCTCACCGGCTTGTTGCTTTAGTAAAGTCGTTATTGGGTAAGGTCGGTACGACGGACTTCCAAGTTCGTCCATGGGGAATTCGACGGACTTGGAAGTCCGTCGTACCGTTAAATCAACAGCCTGTCACGCGTCGGGTTTCCAAAGCGTGGCACGAGCGTCTCGCTCGTGAATCCATGGGCGAGACGCCCATGCCACGATCTAGCGAGTGCGATTGCTTTCGAGGCTTTGCAGCCTTGCTTCTAATTGTTGCAAACGCGTTTGCGTTTGTGTGAGTTCGCTGATCACTCGCTCGAGTTCGCTTTGCAAACTCGCGACGTATTCCGGAGTGAGCATTTCTGGCACTACCGAGGCTGCAGACGCTTGATAGGAAGGTGATTCGTAGTCGATCGCCAATGGCACGCTCGCTGTTGTCAACTGCCGACCGCGATAGTACGACACCGACATGACTTGCCCAGGCCTACCTCGTTGGACCGCTTCCAAAACCGCGTCCGCAGACAGAACTGGGGCACCGTCGATATCCACGATGCAATCTCCAGGCTTGAGGCCAGCTGAATGGGCCGGCGAAAAAGGAATCACGCTTGTCACCGAAGCTCCTCTATAAGCCGGTATGGCGAACTGACGCCGAAATCCATCGGACATGTCGCTGACGTTGACCCCAAAAAACGGCTTGGCCGGTCGGTTCATCGTGTTCGAAAGACCGTTCGCCGACGGCTCCACGGTCGTACCTGGGACATTTCCCTGGATCTGTCCGGCTACGCTTCGATCTTGTAAAACGGCGATCATTTGGGAAGTCTTGCCTCGACGATCGACCTGGAATCTCACGGGCGAACCCGCCGCGAATTTCGCCAATTGAGTCGCAAACGCATCCACTGTTGCCACCGCGTGGCCCGATACGCTGATCACGCGATCGCCCACGCGAAAGCCAGCTTTCCATGCAGGAGAATCCTGCGCAACTTCGACGACCGTCAACCCAAAGCCACCACCGGGAACCGATTCCACCGTTAAGCCGAGAAACCCCCCACCGTCTGCGGGCGGATTGACGGGATTGGCAGGAAAAGGTTTGGGGGGTACCGGCTTCGATGCCGGAGATGGCACTGGTTGGGCCGGCACTGGTTTGGCCGGCACTGGTTTGGCCGGCACTGGTCTCGATGCGGGTGATGGCACGGGCGTGAGGGGTTCTCGCGTGGTCGGTGCAGGTTGGGTTGGGAAAGGGGAGGGGGGAAGATCCGATTTCGATTGGATAGGTGCCGGCAGTTCCCCGGCCTCTTCGCTAAGCTCGGGCGTGGATTTCGGTTTAGCTAGCTCTGGATCCGTCAATAACTCGGGCGTCAAGACACTCGGGAATTCGAGGGGTGGGTTGGTTTCGGATTCGGGTTTTGGCAGCTTCGCTTTGGATTCTTGCTGTTTTTGAAAAAGCTTTTGTTCAAGTTGTTTCAAGAACTCTTGGCCCATTAACGAGGGTGCACCAAGCAACCAAAGGAAGGCAGCACCGTAGATGTACCAAGCCATTCTCATAACAATCTTCCTATCGAACTAAGCCACGAACTCCACCCGCGACAACCTCAGAAACCACAAGATCATTGTTACTCTTTTGATTCTCGAGGCAATATTACGGCTGTAAGTTTACTCGGTAACGCGTTGCGAATCATCCTCAATGTAGGTCTGTTGAGTGTGTCGGCCCCATCGGGCTAATCCAATGTCACCGGGCGGCTCGCGCCGCTCCGCTACGAAAACATTCGCTTGAACCCAAAGGGAGTGGTTCGAATTCGTAGTGGAAGTCGCCAAGACTTCCCTCGATTTAAGTGCGAAACAAGGAACTCTGGCAAGTCCCGCTACCAAAGTAAGGGCCGTTATCAATCGAATTTTTGGTTAGCGCATTCCAGACCAGCCTGCGATGCGAGGTTTGCCGAGTGCGACATGCCAGCACGCTAATCTTCGCTGATCGAATACCAATACAACGATCGGAAAGAACGGAAATGACTTCCGTTCGGCCCCTTCAGGGCGACGATTGGGCGTTTTGCAGGACCCAGGGCGGCGCTTCGCGACGTTCCGTCACTGTGCTCTGCCCTGGGCTAAATTGTTGCTGCCCCATTCGGGGCGAAAGACATTGCCGCCCCATTGGGCCATTGGGGGCGATAGACATTGCCGCCCCATTGGGGGCGATAGCCCCGTTTTAGCTGGCCAAGCGCACCGTTCAAGCGTCCCGACCCCAAAGCCCGAGGCTTTTTGGCGCAAAACGACCACTTAGGCAAACTGGCTAAAATGCCCACTTCCCCACTTCCCCACTTCCCCACTTCCCCACTTCCCCACTTCCCCACTGACCACTGACCACTGACCACTGACCACTGACCACTGACCACTGACCACTGACCACTGACAAATGACAAATGACAAATGACAAATGACAAATGACAAATGACAAATGACAAATGACAAATGACAAATGACAAGTCTGGCCCCATACTATGGCGAGTCGCCTCTGTGCGAGTACAATCCCACTTTCCGCCACGTTCGACCATTCATTTAGGAGTCCAAATTCGATGTTTAGAGCTATTGGCCGTTTCTTTCGCGCAATTGGGTATTTGTTCACGGGCAAAGTGAATTCCACCGCCGACTCGATGAGCAACAATCCAACCGTCATTTCGGCTACGTACGATAAGGTTATCCAAGAAAAGAAGCGAAGGCTCAACGAGTACAAAGATGCCATTAGCGCGATGATCGCCCAAGAGGAAAGCAAGAAGCAAAAGCTTTCCACGTTGACGGAAGACGTCCAAAAGCTCGAAAAGCTCAAGTCGGGTGCGGCAGCCCGCGCCAAACAAATCGTCGAAAAATACCATGGCGATGTCGACGCGGTCAAAAACGACAATGAGTATCTCCGGTGTCAGTCTGCATACAAAGACTTCACCAGCACTTTGGCCGAAAAGCAACAGAGAGCGAAGGAGATTGAAGATGACCTCAAGCAACTGATGACCAATGTCAATGGTCACAAGAGCCAGATTCAAGCCCTCATGCGAGATCTGGACAAGCTCAAAGAAGAGAAACACGATGCAGTGGCAGACATCCTTTCGGCTACCGAAGAAAAACAAATTGCAGATATGGTCAACGGCATCTCCAATGACAGGACCAACGAAGAGTTGCATCGGTTGCGTGAATTGCGTCAAAAAGCGAGCGCCAACGCGCGGATATCTCGCGAGCTGGCGGGAATGGATAACAAAAAAGCCGAAAACGATTTTATGGAGTATGCACAAAAGACCGCTGCGGACGATGAATTTGATGCGTTGATTGGCTTGTCAGCCAAGAAGGAAACGACCGAGAGCAACACGACCGAATCCAAGATCCCTGAAGCTTAGCCTGCAGTTGGACTTATGCCTGGTGGGGATTGCATCGTTTCGCTGTAAAAGGAAATGACATTTTGAGTTTAGCTGATGGAGCAGAGGATCACGACGGTAGAGCATTGAGCGACGCCAAGATGGCGTCGCCGCAGTCCGCCCCGGAGTGGAAGCCGTTGACCGCGAAACAACGTCGCGTACTCGGTACGCTCATGGAAAAATCCAAAACGACCCCCGATGCCTACCCAATGACTTTCACTGGGTTGTGCACGGGGTGCAATCAAAAATCGAATCGGGCTCCTCTCTCGAACTACACCTCGGAGCAAGTCGAAACGATCGTGGATGAATTACGGTCCATGGGCGCGTTGACCATTGTTCAAGGGCTAGGGAGGGTAACCAAGGTTAGGCATTATGCGTACAATTGGCTTGGGCTGAGCAAGGTGGAGGCGGCCGTGATGACCGAGTTGCTCCTGCGAGGCGAGCAAACCCTTGGCGAGTTGAGAACACGCGCGGCTCGCATGGAGCCCATCAACGATATTCAGCACATGAGCGAATTGTTTGCCGAGCTGAAGCGAAGAAACTTGGTCGTAGAACTCAGTCCGCCAGGCCGCGGTCAAATCGTTTCGCACAACTTATATCCCGAATGGGAGCTCGAACAAATCCGCAAAAGTGTGGCAGCGGGCACATTCGGTGGCAGCGAAGAGTCGAGCAGCGCGCCAACCTCGGTTCGGCAATCGCCAACGGGTTCGCCGAGCAACTCGGAGTTGGTTGGCAAGCTGGAAACCGAAATGGAAATTCTTAAGAGTCAGGTTGCCGAGCTTTCGAGTCGATTGGATAGGCTTGAGAAAGACCTCGGCGTTTCCTAGAAAACGCTCCTGAGCATTCCCAACCGGTCCCTACCGTTCGGGAAAACCTTCGGGCTCATAAAGTGAGCCGGCACCTTTTCTGTTCGCGTGAGCCTGAGTGATGATACCCAACCCGACGCAGAAGATCGTGGTCGACATGATCAAGATTCGGTTGCTCAGAAAGTGTGGAAATATCTTCGGCTTTCCCTCCAACACGGTCGCCAATCCCGAAAGGAACGCATAGATGACCGACGCTGCCATGACACCGATAAGGGCACCGACGATGAGATGAAAGAGTTGGGAACTCCCTTTTCCGAAATCCGTGGCCGCGATTCCGGCAGCAATACCCAAGGGAGCCAGCATCGCGGCCCATCGAACCAAGGAGTAGATCATTGGATCCTCGATGTCCAGTCCGGGCTGTGCCTCGTACCAATGCCCGATCCAGCCTGCGGACGCACCAGCGACCCCGCCTAACAAGACCCCGATTCCCACACCTATCCAGCGCCGATTTGGATCGGTTTGTTTCCCTAAAAAAAGTGCGATTACGCCACATGTCACAGCGGAGAAGATAGCAAAAGCGATCATGTCGCTGGCAAGTGCCGCCGCATTGAGCTCTAGCGTTTGTTCTGGGGTTACGACGATCGATGTCCTGGCCGTTTCGGATGCAAGAACGAATGGATAAAGTCGTTCAAAGAGAAATCCAAGCCCCACGGAAACGAGGGCGGTGAGAGCGATTAGTATTGCTATGTTACGAAGCATGGATCGACCCTAAGGCTGAGTTGCTAACATGAAGGGAGGGATGCACTATGCTCGTCAAGATAGTTTGTTGAGGCGCAAAACGCAAAACGGAGATGGAACAATTCGCGAGAATACCAACCTGTCAATTCAAGGTCAATCGGCGCAATTACCAATTCTCGGTTTGTTAGGTACAATATCAGCAGAGGTCAGCGGCAGGTTAAAATCTACCCGCTGGCGGTTCCCACGGGAGCCCGAGGCCACCCGTGGAAACAACTCTGCAATGTCGGGTGGTTGGAAATCAATGGGGAGAGCGAGGCTCCTGCCGAGCTTGGAGACGCAATGGTTCGGCAGGAGCCTCCCCCTCCCTAACAATCAGGAAAAACCCCGAATGCTCGAAGCGTCGTGTTACCAATTCCTCGCTTACGGGCTTGTTGATTTAATCACAACCCGAAGTGTAACGGCTTGTCGATTTAATGGTACGACGGACTTCCAAGTCCGTCGAATTCCCCATTGACGGACTTGGAAGTCCGTCTTACCTCCCTTAACCAATAACGACTTCATTAAATCAACAAGCCGGTAAACGAGGGACTCTTTGCCCCTCACTCACGTTTCGGGTTATGATAAAACCATAGCTTAGGTAAAGACTCGTTAAATCAACAAGCCCTTACGCGTCGGGTTACCAAAGCGTGGCACGCGCTCGCTCGTGAATTCATGGGCGAGACGCCCATGCCACGTTTAAATACCCCGTGTCACAGCCCATGAAAGCAACAAGCCGTTACGCGTCGGGTTATCAAAATGCGGCCAAAAAGTGGTCCGTTCCAAAATGCACAGCCGACCGCAATCCAGACCGCATCCACTATAAGCGAAAAAATGCGAGCAAAAAGCGAAGAAACTCGTCAAACTTGCAATCGTACCGCGAGCCGATGGTACGCCATGTTGGCATCGATTGCGGTCGGAGTGGGTTTGGTCCTCGCTTGTGCTGTCTTGCTTACTCCGCTTGAACCGATTACCCCGCTTGAACCAGTTCCGGCAGAACTGAATTCCGCGACCATTGCTGTCGAAAAAAAGCCTCATTCCGGTCGGAATCCTGCTTTGCCCGTCGATCCTAAAAATGTATTGCCCGAATCCGATGACGATCTGACGGTCGAAAAACTTCAATTGGAAATGGTTCAAGTGGCGACTCGGCTTACCACAGAGTTTTCGAGTGTTTCGGACGCATTGCATGTCGCGGCCATGACGTACGCAGAACTCAAGCAAACGCAAAATGCCGAGAAAGTTTGGCGAGCTTGCATTGAGCTCAAGCCGGCCGAAGTTGGTCCTTATGTCGGACTTGCTGCGAATCTGATTCAGCGTGGTCAGCAGGACGAAGCAATCAAGATCCTGAATGACATACGCAAATCTAAGACCTCAGGCGAGTTGTACTGCGAGCTCGCCAAGGCGCTCATGGACGAGGGCGAGTTGGTTAGTGCCGAAGAGGTGTTAAGGGAAGGGCTAGCCGCTTATCCCTCGGACTCATCGTTGTGGTTGCAACAAGGACTTATGGAAAGCCAGCTCAACCGTCTCGATTCGGCGGAGCCCGCCCTTCGAAAAGCGATCGAGCTAGGTGATGGATCACGCGCCACCGCAAACGCTTTCCTAAGCGTTTTGCTGAGGCGAGGGAAAACCGACGAGGCGAAAAAGGTTCGGGAGGCCATCTCACGCGTGCCAGCTGAGCCGAGGGAACCGGCTGGGAGTGGATCTGCGGAAAACGACACTTTCCAGTCCAATTACATGAGCACGCTTCGTACCCTAGCAGTCCGTTTGTTCCGTATGGCTGCCTCTGTGGCTTTGAACCAAAAACAGACCGCGTTAGCCGAGGAGTGGCTGCTTCGGTGTGTTGCCATTCGTCCTGACGCTTTAGAAACCTACATGGATTTGTCCTCGCTTTATCGTCGCGAAAATCGCATAGAAGATGCGTTGGAAGTTCAAGAGCGATTGCTCCAACTGCAACCTCAAAACGTTTTAAACTATATCAACCTAGCAAGCGTGGCGTTTCAGCTTGGCCGATATGACCAAGCTGAAAAGGTGCTTGTTGAGGCAACCCAAGTATGTCCGGACGAGCCATTTCCGTTTGGCGAGCTTGCACGCATTCAACTTGCCAAACGCAATTTCTCTGCGGTACGTCAATGGGCATCGAAGGCGATAAAACTCGAACCGCAAAACGTGGAATGGTTTTTGATGTCTGCGATTGCGGCCGAAGCGCTAGGCGATGCCGAAAATTACAATGGCCTGTTGCAGGAAGCCCGCAGGATCGCGCCGAACGATCCGCGTTTACCGCCAATGGTCCGCCCATCCTCGAATCCTTCACTTTGAATTGGAGTCACCGAATTTGGAGCCTTCTGATCCCTCATCTTTGCCCAAACGCAGCTCAATGGTTTGGATCTCAATGCTGATGTCCGTCGTTGCGATTGGCTCTGCGGTTGTCGCGTTGCTGATGACGCGGACTGTGCTAGACAACCAAGTCAACATTGCCGAATCGCAAGCGGCAATGGCTGAGCTAAAGACGACCCTGCAAGCTCAAGGGGTTCCGACGCCGGTTCCGACGCCGGTTCCGACGCCATCCATGCCGGCAGCAGCTTCAAAGCAGCCGCCCGTTTTGCCTCGTCCTACCATCCGAATTGTGCGCGAGTCGACGGATGTGTCCAGCGAGTCCCTCGAGGATGAGCTCGAGCAAGTGGTAGCGAGTTTGCAAATACAATACCCAAAACTTCCCGATGCTCTGCATGTGGTGGCCATGATGAAGGCTCAGACTCGCAAGTACTCCGAAGCCCAGGAACTTTGGCAGCAATGCACCCGTCTGGCTCCAAAACAAGAGATGTATTACGTCAATCTCGCCTCGGTCGCAATGGAGCAAGGGGGCGATGAATTCGCAGCCAAAACGCTTCAGCAAGCGGTGGATCAGGGACTTGAATCCTTCGAAATCTCGTATCATTTAGGGATCGCCAAGTCGAGGCTGGGCGCGTACGAAGAAGCGATCCAAATCACGGAAACGTCGTTAAAAAAATACCCCACGGCTGCGTCCCTCTGGTTGATCCTCGGGCAAGCGCAGTTGGAACTCGAGAAGAATCAAGAAGCTGAGACGAGCTTTCGAAAGGCCATGGAATTCGGGGCGGGCTCGCCTGCCGTCTATGTCGGGCTTGGCAATGCATGCGTTCGGCAGGGAAAGCGGGAAGAAGGTGCGAAATTCTTAAAGACGTATTCGGAACTCAAAAACCAAGACAAATTATCGGGTCAAGAACGTTACCAGACGTTGAGTGTCAAAGAGATCAAGCAGACGGCGACGACTGTCTTTACGGAAGCCGCAACGGTCTACTTCCGCCAAAAGAACCCGCTTCAAACCGAGCGATTGCTGACCCGATGTGTCGCGCTCGAACCCACAAAACGTTCGAGCTTGAGAGCGTTGGCGGACTACTATTTTCAAATGAAAATGTTAGCGGAGGAAAGGCTCGTTCGAGAACGCATTCTTGAATTGGGCTCGGACCGCTTCGGTGATTACCTCGACGTTGCAAAGGTTTGCGCTCAAATGGAGGATCGAGAATCTGCCGAGGCAAATTTGAAACTTGCTATGGCGATCTACCCACAGGCCATCGAACCCTATGCGGCCCTATCGCAAATGCATTTGGAATCCGGGCGACTCGAATCGGCAAAATGGTACGCTCAGCAATCGCTCGAAAGACAACCCAGCGCAGAAGGATTCCGTTTTCTTGCCTCTATTTGCAACAAACAACAGGACGCACTGGGCGAAGCAGAGGCGCTTCGGCTGGCACAACAACTCGAGAAAAAGCCATGAAAACATCAATTGGTAAGCATAAGTCTGGTCACTGGGTGGCGATCTTCGGCTTGGTTGTGCAAGGAGTTGTCATCGCATGCCCAGCGATCGGTGATGAACCCAAAACCGATGTGCTCAAAACCGCATCAAACCCTTTCTCGATTCAGCTAACCGATGTGACACAACAGTCGGGCATTGGGTTTATTCATAACAGTGGGGCGAGCGGGCGAGGTTACATTGTGGAAGCCATGACCGGTGGACTAGCCATTTTCGACTACGACAATGATGGGTTGCTCGATATCTACTTCACCAACGGAGCGCCGCTCAAGGGATCCAAGGAACCGGTCGATTCGCTCAGGCATGCCCTCTACCGAAATCTCGGCCAAATGAGATTCGAAGATGTCACCGAAGAAGCCGGACTCGTTTTTCGCGGCTATGGTTTGGGGGCTGTTGTGGCGGACTATGACAATGATGGGGATCAAGATTTGTTCGTGACCAATTTTGGCCCCAACGCCCTGTTCCGTAACAATGGCGACAAGACGTTTACCAATGTCACCGAGTCTGCTGGTGTCGGTGGAATGGATCCTGTAGGTGCAGGTGCGTGTTTTCTCGATATCGATCGCGACGGGTTGTTGGATCTCTTTGTAGCCAGCTACGTTGACTTCTCCGATGAGAACCACGTGCCGGTTCTGTCCAAAGGCCAATACCTAATGGCTGGTCCGCAGTATTATGAAAAGCGACCGGATCGACTCTACCGAAATCGAGGTGATGGCACGTTCGAAGACATCAGCGAATCGTCCGGTATCGCGGTTATCAAAGGACCAGGGATGGGAGTGCTTTCGGCGGACTTCGATGACGATGGCGACGCCGACATCTTCGTGGCTCAAGATGGCTCGCCCAACCTGTTGTTCCAAAACGATGGAACCGGGAAGTTCGAGGAGGTAGGTTTGCTCTGTGGAGTCGCCTCGAACTTTGAAGGTAAGATCAATGGCAGCATGGGAGTTGACTGTGCAGATTATGACGGAGATGGTCGGCTGGATCTTTTCGTTACCAATTACCAATCGGAAATGCCCGTTCTCTACAGAAACATTGGCGGAGGTTTGTTCGAAGATGCAACCCGAAAAGCCCAAATCCCAAGCTCCTTGTATCCCCATGTGAACTGGGGCACGGGCTTCATCGACTTTGATAACGACGGCAACCGCGACATCTTCATCGCCAATGGCCATTTTGATCGAGTGGAACTGATGGACGATCGAACCTCCCTGAAAGTCCCCAATTTCTTGTTGAGAAACAATGGGCAGGGCAAGTTCACGAATATTTCGAGCGAAGCTGGAAAGGCAATGGCGATCATTGAGAGCAGCCGGGGCGCAGGTTTTGATGACTTGGACAACGATGGCGATATCGATGTCGTGGTTTTAAACTCCAACGCCGCACCATCGATCTTGAGAAACGATTCCAAAACATCCAATCATTGGCTCCAGTTGGAATTGCGTGGGACGAAAAGCAATCGCGATGGTGTAGGCTCGCGCGTGAAACTCCGTGTTGGCGATAGGACTATCTCGGACGAGGTTCACCGTGGACGAGGTTATCAAAGTCACTTTGGAAGTGTGCTGTCGTTTGGTCTTGGCGCGCAAGCCGCAGTGGAAGAAATAGAAGTGACCTGGCCAAGTGGATTAAAAGAGAAATTCGGAAAGCGCCAGGCCGATCAAAGAATTTTGGTCGAAGAAGGAACGGGGAAGTAGGGCGACCCTTGCTTTTTGGATAACGAAAGTGGCGTAAAGCGAGCGGCAGATTGTAGGATCCCAACCCGAAGCGTAACGGCTTGTTGATTTAATAGTACGACGGACTTCCTAGTCCATCGAATTCCCCATTGACGGACCTGGAAGTCCGTCGTACCGCCCTTACCCAATAACGACTTCATTAAGGCAACAAACCGGTAAGCGAGGGACAATTTCGCAGGTCCCTCACTCACCGGCTTGTTGCTTTAATGGTACGACGGACTTCCTAGTCCGTCGAATTCCCCATTGACGGACTTGGAAGTCCGTCATACCGCCCTTAACCAATAACGACTTCACTAAATCAACAAGCCGTCACGTATCGGGATATGAAAGTTGGCGAGCTGGGAGCTTGCCCCACCAAAAAGCCCTGGCCATCCACTTTTCCGCAGCATCGTGCATGAGCCACCCTTCCGCAGCTGGAACGAGCTTGCAGATTCGCGGAATAGTCGATGATTCCGCTTGTTCCACACTCGTTGCTGCGTTGAAAGGTGAAAGAAAACGCCCCTGGCGACACGATTTTTTAAGAGTGAGACCGTTGATTTATGAACAAAAATGATCCCTATGGAGTAGAGATACCCTTTACCCCAGCTTAGTGCGTATCTACAATTGCACTGTTAAATTGTCTTTCTTTTTACCTTCCATTGGGAGAATAGTTGATGCTCAGACGAAGTCGTTTTAGGGGATTTACCCTCGTAGAATTGCTGGTGGTGATTGCGATCATCGGCATCTTGGTAGGGCTACTACTGCCAGCCGTTCAGGCTGCACGTGAAGCTGCACGACGCATGCAGTGTACCAACAACATCAAGCAAATCAGTTTGTCGATGTTGAATTATGAGTCTGCCACGAAAGTGCTGCCCGCACTTGGACATTCCGGTGGGGGTACGTCCGCTCCTGGACTGGGCGTTGGCGGGGGATGGCCATATGCTTGGACTCTGGCAGTTTTGCCTTACATGGAGCAGACGGCCTTGAGTCAAAATATCAACTCCCAAGCACGTCCTAATGGCCCGGGACTTCCAACGCCGTGGAGTATGACCAACGATCCTTGGCAAAATGCAAACTGGAAAGCCCAGGTCCCTAGTTTTGTGTGCCCTTCCGACTCGGCACCTACCAACCGCGGCGAAAGCCCATCGTTGCTCAACTACAAGGCTTGCCTCGGTGATGATTACCACCAAAATCACTTCAGACCAGCCCAAGGCCGAGACAATCGAGGGATTTTCCAAATCGATCGATGGCTGAAGTTGAGTGGTGTCAACGACGGACTCTCGAACACGATCATGATCGGCGAAGCAATCGCTGGCGGCGCCTCTAACGATGTGCGGGGTGGTGTTGCTTTGAACATGCAAGCCTGGAATCCAGCCGCCTGTTCCGCTCGAATCGACCCAACCAATCCAAGGAAACTAACAGGCGCTGTTCGGGCTGACTTCCGTCCAACCGGCGGTCGAGCTTGGGATGCCCGACCTTATTTCTGCGGATTCACAACGATCATGGCACCGAATGGTCCAAGTTGCCATTGGGGCGGCGTTGACGGCAATGAGCACATGGGTGCTCTGTCCAGTTACCACACCGGTGGCGGTAACGTCGGTATGGGGGACGGGTCCGTTCAATTCATCAGCCAGTCGATCAATGCGGGCAATCAAGCGATCGATGACATTCCCACCCCTGGCTCGCAAATGTCGCCGTACGGGGTTTGGGGAGCACTAGGAAGTCGTTCCGGCGGCGAAGTTTCCGCCCTGGAACAATAAGTCGAGTCCCTTTTTTTCTCACTCCCAGGCGTTGCCTGGGAGTGGTTCGTGAATCGATCCACTGTCCAAACAAACCAGCAGGATGAACGGCCCTTCGATGAGCTTTCGAAGTCAACCGCTCGTCCTTTTTTTCTTTAGAAAGCAATGAAATGAATTTTGTTCGTGTGTCAATTTTGGTCTCCGTTTTAGCATTTATGGGTTGCGGAGAATCGGGACCTTCCATGGGAGCAGTCAAAGGGAAAGTGACGTTGGGCGGCAAACCCTACACCAATGGGATCGTAACCTTTACCCCCGAAGGTGGCGGGCCATCCGGAACCGGCGCTACTAATTCGGAAGGCAACTACGAACTGTTTTCGGCAGGAGTCAAAGGAGCTAAGGTAGGAAAAAACAAGGTTTCCATTACCACTGTGGTTGCGGTCCCAGAGGCGACTAAGCAAAAGGAAGTTGGCTCAGACGACCCAAGCTATTCGGCTTTTGGAAATGCGTCGGACTACAAGGCTGCCGAGAAACAGAAAGAGCCGATTCCCGCCAAGTACAACGTCAATTCCGAGCTCGTCCGAGACGTAACCTCGGGCGCCAACACGTTTGATTTTGATTTGTAGCATCCGAATCTAGCTCCTTGTGACAGCCAAGAATTAGGGTTGGATGTAGTGGATCTTGTTAAAGAATCATAACCCGAAACGTAAGGTCTTGTTGATTTAACGAGTCTTTACCAAAGCTATGGTTTTATGATAACCCAAAACGTAACGGCTTGTCGATTTAATGGTACGACGGACTTCCAAGTCCGTCGAATTCCCCATTGACGGACTTGGAAGTCCGTCTTACCTCCCTTAACCAATAACGACTTCATTAAATCAACAAGCCGGTGAGTGAGGGGCAAAGAGTCCCTCGTTTACACTTCGGGTTGTGATTAAATCAACAAGCCCGTAAGTGAGGGACCTGCGAAATGGTCCCTCGCTGACGGGCTTGTTGATGTAATAGGCTGGGAGACGGGGGGGCGTCGTGGCATGGGCGTCTCGCCCATGGATTCACGAGCGAGACGCTCGTGCCACGGTGGATTCACGAGCGAGACGCTCGTGCCACGGATAGTGTCCTATAACCATTTGGCTAACGTCCTCCAGCTGATTATAGTTTGTTGATAACCCACTGCTTCAACAAGCCGTAACGCATCGGGTTGGGATACTGCAAATCGGCCGCTCGATCAACAAAGCACCAGGGGCCCTTCGGCTGGCCATTATTTTCCGCGCGAATAATCCGGGCTAGCGAGTGAACTGTTTACCTTTTGAATGTATTTCCTGCCCGAAGGCGTGAACGGGTGGATTAAATTGAAGTACAAAATGTACCAAATCGCAGCCACACCATCCCAGGTCCCAATCTTCTTTCCTTCTTCGTACGTTCTTCCGTAGTAGGAAATGGGAACCTCATACGTTCGCGCTTTTGTCTTGCAGACCATGGCTGTGATTTCGACTTCCATCCCGAACCCGTGGCTACACAATTGCATCGGAAAAATGACTTCGCGTCGAAAGGCTTTGTAGCACGTTTCGATGTCGGACATGTTTCGGTTGGTTAGGATGTTGCTCAAGCACGTTAGGAATTTGTTGGCCAGGTAGTGATAGTAGTAGAGAACCCGGGACGCGCGTTTGACCAAAAAACGACTTCCGTACACCACATCCGCATAGCCATGGAGAATGGGTTCAATCACATCGGGTATTTCGGACGGATCGTATTCCAAGTCTGCGTCTTGCACGATCAGCACGTCGCCCGTGCTTTCGGAGATCGCTCGAGATACGGCAGCGGTTTTGCCTAGATTCTTGGGTTGTTGGAAGAACTTGATCTCGGACTGCAGCGCGACAATACTTCGAACGACGTCGCCGGTTGCATCGGTTGAGCCATCATCCACCACGATGATTTCGCGATTTTGAATAGGCAACGCGAGCAACTTGTTCAAAACCCGCTCAATCGTTTTCTCTTCGTTGAACGCGGGGACTAAGATCGAAACTTTCAATGTACGGTTCTCCATTTAACGTCGCACAGGACTTTACTCGTTCTCAGGCTCTGCCTGGGAACGCATTGGTGTGGAGGCTCCTGCCTCCCGAGTTCACAAACTAGTGCTTTGTTACTGCTATATTGCACAGTGAAACCAAACTTGCAATCCGTGCCACTAGACCAACATTCCGCGTGCATCGACCGGCATCGCCATTAGTTCCCCCGCGTCCAAGAGATAAAAATGGTTTTGCAAGTTTACGCATACGCAGACGTGGTTGGGGATGATCCAAACGCGATCGCCCACTTTGGGTCGTTTGGTCACATCGAATTGTTCCGTTGGGATCAGAACCTCGCCATGCTCCTCGCTGAGGCGGGTGATTTTGGCAGCTGGGTAGTCGACCACATAGCCGAAACCTGCGTCGGGGTTGCCCGCATTCCGATCGCTCGAGAGAGTCTTGCTGCCAGCATCCACAATGAACTTATTCGGTTCCGGTACGCTTACGATGGTTGCCAATACGCGTGCCGCGCAGTCTTCCCAATCGCAGACTCCCAATCGAACTTCGTTTAAGTCGTTGTAGATGTACGTTCCGGGACGGATTTCGTTCAGAAAACGATTTCGATGGGACATTTTTGCGGTGGGCGTGGAACCGCCGGAGATAGTTGGCGCGTCGATTCCCTTGACCTTGAGCCCTTCGATTACCGTTTCCAAGGAGGCCGAATAACCTTCCCAGGAGGCATCATCCGAGGATGGTTTGATGTGGCCGGGAAAGCACATCAGGCCCTTGAGGTTGAGCGCACTTTGCTTCGCAACAGTCTCACAAAGTTCGATTGCACGAATGGGGTCGAGAACGCCTGTTCGATGAAAGCCGACTTCGACATCGACCATAATGCCGAGCTTGACCCCTGCGTTCCAAGCCGCATTCTGCAGGATCTCGGCCGCTTCTTGGGAGTCGATACCAATGCTTATTTGGTTGGTTTTTGCAAGCTCCGTGACGCGTTTCAGGCGACTTGTTCCGATGGCAGGATAAGCGATCAAAATATCGTGGGTCGCCTGCGACATGACCTCGGCTTCACCTGCTTTTGCGACCGTCAATCCAACGGCTCCGGCGGCGATTTGCTCCTTGGCCATGAGGATCGATTTGTGCGTTTTCGTATGGGGCCGGAGTTTTAGATTGTTTTGATTGCAATATTCTTGCATGGAGCGAATATTTTTTCGAGCGATATCGGCCGAAATGACGAGCGATGGGGTCGGTTGATCCTCGGGGATAGCGTTCCAATTCATGGGTCGATTTTGGCTTGAGTAGGGTATTGATGGCAGATCTTGGGTAGGTATTGGGGCAGATTTCGGTAGATCTTACCAAAGTTAGGCGGCCAACAGGGCGAGGGATTTTATCATCGTCGTCTTTCGCACCCGCGAAAGGTGCGTTCACCGTGGGGATAGGCTATGGTAACCCGACGCGTGAGGGCTTGTTGATTTAATGGTACGACGGACTTCCAAGTCCGTCGATTTCCCCATTGACGGACTTGGAAGTCCGTCTTACCGCCCTTACCTATGAATGAATGGTACGACGGACTTCCTAGTCCGTCGAATTCGCCATTGACGGACTTGGAAGTCCGTCTTACCGCCCTTGCCCAATAACGACTTCACTAAGTCAACGAGCCGGTAAGCGAGGGATTGCAGTCGGCTCCTCGCTTACGGGCACGGGGTACTATCGCGTGGCACGAGCGCGCTCGTGAATTCATGGGCGAGACGCCCATGCCACACCCTTTTTGCGTGCCATCTGGGCGTGGAGGATTTCAATCCTGCCGCTGGTCTTTCGACTTACATGGCATCTGGAAATCGCTACAATGTTGCGTTTTCCAAGGCATGAAGTTAGCCCGTCTTGGGTTGGCTCTTTTGGTGTTCTTATTTATGCAAACGGCTTCTAGCGGAGTACCCATCTCCTCGCTTTCGTCCAGCGTCGCAGACAATCTCTTGAGCGAGCGCGTGTTGGTTCTTGATTTCGGTTCTCAGTTCGCACAGCTGATTGCCCGGCGAATTCGCGAGCAAAACGTGTATTGCGAAATCATTCGCCATGATGTTTCCGCCGAAGTGATTTTGGCACGCAAGCCGATCGCCATCGTTCTTTCGGGCGGACCGTCGAGTGTTTACGAGGACAAAGCACCCAAGTGCGACCCTCGTCTTTTCGAACTGGGAATCCCGATACTTGGTATTTGTTACGGAATGCAGTTGGCAACGCAGGCTTTGGGCGGGGCGGTCGAGAGTTTTCCGTCGCGAGAGTTTGGACGTTCGCGTTTGCAAATCGATTCCATGGAAAAACTTTTCGCCGGATTTCCGCATGAGATCGACGTTTGGATGAGCCATGGCGATCAAGTGCTTTCGATTCCCGATGGGTTTGAACGTCTTGCCTCCACCGCCACATGCCCCTTCGCCGCGGTCAAGCACCACACTTTGCCGATCTATGGGCTGCAGTTCCATCCTGAAGTTTCGCACACGTCCCTTGGCAGTACGCTCATTCATAATTTTCTGTACAACATTGCTGGCTGCGAGGGCAAATGGCACTTAACCGATTTTGTACAGCGATCCGTTGAGCAAATACGGAGCGTGGTGGGGAGCGACCGAGTCATATGCGGACTTTCGGGTGGTGTCGATTCTTCGGTGACCGCCGCCTTGCTCTACAAAGCGATCGGTCCACAGCTCACTTGTATCTTGATTAACAACGGCTTGCTCCGAAAAGACGAGCAAGCGGCAGTCATCTCTGAGTTCACCAATCACTTCAAAGCGGACCTGCGTGTCGTCGACGCTACGGACCGATTTCTAGCGACGTTGTCGGGCATTCGAGATCCTCAGGAAAAGCGCCTTCGCATTGGACACGCGTTCATCGATTGTTTCAAAGCCGAAGCCGTCAAGATCAACGGCGCCAAGTTCTTGGCTCAAGGAACACTCTATCCCGACGTCATCGAAAGCGGGGCGGCGGCGGATGGTCCAGCCGCCACGATCAAATTGCATCACAACGTCGGTGGGCTACCGGAACAACTTGGATTTGAGCTTATTGAGCCGCTGCGCGATCTTTTCAAAGACGAAGTGAGAAAGTTAGGAGTCGAACTTGGGTTGCCGGAGCATTTGGTGTGGCGACATCCTTTCCCAGGTCCTGGTTTGGCAGTACGTTGCCTGGGCGATATCACTCCGGAGAAGCTCGAAATCCTAAGAAATGCTGACGAGATCGTTGTGAGCGAAATCAAAAACGCCAATCTCTATCGCCAGACATCGCAAGCCTTTGCGGTGTTGCTCGAATCGCAGAGTGTTGGCGTGATGGGGGACGCTCGTACGTACGAGAAAGCAGTCGCCGTACGATGCGTGAACACCGACGACTTCATGACGGCGGATTGGAGTCATCTGCCTTACGATTTGCTCGCTCGCATCTCCACTCGAATCATCAACGAAGTGCGCGGCGTGAACCGCGTCTGCTACGACATTAGCTCCAAGCCACCTGCAACGATCGAATGGGAATAGAACCAAACAATGAGTCGACAATTCATTTATCAAATCGAAAACCTAACCAAACGCCACGGACAAAAAGAAGTCCTCAAAGACATTTGGTTGGCCTTTTATCCCGGCGCGAAAATCGGAGTGCTCGGATCCAACGGAGCGGGAAAAAGTACATTGCTGCGGATCATGGCGGGCACGGACAAAAACTTTGACGGCACGGCTCGATTGGCCAACGGATTCGTTGCAGGATATCTGTCTCAAGAACCGAATCTCAACGCGGACAAAGACGTCCAAGGGAACGTTGAGGAGGCGGTCGCCCCGCGACGGGCCATCGTCGATCGATTCAATGAGATTTCCAATTTGCTGGGCGAAGTAACCGACGACAAGCAGATGGAAAAGCTCTGCGACGAAATGGCGAAACTGCAAGACATCATCGACGCACAAAATCTTTGGGAACTCGATCGGCAAGTCGAACAGTCGATGGACGTGATGAATTTGCC
>CAMCMB010000088.1 GCA_945875845.1 Pirellula staleyi DSM 6068
ATCAAAGAAGGAATACTTGCGAGATATCTCTCGTTTTTCTAAGTAGGAAATTAAGAAAAACGGCGGAAGAAGAAGGCGCACGACGGAAGTATCAAAAGTGGCTCCCAAAGCGCCGCCGAAAATGGCTCCCTTTCAGACGACGGTCACAAACTGCCCCGCCGATATAACTGCAACTGCGACACAGCATGCGACGCCCATGGAGCACCAGAAGAAGATATGGCTTTGGAAAGGCTATCGCAGTGAGAGGAGACATGTGCGTCGCTCGCCACATTGTTTTCCACGAGTCGGTTTAAAGCCCCGAACAATCCGTTCATTTCCGCACTCCGTATGATTCGAGATGATATTCAGTTTGCCAGCTAACGACGGCGGTAACCGGGCCGCCGCCAAGTTACTCTGATTTCGGAACCCGCGTGATCGGCGGCTCCGGTTCACCGCTTTGTTCGGGCTGCCCTTCTGTCGCCATTGGTAACTTGGCATAAGCCCAATCATTAATCTGTTTTGACATCATGAGAAGTGGAGAGACAGTCAGACCAAAGCAAGCACCAGCGAGAGTGCCGATCGCCCGTCTTAACACGCTATTTCCAACCGCACCCGCAATCGCCTCGCTGCCCCAACGAGACAAGACGTCGATCGTGATGGGGATGGCAAATATTCCAAACAAGAGCAGGGAACCGCCAATGATGATGGCTGGCACCTTCACAATCGCCTGCCACCCTCTCTTATTGCCCCTACGGCTATCAAGCCAGCCGAGGATAAACCCCGCAGGCAAACCGAAGAGCACAACCATGCTCAGAGTCCCACCAAACCATACCACAGGATCGACATTGTCAAAGGTCAGATCAAGTCCCGGACTCGAGAAGACGAGACCTGCTAGTGCCCCGTAACATGCCCATGTGCCCAGTCGCTTACGCGGGGATTGCGAGGGTGATGACCGAGAGCAGTTTCGCTCGCTCAATTCGTGAGTCATGCGCGTCCCTGTTGGCGAAATTGATTTTGAGCCACGGGGTTCAGCCCACAAGCGTCAGTCTGCGGCCGAACTTCTTATTATCCCTGTTTGAGGATGTTATCCTTAGAGTTTTGGGAGTTATCCCTGATTTGTCAACTTAGTTATCCCTGATTCAGGCCAATTATCCCGGTTGCAATCTTGGCAGTCGCAGTGCATCGGGTTCAGGGATAACTAATTGGATCATGGAACAACTGACTACAGGCGGAGTCCTGGCTAGCAAGCGCTTTTGACTTGGGAGATTCTAGCCATGAGGTAACTACGTTGGGGTCAGGCCCTGTTTACTGTTTTCGCAAGTCGATTCGACCCAGAAACACGCTGAACCGGCGGCGACAGTGTGGCTTCCAACGAATAGATAACGACGGTCGCAGCCGCATGTCAGTTACAGTTGCGAACGTTGCCCGCTGCAAGACGCACTCTTGGTCGCTGGTCTGTCGGTAAAGTAAGGGTGCCATGCACGTGCCATGCACGAATCGGAAATTCAAAACGTGCCACCCACTTTTTGCATTTTTCTCTATGCATGTGTGTTATACGCGTCTGCTAAATTCGTGGGTGGCACCTTCCGTTGGTGGGTGGCACCTTTCGTTCCTTCCGTTTTCCCCGGGCAAGCACGAATAAGTTCAACGTCAAGGTTTTTCGATTGGATCTCACCAGGTTTCTATCATCAGAATATGCTATTATTGCGACCATCGTTGCCCACGGATAGATTGATGTTTCATGTTTGGTTAGTGAGGAAAATCTTGTTTATTAGCGGCAAGGTTATTGGTAGGCGCAAACCTCTTTTTGCAGACTGGTCCATTCCAATTCCTCCTGAGTGGAACGAGGACGGAGACGGAGGCCTAACGCTTCGCGACTTGATTGAACGGATCGTCCGCGAGGAAGTTGCTGGTTTCAAAAAGAGACAGTACGACCGGCAATTTTTAAGAGCTCTCACGGCAACAGAAATTGAGCAAGCGGCGGAAAAGGGGAAAATCGAAATGGGCGGGAGCGAAGTCGCCCTGCAGTCCGTCGACGAGGACCAATCAATCGCGACCGCGCTTCAAGCTTTCGAAGACGGAATGTATTTGGTGGTCATCGATGAAGTCGAAAAAAAGAATTTAGACGAGCAAATTTTTCTGTCCCATGATAGTCGCCTTACCTTTATTCGCTTAACTTTATTGTCCGGCGGTTAGTCCCAAGCTTTGTATGTTATGAGCTTTCGGACTATTGATGAACATTCGCAACAAAACAACTTGGAATCACCACCAACTCGCATTTTAGGTGCTGCTATGGCAAGGTCAGAGTCAATTGAAAAGCAACTTAGTCTTTGGAAAGTTGCCGAGGACGACGGCGATGAGGTTCAAAACCGCCTGTTCACAGCGTTCGCTAAGCTTCCCAAGAACCTTAAAACGATTGCTCTTGCCGTTTTTGATATCAACGAAAAAGGGCTATCGAACGAGGATGACGACGACGATGATGATGACGAGGACCGTAGCGACCAGAAGCGAGAAGCGGCTCTGAAAAAACAGCGAGAGCTTCACGCTCAATTTGACAAATTATCGACCGGCGACCGCAAGAAGATATTGAGTTGTGTTGCACCGCCGATTGCGGACCACTTGGAGGGGGCGTGGCAATTGCTAAAGTCCATTCCGTACTTCATAAGCTACACTCGCAAGGCGTTCCGTGCACCCAAGCACCCAGAAGTCACCTTAGAGTGGCGAGTTCAGTGGTTGAAGGAATTTGCTAGCGCTGTCGAGGACTACCAGCTCAGCGTGATAAGTCTATCGTGGCTTGCTCAATGGGCTCAGCATGCATTTTCTTATAGTTCAGATAGCGTTGTGCCTATTTTGATCTCGGCGATGAACGAGGGAGGCAAAGAGGGCGACGAAGTATTCGACATTCTTTACAAGACCGTCACTCGCGAGCATCCGATCGGTGTGATGGGGCCGCATGTGATTCAATCCTTGCTCGGTTCAAATCGCGAGGCGGGCTGGGAGATCATGGAACAGACATTGTTGGCTGCGCAGCGACAGGAAGGTCTGCGTCAATCGATTCTTCAGAACGCCGACCTCGCACATCCGCAGGCCTTTCAGCGCATGCTGATACTGATCCTCGACAAAGACCTTATTCGGTTTAGCAGTGTGGCGAGAAGCATCAATGGTTGGCTAGGCCTGCTTTGGGATTCCGCGAGTGCGAAGATTTTGACGGAAAACGTCGAAGCCATTCTTGGTTTCTTGGACTCGCCAAGTGAACGAAAAAAGGGATTGGCAAGCAGCCATGCCGAGACAGTGTATCGAGCGCTTTGGGCGTATGCTTACGAAGATGCGCCAGCAACCATTCCTATCGCGAGCAAACTCCTTAAGCACACGTCGGACGAAATACGTTTTGTCGCCGCTTGGGTTCTGCTGCTGATCGGTCTCAAGCAGTCCAGTGAAGCTAGGCATACGGTAATTGAGGACCCAAACTTGCAAATCGCGATGCTGGCCGCAGTTGGAACCGATGGTCTGAAGATCAACTCGGAATTGGATGAGGACATCAACTCGGATGAGGATGACAACTCCGTCTCAAGTAAGGATGCATTCGAAAAAATCGAACGCCTTTACGCGCGCCTGCCTGAAAAACCGATCCAACTCAAAGCCATTGTTTGGCCTTGGACGGAACGCAAAATTGAGCGGTCGATGGTCACCAACTTTCTACTGCAGCATCTTGGTGATCGTCCACCCACGCGAATGCTCCCGTATCTGAAGTCTCTCGATGGATGGGAACAACGCAGCGTGATCCGGCTGCTGGCTGCGCAAAAGAAATGGGACAAACTGACTCGGTCAACTCTTTTCGAACTTGCCGGCCATGCCTCTGCGGATGTTCGGGAGTCTTCGTTCGAAGCGTTAGAAAAGCAAACCCTCGATGTCAGCGAATGCGAGTTGCTAGAGGGTTATTTGACACGCCAGGCAGCGGATCTCCGCAAGGGCGTGATTCGATTGATCATGAAGTCCAAGGATGCGCAAGTCCTAAGTAGCGTGCAACGTTTGCTTTCGAAAGGTGACCGCCATCAACGCTTTGCTGGGTTAGAGCTTTTGCGTCAATTGTCAGAAGCCGATCGTATTCGCAAAGACTGCCAAGAACACGCCGCAGCGTATCGCATCGCTCACAAGAAGCTCAGCAGTGAAGAGGAAACGCAACTTGCAGCCATCGCCGATTCCGATCGTGAAGTCCTCAGCTTGGACAACGCTTTAGGCTTGATGAACCCGAATGGACGCAGCAAAGTCGTTGCCCCACAAAAGAAGAAAGTCCAAGCGATTACCAAAGCAGCCATCGCGTGCATTAAGTCGCTCGATGATCTTGTGCATCAGCACCGAACCACCTCGATTCGAACCAAATCGTATCGGGGCTTCGAGGACCAACTGCTTTGCGAAATGAGCTCTTATGACTTTCCGTCGCTGAACCTGACGAAGCCTATCGAGCCGCAGCGAAAGAAATTTCCACTCGTTGAGATATGGGAGGAATGGAGCAAAAAACGACCTGCAAGTCTCAAGGACAAAGACGGCCTCGAACTCGTTCGCGCTTTGGTCGCGGTCAATCTTTTTGACGACTACTCTTTTGACAACGTAAAGAAGTTTGCGAAAAAATCCGATCGAAAAGGGATCGCGGTCACGGTTTTGGGCGATATCGATGCACCCAAGCTTCGGTATCTCTCGACTCTGTGCGGACTTTTTGACTGGTTGGTTTTTACGGAGATTCAAAAGGGCATTACGGATTTCTTACTTGATTGTGCGGAAAACACCTATGCGCACGTGCCTGACGACATGATGAAGGAACTGATCGTCAAAGAAAAGAAGCCGAAGAAGCGATATCTATGGGACGACGACGACGATTCCGACTGGCGAAATGAGGAAGTTTTCAAAGTTTGGCCAGAGTTTCTCGATCGATTCATCCGTCGAACGAACATCAAACTCTCGCCCGCACAAACCAAACGGGTTTGGGAGTTGAAGCGTTTTCGCGACGAACCTATCGCTGGGGCACCTCGTGAACGCATTCCTTTTTTTCAGATCGTGGAAGCTTATCAAAACAAACTAGCGACCTTCGATGATATTGTCGATTGCCTGCTTGGCCCGAATCGTGGTCGCTATTCCGAGTTTGAAGAACTTGGCGCTCTCTCAACCCGGCAACTCTCCAAAGAATCACAAGCGATTGTGGACAAGACCAAGGGACTTCCTGAATTGCTCGACAAGATTCGAGCCACGCTGCTCGATATTGAACTGGCCCGCGGCGAGGGAACGACTATTGCAACCAAGCCGGCGATGGAACTCAGCAGCCTTTTTGGTATTGAAACACTGTTCCGGATTTTGGCGGCGCTGAACAAGGGCAAAATCAAAGTGGACCGTGGATACAGTAGTAATGCCGGAGAAAGTCGCAACGCCAGCCTGACCCATTTGCTGAAGGTCACTTACCCAACCGACAAGGACACTTCCGCTGAGTTCAAGCGATTTGCCAAGAATGCGATTGCAGAGGGCTACTGCAGCGAAGAGCGTCTTCTCGAGCTTTCTTTTCTTGCTCCTCAGTGGAGCAAGCTCGTTGGCGAACAGTTGGGATGGGATGGGTTCAGCGAAGGTCTCTATTGGTTCTTATCGCACATGAGCACATGGCACAGCGATGCTACCGAAGCTGCGGCCAGCGCCGAAGGATTAGAAGACGATCCGGAGGAAGGTGAAAACGATTTCGATGACGACGATGAGGATAACGAAGACTCAGGAACAGAATCGTCGGATTCGATTCCAAAGCCTGAGAAATTGACCGCTTGGGAACGACTGGTTTTGGAGCGCACGCCGCTGACACGGGACGAACGGAGTGAGGGTGCAGTGGATGTTGCATGGTTTCACCGAACTTGGAAAGTGCTCGGCGAAAAAAGATGGAAGCAGATGGCGGAGGCAGCCAAGTTCGCTGCGAATTCCTCGCAGGCAAACAAGGCGCAATTCCTCGCAGACGTTTTGCTCGGCAAGAAACCTCGCAAGGATCTCATCGATGGCATTCAAAAAAAGAATCTCAAGGAACACGTTCGACTCCTTGGTCTCTTACCGTTGGCCGAAGGAGCAAAACGGGAAAAGGATTTGATGGAGCGTTACGAAGTCTTGCAAGACTACAAGAAGTATGCGCGCGGACTTTCGTCGCTAACCAAACCGTCGGCCATGCGGGCTGCCGAGATTGGAATGAATAACCTCGCACGTCTATCTGGCTTCCCAGATCCCCTTCGGTTGGAATGGGCACTGGAAGCGGAGTCGATCAAGGATTTGGCCAAGGGACCAATCAGCGTTACCAAAGAAGAAGTAACTGTTACCCTGCAATTAGACCAAGATGCAAAGCCGGTTCTTTCGATCGCGCGAGGGACCAAGCCACTCAAGTCGATTCCTTCGGCGGTCAAGAAGAAACATGCTGCAATTGCGGACTTAGCAGAGAGAGCTACCGAGCTGAAAAAGAAGGCGAGCCGCATTAAGCAGTCGCTTGAGGTGGCGATGTGCCGTGGCGATTCGATCGGCGCAGGAGAGTTGGTCCAATTGTTCGAGCATGCCATTCTTGCTCCGCAACTCGCCAAGCTTATCCTTGTCGGCGATGGCATTCTCGGATACCCGGACAAGGGAGGCAAAGCCCTTCGCGATTTCAATGGCAAATTGGAACCTATTAAAAAGAACGAACTACTACGCTTTGCGCATTCAAGCGATTTGTTTGCCAGTGGCAAGTGGCACAAATGGCAGCAAGAGTGTTTCCGTGCGGAACGCGTTCAACCGTTCAAGCAAGTGTTTCGAGAACTCTACGTGGTGACCCAACAAGAGAAAAAGGACCAAACGTCTTCTCAGCGTTTTGCTGGCCAGCAGATTGGTCCGCGTCAGGCGATGGCACTATGGAATAGTCGCGGGTGGAACACGCAAGATGGGGTGTTCAAGATTTTCCACGATCTATCGATTATCGCCGAAGTGTCTTTTCAATACGACTATGGAACCGCTGCAGAGATCGAGGGCCTGACCGTTGAAACGGTGCAGTTTCGAAAGCGAGATGAAACCAAGCTGATGAAGCTTTCGGCCGTGCCTTCGTCGGTCTTTAGCGAAGTTATGCGCGACGTCGATTTGGTCGTCAGTGTCGCGCACCGAGGCGAAGTGGATCCGGAAGCGAGTGCATCGACCGTCGACATGCGATCCGCCTTGGTGCGGGAAACTTGTTCGCTACTCGGCTTGAAAAACGTGTCGCTGAAGGGAACGCACGCGATCATCAATGGCTACTACGGCCAGTACTCGCTCCATCTTGGTAGTGCGGGTGTTCATCGAATACCAGGCGGAGCGCTGGCAATCCTGCCGGTGCATGCACAGCACCGAGGGCGACTGTTTTTACCGTTCGCGGATGACGATCCCCGCACAGCCGAAATCATGTCCAAGGTTTTGCTTTTGGCAAGGGACGAAGAAATTCAAGACCCTTCGATTTTGGATCAGCTTGGTGCTCCCGTTGGGAAGCGTCGCGTTTTGGTCGTGGAAGAACCAAAGAAAGCGAGTGCATCCTCAAAGACAAACAAAACGGACAATAAATCGTCGACAGCGACGACCGCTCCTGGTGCTACCCCTGCGACCACGGCTATTACCTCCGCTACAGGAGGCAAACGTCACTTTGAATTCCAGGAAGGTAGTTCGCAAAAGTTTTGGGAAGTTGAAATTTCTGGCAACTCAGTTACGACCACTTGGGGACGAATCGGGACAGGAGGCCAATCCAAGACAAAGGACTTTGCCGATGCAGATCAGGCCAAGGCAGATTACGACAAACTCATTAAGGAAAAGACGCTCAAGGGATACAAAGAGTCGACTTGAATTGCCTTGGTTAAGTAATCCCAGATGGACCAAAAAAAATCCATCGGCTTTTTTCCGATGGATTTTCAATTTCAATTTCAATCAATGCTGTTGATTTGGCGGACTGAACTAAACTCAGGCCGCTTTTTTCAACCTAGACAACAACGGTCTCTTTAATTTTTTGCAGGAAGTGATCGCCACCGGCTGCACTAAACTCCTTGCGAGCTTTTTCAGCCTTTTTGAGGTCTTCGTACTCGAAAACAGCAACTCGCTTGAGGCTTTGATTAAAGACTCCCCAGTAGAGTTTGATTCGAGGCTCAGCCGCAGCTTTCCGAGTTCGCTTCGGTTTTGGTTCGGCCGGTGGTGCGTTTGGGTCGACTTCCGTGACGGCCTTCTTCTTGCGTGGTGACTTAGCAGCAGTTGCCATGGACAAATGACTCCAGGTAGGGAATGAAGAAAGCAAAATTAGCATTCAAACGACGAACGACCTGTTTTTGTGGAAGGAATACCTTCCGGGGCGGGAAAACCACTCGTCCGAGATTTTTGTCATTATAGACGATTTGGGGTCAGTTCAAAACCGCTAGCCGGAAAGATGTTAGGAAAAAGTTCCATGATACGATCCACAGAAGGTGGGAAAGCTAGGGGGGAGACGAATGGCACTCACTTTCGGTTCGAATATTTGTTCCCGTCTAGGCTGTGAATTTATTCTGCTTGACTCACCGGACGGCTCGCGCCGTTCCGAAAACAAATGTTAGCGGCAGGGCGCGCGCCCTCCGGTGATGACCCAAGCATTTCTCCACAGCCTAGGAGCGAAAGGCGACGATACTAAATTCATAGCCTCGTCGCCTACCACCCTAAAATTCCTAATCGATACAAATCCTCACCGGACAGCTTGCGCTGTTCCGCTAAGTCTAAACGAACGCAATTTTTTTTAATTGATGTCGAACATTTTCGAGCGAATTGCCCGTGGCAATGCAAGTCAGGATCGGATGTCCAGCCTCAATCTCGGTTCCAGCACGAGGAATGTCTGCAAAGTGAACACGGGAGGAATTCGAACCTTCTTGCCAACGATCCAGCCACCATGCGTCCGACTGTTGCTCATCGACAAGCAATGATTCCTTCGCATACATTATGATCTTGCCCATCGATTTCTTGCTTGGCATTAAAACATGCTTCGAAAACTTGTTCTCTAATTCACTCCATCCCTCGAAAGTGATCGATCGTGTGCTGCACTGGCAATGGAGTGCAACTAATCGAACGTCAAAGGTCGCGTCCAATATCTCCATGCTGGCGCTCCATCGCGGATTGATTTCCAGCAATGTAAGTTCGCTATTGTCAAGTAAAAAATCTGCCTGCCACAAACCAACGAATCCCGTTTCGGATGCAACCATCGCTGCAAATTGCTGAAGTCTCGCAAGTTGGTCTTCATGCAATGCGACAGGGCCCATTGATCCTCGGTACGTGTACTTTGGAACGAACGACTGAGTCGACCGCCCCAAACTGCTTGCGACCCCCACAACCACACTCCCGTATTCACTGCTGAGCATTGTTACGCCGATAGGCTCCCCACTGCGGTTTTGCTGAATATACAGATTCGGATTTCGAACAACCGATTCGAGGTTGAAACTCGTGTCGTGGGGATTCCATTCGGCGATGCCCATTCCGCCAGCACCCTGTGTCGATTTAATCAGCCATCGGTCAGTTGGTCTTTTCGACGGAAGCTCTTCGATGCCGTCACTCGGAATCCAGGTGAATGGCCACTCCAAACCGGATGCGAGCGCCCAACGCTGCCAATTCTCAAGACAACGCATGGCGACTAGCTGAGTTCCAGTACATCCACCTCGATTCGAATGTTGCTGGCACGCATGGATTGCATTGGGCCGATGCTCCATTCCACCCGCCAACAACATTGGGATCCCTGGATAGCATTTTGAAATCCATTCGACCCAACGGGCGTCCTCCAAGGAACGATAAACCTGGCAGTACGCTAGCAGATCGCGATCCTCGCAATGATCGATGGCAATGGTTTGAAACCCCGCTCGAAACGCACATTGTGCAGCAGCTCGTGCGCTGAAACCGACAATGATCAACGGTTTCTGAAGTCCTGTTGCTTCGCTGCTTGCTTCGCTGCAAGTCGACATAAATGTCCCAGTCATCCCAATCCCAAAAGCCCAACCATTCCGATCAAACGCCATGAATGCATCGCGAGGCACGACACTTGAGCGAAACATCTCATAATGAACTGAATCAGTCTAGCGATCAAGCCATTAAAATCGATAGCATTATTGTTCGGATCATTGGATCTGGGTGCAATCGCAAGACTCATGGATGGGATATATGCGTAAAAGGTACAGTTCTCGAGGTAACTACAGTCCCGCCGCGATGCATTGCGTCTTGCTGCTGAGTTGCGTCCTGGCGGGCTGCAAGGGCTCGCAGGTTGGAGCACATCGTTGGGGTGGCAGCGACTACGGTCAAGGGTCCGTCGAACGCCAAAAAGCTCGGGCTGTCTATTTCGACCCGTATCCCCTCAACGACATCGGCCCAGAAGTCGTCGGTGGCAGACCCAGAGGGTTCCAAAACCCACTGCCAGAAGCCAATCGAAACGAACTGAAGAATCCCTGGGCCAGCTACAGTCGGTAGGCCGGTCGTGGCATAGGCTCCCAGCCTGTGGTCTTCCCCATCGCAGATTGACAGGCTGGAAGCCTATCCCACTGACAGGCTGGAAGCCTATCGTACTAGGTTAGCCCACCGAATCTTCGGTCCCTAAGGTTGTAGTCCCGTATCGCCTGAACAAGATCTGCTTTGTCAAATTCGGGCCAGGCTTTTTTTGTAATCCACAATTCGCTGTAGCTGATTTGCCAAAGCAAGTAATTGCTGAGACGCATTTCGCCACTCGTACGGATCAACAGATCCGGGTCGGGCATGTTGGCAGTGTAAAGTTGGTTCGCAATCGTTGCTTCATCGATCTCATGACTCTTCAGTTGCCCGTGTTCCACTTGGGCTGCGATGATCCTGACTGCGTCAACAATTTCTTGACGCGATCCGTAGTTGATCGCAAGGCATAACGTGAGCGCTTTGCCATTCTTGCTCAGTTCGATAGAGCGATCCATTTCGATTTGAACATCCTCGGGAACTCCAGCTCGCCTACCGATGATCGTCAATCGAATGTCGTTTTTCAAAAGCGTCGGACGTTCTTGAATGAGATACGTCTTGAGCAATCCCATCAAGAAATCGAGCTCTTCCACCGGACGTTTCCAGTTCTCGTTCGAGAAACAATAGAGCGTTAGGAAGGAAACGCCCAGTTCTCGGCATGCTTCGGAAATACGCCGAACGGAATTGGCACCGCGTCGATGTCCTTCAATGCGTGGCAACCCCCTGGACTGAGCCCAGCGTCCGTTGCCATCCATGATCACGGCTATATGCTTGGGGACCTGCAACGCAAGAGACTTGGGCTCAGCCGTTTGCGTGGTTTGTTTGAGTTTGCGAGAGAAAAACGCCATCACACTAAGCACATCCGCAACTGTTTTTCATATCAATTAGCCGTTGGGCGCTAGCCCCGGTTTTCCAATGGCTCGACATTCGTCGAGAACCGGGGCTAGCGCCCGTCGGCACTCAGTTTGTTTCACTCGAAGACTCATACCGGTGTGCTTAGTATACCAGAAAATCGCAAGCGTCTCGCGAAGCGCCACCGACCGGCCGCTTGCGAGTTGGCGGCGTTACCAACCAATCGCTTGCGAGTTGGCGGCCTTCGCAGAGAAATTTCGAAATTCGTCACTGCGGAAAAGGGAGTTTTCGAGCAAGGGGCGTTTCAGGCACGTATTGATTTGTTTCGTAGTCGATCTTGTCGGCGCTGTCGGGGACTTTATAGGCGAAGTCTTTTTCTAAAATCGTTGTCGGTGATGGCTCGGAATGAACCAGCTTGGAAACGAGTTTGTGAACCGTTTGCGTGTTGTCGGGAGTCTTGCTCCTGGCGAAATACTCAACACGAAAGGGGAAATACGCCGTCGCAATGGAACGCCCCAATGTCAGTCGAGCCTCGGCGGGCACGTTTGGATTGGCTGCCGGCGGACTCAATGCCTGTTTATCCACGAGCGCATTGCCGGCAATTCGAGGGGGCTCGGTTCTCAATGTGCCAACTAATTGCCAAACGTCCACGCCATCGATTCGCCCTTCCACGGCTTTGTACCAGCGATAGCGATGGTATAGGTTTCGAAGCAATTCCGCATGCCCGCCGATGGCAAGGTAGATACTTACCTCCGGGCTATCTCTCAATGGATCGATCGTGTTGTTGCCAAGCGATTCCCTGACTTGATCGATATTAACGCACCGGGGCGCGTCCTTGGCACCGACTTGCGTGTACATCAATCGTCCATCGGAGACTTGAATCGTGTCGATCGTGGTCTCACCCGATGACACGCGAGACGTGTAACGGAATTGTCCAGAACCTCCACCGCTGGCTTTGTAGTCGCCGCTTACGACGACGACTTGATCGTAGGCCTGACTGCTTTGATGGACCTTGCAGAGAAACGGGGGGCCATGCACGGCTTGGTGGATGGCTTTGAGGACAAGTTGATTCGGGTCGATCGTTACCACGGTGTTGGAGGACGGCTGCGTATTGGGAATCTGCGTATTGGGCGTCTGAAAAGCCAAGGCGGATACGTTAGAAAACCAAACGGCGCTGCATATAAAGCACACGACCGAAATGCTTGCATTAATTCTTTTGGTCTGCATGGGCAAGTTGTATCGGTTTTATCAAAGAAACAGGTCCAATGGTGCCGAACATACGGTTTAGGACGCGCCCCAAGAAGTGTCTTTTGGGGACGCTGCTTGATTTGCAATTGCTCGAACATCACGACTGCGGTCCAAGGAACGCAGACCTGGGATGTTTCATCGGGCGGATTGTAGGTCGATCGCAGGCGTGTTGTCCAGGTGGAAAAACGTCGGTAGCGATGGCCTTGTATTCAAGCCGGCTAGACCCAACAAATTCCAGGGGGAATCGAATGAAAATGCGAAATTATTATGGCCTGATGGCAGCTTTGGGTTTGGGCGCTCCGTGCTTGCTCAGCCAATGCGGTCTCCTCTCCAATGCCCAAGCAGGTGATCATGGCGTTCGCCATAACATGCCTCCGGCAAGCCGAATGATGGAGCCTGGACCTATGGTCGGAGGACCGGGCCCAGGTGTCTTGTTGCCAGAAACCATCCCGGTTCCGGGCTACGGCGCGGGAGCAATGATTCCGACCGTTCAGATTTTGTTTAACCAACCGCAGTCGATGAAGATCCTCTACGACGTGATCGGCGACGGAACTTTTACCAGCGATCCACTGATTGTTCCTGGTCGATTGGAATTTGCCCAAGGTGGCATATTCCGACTGAAACTGAACGATATCCAAGGTCGTGAAGGAGTCGAGCTCTATCCAACGCTCGAAATCGGCACCGCTAGCTATCGTACGGCAGCCTATTTGGCTCACAATGCGATCTCGGTCCAGTTCACCGAAGAAGATCTAGATCAAGCTCTTTCGAGCAACTTTGTCACCAAAGTGATCTACCTTCCAGACCCTGAATTCCAAGGGGAAGCGATCTCGGGCATCGATACGCTCGTAAGCACACGATTGGAACCAGGTTTGGATCCGATTGTGGAAGCCGACCGACGCGGCTCGATTCTAGCAATCGTCCGACTTGGAAACAAAGACATTGAAATGTCGGGCAGCGGTTACGGAATCGCCGGGATGATGCAAGGCGGATTTGTGGATGCAAGCGGTATGCCTTGCGGACCGAATGGCGGACCGATTGGCGGACCCATCGGACCTGGTAACAATCCACCGAACATGGTGGCTGGTGTAACCGCTCCGCAATACGGAATGACGTACAGTGGTACGCCGATTGGACTACCTGGTCCACCGCACATTCCGTTTGGCTCGCCAGCCGGATTGCAAAAGCACGTCATGGTGAACCGGACTCACGTCAGCCTGCCTGATCCTGTAACCAAGTTGAAGGGGACCGTTCGCCATCAACCGGGTGTTAGCTATCCAACGCCTCCAAGCCGGTTCCACATCAAAGAGCAGAACATCAATCCAGGTTATCCTGCAGGACGACCACACTTCTACGACGCAAGCAGAGTGGTGGCTCCTGGCCAGTTTGCAGGCGATCAAGGTGGTGCTCAGGGTGGTGGTCAAGGTGGTGCTCCAGGTGCTTACTGCCCACCCGGCCAAGTGCGCTAAGCCTGCCAATGCTATGGATCACAGTTGGTTTGGCTTTGACCAAACCAACTGTCAAAAACGCGAGTGTGCCTTCAGCGGATAGGAATCTAAACAATGCTCCATCGAATCTCCTTTCCAACTTTGCTGATCGCATGGATTGCAATGGTTGCCTTGTGCTTGCTCGCCATCTGTGTTTGCGGCAATGCACAAGCTCAATCGATCTACACTCCCCTGCCAACCGGTAATCAACCCCTAATTCGAGATAATGCACCTCCGGGAGAGATCGGCGCGATCCAGCTCCAGCGGAAGCCAGAACTGCGAGGATTGTGGCAAGCGGTCGAGATCCGTTGCCCGACGGGTATCAAGGTCAGCATGGCCGACGCCGGTCAATTCACACCCGATTTACCGCAACCCGCCCGCGTCGCAGTCATGATTGGGCCGGTTTATCGAATGCGAGTTACGGGAATTCCTTTGGAGCCTGAGGTTGAACTCTTTCCAACCTTGGAAGTCATCGACCGTACCCATCCGCCTGCCGAACGAGAACATCGTTTCCCCATCCCAATCGAGATTGACGAGGATGACATCGAGGCTGCCATGCGTGGCGAATTGGTCATGCGAGTCATCTACCTCGAAGACAATCAAGTTGCTGAGCCCGTCGATACGGCGGGCAAACCGCAGCGCGTTCTCGACCTAAGCCCACACCAGGATGCCCTTCGTACAGCCGACCAATTTGGCCGTCCGCTGGCTATCCTACGAATTGGTTCGCGAGTCCCAAACGTGTCCGAAGGTCAAGATTGGGAGACCTTCCTTTACGGCTGTCCTCCCTGGTCGACGCTCAAGCCGATCCCAACCAAGCAACAACTGATCGACGATGGCAAATGGCCTATGACGGCCAATAAGGGCTCCATCTCCGATCGACGCTAGTGTTCCATTCACCCGACAATCCACTATGTATTTCGTGAACAATATGCTGAACCGGAGCCTAGTTGCGGGATCTTTCGTTGCCGCTTTCGTTGTTGTTAGCAGTACAGGCTGCCAAAGTCCACCATTGTCGTTGCTTGGGGCGCAAAACGCTAACAAGGCTGCAATGACCGATCGGCAAATCAGTTTGTCGCAAACCCCAATCGCTTTAGCAAAAAAAGATGAGGGAATTCCCACTACCAACTCGAATGCGGTCACTCCCGTCTCTCAACTCGTCCAGCCGCTACAACCCGTACAGCCAGGACAACCCGTACAGCCAGCATCAGCGAACTCATCGCGAACGCCATCGCCAAACGTGTTGCGAACGCCAGAGCCCTACGCGGAAGAAACTCAGAACGCCGTTTATGCCCCTCGCGGGGGAGCAACTTCTTCGCAAGTCATACCAGCTCAGTTCAAAGCGGATCGATACGCGCCGATTGGCCCGACCAGAGGATCTGAGAATGTGCCACGGATTGCGATGGCGACTCCGGCGATGGCGATGCCTCCGGGAATGATCCCTCGCACTCCCACGGCCGGTCCTCCTGGCCCTCAAGGGCATGTGCATACAGGCAGCAACTGCGCCTGCAAACATGGGACAGGCGTATACAAGCCTGTCTTTCCGCGACTTTCGGGCAATTCCGGCTGTTCGGCATGTGGAGTTGCAGCATGTTCGGGCGAATGCGGTGGAGTCATGGTCGAGCAAGGCTTTGCGGTACCTCGCGCGTCGGACCCGCAAGAGTACATATTCGACGGCGGCGATCATGACCCGCAAGTACGCCTCAAATCGGATTTGACGCAGGTTGGGCTCGATCCGGAGGACACGGTTATTCAATATGAAACGGTAGACGGAAAGACAAGCGTCGAAAGCGGCTGCCGAGTTTCCGTTTATGCTCCTCGATTCGCAAGTGTTCGCAAACGTCAATCCACACGTGAGAGCGAATTGGCAATGCGACTGCGAACGGCCGAGCGGCCAGATGGCCCGGGTGTCATTCGCGATCAGCTACCATCGGCCAAGGTATCGCAACCTTTGAAGTCGATGAACAGCGACAACGTTCGAATTGTCGAGGCGTTCCGAGAAAGAAATCGCCCGATCCCTGCGGAGCTGGTCTTGCCCATGGTTACCATCAGCGACACCTTCAAGCTCTATGAAGATTTCAGCTTGATTCGCAATGGTGACTTGAAGATGACCGACTTGGCAAAACTTGCTAAATCGACTGCTGCCGCACGCACTTGGACCAATGTGGACGAACTGAACGTACTGATCGACGGGCAGGAAGCCATTGAAATGGTAACGATCCAGCGCGCCGCGGATGTTACGATTTACGAACACAAGGGTGCGCGCATTCGTTTGTGCAAAGTCGCATCCGAGCAAATGGCCAATCCCGGTGATGTCATTTCGTTCACGATTCGGTTCGACAACGTAGGTGAACAGCCGCTGAAAAGCTTGGTCATCACGGACTCGCTCGCTCCCCGTCTTGAGTACGTAGACAAGAGTCAACAAGCGAGCGTCCCGGCCGATTTCTCGATGTCTGCCAACAACGCAGGTTCCTCTGTTCTGCGTTGGGAGCTAGAAAACGGGCTCAAGCCGGGCGAAGGCGGGCTCGTCCGGTTCTCCTGCAAGGTACGATAGAGTTCGTAAGGGGCGCAAGGCGAGCTGTTGGCTGGACGAACCCGGGCTCGGGGCTTCACCGGAGGGCTCGCGCCCTGCCACTATCATTTGGTAGCGGAACGGCGCAAGCCGTCCGGTGAGTCATCCATTCACAACCCTCCGGGCATGCTGCCCCGATTTTTAGTAGACTGTTCGAAAGACCTTTTATTATCGAGATGGTTTCATGCCCGAATTGAGTCCAGGGCAACGATTTCGCGATTCGTTGCTGACTGAGAAGCCGTTACAAATTAGCGGAACAATCAATGCGCTTTGCGCGATGCAGGCCGAGGCCGCTGGATTTCGCGCAATCTATCTTTCCGGAGCTGGAGTTGCAAACGCGTCATACGGCCTGCCCGATTTGGGAGTCACTAGCTTGAGCGATGTCTTGATCGATGCAGCTCGAATCACCGCTGCATGTTCCTTGCCGCTCTTGGTCGACATCGATACAGGCTGGGGAACCGACCTGACCATCCACCGCGCGATCCGAGAATTGGAACGGGCTGGCGTGGCCGCCATTCACATGGAAGATCAAGTGGCAGCCAAACGTTGTGGGCATCGACCCGGCAAAGAACTGGTGGATGTGCAAGAGATGCAAGCTCGCATCGAAGCGGCGGTCGACGCACGACGCAATCCATCCTTTGTCATCATGGCGCGTACCGATGCCGTTCATGTCGAAGGCCTTGAATCCGCGATCGCCCGCGCGAAAGCGTATGTGCAAGCAGGGGCCGATATGATTTTTGCCGAAGCCGTTGAAACGCTGGAAGATTTCCGAAGGTTTGTCGACCAGGTTGGCGTTCCGATTCTTGCGAACATGACAGAATTCGGAAAAACGCCCTCCTTCACCGCCCAAGAACTGGCCTCGGCGGGAGTGCAATTGGCCCTCTATCCCTTGACCGCCTTTCGAGCCATGAATGCGGCTGCTAAATTGACATACGAGACGATTCGCACGCAGGGGACTCAGCGATCCGTTCTTGACAAATTGCAAACGCGAGATCAGCTCTACAAATTGCTCAATTACTATTCCGATGAAAAGCGAATCGATCAGCAAAGACGGAAATCATGAATCAGATCAACCGAGGCGGCTTAGAAGGAATTGTGGCTGGCCAAACGAGTCTTTGCACGGTTGGACTCGACGGGGTAGGGCTAACCTACTTGGGGTACACGATCGAAGATCTTTCCGAGCATGCGTGTTTCGAAGAAGTCGCTCACTTGCTCCTCTACAAAAAACTACCCAACGCCAGCGAGCTTGCAAGTTTTCGGGAACGGCTCTGCAAACAGCGAGATATTCCAGGCCCATTGAAAATCGTACTGGAGCAACTGCCGAAGCAGTCGCATCCCATGGACGTGCTTCGGACGGGTTGTTCCGTGCTGGGTTGCTTAGAACCAGAAGCAAAATTCTCAGAACAGTTTCAGGCAGCGGAGCGAATGCTAGCCTGCATGCCCTCGGTCTTGGTTTATTGGCACCATTACCACAATTCAAGCCGACGCATTGAGGTCCAAACGAAATCAGACAGCATCGCAGGGCACTTTTTGGAACTGTTGCATGGACATCCACCGTCGGAACTGCATCGACGCGCGATGGATGTTTCGTTGATCTTGTATGCGGAGCATGAGTTCAATGCCTCGACATTTACCGCTCGCATTGTCGCGTCAACCCTATCGGACTTTCATTCCGCCGTCACCGCAGGTATTGGAGCCCTGCGTGGTCCGCTGCACGGCGGCGCAAACGAAGCGGCGATGGAGCTCATCGATCGATTCCAAGATCCGGATGCAGCCGAAGCGAGTCTAGTGGAAATGCTAGCTCGTAAGGAAAAGATCATGGGCTTTGGGCATCGCGTTTATAAAAAATGTGACCCTCGTTCCGACATTATCCAAGTTTGGTCCAAACGGCTTTGCGACGCCTGTGGGGACCAGCGACTTTATCCCGTGTCCGAGCGAATCGAACAGGTGATGCGTCGCGAGAAACGCATGTTTCCGAATTTGGATTTTTATAGTGCGTCGGTTTATCGTTGCTTGGGCATTCCGACGGCCATGTTCACTCCCTTATTCGTTTTGTCTCGCATCTCAGGATGGGCAGCCCATATTTTTGAGCAACGAGCCGACAATCGATTGATCCGCCCATCCGCCGATTACATCGGTCCAGAGCAACAATTATGGCAACCGATCGATCAACGAGATTGAGCGGTCATCGGGAAAAATGGGAGGGCGAGGCCACCCCTGTAAACATGTTTTGTTAGGCCTTGCCCAACCAATTCATTGCTGGGGAGGGAGAGGCTCCTGCCGAACCATTGCGTGAATAGCTCGGCAGGAGCCTCGCCCTCCCGATAAAATTGCAAGCAATTCCAAAAGGAATTGTCAGACGGCCACGTTAGAACCTTAAAAACCGGCCTAGGTCCGTGGCGGCTGAGTCGCTATTGTTGCAAGCGATCAGCGTTCGCCTAAGGTGCTCACGGATGACACTCCAGGTCGGCGGGTGCGTTTTCAGTTACGTAATGGATTGAAGAAGATGAAGAATTACTGGAAGCGGTTCCGTCAACTCGCCCTGGCGGGGTTCCTGTTGGGCGCGATGACCATTTCAAATCTCGGTTCCATTGCATGGGGACAACAGCGTCCAGGTCCACAAGGACCTTACACTCCAGGCCCAAAGGTGCCAGGCACCGGGAACCAAGCCAGTGGAAATCCCAGTGGAAATCCCAGCGGAAATCCCAGTGGAAATCAGAGCGTGGCACCTCCCGCAGTAGGTTACGGAAATCGGCCGTCGACCGGTGCACAACCCAACAACGGAACGGCTCCCTTCAACGGTAACCCACAACTACGACAAACGCCTCAGCAGCAAGGCGTGCAGCCCAATCCTCTAGGCACGCCAAGCGTTTCAAACCCCAACCTGAATCCTAACTTCAATCAGCCGCTCAATCCGGTGCCAGCAGGTGGCCAATTGCCAGGGGGTGGGACTGGCAAGGAAACTGCGACGGCCGATCCGTTTGCGAACAAACCGCTATCGCCTCAGGAACTCGCGTATTTGGATCAAGTCCTCAACTTTTGGGAAAAATCCACCGCAGATATCACGAAATATGCATGCAAGTTCAAAAGATGGAAATACAACTCAAACGACAATTTTGTTGCACAACTTTCCAAGGACTTGAAAGTGGACATTCGCTCCGTCAACACCACCGTGGCTTCCGGTGAAGTCAAGTACATGGCACCCGACAAGGGAATGTTCAAGATAGACAAGTTGCTCTCGCTCTCCGGGCAGATTGTCAACAACCGTCCCGAGTACAAAGAGTTTGACAATGGATTCGGCGAATGGTGGCTTTGCAACGGAAAGGAAGTGTATGAGTACGATCGCAAAAACAAGCAGTGCACGAAACATACTCTGCCCCCTGAAATGCAAGGTTCCGCGATTCTTGATTCGCCGATGCCGTTTGTATTCGGAGTGAAAGCCGATAAGATCAAAGAACGCTATTGGTTACGTTCCTTCACGCCAACAGACGCTACGGGTAAGCCGAGTAATGACTTGGTGGTGATCGAGGCCTATCCCAAGTTCCAATCGGACGCGGTGAACTATGACCATGTGCAGATCTATCTCGACCGACAAGCGGGACTTCCTGCCATGCTCATCAAATTCGACACCGAGCATCAAGATGAAGCAGGCAAAGTACTCAACGACAAACGCGAAATTTTCGAATTCACCGATCGTGAGAAGAATGCAAACTTGCTGCAGAAGATCAGCGACGCGCTCTTTCGCAAAGAGTTCATCCCGTTTGATGTTCCATCCGACTGGAAGACAATCGAAATACCTTATGCTCCGCCGGCCCAAGAAGGTCTTCGAGCGGCAGGCGTACCTCCAGTTGGCTCGAATCCAAACATTCCACCCCGGTAACCTCGTCGAACGTCAAATCGGATGAGTCCAAATTTCGGACAACGTTGTTTCCTGATCGCAGCTTGCGTTTCCATGGTATTTCACCTTGGCTGCGCGACTTGGCTTCCCTCGGGTGAGCAGCCGACGCCGATCAAGCATGGATTGGCACCGATTCCCCCTTCTCCGGAAGCGGCTGGGATTGAAACCATTTTAGTTCGGTTGGATCAACAGCAATCGCAACGACTACCTGAACTTTGGTCGCAGGTAGACGAACAAGTGCTTGCGCCCGAGCTTCGAATCGCCTTGGATCGAAACGGCATGCGGGCTGGCAAGCTGTCGGCCAACCTCCCTCTGCTGCTTGAGGACTGGGTCCGTGAAACCGTTCGGCGAATTGGCGAAGATCCCATGGAGCAAACTGGATTTGCAGCGGACATCTCCTCCTTTTCGCAACTTTGGCGATGCAGGGCCAACTCAAGGAAAGAGTTAACCCTCCGGAAATTCGCAACAGAACCTGCAACCGTATTCTACGTGGAAGAAACCACCAAAGGGCGGACGTATGATGCTCCTCATTTTCTCTACTCGATTCAAGCGGCCCCCCGAGGGGACTCGTCGGCAACGATTCGTTTGACGCCCGAGCTGCAACATGGGGACCAAATCCGAAAAGTAATTGCTCGCGAAGCCGCAATCCGTACGGACATGAGACGAGAATCGGTGGCTTGGGAAAAACTGACGATCGATTTGAAAATCCAACATGGCGAGTGTATCGTAATCGGGCCTACGAGTGAGTCGCGAGGGCTCGGCGAGCACTATTTTCATACCAAGACACAAAACGGTGATATCCAACCGGTATTGCTGCTTGTGCGATTGAGTGAATCCAATTTGGACGATTCGTTCGCTCGCAAGTAATGCGATCCAGGGTTCCAAAAATTAGCCATTGGGCGCTAGCCAAATGGCACTCACTTTCGGTTCGAACCAATGTTTTCGCAGCGGCGCGGCGCGAGCCACCCGGTGAATATCCAAGTGATTTGCCTACGGTCACCGGACAGCTTGCGCTGTTCCGCTACAAAGTGAGCGCCCAACGGCTAATCCTAAAATTAGATGTGGACAAAGCACTAGGATGGAAAACAGGAAATGGAGCGATTGGGTCCGCTGGTGCCACGCGGATCAAAGTCAAAGCAATATCGATTCAACGCTTCTAACGCTCATCGATCTGTCCGATCGATCCAAATATCGCATCCCAATCCTTTCTGCACATGTGGAGGAGCAAGGGCACGTTGCTGCGGGATATGTCGTGCTGTATCCCGGTGCACTTGGTTCGCTCGGCCGTCTGCGATTTTGCGCACAACAGGACTCCGGCAACACTCCAACTGTGGAACAAATCGAGCGAGAGTTGTTAGCGAGCGTCATTCGAACTCTTTGCGATGCTGCATTTGCACATGGCGCCGAGCTGGTTCAAACGATCTCGCAGTTGCGTGTTACCAGCGATACCGATCGGGATGTTCCATCCTTTGCGGAGCTCGATTCCGCTCGTGATTTAACGCTGGCGTCTGCGGGAATGAAACCTGTGGCCAAACTCGTTCAAATGGAACGCAACGAGGATTCGCGTCTCGCAGCCTCGCCCTCCATTCCAAGGGGGGAACTTAATTTCAAACTGCATGACGAAATCTCACCTCGCGACTGGCATGCCGTTATCGAGGCGACGTACATCGACACGCTCGACATCCCCGAGCTAAATGGATTAAGGAACATCGAACACACTTTAGAAGGGTATGCATCTTCGCAGCCGAGATTACCGAGGACTTGGTGGGTTATCCAGGACGGTAGCGTGAATATCGGTTGTCTGTTGCTGACGCCCGATGAGGACCACCAGTGCGAACTGACTTACCTGGGATTGGTCCCGTCGAGTCGTGGCAAGGGGCACTCCCAAGCGGTCATGGACCACTTGGATGGATGGGCGACCTCCCACGGAATCCAGCGAATGACTTTGGCAGTTGACATCCGGAATACGCCTGCAATTCGACTGTATCAATCGCGGGGCTTTGTCGCGGACCGCTATGTGCAAGCTTGGATCAATGTCCCGGAGCCCGAATAGGGGCGGGGCTGAGGGGCTTACAGCCGGAGAGCCATCCGTCCACTAATGCAAGGTCAGTGGGGCGGGGAGGGTATTTTGGCCGAATCTTTGTCTAGCCTAAACGACGTCTCCGCCCATTGCATTCGCTCTCCTTCGACCTTGCGGGCTTGTTGATTTAATGAGTCTGTACCTAAGCTGTGGTTTTATCATAACCCGAAACGTGACGGCTTGTTGATTTAATGGTACGACGGACTTCCTAGTCCGTCGAATTCCCCATTGACGGACTTGGAAGTCCGTCATACCGCCCTTAACCAATAACGACTTCACTAAAGCAACAAGCCGGTGAGTGAGGGGCAAAGAGTCCCTCGTTTACACTTCGGGTTGTGATTTGATCAACAAGCCCCTTGTGTCGATGGAAGCACGACTCTCCCTATAAATACTTCGAGATAGGGCTGCCCTTGGTTGCTAACGCGTCGATCTTGGCCGTGACTTTCGGATCTTCGATGAGCGGCGGCGCATGGTGCGGTTTTCGCGTCGAGTCGATGATGAGCGGCCCAGCACAGCCCCAGTGTTTGTGATCGGTAAATCCTTTGACACCACCGATATCAAAGGCGGGGTTGCTGCGAGTGAACGTCACCCATAAAAAGTTGTTCAGGGATCGACTTGCAAAATGAGCATCGTCCACCAAAACGACCAATCGCATCCCGCTCCAATTCGGATCCTCATCAAAACGACTCCCCATGGATTTCGCAAGCTCATCCCAGCAATCCGTCAATCGATTTATTGCGCCTGCTGCTGGATTGGTCGACTCGATCGCCAACACGCCTGGTAAGCACCAGCATGGATTCCGAAAACCAGGTGGAAGCGAAAAAGTTGCGGGCAATTCGGTCGTCAGCGCAATTCGCTTGTCGCCGCTGGCAGCCATGACGACCTTGGACCCTTGATTAAAGCCTTCTCCGCTATAGTCGAGGGTGTCCATTGTCGTACGCGTTTGGAAATGCAAATCGCGAGTCCAATCGATGCGCTCGAACAGATGGATCAAGAACTCGTCGATCTTGTGGATATCCAGCGTCGGATTGTCTAACGAATTCACGATGAGCAGGTACTTCGCCAACGACATTTGGCCTTGGCCCAAAATCGCATTGGCTTGCGTCAGCAGCTCTTGTGGCCGGTTCGGCTTTCGGTAGGGAGTGTAGCGTTCGCTGCCGACTGCCAATAGCAACGGATGGACACCAGCCGCATCAACGGCATGCACGGCTTTCACCCCAGGCAACACCGTTGGAATGATAGGGCCTGTCAATTCATGAATCAATTCACCAAAGGTGGTATCCTCTTGCGGTGGTCGCCCCACGACAGTGAATGGCCATATCGCACCCTTGCGATGGTACACCTTGTCCACTCTCATCCACGGGAAATCATGTTCCTTTGCATAGTAGCCGAGATGGTCACCAAAAGGGCCCTCGCGTTTCATGGAGGTGGGGTCGATCGTTCCATAGAGAACGAAATCGGCGTCGGCGTAAAGCGGAGCGTGGTTCGGGGATGTGATCATTGGGATTCGATGGCCTGCTAATGCCCCAGCAAACGTCAATTCGCTCAGTCCCTCCGGCAGTGGCATCACCGCGGCTAGCGACATGGCTGGAGTTCCGCCCACACTGATTGCAACTTGAAAGGGGCGTTTTTCGGCAAGTGCTTGCTGGTGGTGCACTCCGATTCCACGATGCAATTGATAGTGCAAGCCGATCTCGCGATTGGTTTGGTAGTCGTTTCCCGAAAGCTGAACGCGATACATTCCCAAGTTGCATTGCATTAACGACTTCGAAGCCCCTTGGCTTAGCACTTGCGGCAAAGTAATAAACGGACCGCCGTCGTCTGGCCAAGAAACCAACTTGGGCAATGCTTCGATGGACGTTTCATGGTCAAGAACGGATCCTGAGTGGACGTTTCGCGGTAACATGGTCCACGCGGTCCAGGGCGCGGTCAGATAGCGAGTGGGTCTCATGAAGAGTTGGTTCGGATCGATTTTGAGTTCGATGGCTCGGCGAACACGATCGATCGTTTTCCGGAACAGAAAACGAGCTTGGTCGAGCGACCCAAAAAGGTTGCTCACCATTGGAAACGCACTTCCGATGGGATTAGTAAAAAGAATGGCAGGCCCATTGCGTTCGTAAACACGCCGTTGAACTTCGGCGATCTCAAGGTGCGTTGAAAGCGGCTCGGTTATTTCAATGAGTCGACCGTGACGCCGAAGATCTTCAACTACATGACGAGTGCTACGTTGCATAAACGAAAAGTCGGCGGTTAGCTACAAAATGGGCGTTGGGCTGTAGGAATGGAAGTGTCCGATGATTGGTCCTTCCGCGTATGGCATTCTAAACGTAAAATTCGACCGCGATGGGGATGTTCATGGGTTCTTGGAGATCCGACGAATGCGTCCGCCTAATAACAGTTGAATAACAGTTGAATAACAGTTGAATAACAGCGAAACAATGGAAAAAAGACTTTTTAACTTCTCGTCGGGGCCAGCCGTACTGCCGGTGCCCGTGCTGGAACGCATTCGGGATGAGATGCTATGCTTGCCCGGTTGCGGAGCCTCCGTGATGGAGATTTCGCATCGAAGCAAGCAATTTATTGCTATCCAAGAGGCCGCCAAGCAGCGACTGATTCGCTTGCTAAACATCCCAACAGATTACGACGTTTTGTTCATTCAGGGTGGTTCGCGGCTTCAATTTTCAATGGTTCCGATGAACCTACTCCGTGGCCAAAACGTCCCAGCTCAGTACATGGTCGGTGGTTCGTGGGGCAAATACGCCCTTGGCGAAGCCAAGAAAGAAGGCCCTGTCGAAGTTCTTTTTGACTCGTCTGCCACCAACTTTGATCGCTTTCCAACCGATGGCGAACTCAAGTTCCGACCCGATGCGGCGTATGTGCACATCACCAGCAATGAAACGATTCAGGGCGTTCAGTTTCAACGCGATTTGGTGACTCCGACCCCGTTGGTCTGCGACTCCTCGTCGGACTTTATGTATCGCCCCATGGATGTTTCCAAATATGGACTGATTTACGCATGCGCTCAAAAGAACGCAGGTCCAGCCGGAGTAACCGTGGTGATCCTCCGCAAAGACCTATTGCCACGCTCTAGTGATTCTCTGCCTGGATATTTGAACTACAACAACCACTCCAAAGAGGACTCGATGTGGAACACGCCTCCTACTTTCGCAATCTACGTGCTCGGCTTGGTGGCAGAGTGGCTTGAGAACACAATCGGAGGCTTGGACGCCATGCACAAAATCAATATCGCGAAGGCCAAGACGGTGTACGATGCGATAGATCGTCATCCGACCATGTATTTGGGGCACGCTCGCAAACAAGACCGTTCGCTCATGAACGCGACGTTTCGACTGCCGAGCGAAGAGCTCGAGAAAGCATTTCTGTCGCAAGCACAAGCAAACAATCTGGACTCACTCAAAGGCCACCGCAGCGTAGGCGGCATACGCGCAAGTATCTACAACGCCATGCCCATGGCCGGCGTTGAATCGCTCTCGCAGTTAATGGATGAATTTGCAAATAAACATTCCTAGAGTACCCATCACGCTCCGCGTGATGTAGGGAACACTCGTTTTGACGCGGACACTCCACTAGTTCCTTAGGAAAAGGTCATAAAACATGTTATCCAACCTTACTCATACTCCTATAGCAGCCCATTCATGACATTTCGCATTTTGGTTCTTGATCCCATCGCTCAAGAGGGCTTCGATCTCCTCAACGCCGAACAGGGGTTCGAATACGAAGTTCGCACGGGCCTCAAGGGCGAAGAGTTGCGACGCTCGCTCAATGAGTTCGATGGCGCCATTGTGCGCAGTGGAGTGAAGATCACAGCCGAATCACTGGAGGGCAACAAGCGACTACGGGCGATTGTGAGAGCGGGTGTCGGCACCGACAATATCGATAAAAATGCTGCAACGCGAATCGGATGCGTGGTCATGAACACGCCGGCAGGCAACACGCTCAGCACAGCGGAACATGCCTTTGCGCTCATGCTCGGTTTATCGCGATCCATAGCACCAGCCTTCCAAAGCCTGTGCGCAGGGAAATGGGATCGCAAGTCGTTTATGGGTGCCCAGTTGGCAGACAAGGTATTGGGTATCATTGGAATGGGACGAATCGGCCGCGAAGTGGCCACGCGTGGGCTGGCATTTGGAATGAGAGTCATCGCATACGACCCATTCTTGTCAGATGAAGCGGCCACCAAAATGGGCGTTGAAAAGGCCAATGTGGTCGCAGAACTGCTACCTCGCGTTGACTATTTAACAGTGCACACGCCTCTCACGGACGAGACCAAGTATTTAATTGGCATGAAGCAATTGGATATTTTGAAAAAAGGGGTCAGGCTTATTAATTGCGCTCGAGGTGGAATCTACGAGGAAGCAGCCTTGGTGGAGGGCTTAAAGCGCGGCATCATCGCAGGTGTGGCGTTGGATGTATTCGAAGAAGAGCCTTGCACGAATAGCCCGTTGTTCGGCATGCCCGGCGTCGTATGCACACCGCACTTAGGTGCCAGCACCGAAGAAGCCCAAACGCAAGTTGCCATTGAAGGTATTCAGCTTCTCATCAATTTCTTTAAGACTGGCGAGATTCGACACGCGGTCAACGTAGCCTCACTCGACCCGAAAACGCTGGATTCGCTGCGAGGTTATTTGGACGCAGCCTATCGCCTTGGAATGCTCATGGCCCAATGGCACAACGGGAGTATCAGTGCATGCCAATTGAACTATCGCGGAGAAGTTGCAGACAAGGACACGAAGCTCTTAACAGCTTCGTTTTGTGCGGGTCTATTGGAAAAGGCCATGGCCGACGAAGTCAACATCATCAACTCAGAGATGTTGTTGAGAGAACGCGGTATTGAATTGACCGAAAATCGCAATCGAGAATTGGGTGCTTTTAGCTCGTCGATCACGGCGGAAGTAAGCGGGAGCGGGCAACGAGTCAAAGCAGGTGTCACGGTCTTTGGGAGCAACATGTCCCGATTGATTTCGATCGATGACTATCGATTGGAAGCGTACTTGGACGGCCATATGCTTTTCTTCACCCACACCGACGTGCCAGGCATTATCGGCCGCGTTGGAACGGTGTTCGGTCAACATCAAGTGAACATCGGTCAAATGTCGGTAGGGCGGGCAACGCAACAACCGGGCGGTCACGCGATCGGGGTACTCAATTTGGATGGCGTTCCACCCAAAGTGGCGCTCGATCAATTGATGGCGATCAGCGCGATCGAAAAGGTTCAAATGGTGGAACTGCCTGCACTGGGTGTCATGCCGGAGTGGCTAAGCTAAGGTGGAATAGGCTTCCAGCCTGTTGCTTTTGGGATTGGCCGAATGGCTCATTTCATAGACTTGCCGCGTTGCACATTTTTGCAAGCAACATCCAGGTAATCATGAATAATGAATGATCTCTGATGCTCTGGGGATTTTGGCACTCACAATGGAACCGGGAGCATTGGACGGATGCAAGATTCATGAAATTGACAAATCAAGGATGACTCCCTAAAACGATAGTCCAAACAGGGGTAACCAAGCATTCACCAAAGCCCGCGACGATGGCTTGCTTGATGGCTCAAAAAACGCGAGGGCTTGGTGATAGCGAACCTGTCGAAGCAGATTTTTCGGAAGCCGAATACGAATTAGTCGAAGAACCTGCATGATCGATGCTCAAAGAACCATGTCAATCACAACCCGAAGCGTAAGTTTTGAAGTTGCGCTATTTTGGGGCTTGTTCATGCGGCGATCCTGTATTCGCTTGGTAGGGCGGCAGTTAGCAGTCGTTTGAGTTTTGCGATGCCGCCGGAAGTTTTTAGGCGATCCGACATGTATTTGAGCTCCTGCCCGCTTA
>CAMCMB010000089.1 GCA_945875845.1 Pirellula staleyi DSM 6068
TTCGGGAGTATCGAATAGCGGAATCCCGCCAAAAAGAGGATCGCAAGCAAATCACGCGAGCCCGTCGCATCGTGGCTGCCAAGCTAAAGCGAGAGCAAACCGCAAGCCAGTAACCATCGGCCGACTCACTGGTTGTCGTGGACGCTTACGCATCAATGGGTTGGCTCAGACTCATTCTGCTGTTTTTGGGCACACCCTTCTTCCCCGTTCTGGATGATTTCTGGACCCAATACGCTATCGGGGCTTCGATCGCTATTTGGGGAGTTGCGACCTTTTTCCTTCGTGGACGGCAGCTTTCGACTTGGATGCGGGGGCTTGGGGACACACACCGTCGATAGGGGACCACAGTCAAGGGAAGCAGAACTACCTGTGTAAGGAGCTGTATCTTCCGCACGTGCCCACATGGTCAAGAAGTGGTGTGTGCCCTGTCATCTTCCCCTGTCATCTTCCCATTTGTTTGCGGAAGAGAGCATCGCAACGTCACATAACCAAGAACGAGCATTTTCACCTTTGGTGCGAGAGCGATATGAAAAGCTTTGCTCGATGTGTGAGCGGATTGTCGCTGCCTTAAATGATTTTCTTGGTGCCGTTACGTGCGACTTGCCCATAATAAATGTCGACAATCGTACGGCAATCCAGAACATCGAGAATTGTGTCTTTAAGTTTGGCATGTCGGCGAAACGCGGAGAACAAATGCCAGTAGAGTTCAACAACGATTTTTCGATTTCTCGTTGGTCAGGAAGTTCCATACTGCTTCAGCGAAAACCCAAATAGTTGTCATTTGGCGCTTCAAAAAGTACCACCGATTGACGCTGAACACGTCTTTACGCTTGCAGGAGCCAACCCCTTGCGTCAGCAATTGATTTCAGTTTCTTGCCTTTTGACTCGACATCTTTACGACCTAGGCCAGTGAAGTCAATAATCGCATGTTCTGGGAAGGGGGCCGGGTCTGATTCGACTTTCAGATCGAGACTCTCACATTCAGAGACAGTTACAGCAAGTTCACCAACTGACTGCTGTTGAAGTACTGAGGTAAAATGCTCGAAGGCTTCTTCGGGTGTCATCTGGTCCCCATCGTAAACCGAGAGCTTCATCTCGTCCTTGGGCGTTGGACGAAATGCTTGGGAGGTTACACGGCCTTGCTGGACAAAAGTCGGGTGGATTTGTCGAAGAAGTAATGTTTGGCTATTCACTAAAAATTAACTCCGAGCAATTTTGCTAACTCGCCTGATAGCCATATCCAATCGGAAGCCTGCCTTAGATCCAATTCTCGTTCGTTGTCGTCATCCGTCTGCACGTTTAGAGCGTGCCAATAGGCTTTGCGGCCCGGAAGCTCGATGTCGAGAGAAATCTCCCAAGGGCCCGCCGTCCATTCCGCGATAACTCCCCCGTCAGCAGTTGGGAACAGATAAGGTGATGGTAGAGCGACGGAATAGTTGGCGTCGAACGCGTCGGTGAGCCAATCGAGTTCGGAGGCTGGTGGGGCGATGCCTTTGCCTTCGAACCATCCTTTGCGCAACAACCGAAATTCGTCGAGCCGTGCACCGACATCCATCGGGTCGAGCATGCTGACATGTTCCAAAGATTCTAAAGAACTCAGTTGGCCCTTGCGGTTGAATCGTCCGATGCCTTGAACTGAAACGCCAATTCCAGCTGTACCTTTCTTCAATGCATCAAGAATAGTTTCCATGTGCTCCGGGGAAATGGGACCTCGGATTACCAGCCCTGGCACTTGAAGTTCGAAGCTGTTTTTCCGCACACTCGCCTCGGTGACAATCCCTCGAAGGCTAACTTCGTCCGTGTATCCTTCAGCAGATGCTGCCGCCAAGGTTAGATACTTACGAGTCGAACGATTTAGCCTCGCGGGCCGTTGGCGATTTGCAGCGTTTAGTTCAAGCGACTCGCCTTCCCTTAGGCTACGACCAATTCGATCAAAATACGCGAGGTGACTGTCTGTCAAGAACTCGTTGACTGGAAGATTGCGTTCGGCAGCGTCGACAGCTGCTATTACGGAGTCCCGTGCTTTCTCGAAGTATTCGCGTTGATCAATTGGGAACAGAGTATCGCCAACCGCTGACGCGATCGTTAAAGCAATCAAAGGTATTGCACTACCCTCATAGATTCCTGTGACTTTCAGCGAAACCTGATCAACAAAGCCCTTTGGTATGCGTTTCCTATCTTTGTTCGCTCGCAAATAGTGCCATTTTGCAACTTCTACAATCAGTTCTTCCAACGCAGACAGATCCTTAAGCACCTCCAGCGGAATAGAGTGCTGATCAAACCGATTCCCCACAAGTCGGGGGCTTAGGAATTCAATCGTTTCAGGCATAGGTATGTTGCAAGGCTGGTAAGATTGGCATAGAACCGATTTTCGTCGGGGAGAGGATCCGATGTCAATGCTCATTGTACGCATTTTCACGTCACTTGGTTTGCTTGTGTTTGGCGGTATTGATCAAGAAGGGAATGCCTTCAACAAACGCGGTCTAACTGGATTCATTCCAATGATTGAACTGCATCAGAACAGCGCACTCCAACCCGGCGACGTTGTCACCGCCGGTCCATTTCAAGTTGGCAATTTCACGGGAACGACAAGCCTAACCAACATCGTAGCGGGCACTACTTTCGAGTTCGGAAAGCGATCCAACTTGACGGCATCGTAGGTTGGCCCGATTGGTGGTGGTTCCGACCGACCATTCGATGGTGGACTGCTAGTATTCTATAGCTTTACCCCAAAGTGAAATACTTGTATAAGAGCATGCCAACTCCTTAAACCTAAGTCTCTGCCCAGAACACAAGATCAAACTTATGAAGCCTGATGCTCCGAACCCTAGCACGTTACCTCCTCGGGATGCTCACACGCGTGGGCTGCACCGGATCATGACGTTGGGTGGGGAATACGGCACTCGCAATTACACCATCAAGCACCTTCAAAGCTTGAAGGGAAAGACGGTTCTCACGGAGACGATGCCCTTTACGACAAGCGAGGCATCGGCAGCCGAAGAGGCTGGAGCTGACCAAGATTGCGACGGTGCAGGAAGCGGTCCGAGCGGGCTTCGACGCAATGGAATTCGGTGCGGATGGAATCATGTGCCAATGGGGTCCCGAATTCATTCGGGCTGTTTCTAGCGTTGGTATTCCTGTTCAAGCTCATGCGGGACTGGTGCCCCGTTTGAGTACATGGACCGGTGGACTCAAGGCGGTTGGAAAAACCATGGACGAGGCCATCTGGGTGTTCGAGCAGATTAAGTCGTTCGAAGCGGCAGGCGCTTGGGCCGTCGAAGTGGAAGTGCTCCCGGCCGAGTTGCTTACGGAAATTTCCAGTCGCACTTGCTTGGTGACTTCGTCGATCGGTGCGGGTAGTGGCGGTGATATTCAATTCATGTTTGCCGAAGATATCTTAGGCAATCATGCTCCACCCTATCCACGACACACGAAACAGTATCGAAACCTCTTCAAGATGGAACAGGCGATGCAAGTGGAGCGAGTCGAAGGATTTCGCGACCATATCAACGACGTCAAAAGCGGCGGGTTTCCAGGCCCCGAACATGTCGTCAAAGCACCACAAGGGCTAATGGAACAATTCCTTGCTAGGCTCGACGGCCCATTGAACGCGACTCAAGCTGATCTACGGTCAAGCTGATTAAACCAACACGTAGCGGAATCTATCAAAGCTTTCCAACCGAGGCGTTTCGACAATGCATACGCTGGAATAGAAATAGAAAGCATGCTTAGGAATGGAAAGTCTTCAGAAGTATTTCAGGAGTCCGTCTATGACCATCCGTTTTACTTTGTTGTACGGCGGCAAGAGTAGCGAAGCCGCCGTGAGTCCGACCCTTTGTTTGAGAACTCCCTTTGGGTTGGAAAATTCCAGAAAGCCATAATGGCCATGAGATTTACCGATGCCGGAGTTGTTGACGCCTCCGAAAGGCAACTCGGGGTGGAGGAAGTGCAAAACGCAGTCGTTGGCCACTGCACCGCCTGAACTCGTTTTCTGGAAAATGGTATTCAACTCGCTTGCATTCTTTGAAAAGGCGTAAAGCGCAAGGGGCTTTTGCATATCATTCACGAAATCCAGGGCTTTGTCTAAATCTTCATAATCCACAATCGGAAGGATGGGACCGAAGATTTCATCCTCCATGACTGCCATTGCTGCTGAAACATGCGTCAGGATGGTGGGCTCAATGAATTTCTCATCCGGGATATTCTTCCCGCCTCGGGCAATGACGGCTCCCTTTCCGGAGGCGTCCGCCACCAGTTCGTTGAGACGGTTGAAATGTCTTTCATTTACGATGCGCCCATAATCCGGACTTAATTCCACCCCGGTTCCGTCGCGATCATAGAGGGTTGTGATGGCCTCCTTAAGGTGATTGACAAACTCGTCCCGAACCGACCTTGGACTCAGGACAAAATCAGGAGCTACGCAGGTTTGCCCGCAATTAATGAACTTTGTGGATGCAATCTTTCTGGCAGCATCTTTCAAGTCTGCATTCTTTGTGATGATGACGGGTGACTTACCTCCCAGTTCGAGGGTCACCGAACTAAGGTGATTGGAAGCCGACCTCATGACGATTTTTCCAACCGCAGGACTTCCTGTGAAAAAAATATGATCAAAGAGTTGTTCAAGAAGCACCTGACTGGCTTCCAGTCCACCTTCCAGAACCCACACGTGGTTCTCGTCGAACAACTCCCCGATCATCGAATGGATCAACGAAGAAACACGGGGAGTCATTTCTGAGGGTTTGATGATGGCGGTGCACCCTGCGCTGACGGCCGAGATTAACGGACATACCGCAAGATTGAAGGGGTAGTTCCATGGAGCGATGATGAGGCTTGAACCCTTGGGTTCGTATTGGACGTGCGCTTTCGTTCCCAAAAAAGTGGCGGGAGTGGAGACCCTTTTGTTACTCATCCAACGCTTCAGTTTTTGGATGGTATGCTTGGCTTCTGAAACGACCGGATAGATTTCGCTGATGTCCGTTTCCGTGAATGGTTTGCGATAATCTGCATGCATCGCTTCCCGGATAACTTCCCGATGGGACTGGACCCAGTCGTGGAGCTTTTTGATCCAACCAATTCTTTCTGCTGCCGTGCTGGTCCTCAAATGCAACGCATGCTGCTTTTGAGCTTTGAGAACTTTTTCCACCCGGTATTTCAGTGATCCGTCATTCATGAAGATTCGCAGTCTGGAGCTGGATTTAGAGGGAATATCGCAACCGCCGCGATATGGAGAGAAAACGCGACGAGTCTTTTGCAATTCGCTTGGTCGCTTCGTTGAAACTACTATCTTGGATACAACGTTCTTTGGCTAGCATACTACACCCTGAGCCATGCTTTTCCTATGCCTCCTTAACCGAGTGCACTCCTTAAATGCGTGCGTTTTGCAAGCGTATCTTTTCGGGGCAAAGTTCGAAGCGGGGACACCCAACATTGCTGCACACGAACATGCCTTGCTCCATGACGCGACCCAACGACTTTCCGAGATTCCTGGATTGCGAATGATTGGCACGGCCTGAGAGAAGGTCAGCGTGATCTCTTTTGTCTTGGATGGACACTTGACTGAAGACGTTGGCAAAGCGCTCGATCGAGCAGGCATCGCGGTTCGCTCTGGCCACCATTGCGCTCAGCCCTCTCTCAGGCGTTTTGGAGTTGAAACCACAGTGCGTCCTTCGTTCTCGATCTATAACACACACGATGAGGTTAGTCGTTTGGTCGCGGTCGTGAGATCGCTCGCTAGGAAGTGACCTACGGTAGGTCGCACCTGGGCTGTGCGACAAATAGCAGTTTAATAATTTTGTTTTGATGCGATTTCTGTTCCGCGTTAAGGATGGCGGTCGAACGCTTCCTTGGATCAACATAAACGCTTCCCTTGCAAAAATTAGTGTTCAATTAGCGAAGATGAGTGTTCCAATCGTTCGTTGCCGCCACTTGGGTGAAGGTCGCTGAGCACGAAACGCTTCCAATCTAGTTCTCCCTTTTGACCGAAATTGATGAGATAGCCGACTTGCTTTCTCGCGATACGCATGTAATTGAACAACTGAGCTTCGGCCATTCCAAATCCAAGTGCGTTGTAAACCTCGTAAGCAGCTCCCATGTGATCATAGCCCTATTGCTTCAGCATGGTAGGACCTCCCAGACATTGGTTTTTGAACGCTAATCTTCGCTAATCGAACACTAATCTAACAAAGTGCTAGAACGGAGATGAGTACGGGCAGGAACAAAACTAGGTTAAGAAAGTCTTTAAAAAATATTCTCGGATTGCTATTTGTCGTGCAGCGCAGGGGAATCAAGTTCCTGGGGTTCCGTTCGCTATCGCTTACTCCACCCCAGGCTACAAAATTGCGTCGCTGCCGCGACTCAAGCATGGGGCAGGATTCGCATCGATTACAACTCGCAGAGTTTGTGTTTTCGCTGTAGATTATGGTTTTCCCAAGAAACTTATCAAGCGTTCAAGATGACCAGTATTCCTCCCATTCAATATCGGCGTTCCATTCAAGGAATCTCTGCCGTCCTTTTGCCTTGGACACCCGACTGGAAAATGGATTTTGATTCGTACCAGCGCGGGCTCGAAAGGACTTGGAAATGCGGTCTGACGCCGGCTGTCAACATGGATACAGGATATGCCAATCTGTTGAGCCCAACTCAACGCCAAGAGGTGCTAACGGTCGTCGAGCAAGTCGCTGCGGGTCGACGTTTCGTTGCGGGTGCATTTGTGGAAGACCTCGACGGTGATGTCGTTCGCAACTACAGCGACCAGTGCGGTCTCATCCAGGATGCTGGCGGCGTTCCCATTTTGTTTCAATCGTCCAAATTGACCCAATTGACGCGAGAGAAATTAGTAGCCGCTTACCGGACCGTAGCTCGCAATTGCGATCAAGTGATCGGTTTTGAGCTGGGCAAGATGTTTGTACCCTTTGGTGAGATCTACGACCTAGATACCTTTCGCGAACTTCTATCCATTCCGACGTTGATCGGGATTAAGCATTCGTCGTTATCGCGAGAGCAGGAATGGCAACGCTTGGCCATTCGCGACGAGGAGCGACCGGATTTCAAAGTTTTTACTGGCAACGATTTGGCCATCGATATGGTGCAGTGGGGAAGCGACTACTTGCTAGGGCTATCCGCGTTTTACCCGGAAGCGTTCGCGCTCCGCGATTCGTACTGGGCGTCTGGGGATATTCGTTTCTATGAACTCAATGATTGGCTTCAGTATCTTGGTTTCATTTCCTTTCGTGATCCAGTCCCTGCGTACAAGCACAATTGCGCCATGTTTTTGAAAAAGCGTGGGGTAATTGCCCACGACATCATTCCGCCCAAAGCATTGTCGCGACCCAATAGCGACTACGATTTGCTTGCACCGATCCTTCAGAGAATTGACTCGATGTTGTCATGAACCGATTCGAACACGTTCGGCATAAACCTCCCTCCGCTCCAGAGAGTGCGAGGGAGTTATTGGTGGTGTTGGCACCGATGCGGAGCAGCGTCAATCTTAGCCGTATTGTTCGCTTGGTAGGGTGCGCAGGGATGACGAAGATCATTCAATGTGGGCCCGGCAAAGTCGATCGCGAGATTGCGCGGGATGCGATCGACTTTGTCGAGATTGTTCAACGCCGGTCGCTTGCGCCCGTCTTGGAACAACTAAAAGAGGATGGGTATTCGCGTGTTGGTCTTGAGCAAACGACCCACTCGGTTTGCCTCTATGACTTCGCATTCGAGATTAAAACAGCGCTCATCATCGGTGCAGAACGTGACGGGTTGAGCCAAGAAGAACTCGATCGACTCGATCACGTAGTCGAGATGCCCGTGTATGGCAGGCCCTTGAGTTACAACGTTGCAACGGCGACAACCATGGCTGTCTACGAGTATTGCCGTCAGTTTCGGTAAGCTTTCCTGTCCTCCCAACCCATGAATCTTGAGGCTGCATAAAAACTCTCTGCCAACGTCCAACCTTGGCTATATCGATCGAAACAACCGCGGTACCCAACATTCACTACCAAACTCACTACGCATAATCCTTCACCATTTGTTGAATGATCTTTTTAATTTCCTTGCGCCCTTGGGCGGGTTCAAGCAATTGAGCTTCACTCCCTAGTTTCAACACATGGGGCACGATTTCCATTGGGTGATAGGCGGGTACTTTCAAGATGCATGACCCATCGCTTTGAAACTCCAATCGCTGTTCCGAATGCCAAGGTTCTTCTTGTATCCATCTGGCAGCGGTCGGCGTAAGCAGGATTGTATAAGTGACAGGATGTTCGCCGCTGAAGATACCAACGGTTTTGCCGAGATGTTCGTCGAGATCGACATCTTTGTGGACTTTAAACCATGCGTCCAAAGCGGTAGCCTTCGTGAATCGGTCCAGTTTCCAGTGACGCAATCGATCCTGGGGTTCGTCCTCTTCGTTTTTGCCCGATTCGATCGCAACCACATAAATGCTGGACTGATAAATTGCCAAACCGTAGGGTTCCAGTAAACGGGTCGCAATGGGTTTCCCAAGCGACTCATATTCAATTTCCATTTTCCGGTGCTCTTGGATGGATCGATTGATGGTTTTTAGGATGCCTTGTTGTTTTTCGTATGTTTTGGCTGGCAAGCCGAGAACTCGCATCGTTCGACGGTAGCGTTGGTAATGGTCCCAAACGCCGACTGGCAGTTGTTCGCGCACTTTGTTCCAAAACCCTTCGATGCCTTGCCAAAATTGGGTGCCGACCAACGGGAGGAGAAAGTCGCGTCCCATCGATAACGCGATCAATTCGCTTGCGGTGATAGCGATTTTGTGGAGTCCTTTTTCCACCCGACTCAGTTTCCAAATTTTCCCGCTTTGCGTTTCTTCGGTGATGATCGCCATGCCGGCGGCCTGGAGGGCTTCGATATCGCGGCGGATGCTTCGCACATGCAAAGTGCCTAGACCAAGCTCCTCGACAACGGAATCCCGGAGAACTTCCAGCGACGCGCCGTAACGGCGACGCTCAAGAATTTGAAGTATCTTGTGCTGTCGGATGAGTTGTTCGTTGCGAGCCACTTGCCCAATCCTTGGATGTAGAAACCTGAGTTACGATAAACCAATCTCTAAAATGCCGCTGTCGAATAGTGTATCCCATGATCGCGAATCCCCCAATCGGCAACGTGTGTGGAGTAATTTGAAACGATATTTTCAGTGCGAAGTCACTCTCGTCATGAGTGAACTATTTACCTATCCCAGTGAATATTTGGCCGCAAAGCCGCAATCGAGCTTTCGTCCCGACAAATCGCAAAGGTACGCTTGTGCAACTTCGCATTCGGTCACACTTGCTCGCCCATGCAGCTGCGTCAAATGAGTGTTGATTTCGCGAATTCGAACGTGCGACGAGTGGCCACAGAGCAGTACCAATCGCCGTTGGTCGGAAAGCAATTGCCAGCAATCGTCCATCAACGGGATCAAATCGCGATGAATTTCCCACCGGTCACCTTGGATTCCATGTCCGTAGCTTGGCGGGTCGAGCAAGATCGCTTCATATTGTTTCTTTCTTCGCAATTCACGCTTTACGAATGCAACCGCATCGTCCACGATCCATCGAATGGGCGCTTCGGATAGTCCGGATTGTTCGCAATTCTCGCGTGCCCATTGGACCGTGGGCTTCGCGGCGTCCACATGCGTGACTTCGCAACCCAAGCGAGCCAATGCAAGCGTCGTTGCACCGGTGTAAGCGAACAGGCTCAAGACTCGCGGGCGAGAAGGATTTGCCTCATTGTGAGGAAAAAGAAGCTTTCGTAGCCATTCCCAATGCGCCCAATGCTCTGGAAAGATGCCGAGTTGGCCCGCCGGCGTCGGTTTGATTTGAAGCTGAATTTCATCGCAACGACAAATCCATGTGCCAGCCGACTCTTGCGCCCGGCCCTTCCATGAGTTGTGGTTATGCCAGCGATCCTTTTCGGAAAGATCGAAGGAAAGTTGGGTTTCACGCCAAAGGGCGGGATCTTCCCTGGCCGAATGGGTGATTGGGCAAGGGCGATCGACCACGACATCGCCCACTCGTTCAAGTTTTCTGCCGCCTCCAAAATCGAGCAATTGGTAATCGGACTTGGTGAGATGCGTGTGGATCAATCGAGTGAACCCTTGAGGAAACGTGCTTATGGAATTATCATTCTTGACCTTCACGAAGGTTGCAATGCTTAATACCGATGCGATCTTTACTTTTTTTGCCTTCAAAACCCCTAAATTTTTCCATGCGGCACTTACTTTCCGCTGTTGTTCAAAACGTACCCGGCGTGCTTGCCCACATTTCTGGGATGCTTGCATCGCGTGGCTACAACATCGACTCGCTGGCGGTCGGAGAAACTGAAAACAAGAACTTGTCACGCATGACCTTTGTCGTGGTGGGTGACGATCGTGTTCTTGAGCAAGTTCGTAAGCAGCTGGAAAAGATTATCACCGTCGTCGAAGTGCAGGATATCAGTTCTCGCGATTACGTCGAACGGGATCTAATGATGATCAAAGTTCGGTCCGCTAGCGGCAACGTACGCACCGAGATCCGCGAGTTAGTTGACATTTTCCGCGGTCGAGTCGTCGACGTCGGTCCTGAGGAATTAATGATCGAAATTTCAGGCCGAGAGACCAAAATACAAGCATTTATCGAACGCATGCGACCCTACGGAATTATTGAGCTTGTCAGGACAGGCCGAATCGCGATGGTTCGTGGCAGCAATCCGGATGCGGTAGATGTCCCCTCCGATCCGACTGAATTGGTGCATGATTAATGCCTTTTCTCAACGAGATCACTCAACCAGAGAGTTACTGTTGCTCGGGATTACGGTTGCTCGGGATTACGGTCAATCCCATTCAACGAATCCCCATTTCTCAAAACGTTCGTTTAGCCGTCGGCCGCAGGCGTACTTTAGTCCTACCGAGAACGCCTTCGGCTGACTGTTAAATAAAAACCACACACACCTCCTTTCGATCGAGAATTGATTTTTCATGGCTGCCACAATTTATTATGACAATGATGCGGACCTGTCCCACCTCAAGGACAAGACGATCGCCATCTTGGGCTACGGTTCACAAGGGCACGCACAAGCTCAAAACCTACGCGATAGCGGTTGCAAGGTGATTATCGGACAACGCCCCGGCGGGAAAAACTATGACTTGGCAGTCACGCACGGCTTCAAACCCATGGAAATTGATGAAGCGACCAAGAAGGCCGACATCGTCAATTTGTTGTTGCCCGACGAAGTGCAAGGGGATCTCTACCGAAGTCATATCAAGCCGAACTTGACGTCGGGCAATGTGCTCATGTGCTCACACGGCTTCAATTTGCATTTTGGCCAAATCGAGCCACCCAAGGGTGTGGATACGTTGCTGGTCGCGCCCAAAGGCCCTGGTCATTTGGTGCGCAGCGAATACACCAAGGGTGGTGGTGTTCCATGCTTGATCGCCTTGGGAGCAGGGGCCAGTGAAACCACAAAGAAGCTCGGACTTGCCTATGCCAAAGGGATTGGCGGGACACGTGGTGGCGTTATCGAAACATCGATTGCAGAAGAAACGGAAACGGATTTGTTCGGCGAGCAAGTTGTCCTTTGTGGCGGTGTTAGCGAACTGGTGAAGGCTGGTTTTGAAACGCTTGTCGAAGCCGGCTATCAGCCAGAAATGGCTTACTTTGAGTGCATGCACGAACTCAAGTTGATCGTGGACTTGCTGTATCAGGGGGGGCTGAACTACATGCGGTACAGCATCTCCAACACCGCGGAGTTTGGTGACTACACGCGAGGTCCACGAATCATCACGGCAGAAACCAAGCTTGAGATGAAGAAAATCCTGAAAGAAATCCAGACGGGTCAGTTTGCTCGCGAATGGATTTTGGAAAACAAAGCGGGTGCACCTGCGTTCAAAGCGTCGCGGCGTCTCGAACGAAAGCATCAAATCGAAAAAGTTGGACAACAACTTCGAGGCTTGATGAAGTGGATCGACTCGAAAGTAGTCGACTAGCTGACCATCAACCGAAGAAATGAACTATGTCAAAAATCCTACAGTCCCTCCCGATCGGCAAGAACGTAGGCATCGCTTTTTCGGGTGGACTCGACACCAGCGCTGCCATTTACTGGATGCGCCAAAAGGGAGCAGTGCCTTACTGCTATACCGCCAACTTGGGTCAACCGGACGAAAGCAACTACGACGACATACCAAAACGCGCGATGGCATGTGGTGCGGAAAAAGCCCGCCTAATTGATTGCCGCGAGCAATTGGTTCACGAGGGCTTGGCGGCCTTGCAATGCGGTGCATTTCATATCACTACCGCCGGGGTTCCTTACTTCAATACGACACCTATCGGCCGGGCAGTCACGGGAACTATGCTTGTCCAGGCGATGAGAGAGGATGGCGTCAACATTTGGGGTGACGGCAGCACTTACAAAGGGAATGATATCGAGCGATTCTATCGCTATGGGCTCTTGGCTAATCCGAACTTGCAAATCTACAAACCATGGTTGGACGAGCAATTCAATCGCGAATTAGGCGGCCGCAAGGAAATGTCGGAACTGCTGGAAAAGGCAGGCCTAGGATACCACATGAGCAAAGAGAAGGCCTATTCGACCGACTCGAATATTTGGGGTGCCACCCACGAGGCGAAGGATCTAGAGATGCTCGACCGCGGCATCAAGATTGTTCAACCCATCATGGGTGTTCCGTTTTGGAAACCGAATTGTCCCGTCCAAGAAGAAACGGTTACGGTCACTTTCGAGACGGGCTACCCCGTCGCACTCAACGGAAAATCATTCGACTCTCGCGTGGATTTGGTTCTGGAGGCGAACGCGATCGGCGGGCGACATGGCTTGGGAATGTCCGACCAAATCGAGAACCGGATCATTGAAGCCAAAAGCCGAGGTATCTACGAAGCACCCGGAATGGCGCTGCTTTTCATTGCATACGAACGTCTCATCACAGGTATCCACAATGAAGGCACCATTGAACAGTACCGCGATATGGGCCGTCGGCTAGGCCGACTTCTCTATGAAGGCCGTTGGTTCGATTCGCAAGCGTTGATGCTGCGAGAAACATTGCAGCACTGGGTGGCCAAGGCGATTACGGGCGAAGTCGTACTGGAACTTCGCCGAGGCAATGACTACTCGTTGTTGGATACGCGAAGCCCGAATTTGACTTACAAGCCGGAGAGACTGACGATGGAAAGCGGCCAAGGCGAGTTTTCGCCAACCGATCGGATTGGACAGCTAACGATGCGCAACCTCGACATCACCGACTCACGCGATAAGCTCAATGTATATCGGAGTACCGGTCTACTCACGGCGGGTGGGGCCGACTCGATCAAGTTGCTGGATTCGGCGGAGTGAGCAATGCGTTGAATTGCGACGCGTTGATCATGACAAGGACCTACATTCCAAAACTCATACGCTATACGGTTAATATTTCGCGTGACAGATCATCCAGAGAAAAAAGACGATCCCAACGAACTGGATGCATACGACTATAAGTTGCCTCGCGAGTTAATTGCCCAAGAGCCATCGGCGAGGCGCACCGACTCACGCATGATGATTGTTCATCGCGATACTGGGCGAATCGATCATGCCTCGGTTCGAGACTTGCCGGAAAGCTTGCGAGCCGGCGACGCCATGGTGGTGAACGATTCCCGGGTGATACCTGCCCGATTGGTTGGGTATCGCGAGAAGACTCGCGGTCGATGGGAAGGCCTGTTTCTTCGAGAAGAGAACGGCGTCGCCGAGCTAATATGCAAAAGTCGCGGAACCATTCAACCCGGCGAATCAATCGTTTTGCGTGATCCCGAGGGGCGCGAAGTGCAACGCTTGATTGTGGTCGCCGGTTCGGACCGAGGTCATGTGTTGCTCAGTCCAGATCCCGAGATTCCATGGCTCGAGTTGCTAGAGATCAATGGGCGAGTTCCCTTGCCACCGTACATTCGCGACGGGCAGATGATCGCGATCGATAAGGAACGGTACCAAACAGTCTTCGCACGCAACCCGGGTTCGGTTGCTGCTCCCACCGCGGGACTGCACATCACCGAGGAACTCATTCAACGGATTCGGGCAGCAGGCGTCGCTCTGGTCTCCGTTACACTGCATGTTGGCCTCGCGACATTCCGTCCGATACAAGTCAGTCGGCTGGCGGACCACAAGATGCATAGCGAATACGCGCAAATCACCGAAGGGGTTGTTAAACGATTGCTGAGTAGCCGTTCGGAGGGAGGTCGCATCGTTGCCGTAGGTACGACTTCTGCGCGAACGTTAGAAACTGCGGCGCAAGTCGGCAATGGCACACTCGTCCCTTGGAGCGGTCAGACAAATATATTCCTACGTCCTGGCCATCAATTTGCTGCGGTCGATGTACTGCTGACCAATTTCCACTTACCCCGAAGCAGCCTGATGGTTCTGGTCAGTGCGTTTGCAACGCGAGAATTGATTATGGAAGCCTACCGAAAAGCGATCGAGCAAGAGTATCGCTTTTATAGTTACGGCGACTGTATGCTTATCCTTTAGCTAACAACACCCTTTTTGGAATCATTGTCATTGTGGCCGACCCGATTCTTGAAACGCAAATGCAGTCCGGCCCCGGCAATCCTTGGATAGGACTCGATATTGGAGGTGCAAACCTCAAAGCGGCTCATTCGTCTGGCTGGTCCAATAGCTGTGTGTTTCCCATGTGGAAGAATTGGCAAACACTGGCCGTATCCGCCGCGAAGTTGCTGGATGAGTGCCCCGCGTTTTGCGGAGTCGCTGTCACGATGACGGGGGAACTTGCGGATTGCTTCGCGACACGAGCTGAGGGCGTCGCCATCATCCTAGAACAATTGACGAACGTGCTGCCCGCATCGCTAGTTCGCGTTTACAGTGTGGAAGGCAAGTGGCTTTCCGTCTCCCAGGCGGCCCGTGACCCTTGGAAAGTCGCCGCTTCCAACTGGCACGGGCTCGCAAGGTATGTGATGCGGATTGTCGACAGGAAGTCGTGTTTGCTGATCGATGTTGGCTCAACCACCACGGACATTATTCCCATACACGACGAGCAGATCCTCATCGAAGATCGAACGGATTCGCAACGTCTTCAGTCCGGAGCGTTGGTTTATACGGGCGTCGAGCGTTCCAACATTGTTGGTATCGTTCGTGAACTGACGCTATTCAATACCGTTTGCCCAATCATCAACGAACAGTTCGCGACGACTCGAGACGTTTATTTGTGGCTTCGCAAGCTAGAGGATGACCCAAGCAACTACGAGACTGCCGACAATCAACCCGCCACACGCAACGCGGCTCGCTATCGCTTGGCGCGTTTGGTCGGCGAAGATGGCTCAACCCTGACCGACTCGGACATCGATATTATCGCGGCTCAAGTCTTTCAAGCGCAGACATCGATGGTTGCAAAAGGGATTGAGCGAGTTCTGAAAATGGTCGCTGCCTCGGACGCAAAACGCAACAAGAAAACGGCATCTGGGTCAAAAGAAGTAACGATACCACTGTCGCTTTCGTCAACCTGTGTCGTGCTGAGTGGGCACGGAGATTTTTTGATTGAAGCGGCTCTGGAAAGTTTGGGGGGGGCTGGCGAATGGTTCCGATTGAAATCATCGATCGGCGATACTCTATCGCGATGTGCACCTGCGTATGCGATTGCTGTGCTTGCATCGGAAGAGTTGCACCAACATGCACCAGAGGGGGAAAAACCCTAGCGTGAAGGGAACGATCCCCTGGGATAAACCCGTATCTTTACCCATATCGTTTGATCTTGCTCCCCTCGCCCTGGTCTCGCCGAAGCGGGGCGAGGGGAAGAAAACGCACGTGCACATTCGCCAAGTTCCATTAGAATAGCAGAGCAACTCCCTCCTGGCCTCGATTCGATTTTGCCTCAATCTACCTTCCTTCGAATAATTTTGTTTCCACCATGCAAAGCAATCTCAACAGCGTTTTTGTGCTCCTCGCCCTACCATTCGTTTTGCAAATCTACGTGCTTCCGTCCAATCTGGTGGCCCAAGAGGCAACGACCTCCAAACCCAATTATGCAAGTGAACTTCCTCGCATTCCAGCTCTAGAACCGAAGGAAGCATTGGCCGCTATCGTAGTGAAAGACGGCTACCGTCTTGAGCTCGCGGCTGCCGAACCGCTTGTTCGTGATCCAGTCGCGATGTCTTTTGACGAGAATGGACGCATGTTTGTCGTCGAGATGTGCGATTACTCCGAGCAGGACAATGAGTTTCTTGGAAATATCCGAATGCTCGAAGATGCGGACAACGATGGTAGGTATGAAAAAAGCACTCTCTTCGCGCATCATCTCTCTTGGCCAACTGGGGTGATTTGTTTTGATGGTGGTATCTTTGTGGCTGCAGCTCCTGACATTTGGTATCTCAAAGACACGGATGGCGACGGGCAAGCCGACATTCAACGCAAGGTCTTTGCAGGCTTCGGCCGCTCCAATGTTCAAGGGCTTCTCAATAGTTTTTGCTGGGGGCTCGACAATCGCATCTATTGTCAAACGAGCAGCTCCGGTGGCAATGTCACCATGCCGGAGGCACCCGACCAAGCTACCGTCGCGGTGGGTGGTCGCGATTTTTCATTTGACCCGAAGACATTGCATTTGCGATTGGAAAGTGGCGGCGGGCAACACGGAATGTGCTTCGACGATTGGGGGCGCCGGTTCGTATGTCAAAACAGCGATCACCTGCAGTTGTTTCTGTACCCCGATCGCTATTCCGCTTCGAGTCCTATTGTTCCGTTGCCAGCATCGCGACAGAGCATCGCTGCCGATGGTCCTCAAGCATCCGTCTATCGAATCAGCCCGATCGAACCATGGCGACTTGTTCGAACCCGTTTGCGTGTTCGGAAGCAAGTTTCCGGTCCGGTCGAAGGTGGCGGGCGAGCAGCCGGTTACTTTACTAGCGCCACTGGAATCACCATTTATCGCGGGGATGCGTTTCCAACGGACATGCTCGGTATGGCCTTCGTCGGCGACGTAGGAAGCAACATCATCCACCGAAAGAAACTAACGGAACAAGGTATTTCGATGATCGGTACTCGGGTCGATGTCGACTCGGAATTCATCGCTTCGAAAGATATCTGGTTTCGGCCGGTTCAATTCTCCAACTCGCCCGATGGCACTCTCTATATTGCGGATCTTTATCGTGAAGTCATAGAGCATCCTCGTTCCTTACCGGAAGAAATCAAGCAGCACCTCGATTTGACCAGTGGTCGAGATCGCGGTCGCATCTATCGCGTCGCACCCGATGGTTTCAAGCGACCTGCCATGCCGGCACTCGGCAACGCCTCGATCGATGAACTGATCGCAACGCTGGAGAGCAAGAATGGTTGGCACAGGGATACTGCATCGCGATTGCTTTACGAACGCTTAGTCGTTCACGGAAACGCCACCGATGTCTCGCAAGCGGAGACCAAACTCTTGCGAGTCGCAACGGAATCGCTCAACGGCCAGGCTAGGATGCATGCATTAGGTGTGCTTGCAAGCTGCGGGGCAGGGCAGGGGGGGTACGTGAAAGCTCTGGGTGATTCGAATCCACGTGTTCGCGAGTTTGCAATACAACTGCTCGAAGGGGTATCCGAAACAAGTGCTACGCTAGAGGATGCGTTCTTTAAAATTGCAAGCGATCCGGATCCGCGAGTTCGGTTTCAGTTAGCCTTGAGCCTGAATCGCCCCTCGCTTGACGAGAGCCGAAAAGTAAAGATCGCTTTGGAGTTGCTATCGAATTCGGGAGAGGATCCTTGGCTGACGGCTTCAAGCCTGAATGCGATCGGTCCCTATTCTGTCGAAGCCATCGGATTGTTTTTATCAGGGCAGGGCAGGGGGGGAGATGCTGGTTCCACCACATTGCGTTCGCTTGCAAGTCTAGCCGGCAAGCTTGCCTCGATCGAGCAACTGGAAGCGATCGATCAACAAATGGGTACCATGACGGACGAAAACGCGAACAACAAGATGCACTTGTGTGTTGGATTGATTCCATCTCTTCAGTCCAAGTTCAACACTCCTAAGTCGTTGGAAACCGTTTTAATGAAACTGCCCGTGCTCGCATCGCTTCGATCGAAGTTGATTGCCCAGGCACGCCCTATTTGCGCAGATCCGACATCGAGCCTGGACAAGCGAATCGAAGCCATTCAATTCTTGACCTGGGAGACATCCGAGGAGGACATCGAAACGTTGTCCCGCATGATTGATCAACGTGAGCCGCAAGCGATTCAAGAGGCCGCGACACGTGCACTGATGCGATACCAATCGCCCAACGTGCCAAAGCAACTCATCTCCGTTTGGCCAACATTGAGCCCACGCCTGAGGGCCTTAGCAGCCGATGTGATTCTTTCGCGTGGACCTTGGATCGACATTTTGCTCGATAGGGCAGGGCAGGGGGGGCCAGAGCAGGGGGGGCCAGAGCAGGGGGGGCCAGGGCAGGCTGGGTCCGGGCAGGCTGGCTTTTCACTTTCCGAGCTTGAGCCAGCGAAACTAGCCAACCTCCGTAACAACCCTAAGACGCGAGACCGCGTTGAGCAGCTGCTGAAATCGAGTAACACCGGAACGCGTCAAGAGGTTCTTGAACGCTATCAAGCTGCACTGACCATGGTGGGGGACAAACAACGGGGCAAACAAGTCTTCGCGAAGTCATGTGCGGCATGCCATCGGATGGATGGCGTTGGCTACGAACTTGCGCCGAACTTAGCCGCGTTTCAGTTTCGAGGCGCGGAAGCTATTTTGCAAAACGTCATCGAGCCCAACCGAGAGGTCAATCCACTGTACTTAAACTACAGCATCCTGACCTCAGACGACCGAATCGTGAATGGGATGATTTCGAATGAGTCGGCCGCCAGTATTACATTGCTGCGAGGTGAAAACCTGAGCGAAACCATCCAACGGTCCGAAATCACCGAAATGAAAAGCTCTAAAATGTCCCTGATGCCAGAAGGCTTAGAGAACCAAGTGGATTTGCAGGCAATGGCGGACTTGATTGCCTATCTAACGGCGACAAATTGATTGGCCACCAAGATGCAGAAATAGCCAGGAAGTACGTTCGTGGAAAGCAAAGGGCTGCATTCAAGTTTTGGTCAGCCAAAGCGGGCTGTTAAACCTTTCCGAATGTGCCGTTTTTGCTTATAGTGTTGGCTTATTCGAAGTTCTGCGTCCTATCCAAAAAGAGCGGAGCAGGGCAGGGGGGCGTCAGGATTCACCCCCTTGGAAATAGGTCAGGATTTCATCTTTCACCCCAAAAGTCGTATTTCCCTATGGTCAAAGTTCGTGACTTCCTCGGGCCTTATCGGCTAACACGTCTGATCCGGCTCGGAAGCACATGCCAGGTTTGGGAAGCCATTCGCGACGACGGGCAGAAGCGGTACGCGCTCAAAGTGCTGCGTCCCGAGCAACGCGGAAACAAGGAAGAAATTGCGTTCCTAAAACATGAATACGATATCGCCACTTCGCTCAACCACAAGAACATCATTAAGATCGTTGAGTACAAGACCGATGCCGAGACGCCGTTCATGGTGATGGAGTTGTTCAGCGAAATCAACTTAAAACAAGCACTGCGCCGGGGTCCAGATCCTATTGCTTACAAACTTTCGCACATTGTCGAGCAAGGGTGCGAAGCGTTGTACTACTTTCACTCCAAAGGATACGTGCATTGCGATATAAAACCCGACAACTTTTTGTTGAGCAAGGACTTCGAAGTAAAGCTGATCGACTTCACTATTTCACGCAAAGTGAAAACGGGCTTGGGCAAACTCTTTGGAGGAAAGAACAAGGTTGAGGGGACACGTTCGTATATGTCACCCGAGCAGATCCGAGGTGAAACGCTCGATCAACGTAGCGATATATACTCGATGGGTTGCATGCTGTTTGAATTGTGCACCGGCAAAGCGCCTTTCACGGGCAACACTCCCAACGACTTGCTCAGCAGGCACTTATCCGCATCCATCCCCTCTGCTTTGGTCACCAACGACAACGTCACGCCTGAATTCAACAACTTGATCAAGAAGCTCATGGGGAAGAAACCCGAGGAACGCCCCCAAACAATGTGGGACGTTTTGAAGCTGGTGCGTGCAACTCCGATTTTCAAACGCCCACCGCGCATACCGGATGTTTCTATTTTTGATGATTTCCCAACCGGCGGCCGCATGGAAAACCCAACTTAGAGAAAGGACGTACCGCTTTTAGCTTTCAGTTCTTATCACTTAGCTTTTAGGCGAGAGGCAGATCACAGTATCCCAACCCGAAGCGTAACGGCTTGTTGATTTAATGGTACGACGGACTTCCTAGTCCGTCGAATTCCCTATTGACGGACTTGGAAGTCCGTCATACGGCCCTTAACCAATAAGGACTTCACTAAATCAACAAGCCGGTAAGCGAGGGACAGTTTCGCAGGTCCCTCACTTACGTATCGGGTTATGACTGGTAGTTTCCTGTCTGCCGCTCGCCTTAGCTCTAACCGCTAACCCTAACCTTCACACCAGATAATGACCACTACACCACCCGGATTCGAGTTCGAGCAACCGATTCTCGATATCGAGAGTCAGCTTCGCGTCCTAGAAAAGAACGATAGTCGAACCGAGTCCGAACACGAACAACTTCGAAACCTGCGCCGCAAATGGACGGAGACAACTCGCGAAACCTACGGCAACCTGACTCCTTGGCAAATCGTGCAGGTGGCGAGGCACAAAGATCGCCCTTACACCAAGGACTATCTCAACTTGGCATTCGATGAATTCATCGAGTTGCACGGTGACAAGTTCTTTGGTGACGATCGAGCCATGTTGACTGGCTTTGCCAAATTGGGGCGACACAAAGTGATGGTCGTTGGGCACCAAAAAGGTCGCACATACCGGGAACGGGCCGCATGTCATTTTGGATGCGCTCATCCAGAAGGTTATCGCAAATCAATGTCCAAGATGAAGCTCGCGGAGAAGTACAAGCTTCCAGTCATTTGCTTCATCGACACCCCAGGTGCGTACCCCGGCGTCGGTGCGGAGGAGCGAGGACAGGCGCAAGTGATTGCCGAAAGCATGTTCCTGATGAGTCAACTTGAGACTCCTATCATCTGCGTTGTGATTGGCGAGGGGGGATCTGGCGGTGCGTTGGGTATCGGCGTCGGTAATCGCATTGCGATGCTCCAATATTCTTATTACTCGGTCATTAGCCCAGAGGGTTGTGCGGGAATTTTGTGGAAGAGTCACCAATTCGCATCCAAGGCGGCAGACGCCTTGCGGTTTACTTCGTCGCATCTGTCGAAGCTCGGCGTTATTGATGACGTCATCGAAGAGCCGTTGGGGGGTGCCCATCGCGATCATCATCAAATGGCGTCCAGGCTCAAGAGCTACCTCACGAAATCGCTAGATCAACTCGTTAAGCTCAGCCCTGAATCGCTCGTAGACGACCGATACGAAAAATTCCGCAAGATGGGAACCTATCTTGAGCGGATGGCGGACGGTTCCACGGAAACACGCGGTGCTACCGTCGACAGTTGAGAACAATTCACCCACCCACTCCAGAACGCACGAAGCAATATGAGGCCCAACAGTCTTACAGCACCGATCAAGTGGCATGGGGGTAAGCATTACTTGGCGGAGTGGATCATTAGCGAAATGCCATCGCACCTCCACTACGTTGAGCCATTCTTTGGGGGCGGGGCAGTGCTTTTGAGCCGCGACCTAAACCGAAATTGGTTTGCGAACGGCGATTTGAAGCTTTTGGCCAGTGTTCAGGGCTGTAGCGAAGTTGTGAACGACTTGAACGGAGTGCTGACCAATTTTTGGCGTGTTCTCAAGCACCCCGAGCATTTCAAAGAGTTTCAGAGGCAAGTCGAGTTGACTCCATTTAGTGCTGTGGAGTGGGCCGAATCCGAATCGATGTTACGCGTCGATGATCCCGTGACCGCCGCAGTCGCGTTCTTTGTTCGCGTTCGCCAATCGCGGCAGGGATTGATGACGAGCTTTGCAACTTTATCTCGCAATCGCACTCGTAGGCGAATGAGCGAGCAAGTCTCATCGTACTTGAACGCAGTGGATGGTCTGAATGATGTGCACCATCGTTTGCAAGGCGTGGTAATACTGAACGACGATGCATGCACTGTCATTCGCCAACAGGATGGTTTGAGTACACTCTATTATTGCGATCCACCATACCTCCACGAAACACGTGCTTCCAAAGATGCGTACGAAATGGAAATGAGTTCGGAGCAGCACGAGCGACTCTTGGAAACATTGTCAGGAATCCAAGGCAAGTTTTTGCTGAGCGGCTATCCCTCGTCGCTCTACGATCGATTCGCCAAGGCAGGAAAATGGCGACGCGTCGATCGCATGATCGATAACAAATCGAGCAGCAGCAAGTCCAAGGAAATGAAATGCGAATGCTTGTGGATGAATTTCTAAGTTTGTGGACCGTTGCGGGTGTCACAGGCAGGCGGGCTGTTGATTGAGTGAAGTCGTTATTGGGTAAGGGCAGTACGACGGACTTCCAAGTCCGTCAATGGGGAATTCGACGGACTTGGAAGTCCGTCGTACCATTGAAATAACAGCCCGCAGGGCAGGGCAGGGGGGTCACTATTTTTCTGTTTGCAACCCGGTTGCGGTCACACGGGATACGCCGATGGTTTGCTTGTTTCGGCCGCCGGTTGCATTCGGTTCGGGTCTTTGGAGAAACTCAGGAAGCGCAGTGGCCGCGAAATAACTGATGTTTGGCTTCTGGCCTGCGTCGTCGATCTGTTTTTGCATCTCTTCTTTGGATCCCCGCGAAACCGCACCAGGGGTGTTCGTGGCGGTGCCACTCCAGATCGGACTGCCACCGTACACGATTTGTAAAGTCGATTGATATTGCTGCAAAACGAAACTACCGCCGAAGAAATAGGATACGGCTTCTGCCTTGGGACCGCTCACAGAGGCTTTCAGAGTGATGGCCGCAGATGGAGATACCCGGCAATTCATTCGCTGTACCTGGTCATTGAGGGCTTTGCTAACTTCCGCTTGAAACTGAGAGGGAACTTGATCCACATCAATGCGAACATCGACCCCTTTTCGCCATACAAAAAGATCAGGTTGCTTCAACGCGGTTTCAAGCATTTTTTCTGCATCCGGTGTCGGAAGTGCAATCGGCATGAAACGCATCCCGCCTCCATTGTTCACGCCAAAGACGGGCGTAGATCCGAAATGGGTCATGTAATTCGTTCCGACGAATTGCCATAGCTTGATGCGGCTTTTGAGTTCCACCAAGTAGTCGTTGGAAACGAGCATGTAGTCTTCGTCGGGAAACTGGAGTCCATGCGCGAGCGGTATGCCGTCAAAGCTACCATCAAAGAGGACTTCCCCGCTATCGACTTCCCAAACCATGAGTTTGGCCATCGTTGCTGCTGCGAATCTCTTGCCCGAAGGGCTGAACGCGCTCTTGAGCCAAAAATTCATTTGGGGTGCGGCCTTGACACTCAAAATCTCTCCAGCATCAACATCAAAAATGCCCATTACTCCACCACCGCTAAAACCAAGATGCTTGCGGTTGGGGCTGAGGCTCGGTTGGCATGCGCCATGATAGTCAAATCGCGAGATCGGCTCTTTGGTCGCGAAGTTCCAGACAACCACATTCCCGTTTTGGCAAACAGTGACCAGTTTGCCGTTATTAGCAAACTCAGCAAAAGTCACATCCTTCTCTTTGTCTTCTTTGGCGAGTGTCTTGTAGGGCGACCAAAGGTCCACCGCAGTCAGTTTGCTGCCGGCGACTTTCACGGTCCCTAACTGGCCCAGCGGTGTGCCTTCGGTTTTGTTGCTCACGACAATGGTTTCGCCATCATCATGGATGGCCATCGCTTCCCAACGACCGCTCCCCAACGTGTTACCGACCACTTTGCCTGTCGTTAAGTCAACGACCACAAGCCTGGTTGAACCATTGCGCTCTTTCTTGAACGGATCGTTTGGCGAGTAAGAAACGACCATTCGTTGCGCTTGAAGATTGGATGCAATGCGAGTGATCGCCTCGCGGTCGATTTTGCTGGCAGGGAGTTCGAACGGCTTGAACTTCGGTGCAGGTGCATCCAAAATGTCGGGCTTAACCGACCAACTGCCAACGAGAACGGTCTGAGGATCGGCGGACTGAAAATCCACTTCAAGCTCTTTAGGTTTGGTCGGCGCTGTTGAAGCGTTCTTGTCAGGCGACGTACCGGTCGCCCCAGAATTCTTCGGAGCAGAACTGGCCGCTGGCGTATTCGATGGCGTTTTTGTCTTGGTTGCATCACCAATGACTTCGAAAGGACTCTCCCCCATTTTCGCTTCCAGATAGCCGCGATCTTTTTCACTAAGTTTGGCGAGAGGAATGGCCAATCTCTTGCCCTCCTTGTTCAGCAGGATTGCCTTGTCATCCTCGACCGCGATAAACTTTGCTTCGATCTTGAACTTGCCAGATGCGTCCGACCAAGTGCGAAAGTCATCGGCACGCAAAGTTGAATTCGTAGCTAAACCAATTGCGATTCCAAAAAGACAAGGGCGTATGGAGCGGCCACGCATTGGAAATATCGATCTCATAACTCTAAGGTCCAAAAATGAGGATAAAAAATCAGAGGACATTCTGGCGGAATCGAAACTATTTTGACCGCACTCACGACGAGTTTCAATATGGCATCTGGCTGAGCAGGGCAGGGGGAGGGAAGTTTAAAGTTTGAAGTTTGAAGTTTGAAGAAATCGGATTCGGCGGGCAAGGGCAGGGGGCCCTGCTCTGCGGTGACCTTCAACGCCAAAAAATGTCGTCAAATCCATTGCCTACGGGCGATTTCGAGGAGCTTGATTGCCGACACGAAAACCGAGCCAGGCTAGCCATGCAAAAGCGAGCAATGTTAATGCGAGTTGGACAAAAGCCTCAACCACATATTGATTCCAGGATGTCGACGCGTCGAGCCGGCGAATCCAGTCTGCAAGCAGAAGTGGATTCGACGAGAAACCATTTTCAACAAGTTCCAAGTTACTGATCCAGTAGATCTGATTCGAGCCCCAGCGAATCGCAATCATGATTGTGAACCAAACAACTAGGCCTGAAAGTCGGAACGTTTTGCTCGCAACGAGGACTGAGATGGCCGTCCAGTGAATACCGAGCAACAAGCCGCCGACGATCGCAGAGACGATTGGTTTGGTGTGCATCGGGAAAATCTGATAAGGGTGTATCGGAAACGGCGTATAGAAATTCGCATCGCTGGGTTCGACGCTGAGCACCCAATGTCGGTATGCAGCCAACAGAATTGCGATCAAAGCCACAATCATGAACAGCTTCATCAGGCTCAGGGGTTTGGCGCTGGGTTCGTCGAGTTGTACGCCCTCCTCTACCTGGCGAGACCAGATCCCGATTCCGCAGATCCACTGAAAGAAACGCGTGCTAAAAGCGCCGGCCAACAAGTAGAGGGCCCAATGAACAGCGTTCGTTTGAAGCGTTACAAAAAGAACATCGCTTCGGAGGCCGAATAGCATAACGCCATTCCAGCCAGCAAAGGCGGCAAGGATTACCAAGACCAACAACGCAATCTCCCGCCAGCTGATTCGCGTTCGCCAACCGATCCAAGCGACTGCGACCGACATTGGCGCAAAAAGCGTCATCGCTGCAACTTGAGAAACCAGTTCATTCTCGTTGTGGACCGCAGCCCGTCGCATCAAAAAACCGGCCATCCAAATCACGGTCAGCGTGGCTAAGAGTTTCGAAAAGGCAATCTGAGGTGACCTTGCGGGTGGATATGGGATGGGTGAAGTCATGGATTTCGCGATTCTGGGGCGGGCAAGGGCAGGGTGTCCAACTTGCCGACGGAGTTGGAAATTCTACCGCAAACCGGTTGTTTTGGCCCTTCCTCAAAGTCCAGCGGTCCGGCAAACTCGCGGTGCTCTTCGGATTTTGCGGATTCGGAAAACTCTTGGCATTTGGATTTCTAGTTGTGACTGGGAGAATCGCAGGACGTGCGAAGGACGTGAAACGCTGGCGTGAGGGACGTACCGCGGTGGTGTGAAGGACCTGACAAGGTAGTGTGAAGGGCGCATCCGCTCCGTCTGCGTGACCGCAAACACTACCTGCGTGGCCGCAAACACTGCAGGTTTTAGAGTGGCGAACGGGGCCCATGGAATGAGCCACGAAGACAAACGCAGCGGGTGGTCAAAACCAAGACCCTCGAAAAACCCAGGGAAAAACGCAGTTTAAACCGAACATAAGAAACATTATCGGACGTTCCGGAACCGTGCTTTTTTCTAGCCACGAAAAGGCACAAGGCCCAACAGATCGCCCGTTTTGTGACTTTTGTGATTTTTTGTGGCTAGGAAACATGGAACATCCACAACCCATTTGCAGCCGGATCGTCCCTTTCGACTACGGTGACCTTGCCGTTGCTGTTCATTGTAAGACATGGCGACCTGCTAGTCACGAAAAGGCACAAGGTCCACAAAAAGTTCGAAAGCTCGATTCAACAGACCATCCGTTTTGTGACTTTTGTGATTTTTTGTGGCTAGGTTTTTGATTTGTCGTCGCGGAAACGGCATGATTCTATTCATGGACCAGTACGCTGAACCATAGCCGCCCGCCCCCCTGCCCTGCCCTACTGGATTGCATAGAACCGCTTCAAACTTGGGGTGGTAAACTTAGTTGCACGACGCTCCGCCGTCGTGATTCGTGCGACGCGGAGCGTCGCACAACGAAGAGCGAGCACGAAATATTTTAGCCATATGACGCACCAGAATGAAATTTATTGTTTGCCCGTTTGGAAGCTATGGCGATCTCAACCCATTCGTAGGTTTGGCGCTTGCCCTCAAGGCACGAGGTCACGAGCCGATCCTGCTCGCGTGCGGATACTTTCGCGAATTGATCGAGCGACACGGGTTGCCCTTTCGTGAGCTTGGAACTACCGAAGAATATCTCAGGGCATCAGAGCACCCTGACTTGTGGCATCCCATTCGAGGCTTCCCACATATCTTTCATCATGGCATCGAACAAATCATGCAACGCCAATGCGAATGGATTTGCGATGAGGCCAGTCGTGGTCCTGTGACTGTGATCGCCAGCTGTCTTGGATTCGGCGCTCGTATCGCGTGCGAGAAGCGAAACATTCCGCTCATCACCGTCCACTTGCAGCCAGCAGTTCTCTTTAGTGAAATCGCTCCACCCACGATGACTGGATTAATACCTGGAAGCTGGGTTCCCAGACGGTTGGCCAGCTTGCTGCATTCTCTTGGCGAAAAACTAGTGGCGGATCGAGCAGCTTGCCCAAGTATCAATGCGCTGCGCCAAGCAAATGGACTATTGCCCGTTCGACACATAACGCGATGGTGGCACTCGCCTGATTGCAACCTCTGCCTGTTTCCCGACTGGTATGCACCCAAGCAAACAGACTGGCCGGCACACAGTGTTACCACGAATTTTCCACTTTGGGATGATGGTGATGGCGCTCCGCTGAGTCCATCGATCGAATCCTTTTTGAACGAGGGAGAGCGTCCTATCGTGTTTACGCCAGGCTCCGGCAATCAGCTGGCAAAGGAGTTCTTTGAAACTTGTTTGCAAGTTTGCAAGAAGCTCAGGAAACGGGGGATGTTCTTGACTCGATTTTCACATCAGGTGCCGCCGTCGCTTGATTCTACGGTTCGACATTTTGAGTATGCACCTTTTGGTAGTTTGTTACCTAGAGTTGCTGCCATCGTTCATCACGGCGGAATCGGAACGGTATCGCAAGCGCTTCGAGCCGGCATACCGCAACTGATCATGCCACTCTCGCACGATCAGCCGGATAATGCCGAGCGCGTAGGGCGACTGGGGGTTGGCGATAGTCTCAGCCCTCGCTCTTTCCAAACAAGCCGCGTTGCCCGCGTGTTGCAGTCCCTTTTGGAGAGTGATAGCGTCCGGTCGAGTTGCAAACAGGTCGCCTCCCGTTTCGCAAATCTGGATGCTTTCGAAACGCCGTGCCGGGTCATTGAAGAGGTGGTCGCCCGCGGCAAGAGCGACCTACCGTAGGTCGCTCTTGCCGAGAGCGACCTTGCCTTGCCTTGCCTTGCCTTGCCCTGCCCTGCCCTGCCCTGCCCTGCCCTGCCCTGCCTTGCCTTGCCTTGCCTTGCCTTGCCCTGTCTTGCCCTGCCCTGTCTTGCCCTGCCCTGTCTTGCCCTGCCCTGCCCTGTCTTGCCCTGCCCTGTCTTGTCTTGCCCTGCCCT
>CAMCMB010000090.1 GCA_945875845.1 Pirellula staleyi DSM 6068
GTAGAAGCTAGAAGATCTACAGCGAGGCGTTTTTTAGAATTGGAATCGAGTGTCCAACTCTAATCAGAAAGACTGATAGTTGCGATCAAAGAATCGCAACCACCCCAGCCAACCTGCGAAAATGGCTGATTCTTAGTTGCGATTGATACAACTACCAAGGATTACCGAACAGACTGACGAATCCAACGTTCGGTCTGTTCTGACTGGTGCTATCGGATATGTCGAGTCCAATCGAACTGACCTGAGTGAAATCAAGATCTCACTCTACGTCAATTCGCTACGCCCCTCCTCGACGTGGTTTTTGCTTCAGAATATCGCCACGGATGCCGGAATGTTTTTCACAGTTGTCGGCACTTCGCTAGCTTTTGCTCGAGTGGCTTCGATGAAGAGCCCCATGGACCTATTGGTTGCTCTTCAACTTGCATTGCTGACAACGGTGGCGGGTCTGTCGCTTAAGGTCGCATGCGTTCTAGTTTGCACGCATCCCGTCGAGAAGTCGATGTCGGCAGCTAGTGACGTTATCTGGGATGCCGTTTCGGAAGCAGTCGTGATGCCCAGAGTGACCAATACGGCTTCGTCCACGCCAGCAGCGATCGTTGATACGACGTCTGTCGACGCCGTCCACGCAAACACGCAACAACCGAATGAATAGGTCAGGGTGAATCATGCGAAGAAGAAGTTTGATCAGTGACAACAACTCCCACATCAAACAAGACGATGTCGTAATGCAGGACTTTCTTTGGCTTCTTTTCTCGTCGCTGCTTGGAGTCATCGCGATGACTCCCTTTGTCGATCGATTCGCGGTACCACAAATCGAAAGCAAGGAACCGCGAAGTGTGGACGCCGCGGAGTACGACAACTTTTGCAAGGTCGCCTTACCCGAAGACATTTATGCGAAAGTTGACGGTACCCAGTATGGTTCAGCGGCTGATATTGTCCGGGCTATTTCGAATCAAGGCGAGTCGGTGGTCCTACAAGTGGCTCCCGCACGAAGGTTCGAAGAAGTCATGGACTTGAAGTCCCAGCTGCAGGAAACGGGCAAGAAAGTCTATTTTGAGTTTCAGAAGAAGTAGTCCCAATCATGAGATCCATAGCTATGGCAAAGTCTGGTACCAACCTCAGTCGTCCGGTGTTTTTGTCTGTCACTATTTCCTATTGGGTGACTGTCTCGATCATCGTAGTTGGTTTGAACACAACCAATACGACCGACATTGTTCATGGCGGAAAACAGGACGAACGAGTGGCAATCACCGAAGCGAACTTCGAAGAAGTTGTAGCGACCCCGCCCCCCACTGCGGCTACGCCTAAGCAAGAGTCAGTCGATAGGCCAACGAAGTCGATCGACAGTCAAGTGAGAGAAAGCGATCGAATTGCTGTGGAGACTGCAAAAAATGACACGGTTCGGGAATTGTTGCTCGAACCGAAAGCGACACCTGTTTCAGAGCCCAGAACCGCTGCAAACAAACTGGCTGCTTCCGAGCCGATTGACAAGCCGACAATCCCCAACCAGCAAAGCCATCGCACAAGCGCCATCCCGAGCGACTTCAAGATCGTTGCTGGTGAAACCGCTCCACAATATCGACTCCTCGATCAACGCTCCGTCGAATGCCTACTAAATCGCTACAGCGGAAGGCTGTTGTTAACTGATGGATCGCACGCTTTTGACATTGGGAACGACATCCGCAATCCCATCGAGAATACATCCTCGATAAATAGCGACAAATGGTGGGAATCGAACTATAGCACTCGGGTCGCTTTGATTCCTCAGTCCTATGGGTTCAATGGGGTGATTGACAAGCTACCTCGGTTACCCATCAAGCGTGATGCATTCGACGTCGTTTTAGCCGTCCCCAACAGCGTAGATCGAAGTATTTTTGAAGCACAGGTCAATTTCTTCAATGGTAACGTGGATGTCAACGCAACGACGATTGTTGAAGTGGACTATAGCGGAATTCGGGTAAGAGGGCTTCTGAAGCAGGGAGAATAGTGATCGCGATGATGATTTTACTGAACTCATTTTGGGCGGTCCTTGCGATTGTGTTTTTGATTCTCGCAACGTTCCTCGCTCAGCATTACTTCTGCAAAAGCATGACGCCGGAATTTGGGCTACAACCACAACGCCCGACGTTCTGGTCCATGTTAATGTCAGCGATGCTCCATGCTGATGGTAAGCACTTGATTGGTAATCTGAGCATCTTCATTCCGATCGCGGCAATATTGATCGCAATATGGGGCAACATCCATTTACTATTCATCTGCGCCGTGGCTATAGCGATCGCTGGAATGGGCATCATCGTCACAGGCCAGCGGAATTCGATGCATCTTGGCTTTAGTGGCGTTGTATTTGGATTGCTTGGATTTCTTCTCGCGGATTGCATTCGATGCCTCTTCTGGGAGCCAGCAATTCCTCCGCGTGTCGCCATCGATATCGCGCTCATCTTATGGTATCGTCGCTGCTACTGGAGCCTATTATCCACTGGTCGGTCCAGCGGCGGCCGGAGAATTAGCGTCGAGGGGCATTTATTCGGTTTTCTCGGAGGCATGGTCGCTTGTGTTTGTTCGCCCACGCTTATGTGATTCATTTCAAGAACAGGAGAATAGCTAACGCATCCAACTGCTGGCTGCAGATCGCTACGGCAAGTTTTTGTCGGTTGACGTTCAACTGACTTTTTATCGTAGGACCGTATGCAAGGGTTGGAAGAATGAATGAGATTTTGCTGCAGATAGATGTTCAGAATGCCAAGGTAGTGGCCGGCGCGATTGGGATGACGCTGGGGCTGATCGTGTTCGCTATCCGCTGCGTCGCCAACTGCGAGTACGTCACGGAGACAGTGACTGTTGATCGCGTCGAATACGGCGAACGTATCGAAGTCATTGTTGATTGCATGATGGGAATGCCGTACTGGTACAATGAAAGGAAATCGATTGTGCGAGTCAAGGAAGTACCTGATGTTGCCTTCGTCCTGAACAGGGACGCGGAAGTGGCTGAAGGCTGCACGGTTACAGTTGAGTATGACAAGCAATCGGTGATCGACGGTGAAGTGAGAGCACGTCTGGTCAACAACTGATCCCTCTATTTAGTGGAACCATGGTGATGATGCTGCTATCTCGCAGCGTCATGACTGGGATCAAGTTATCAACTCGCCTGTTCGCCAAGCATTTCTTTTACTTCTGCTAGGAATTCAAGTAATTCACCGCCTCGGGCAGCCTGAACCAGCTCTCCGGCAAACCCCACCGCAACGACGCCGGTCGGAAAGCACTCTGCCCCCTGCCAAATTCGCATGTAGTCATCAAGCGATTTTGAGGTCTTTCGAGCTTGCTCCAATAAATCAGAAGCGATTGGGTCCTTCTCAATGCTCACTAAGGCTGACATGATAGCCTCACCCAGATTCTTATTGGTGGCTTTTTCGTAACGATTTCTGTAACGATCTCTCTTGACCATTTCCGAATTAACGCGAGACAAAAGGGTGCCACCCCTGAGAAGATCTTGTATCGCATGCTCATCGATTTCTCGAATATCACGCACGAGATCCCCCGGTTTGTTTTTGTTCGAACCAGCCACTTCCTCTCCCGTAAAGACCCTGTACGCTTCCGTCAACATCGGCTTGTTTGCCGACGCGGTCTCGTGGAGACATTGCTCCAACATTGTGGCAGCTAGTCTAGCAAATGCCGATCGTAGCTTTATCCAACCGTGTTCGAGGTCTTTCCTGTTGGTGTGCGCAAAGGTTATACCCTTCATTTGGTCGAGCAGTTGGGTTAGAGCAAGCTGTGGCTGCTCGACACGCTCGGTTAGCAGCGGCTCTGATGCCGAATCTTCGTTGCTTGAGCTGGCCATAGTCTTCGTGCTGGGCATTGGAATATCTCGCGGCACCAAGATAGGTGCTTTGGGAGCACGGGAAATCGCCTTCTTAATTGCGTTTTCCAATTCACCAATGTTGTCAGGCCAATCGTAAGTCGAAAGATGGTCGTAAAGATCCTTTGATACCTCACGGGGCTCTGTACGCTGGTGATCCCAGCGAGTAACAAGTCCCTTCACAATGAAAGGAAGATCCTCGAGTCTTTCCCTGAGAGGGGGCAAGCAAAGCACAGTTGTGAATCGACGGGGCAAATCGTGGTGAAACTCATTGCGGGATGCTAGTTCGACAAGATTCATGTTGGACGCGGCAATGAACCTAACATCAGAACGGAATTCCTTTCCCCCTTCATCACCAAGACGATAGTATGGCTTATTTTCCAAAACGTTAAGCAACTTCGACTGAACCAATCTTGGTAACCTAGCAATCTCGTCAAGGAAAAGATCGCCACCTTTCGCATTTTCGATGAGACCAACTTTATCCTTGTCTGCACCAGTAAAGGCTCCCCTGACATGTCCAAACAACTGCGATTCAGCGAGTGTCTCGGTAAAATTCGGGCATCGCATGGGGGCTAGCTGCTGAGCGTTCGTTGACTTCGAACTCCACCGCATGATGTACTCGGCAAGTGGTTCCTTTCCGGTACCTGTTTCACCGTAAATAAGAATATTGGCAAAGCGACTTACAGCAAAAAGACGAGCTTCCTTGAGCTCTGTCAAAAGAGCAAAAGAAAACCCTTGAATGATTCCAGCGTCGTCCGGTACAAGTCCATGGTGACATATCAGATTGTGCATTTCTTCTTTGCTCGCGTCTTTAGGCAGGAATTCGGTAGCACCGGCCTCATGGTAGCGTTTATTGATCCGATCCTTTAGCGCCGCATTAGCTGAAAGAATTACTAATGGAATCTTCGGACGACCAGCGTATCTTTGGTCTGTGTGCACGAATTCTTCAGCAATCGCATCGAGCAGATCAAGTCCGAAATATGTCTCCGGTGTACGGTCGCGATCGCATCCCTCTGGTTTCCCCGGGTAGAAATCTTCTTGCGACTCCTTCGTGACTTTGCCAGTTAAAAACTCCATATCCACAAACACTGCGGCCCATCTGTCTTGGGGCGCACAGTTCTCCCAACCAGAACGCACGATCTTGAGTGTTTCGGGAATGCTATTCTCTACGACAGAGCCCTCGGTTGCACAAACTGGTGTTTGGCCACGAGCGAACACGACACGCGCGATCGGAGCTTGATGTCTGTGAGTTGCTTGTGCATCCGGGCTCTCGTCGACCAGCCCAAAAAGTTCGCAAAACGCGAATCTAGTTTGGTTGCGACGACCATTTGGATACACACTTCCCAACTGATCATCAATTATCAAAATACGCGGCACATGCTCCGCGGCATTACCTCTTTCATCCATAACTCGTCCTAACTGCGCTTCGTGAGTTCGAATACATAAAAGGTCATGTCGCAATCCACGTATTGCTCGCCGATTTTTTTCACTGCAAAGTGGTTTTGGTCTGCTAGCTGAAGCATTTCATTTACTGCACCGAAACTGGCCTGTGTCAGATAAATGCGTCCATACAATGATAGATGATTTGCTGCATTCAAAAACAATGACCGATGCGCCAGAAGCTCGCTATCCCACATAGTTCTTTCGACCTCACGGACAGCATGATGATTTCTAAATGGTGGATTGATCGTAATCACATTAAAGATCTCATCATTCCTTATCGCGTCAAACATATTGGACCTGCGAACCTCGACTATCGAGTCAAGACCCTTTTGTTGAATATTGAAGGTAGCACTTCGTACGGCATTGCCTCCGATGTCAACAGCAACCACTTTACACGCTCCCATTTTCGATGCGTGAATCGCAACGGCTCCCGTGCCAGTGCAGAGATCTAGAACTTGCTCACCTCGAAAGACTTTCATGTGCTTAACAAGTAGTTCCGTGTCCTTAGAAGGCCAGAAGACATTCGGCAAAGCAAGAAACTCTTCACCTAGGAACTCAATCATTTTGCCATCTTCGACAACGGATTCGAACGCATTAAACATCTCTATTTCCCACTGAAGAATCGTGTCCTCTACAATCTTGCCTTGCATATCTCAACGCCCCGCCAAAGATGGTAAGGATTCTAGGGTTGACTTGAGCGATTCGCATGACTTTAAAAAATCAACGGCAAATGGGGCACAGAGTTTTATTGATTCAGCTGAAAGCGGAAGCTTTATTCCATCTATAATACGCTTCAATCGCTCATAGCAATTGTCTACGCAATTCACAGCACTTTTCGCATTGATTCGCTCCCGTAGCGTACGCGTCATCCACATGTCATGGCAAAGCTCGGATATCTCAGTTATTAGCGTATGCGGTGCGCGACAAAGAGGAGGCATTTTAAAGAGCTTACGGGGAGATAACTCCATCTGGACCTCGTCGATGACTCTATGGGCCTCTGCTGACTTCCGCTCCCACTGAGGAAGCACGCATGACACAAACTCTACTTCAAAGTCAGGGACTCGATCTTGAACGTCTGCTGTCAAGTTGCTCACCCAAAACTTCAGTTGGGTCAAGTACTGATTCGAAAGCCATTGGTGATTAAATTCCCCTCGTCGGCTTTGCCATGTGGAGTTACTCACTTTTCGGGACCCGTATTCGCATAAGGCAATCGTAGGCTGATGAAGCTGTTTCAGGATCAAGGAATTCACCCGCATCGATCTTCCTTGCTAACTCCCGTATCGACGGAAAAACTGTCCACTTCTCGTTCAGTTCACTCTCTAGTCTTCCTGCAACTTTCTCTCCGAAAACAGACTTCCAATTTTTTATGTTGGAAATCCAGGTTCGTACAGGAGGAGAAACCGAATGCTTCGATGAATCGTAGCCAATACTTTCAAGAACCTTACGTTGCGCCGAGGATGCTTCACCTTCACCATCGAGCGCAGCCAAATAGATACGAAGAAATTCGATTAGTGAACTTAAGTACGCGAAGACGACCCGCGGAGCAAAGAGTGCTGGAGTCGGCAGGTTCTCGCGATTCGCATTCGCTAACCAGGCGAGCAGCGCTGACCATGCATCTTGATCGTCGGCAACCGTATTTTGTTTCGCATTGACCTTTACTGGTTCGATAATACCATACCCAGGTGGATTTAGCAGAGACGCATTGCTGACACCACCTCCAGAGTACCAGACCACGACGGGCCTCGAATCCCAGACTGTACTCTTGACAAGTGATTTGAAGGCTAGGTTGCTTTGGTGAAACAACACGGCGTCCGCGTTCTCAGGAGGGCTTGCGAGCCTTGTCTTTCCCTCAAACCAACTCTGTCCCGTGAACAGCTTTACGCTGTGTGCAGCGATAGCCAAGCGATATATCTCATTCCTCCTCATCTCGTCGCTATCCAAGATAAGTAAGGTTGGTTTCAGCGATGTTGATTCTTTACTCATGAACACAGAACTCAAATCTCGTTAGCCGCCGAACTTGGCATTCGTTATCATCACTTACGCAGGATACTTCAATTGGGAAAACCGTCATTGCCAGCTTTGCGTTGGGGGCGGACTGTATTAACGCATCACGGCAGTTCCAGTAAGCAGGCATAAGGTTGCCGGAGTGAAGATGGTTCATCCAAGGTCGATTCTGCAACTTTTCAACCAAGCTGAACCGCCTATCCCGTCTTGGGATCACACTTTCAAAGTCGAAGTCAATCCAAAAGCGATGAGTTCCGCCGTGATCCGTCTCTTGGCGAGCATCTACTAGGTTGGAGTAGGAGCCTTCTTCCTTGGGCTTCAAAAGCAGTATGAAGAGGCTATGCAATGATAGCACGGCTTTCCGCGTCGCTTCCAAATCAAAACTAATTGGCACGATCTCTTGAGACCAAACCGAATGATCAAGGTCGCTAAACCAATCTTTCTCCAGAGGCAAGAGGTTCGAATCCTTTTCCGCGGCCGCAAGCATCAATGCTACAGTTCCAAGTGTAGGATGCCTACCCACGGAGTTATGTGCAATCGCACATTCTCCAAGTAAATGCTTTAATGATTCATGTAAGCCAAGATCGCATTTATTATCTGTTCTTCCGGTAAGATGGTATAAATAGTTTCGAATTGCTCTCTGGTATTCCTCTCTGTTTGAGATATTCGCGTAAACGTGCGGTACCCTGGCATCTTTTTTATCTTGAAACCAATCCAGGTTGCTATTCGGCCAAACTCGTTGCTCAACATCCTCCCATTTCTTGGCAAATTCATCGAGGGCTTGTCTGAGACGTGCGCAACTACGTTCTGCACCAACCTTAGAAAAGCTTCCTTCTGCGTCTAGCACACGCAAGCCTCGCTTCTTGCTTTCTGCTACTTTGTTCAAAACTAGGGCGATTGGCTTGGTTTCAAGTTCGTCTGATGCCAGCCAAATATCTACATTTGTGAGTTTTGGATTGTTAAGTAGGTAGAGCACGATCATCAGTCCCTGTCGTTGATCGGATAACCATGCAAAACGTTCGATGTCATCGCTAGGCGGTGCTTTGCGAGGGTTCGACACTCTATAAAGTTCATCAAGAAGGCTGCTGAACTCTGTAGTGAGTGCGCAAGAAGGCAATGACAATTGAGACTGTGACCCGATGGCCTCCAGGAATTGCATGTCACAAAAAACAATCGAATTCTCAATCGTGCCAGCTTTTACTGTCGTGATTACGTGATGAATTGACGTAGCGTTTACGAGCAAACCCATGTTATTGCTGCGGAGGTCGCTCGATGGACCTAGATTGTTCCATTCGTCGTCCCAGTCAAACTGCAATTTCAGGCTATCCGTAACAAGTCTAGTGTATGGAAAACTTAATCCATGCTCCTGAAGAAGCGCTTTCAACTTTTCTTGATTCGCCAAGTACCGATCCTCAAATACGTAAATACGGACCGGAATTGATGTGGAGCTAGCAGGCACAGTTGCATTTACAGCAATATGCAAGCTTGACACTGAGGCAGGTTGCCATATCTCAGTAAGAGGGATAGATAGGGACAGAACAAAATCCGGATTTGAATCATTCTCCTCTGGCCAATTAACATCGGCACCTAATTGATCAGCAAAAAACATGATTACGTCTTTACCTCTCATGCCAGCCACAAACGTCGAGTCAAAATCCGGAGCGTTGAGTTGTTTTACATTTGCGAATTGGATATCAACAAACTCATTTTTGATCTCCCAACAAACCCTTATGGGTCTGGTGTCATCTCCTCGACCCAAATAATTATCGAAAATGGCAACGAAAAGTTGCAATGCAATGCATATCTCGGATTCTCTTTCTGTATTGAAGAAAGGTAATTCCGGGAGATTTGCCGCGTATTCTGGTTCTGGAAATTCGGGCAATCGATCATGATCTTCGCGTACCTTTTTGACGATAGAAAGGTCCGCTGAAAAATCTACATTTCGCCAGTCGGCAACAAATCGAATATCTCGGGCAAACTTCATAGCGATTCTTAACAGCTCCTTGAGGCTAATGGGCTTCTGCTGTTCGAACTCGAAAGAATCTTTCCACCTCCTGCTCTGTGCCCAAAGGGATAGTGTCACTCGAAGCTTTTCGAAGAGTTCTGGGGCCGGAGCGATTTTTGCTTTATTCTTGTCGGCTTCGTTTAAGTTGGCGACTGATCTCCACTTTTCTTGGGAAACGAGCCAACCAGCCCCGAAACCAGCAGCAATTTCGCGGATCTGATGGGAGAAAGCACGCACAACATTCCATTTTCCCTTTTCCTCACCGTAGTCAAAGCTATTTTCGTAGAGCAAGACAGGAGAGATGCTTTCCAGCAGCATTGTTCGGAATCCCTGGAGTGTTTTGCTCAAATCATCTTCTTTTGGAGTTTCGCTAAATCCCAAAAAGACCGCTCCTTGGAATAGCGGATACCACTTTCCGTTTTGTCTTCTCCAAGCTACTACCGGTGAGCTTAACGTAGCAGTCAATGGAGCCCCCGTTGCTGAGTGCAACTTGTAAGCCATTCCAGCGAGTAGGTCATGGTATGCGTCGAGACACTCTTCCAACTTGCTACGTTCCGACAAAGCTCTTTCGGGCTTCCAGCCAAATTCCTTTATCATTACACTCCAATCCTGTGGGATAACAGGCGAAGTCCGGGAGATTTCTTTGATCAACGTGTCGCTTTGTAGCTTGGTGAACACTGATTGCATATCTGGTATACGATCAAATCCAGCATCCAAAGCAGTTAACAAATCTTTGTACAAAATGCCGTACTGAAAATGAGGGTGATCGAGAACGCTCATTTTTTTGCTATACGACAGCCAATGAATTTTTTGTGCATACTCTTCGCAAGCAAGTGGCGACCTCGTCGCGAGCAATAGAAGCGCCTTTTGCCGAGGGCCAATCGCTGCTACGTCACAAAAACACAATGATGATCGGATCGCTTCCGGTATGAGCTCTAAGATCTTTTTAAATCGGCTTGTTTGGTACTGAAGATTCTCGCTTCCGTCTGTGTCATCGATAGAATACTCCGTGGTTGGCTCGTTGTAGATATACCGGCGAGTCATCTTGCGACTCCAGCAGGCTCGATGGTGTTACCTTCAATTCGCAACTGACCTGACGGCTCGACAATTACGAATCCTAGCTTTGCGTTGAAGTCACCCTCCAAGTCTACGCTTATCGTTCCAGCAATGCCTTGGAAAGGTAGCTGTTCAACAATTGCGGATTTACCAATTTCACCACGATTCTTATGAGCTAAGACAAAGAGATACCCTGTGTCGTATGCAAATGCGGGTACGTAGTGTGGCTCTTTTCCAAATCTCAACTTGTAGCGAGTGCGCCACTCTGACTTCACTCTTCCTTCGCTGGGCAACTCATATTCGGGCGCGATGAATGCCACTCCAGAAAGCTGATCGCGAGGAGTATCTGTGTAAAGTAGATCAATAAAGTCCATGACGCAGAGAACATTTCCATCGCCAACAAGGTTTTGTTCTCGTAGCGCTTGGATCATAGGGAGTATCTGAACCGCGAACCCGTTGATTAGCACCAAGTCAGCACCAAATTCCTTCGCTTTCTTAGCCAAAAGGCGATACTCAGTGAAGCCCCAGTCGAAAACTTCACGAGTTGACTGTATACCCGCTTTCTTGAGTTCAGGGTCGACAAACGTTGCGAATTGTTCCTCCATTGCAGGGTTATTTAGGATCACCGAGAAGACACGCTTGGCTTTTCTCTTCACTGCATATTGTGCGTATTTAGGTCCCTCAACTTTATAATTTGGCATTAAACGCAGGCGATTCGGGTTTTTTTCGGTAATGAAAGCGTCAAAGCAGGCTAGTAAGTGGGGCGACGGCAATTCATCAATCTCATTTGCAATCGCTTTAGACATATCCGAAGTCCCGGAAATGTAAGCGTCAAAACCAGACAGTTTGTGCCGCTCGAAGACAGATAATGCTGTGGTTGGGTTGCCGCCATTGTCCTGCACGTCAATTTCGAAGACTGATCTATCAATCCCAAATTCAGCGCAGGCATCGTCAATCCCCATCGTTAGTCCATTGGGGTATTCTCCGCTCCAAGAGGATATTGGTCCAGTAAGCGGGAGATTGACTGCTATTCGATGAACCTTCTTTGACGAAACCGATGGTTGGTTTAAGGTTAGAACGGCAATCGAAACGGCCACTAAAAGTAAGGCACCTAGGGCAATCTTTAGCTTCATTTATTTTCCTATCCGTAATTTTCCTGGTTCAAAGTTGGTTTCGTATATTGTTAGCGGAGTAAGGACAAATGCACCGTTTCCTGCAGCCAAGTGGCTGTCAATTCGCGTAAGAAGTTCGTCCGCCGAATCGAGTCCGTTGAAAGGTTCGTCCATCACCCAAAACGCATCATCTTTGAGGGCGAGCATTGCTAATCGCTTCCCCTCGCCTCCGCTCAGTGAACCACATTTTCGGTTCGCCATGGATTCAAATCGATTGTCTAATGGACTGGCTGACAGTCTAGCCGATTCACGAACCGTTAGTCCGTGAAAAAGATAGTTGTCAGATGGAATCGCGATCAGCCGTGGGGCTATTCTTGCATGCCCTTTTGCGATTGGAATGGTGTTCGTCAACGCATCGAACAGCGTCGACTTCCCCCAACCATTTGGCGCTTGCAATATGGCGATTTCGCCAGGCCGCACCGATAGTGACAATCCATTTTCTTGACCGTAGTCATCAACTCCGATCACTGAGCGATTACCACGTGACACAACTAGGTTGTTAATTTCAAGCGAGGCCTGAGCATCTGGGCTGTAGGCACTTCGGTGTCGTATACGCGTAAGTACGGCACCGCGTGGGAGTTGCTCAACAGCTACCTGTGCATTGGAAGTTACAAGCGGCGAAAAGCCACCAAGTGAGGCAGTCGTTTTTTCGCTACTTGACACCGTGTTGGTTACAGAAAGGGGACGGTCTGACAGCTTTCCCTTTTCCAGCCGAAGCTCGCGAGTAACCAAAGAATCCAAGAAACGATGATTGAATACATGCTCAACAATTACTAGCGACAAACCTTTACTTCGAACTAATCGAGAGAGCATTTCGATGACTGATTCGATGCCCTTGGCGTCCAAGCCAGCTAGCGGCTCATCCAAGAAGATCAGTTCGGCCCCTGAGGCTACCGCCCTAGCGATCGCGACTCGCTTGGCTTGCCCGAGCGAAACGCTGTCGCCGCGAGAATTTGCAAGATCCGCAATACCCAGTTCATCCAAAAGCGAATCGACTTCTTTACGCGATACGGATGACCAGAGGTCGCGCCCCATACTGCATTTCTTGTCAAAGGCGACGCCAACCTGCTCGGCAATCGTGAGACTTGGGAACAATCGAATATCCTGCCATGTTCTTCCGATGCCTGCATTGGACATCGTTGTTGGCGAATAGCTCTTCCACGGCTGAAGGAACGAAAGGGTGTTCACCGAGAAGCTATACCGCGTACTGGCCCTATGCGTATGAACGAAAACAGAGCCCGAATCGGGCTTCAAATGGCCGGTTAGCAAATTCAGTAACGTCGTCTTGCCGGCCCCGTTTTCTCCCGTCAGTAGGCAAATATCTCCTCGAAACACTTCAGCGGAAGCGTCATCTAAAACCACTTTAACCCCGAAAGCCTTAATGAGATTTCGAGCCGAGAGTATTGGCTTGCTGTTAATGGATTTTACCTCACTCGCTTCCCTGCTCGTGATTCTTGAAAACGTAACCAAAGACCTTGAGTTCCCCATCAATATTGAGCGTTCTTTCGAAGTGACATACCCTAGAGGCAATTTGTGTGCCAAAGCGTTTTCTTGAAAAAACATCGGCTTTTCGATGCCCCCAGGAGTCCATCTGCTGCTGGTAGTAGCAGAATTGCTACCCGAAGTGGCGTTATTGTACTCGGTACTCGCCGCAAACACCCTGCGGACGAAATAGCATCAAAAAAACCAGGAGCAAGCCGTAGAGCATCAGGCGAAGGTTGGCAGCCATTGCATCGGGCAGTGAAAACGTCCTTAGGATCTCAGGCAAAGCCACCAAAATGGCGGCTCCAACGATGGGGCCTCGGAAGTTGCCAAGGCCTCCAACAATAACCATGCTCAAGATGAGGATTGACTCACTCAGTGCAGCGGATGAAGGGTCCACATACCGCACATGCGCGGCATAGACGGCCCCGGCAAACGCGGCGAACGCGCTGCCAATTGCGATCGCTTGGAGCTTGAGGAGCTTGGTGTTTTTTCCTAACCCTCGGGCTGCCAGCTCGTCATCTCGCATGGCAACTAGCGTTTTCCCCCATGAGGAACCAATAATCCACCAGATGATAAAACTGGAAATGGCCCCAACAAAGGTCGCCAAAAGTGCCATCGGAAGGCCGCTGGCCACTTGCAGCCCCAAAATGTGCGGTCGGGGAATGGCAGATATCCCGAAAGGTCCGTTCGTCAAATTGGAAAGCGAGCCCAAGGGGGCGTCAACACTATTCCAGTTGTACGCAGCACTGTAAATCAATGCTTGGACTGCCAAACTTCCCATTACAAAAAAATCGCCCTTAAGTCGCCAAGAGCAAAGCGAAACGGTCAGGCTAATGAAGGCCGCTATTGTCGCTCCAGTGAATGCCGCAGCAAAGAATCCCCATTCAAGCCTCAGAGACAGCAGCGCATAGGCATACGCTCCAATCGCAAAAAAGCCGGCGTGCGCGAGACTTAGCAGCCCGGTATAACCGACGATCAGGTTCAAGCTGAGCGCCAAGATCAAGAAGATATCGAAGTAGATGACCAAGTGGAGTGCGTAGTTCATTCCGCCTCCAGTCGCTGACGGTCGCCGAGGATACCGTTTGGCAGAAAGAGAAGTGCAAGGGCTAATAATGCGAACGAAGCTGGCTCCTGCCAGCGAGCCGAGAAGTGCCATGCAATTTGAGATCGGACTAGACCGAGTATCAGCCCGCCAATCACTGGGCCAATGAATGTCGATCGTCCACCAATGATCACGGCTACAATTGCAAGAAGCACTGCGTTGAGCCCCCTGTGAGGATCGAATCCTAAGTCATACGCCGTCACTAACGAAGCGATGCCAATCAGAACCGCACTGGAGACAAAAGCCAATTGCCGATAGCGTTCAAAAGACAGTGGCATTGAAGTGTTGATTTCGCCGCCTTGCTCGCTGTGGGTCTCTGGTCGTTCTTTTTTCTGCCGTGCAAGCAGCAGTAGTCTAAACGCTTTCGGGTTCACGGCCATTGCTCGCAAGTTCAAACCGAGATTGGCGAACTTGAGGAAACCGAGAAATATGCAAATCGACACAACCGATCCAAGCAACGTAACCCACTGAGCCCCAGCGATAATCAGGCCGTTCCAATTCGTAACAGTATCCAGCCCCTGCCGCAAAGTTTTGGGCTGATTGCCCCAGATCATCGCAATAGCGGCAACGATCGTGATCTGTGCCCCCAGAGAAGCGACCAAATGTGCGCTGCTTGCGGCTTTGCGTCGATCTAATGGGGCGTGAACGAGAAGTTCGAGAAGTAGAGCTACGCCTGCCGAAACCAGCAGCGAACAAACAGCACCGACCATCAGACTGCCAGTCGCTTGCTGGACAGAGTACGCAACGAACGGCACTAGGGAATAGATGCCAGCAGCGGCAACAAAGAAGACTCGTGTTGGCAGGTAGCAGGCCTGGAACCCAAGCGCTAGCAGCCCAATCGCTGCTCCTGAGATCAATCCATTAATGATAACCTGCATGCATGTGCCCAAACTGGACCTTGATTTTTGGTACTCGAAACGCCAGCTCCCGGCCGCTAGCAAACAGCGTACCAAATTGCCGCCGCCGCGCCAGCAGCAATTCGGGGTACTTGGTGCGTACGATTTGGTTGTGCTACGCAACTTCTTCGAGAGCTTGCTTGAGATTAACGCGTGCCTTAGACAGGCGGCTACGCACCGTTCCAATGGGACTGTCAATTAGTTCAGCAATTTGCTCGTAGCTCAGATCTTCAAAGTGCCGAGCTACGATGACTTCGCGGTATCGTTCATCAAGGCTCTCGAGTCCGTACGCGACTTTGGCTTTGGCAAGGGCAATTTCCTCTGCTCGGATGGCCTCAGTTTCTGGAGCGTCGTTGGCTTCCGGTTCGTAGCCGCCTTCTAGATCAGACAGAGACTGGCTCTTGCGTCGTTTTTGACGACGTACATGATTCGATACGGTATTACTGGCGATTCGCCAAAGCCAAGTCCCGAATTTCGCATTGCCCTGGTAGCTTTCCAGGCGACGAAAGGCAGACAAGAAAACGTCTTGAACGACATCCTCAACAAGTTGGTGATCTCGTTCGCGCTGACTAACGATATACCTGACTAAGCCGGTATACTTGGTAATAATCGCGTGCCTCGCGATTTCATCCCCCGCGATCGCTGCCCGCACCAACATCTCCTCATTCGAACATGGACATATGTCATTATTCACCCTGATCATGGCTTCCCCCGTGTGTTGACTTGATGGACGCTAAGGGCTGCTCGATTCGTCGAGCTGCCAAGGTGACGTTCAAATCAAGTTGCTATCGGGTAATGGTTACCAGCCTGGGTATTAATGGATCCTAGTGATGGTGCAAGTGCGTTCTGGTCTCATAGTACAAGAACCGCAGGCCTGGGAAAAGTTCGCGGGATCATAGAAATTTTCTGAAATCAAATCGCTTTGAGAACTCCTGAAAAATTCTGCTACCACAAGTAGCAATCTTGTAGTCGCCGGTAGCATCACCGCTCACTCACAAGAGGAAGCCCGATATGGGCTCTTCGGTTACCAGCACTACATCCTCCATTCCAACTTGCTTCAGGTATTCGCCAATCGTTGATTTGATTGCCTCGCGTGCGAGGCTACTTCGCCTTCCGCAAAACTCAACGAGCAATGAAGAGTCTTCCACCAAGACCGAACTTGCATCATACCATCCTCCACGCGAAGCGAATTCGATTCGAGATTCGCCACCAAACAGGGAGTTCAACTCGACTGTCAAATGCCTGAGTGACATGGACGAAGATGCTCGTCCGACAACCTGCTCTCCATTCAAAACGGTTCTAAGCCAGCTTTCGATCGTTGGATAGTCTCTACAGATGCTGTTTCCCTCCACAAACGTGAAGAAACCTGTCACTAAGTCCTTGACAGTCTTGCCATTGAAGGAAGCCGTGTACCTAGACCATAACTTACCGTACCCAGCTATTTGATTCAAATGACCTTCTAAAAACGAATGCAACGACGGCACTTCCGCAAATGCGGATACTGCGAAACCGAATCCTAATCGTTCACTCGCTAACAGGGCAATCGGCGCGTAGCAGATGAGTTCTCGCATGGAGCTGTTGCTGACCGTGGCCTCTGAATCATTCAGTACGTCGAGGGCGGAAGGCACAATAAGCGCAGCCAAAGGAATCACAACACGATACTTAACATCAAAATGCTCTCGTGAGGAAATGGTCTCAATCAAAACGGACTCCAAGCTGCTCTTCGAGGCTGAACCAATCGGTATCGGTTTCTCGATGACTCGATCGCGGAATGGCCGGATGCATTTCGTTAGTCGTTGTGTTAGCCCGTTGGGAAGCCGAAAAACGTCACAGCCTGGCACAACGAAGATCACATGCGCAGATGGATTCTTTGAGCAAACTTGCTGGTAGGCAAATAGCAACTGGTCCAATGGCTCAATCGGCATCCCTTCAACAGTTGTCATATGCGGAATCATATCGAGAATCACGATCGACGCATCGGATATCAATGAGCTGTTGGTGGAAGCGGCCCACACTATGGTAACACCCTCGCGCGCCAAACTAGTTTCAGTGCGGGAAAGAATGTCGTCGAATGACGTGCAGTTGTCAGCGAGTTTTTCCCAGTTAGAACGAACATCATTTGGACAAATCCAGACTACTTTCTCGATCGCGGCTGCTGAAACGGCGGCATCGAATTCGCCCGACGAAAACGGCTTTTCTAAAACAAGATGGTTGTTCCAGATCGTCATTCCGTGCGCCATCTCTGGTTCAGCCGTAACGATGACGCGCGTTGCCAGTGGTGCCCTAGTGGATATCTGATACGCAAGTCTAAGCCCATCGGTGCGGAGACCAAACTTTCTAGGCATCACCCCAAGATCGAGGTCAATCGTGAACATGTCACCTAATCCCAACTCGCCCCAATCCATCCGCTGAAATTGCTCGTTAGGATTGTTGTGCGAACGGACAAAGAGAACGCCATGCTTAAGGCTGTTCGTATGGTCCACGACATAGACGGATTCTGCATGACTTTGGGTTAATCGTGCAACGTGCTCCATCACCTCTGAATTGTTCTCGATAATATATGCGCGACGGAAGCGAGGTTGCGTTGTGAGAACTTCGTCCGAGAGAACATTGCAGAGAGAAGCTTTCCAACACCGACTGTTCGCGATTTCCCGGTAGGATCGGTACTTGTTGCTCGCATCAATCGTTGAAGCTAACTTACAGGAATCAGGCCAACCGCAATTCGGCATGCTTACTTGACTAAGCAGGCTGTCCCACGCTCCCGAGTCGTCCACCAACAATCGGTTCTTATCCCCGTGGCTGAGAACGCTTTGAAGGTTTGTGATCCATGCTTTGCATCGCATTGCCTTGGCTAAATTTGTACGCAGTTGTACGTTTGGTGCAACGGATAGGAAGTGCCCGAGATGGCTCCACCCATCCAACCATTCGTGAATCGGTAGGTAGGTCACGCTGGTTCCATCAGCTAGGATATCGACGTATTCTAACTGTCCCGAGCTGTAGTCTCGGAATTCTTTGCTGCCAAGGCTACCAAGTATGGCGTACCGTTGATTTACCGCTGATGACGTAAGAAGTGTTTGGACGATGCGAGCCGAGATGTCTGCAAACGCGTAATGTAGGATGTCAAATCGCTTGAGCTGGAGACTCGGATCAACGAGTGACAATAGCACGTTGGCAACGTTAATCAGTGGACAGTCCGAATAGAATTCCCGACGATCAATCGGGATAGGTTTAGCGGATTGCTCCAGGACGGCGAATTGAAATACCTCAGCCATGAATGCTCCAGCTCCATTCGGACAAATGGTGATGTCTACGTCAACTCACCACTCGGAGCATTTTAGCGATTCCTCACGAGCTTGCTTGGGCCGCAGTAGCTTAATCAGCTTCGATCGCTACCAGCTGACAAAATATTGGAAAGGTAGCGTTCCATGCGATCCGTAAAAATCGTTACTACTGGTCCATGCGAGTCCCAGGACGCCGCAAGTCGGCTCGCCGCGGCAAAATTCACGGCGCTGGCTGGTCCAACTGGATAGCCACTAGAAAGCAATCGAACAAAAGCCGCTTCTGCTTCGGGCTCGTCAACCTGAATTTCCTCTACGGCACTACGAAACTTTGGATCTTGAACCTTGCGACGCTCATAAAGGTTATCAAGACCAACTGGCGCGAAACCAAAGTCCTTAATTCGCTTAGCGTTGGGGTTCAGCCTTGCCGCAACTGGTCGGACGTCAATGCCATGGCTTACGCAGTAGTCGTAGATCCCCGTAAGCGTCGCACCGGTACCTACCCCAACGCAAAGAGTGAACCGATCGGAATGGAATCCTAGTTGATGAACCAACTCTGCGGCGGTAGTGTGATGCGCTTTCCAGTGGTTGGGATTTCTGAATTGGTTCATACAAAACCAGCCGTTTTCCGAGGCCAGCTGCGCTGCTTTCGTTTGAGCTGCGGTAATCCCGCCTGACTCGACAAGGATAACCTTGCCTCCAAGGAGCTTGATGATGTGAACCTTTTCTTGAGGAACACTGGCGGGCAATACGGTCACAAAACTGAGTCCGCGTCGTTGGCACGAAACTGCGGCTGCAATACCCGTTGATCCGGAGGTGGCTTCGACAACTGTGCCTCCTTGGGACAGTTCACCGGAATCGATCGCTCGGTCAATCATATAATCGACAACACGGTCTTTGATGGACGCTGTGCGTCCGCCGACGAATTCAAGTTTAGCGAAGACGGGATTCGAATCGGTCTGGAGCTGAACCAGCTCCGTCATCGCATTTCTACACTCGATTCCATGCTTTGTTTCATGCTTACAGGTTAAAGTTGACATCAGATTAGTTCCCCTTTTGGTTTTCATTGACGTGAAAGACGTGATAGGTTCTTGGTTGCAAGTCAACCGAACGGTCGCACTCTCGAACAAATACTCCGAGATTGGCCGACTCGTCTGCTCAAAGAATCAGTAGGCTGAACTTGCTAGAAGTTCGCAAAAATCACCTGCAGAAATTTTGGCCAATTGCAGTAGCGGTCCGTGATGTCAGGTAGCATTTCCGCTACCAGCAACGCTTATGACTTAAGTTGTAGAATTGCATGGAGAAAAGGTGATCCGCTGCGCTGACTGCATGGAGTCGTACGAACCTAAAGGGCACGACGAATCTCAACCCGATTTAGCAGAATGCCGCTCGACAGGAGGTGTTTTTTGAGTCGTTGTCGCACGGAAACGCGTGAAGTTCGAATCGAAGCTTGCGAGCAACTTCGTGGTCAATCAGTGCCGAGATCGACACATCGAATACCCCCAAGCGGACGCATCACTGCTTGCCTAGGTTATTCCCCGAATCGGCCAAAGAGCCAGAACCCGGACGAGAGAAAGCAGGGGCGTTTCGTGAAGTGTCGGTTCTACTCAACTGGTCCGCTGGGTCGCGAACCAAAAACACCCAGAATTTATACATGCAGTCCGACGTGCAAAAACGTCGGACTGCATTTTTTTACGACTCTTTTCCCGGTATTGTTCGAGGTTTAAGACTCTCGAAATCTCCCCGGATCAGGCCCACTCTTGGCCAGGTTCTGATGATCTGCCGACCGTTTGAAAGCACCGAGCCCACCACCGGTGATCATGATGACCGCCCATTTAGCCGACGGCTTCAATCTCTCGAGCGAGTTGCAACGGAACGGAGTTCGAGAATGCATTGCCAAGCCGTTCTCGGACGCAGCGCGTCCCCTATCGAGCGTGATTCTCGCAGTGGTCGGAGAGTACGGTCCAAAGGCCAAAACGATCGAGACACCTAAGCCAGCACCGATTGTGGTGAAGGAGCCATTGCCTGAGCGAAGCCGATTTGACGGGGGTGAGCTTGTTTTCGAAGCGGGACGGATAACCTTGTGTGGCACAACGATCTTGCTCCGGACTCGATCGAAGCTGAAGTGGCGAATCCTCGAAGTACTGAATCGACGCGATTTGAACGGTAAGTGGATTGGTATTAGCGGTCCCGAGATTGCGGAGATACTTGGCCTGCGGTCCGGCCAGAATGGTGTCTCGGGAGCGATCCGTGACTTCCGAACCAGTATCTGCAAAATCCTGTCTGCGGAGTTGGGACTGATTTGCGATCAGGACGATGTGATACGAAGCGGAGGTCCGGGGTATCGATTGAACGAGTGGATCCGCATTGAAGACGGCAGCCAGTCCAAAACACAGACCGTAGAGGACGAAGGGCAAAGTCGCCGCGATCGGATATTGGAACTGCTCGCTGGTGGCAAACGACTTCGAACAGTTGCGATTGCTGATTCGCTTGGATGCAGCCAAGCGACTGCAAAGCGTGAGCTCGACATCCTTCGCAGCACGGGAGTCATCGAGTTCATCGGTCCGAGCAAGACCGGTGGTTATCAACTTCGGTTGGTGATGAGCGAGTAAATGAGCGAGTAAATCCCTGGAGAATATGATGTGAGCGAGTAAATGAGCGAGTAAACCGTTTACTCGTTAACGAGTAAATGACCCTGTAATGTGTGGATGAGCGAGCAAACGGTTTAGTGTCCAAGAGAGAGTCGCAGCGCGCGCATGCAACAGGCAGCGCACGGAGTGTTTTGCGGCGCGCGTCGGATTTCGCGTCGCCTCATTTTGGAACCCCCGTTTTTCCCAGGGGATTTGTAGGTTGTTCGAATCCTGTCCTCTCCGCTGCAAAACCCTGGTTTTCCCAGGGTTTTTCGCATTTCTGGCCAATTGCTTTGGAGTTCTGTAGCGCCCATGCAACTCGGTGCATGGCGCCTGCGGCGTTGTATTTCGCGTCGCGCACCGAAATTCGAGTCGTTTTTCGAGTCGCGCTGGGTCGCCTCGCAACTCTCATTTTTTCAGTGAAAACAGTTGGTCTTGCAGTGGAGGTGATAGGATTCGAACTAGGCGGGTGATATTTTAAAGCGTGGGGATGGTGAGAATTAATCGAATCAGCCCATCACCCAATCCAAAAGTTGACCCGTCCATTAGGATTGAGTAGCCTTAGACTTGGTGGGTTGCCGCTTCGAGCGATAGCATGCATTGGTGTAGCCTAAAGGGTTAGGCTTATCTTTATGCAAAACAAGTTTCGCAACATACAACGAGATCATCTACCTATGTGCAACGATTCTTCAGCCCCCGATCCGAAATCGCCGCGCATTTACTACGAGTTCGCACCGTCGCGGAGCAGCGAAGCTGAGTTGGCCGGGAAGACAGTACTAGCCGACCTTGTAGAACTTCAGAAAACTCGCAAAGATATCATTCTTACAAATGATCCTCGCAGCCTCACGGTGATTGCAACAAAGGAAATCGTTTGGCAAGCGATCGCCATGTGGATCGCGACGAAGCTGGCCGAGAAATCAGTCGGTGCCATTTTCGACCGTTTGTCGGGTACGGACATTGTCGATCTCTCTAGCAGCGCATTGCGTGATATTTCAAATCTCGTTCGCAATGCTGTCGATGATTCCTTCCTTCGGCATTAACCATGCGTTGAACGCGAGCGGTCGATCACGCCGGTCTTGAATACATAGTCGAACGCGCCCGCCGCGTTAAATTAACGAAAGCCTAAGGAACACGGAATGCCTGCCGCATACACACATCTCTACGTCACGAAGCGAATTCTAGACGCCATCAAGAGCGGGACACGCGTCGATGGCAAGCTTATAGTCGAACTATATGGAGTTGATTCAGCCATTAAAACCGTACACATAACGGATTCAATGGCCAACATGCTGACGACTTATGCAAGCGAGTTCCGGGCCGGTGCTCTGGGACCGGACTTCTTTCCTGACGTTATTGAAGGGATAACGGTCTCACATCAGCCGGATTTGCAGAGTCGAACGCTAGACGAATTTCATCAAGTGATGGGCGAATCACTTGATGGTCCAAACGATTCTCAACTTGCCTTTTGCTTTGGCTGGCTAACGCATGTTTGTGCCGATGTCTTTGGGCACCATTGGGTATGTTTAGAGTCCGGGGACGATTTCAAGACGTGGACCGGGACCCCCCCCGAAGTCATCCGGCTGCACCTTGGAATCGAGAAACTCTGGGATTCCGATTTGCGTGCACACGAAGACGCAGCCGCCGAGGACTTCAGCCTCGATGTCGATTTCGTGCGCGAGCTAACCCTCGAGCCCGACTCCGCACTTTGTAATGCTTTCTACAAAGACGGCGACTACAAGGTTTTGTCCAGTTTGATCTTCTCGCTGCAACTAGCTGGATGGCATAACTCAGCGGCAAGTGATGCTGAGGATTTCGCTAATCGGATTGATCAAAATGCCTTTTCGCGTGCCTGTCCAGTCTGCGATGGAACCGCACTTGTCAGCGACGTAGTCCGCGAATCTTGCCCTACATGCGCAGCAACTGGTACGGTCGCTCGCACTGAGAAATTTAACTGCCCAGCCTGCCGCGCTACAGGACTAGTCAATAAGAACTGCCCGATCTGTAACGCCGCAGGCCATATCGAAGAGAAGATTCTCAAGTGCAAGATTTGCCGGGGCTCAGGGAAGATCACGTGCGGTAGCTGTGGGGGCAGTGGCAAGATCTCGAAGAAGATCCGCGTTGGCCCGATCAAAAGGACCGTGAAGGTCACATGCCCAGTTTGCCTTGGCGCGAAGGGGGTGTCGTGTCCCCACAATGCAGGCACTGTTGTTACGGATATACTCAAGAAGACTTGTCCAAAATGTGTTGGGGCGAAGGTTCTCCGAACAACGTGCCCAAGTTGCAACGGAGTTAAGTTGCTTTCGCGAGTTATTCCGGAAATCTGCCCACTATGCAACGGACTAAAGCTAGTTGAGAAAGCGGCAGAGATCGCATGCCCAGTTTGTACCTTGCGCCCAACTGCCGTCGTACGAAAGGCGATCGACAATGTCGTTAAGTACCATCAACGACGTGCCAGACTCGCCCGAGAAATGGTCGATGAATACATCCTGGCGCACGATAATGTTGCCAAGTCAATTCTTGCTGGTGATTACGGCGCAGCGGCCAGTTCGTTCGACAAGTTCTTTGTCGCAGTGACGGCGTTCATAAGTGCGGAGACGTCGTTTGGCGACCTTGTACTGCCCGAACTGGGCGCACTCGAAGATCGTGTTCGTGAAATGGTGCTTCGGTTGCTTGAAGAAATTGAAGAACTCACACCAGAGTGGTACCGAGATATTAAAGTGGAAGTCTATAAGACGGTGACCGGCCAACTTCTCGAATGGGGTAAAATCAATCTAACTGATGAGGAGGTATCGAAATACCGGGCGATATGGGATAGGTTTCCGTCCCGCGATGCGTTTCCTCCGTTGCGGAACGGAATAAACCTGTTTTTGCTGGCAATTGATGGATGTGAAGCCGAGGCGTCTGAGATTGGTGTTGCCTCGGACGTACTCGGTCGAGCCAACAATATCGATAGCCGGTGTCAACCGTTCTTTATCAACGTCAAGAATCATGACAAAATCTTTTTGCCTTTCATTGACATCGACAAAACGATGGAAGTCTGTCGCCGAAAATGAGCGTTGTGTAACTCGTCGGATAGTTCCTGTGAGGTTGCCCGTTTCCGTGCCCCACAAACCACCGATTGAGTCATCCCTCCACCATCACCTTTACCACGCCAGCCGCCTTAGCGAAATCCTCCTCAGTGACCAGCAAGTAACTCTGCTGAGCGATCCGTGGTGAGTTGCCAAGCCAAGAGCAAACCACGTGCAGCGGGAACTCACGCTGGAGTTCCGTTTGCCTACTGGCTCGCATCGAATGGAACAATCGTGGCCAACCCGAAACGCCGGCGCGGCGGAGCAGTCGCGTCATTTCGGTGCGTAGGTTCGAGTTCTTCCGGCCCATCGCTGTATTGGCTGAAACTCTGTAACGTGGATTTGGTAGAATCAGGTTGTGACGTTCTGAGCCAGCCATCCTGAAACCAGTTGCTGTTTTTGGGTCCGACAGATTTGTAAATGAGACGTGACGACTATGCCAAAACCAACCGTGTACTTTGAAACTACCGTGCTGCCGAACTTATGCTCCGATATGGCATTCCCCAATCCGAGCCACGAGATGCACTTCACATTTCCCTTGCCGCAGTCCATGGTATAGAATTTCTTCTGACCTGGAATTTCCGACATATCGCAAACGCCGAGACACGCGCGACTATCGAGCAGATATGTAGGGATTGTGGCTACAAACCGCCCTCAATTTGCTCGCCGGATGAATTAATGGGAGACTGAGAAAATGATGAATGATCCTATCAATGATGAGATACTGCGAATCAAGCGGGAGTTGGCAAATCAATTCGGTAATAATCTCGACCGGATCGTCGCAGACATAAAATCAAGGGAACGCAACACGGTTACCCTAGAGCCACGGGTATTCCCTTCACAAACCAGCGGAAGTCCACACTTGCAAAACAAGTCCGTTCCAAAAGACCTATCTACTCCCGTGTCGGGTTGATTGAATAGTCATAGCGATTTCTCGGAGTGGTTGTAAGAGTTCTCGATTCCTCCAGGTTGCCTTTCGAACGTCCCAAAAAAATCCGGGAACCATGAAAAGTTCGGTTCCTGTCCTCTCCTCTGCAAAACCCTGGTTTTCCCAGGGTTTTTCGCATATCTGGGCAGTTCCTTTGGAGTTCTGTAGCGTCCATGCTGGCTCGGTGCATGGCGACTGCGGCGTTGTATTTCGCGTCGCGCACCGGAAATCGAGTCGTTTTTCGAGTCGCGAGAGTCGACAAAACACTGGGGTTTTACATGTCCCGGTCTGGCCACGATCCACGCCCGTGGAGGCTGTAGGATTCGAACTATCTGAGTGATATTTTGGAGTACGGGGGCGGTGAGAATAGGCCGAAGCAAGCTATCACACGCTCGTAGGCTCTTGGGAAGTCAAAGTCCTGGCCCGATTGCGTTGGTTGCCATCAGTCTATCTCGGCACATGTTCGATCGCGAAATGATGCGTGGGTAGCATGCATTAGTCGTCATTCCGCCCGGTGAACTGCGGTTCGGCGAGGAAGTCGTCGCGATCGACGGCTAGAGCTGGCTGCCCTGCTCGATTGCCCCGCGCGCCGGTCCGGAAACCGTCTACAATTTCGAAGTTGCCAACGAACACGTTTACTACGTTGGCGAAGACAGCCTGTTGGTCCATAATGCGTATGCATCTAGAATTCTAGACGCGGCGCTTGCAAGTACGAGACTTGCTGCGGGATTTCGCAAAGCAGCATATCAGGCAGCACATATTGTACCTGTAGGAAAATGGACCGGGAGATCCGCCGCTGTTCAAGCCGCCGTAGCAAAAGCTCAAGCAAACATGGAAAAATTCGGTGTTGGTTTAAACAGCGTCTCAAATGGTTTTTGGGCGAAAGCTGGGCACATGGGATCGCACACAGACAAGTATCTTTTAGCGATAGGGAAAATAATTGGAGACGCCAAAAGTAAGCGACAACTCACTGATGGTCTTCAGGATCTTCGGCGAATGCTAGAGCGAGGTGATTTCCGGTGACTCCAGTTTCCGAGATATTTGAATTGCAAATAGTCTGTGACGATCCTCGTTTTGAGGGATTTGGTGTTAGCCAACCTTCGTTCCTTGGGCGAACAGCAAGACAGTCTTTGGGGGAGCCTGACCTAGCAAACGACTTTAACCCGCCACTTCCCATCCGATGGGATTGGTCCCCACCAACACTGTTGCCGACTTGGCGTTCAAAGGACGTGCTTCCGAGAGGTCGTGTCTCGCCGTTCAACGACTTTCCATGTATCAACATGCAGATTCCAGCCTTCAGCGCGAAAGCTGTATCTTCACTAGAAGATTTACTCGTAGCGAATGGAGAACTGCTGCCATTTTATTTCGAAGAACGAGAGTACTTTGCATACAATTGTCAGACTGTTGTTGATGCCTTAGATTACGAGGCGATTTACGGAAGACCCGTTAAGGCGCGAGATACAATGACCAGTCTTCACCGTTACGAGTTTATTCAAGACAAGGTACAGGGACTCAGCATTTTTAAGATCAGGGAGTTCTTTGGCCGAGTTTTTGTTAGCAACGTTTTTGTCGATCGAGTAGTCAAAAGCGACTTGTGCGGATTCGACTTTGTCAAAATTTGGCCACTGCCTCCCGGAGTGGATTATTTCAAGGCTCATTACGACGGAATAAAGCACAATAAAGAAATTGGTTTCTGGAATGGACTGCCAATCAAAGGACAATCCATAGGTATTGAATTCCATCCCATGGATACGAAGTTGAGCAAAGAAGAAAAATCGAAAATTGCTCAAATTGAAGATGAGTTAGACGCACACTTGATGGTTCGTTCGACGGATCCAAAGTACTACTTCGGATGTCTTGAATCCAAGAGAACCGTGAAAGGAGTCGTAAAGCTCTATTTCAGTTGTCCAAACGCGGAGCGTTTATTTGAAAAATTGCGCCCATGGCTTCAGACGATTGAGCAACCTTCCAAGCCAAAAGTGTTTTTGAAGAAAGTCCCCTATGATCATGTCCCAGCAGACCAAATTGAAGTTTTTCCGTGATTGCGTAATCATCGCGTTTTTCAGCAAACACGAGTCGTAATTGTGGTTACGAGTACTAAAAAAGTGCCACCCACGAATGGCACTGTAAGATGGCACTGTAAGATGGCACGGAACGGCGAGGAACGTCAGTTCTCCCTATCTATTCACTGCAACGCAAGGCTGCCTATTGCCGGGCACCCTCCCCACTCCATCAATCTCTCACCCCTCCACCATCAGCTTCGCCACGCCGGCCGCCTTGGCAAAATCATCCTCGGTAACCAGCAGATAACTCTGCTGGGCGATTCGTGGCGAATTGCCAAGCCAGGAGCAGACGACGTGAAGCGGAAACTCGCGCTGCAGTTCCGTTTGTCTGCTGGCCCGCATCGAATGGAATAATCGTGGCCAACCCGATACTCCGGCGCGGCGCAGTAGTCTCGTCATTTCGGTCCGTAGGTTCGAATTCTTCCAGCCCATCGCTGTGTTGGCTGCCGCTCGATACTGGGGCGCCGCGACCACGTATTCGCTCTTGTCGCCGAAGATCTCGAAGGCTTCGTCGAGGATCGGTCGAAGCTCCGGGAAGATTGGGCAGCTACGAATGCCACGACCTTCCTGATACTCGACCTTCGGCTCTGGGATACTGGTCCTGTTCATTTCCCAATCGATGTCCTCCCAACGCAGCGACAGCGTAGAACTGTCTTCCAATGATCCACTCTCTGCAGCACCCTCAGAAACGACAACGAAGCACTTTCGTCGGTATCCACCAACGTTGCTCCTGTTGCACACTGGCCAACACGAGTGTCGCTAACTAGGCCTCGGCAAGGGCGAGTTGCCCGTGCGATAGCCGGTTCGCCCGCGAAGACTCGCTTCTT
>CAMCMB010000091.1 GCA_945875845.1 Pirellula staleyi DSM 6068
CGGTGTGTGAAGCGACGGATGGATCAGTATACGTTGATGATGGAACCCAGAAACGACTTACGAAAGAGACTCAGCAAGGGAGATAACTCATTTGAGTGAAACAACTTGTCACGATAGTACAGTGCCATTCGTGCCAGGCACCCAAGGTCACCCAAGGTCAATTTGGGATTCCTCCGGCAAACGGGGAGACCTTTCTTTATCACGAATTGGCACGGCTTCTGAGCCCCGACCAACCTGTCTACGGGCTACGTGCCACTGGCCTTGATGGAAAGAGCCAGCCACTTTCTCGCATGGAGGACATCGCAGCCGCGTACATCAGTGAGATCAGAAACGTACAGCCGCACGGACCATATATCATCGTGGGACGGTGTGCAGGAGGCCCTATCGCATATGAAATGGCGCAACAGCTTTCTAAGTCGGGTGAGGCAATTGGCCTACTCTGTGTCATCGAGCCGTACGAGCTTCTACCTCAATCGATACTACCGCGACTCACTGGTCTCGTCCTCCACGTCTTATACCACATCCCATACCACGATAGACGTAAGAAAATGTGTAAGGCACTGATACGGTTTTTCGTCATTCGACTTAGACGTCTACTTGCAAGGCTTAGCAATGTTGGCAACGCCATCCACAGATTTCGACTGCATGATAGCAAGCCAAACGTCATCACCCGCAGAGATATACACGAGGCGCATGTGCTCGCCATTCAGACTTACAGGGCGGCACAGTACCCTGGACGAATCGTTTTATTCTTAGCGGCGAACGAGGACAACAGAAGTACAACACACTTGTCGGGTTGGAGAAGTCTTGCTCCTGTAGAGCTCCTGCAAATCCCAGGAGACCACTACGCAATTACTTCTTCCGAGAATCTCCCAATTCTAGCTCATCACCTACAACGCTACCTTGACGAGGCATTTCGGCGGCTAGGTGAGCCGTGATCGTCGTTGACCGTTTTGCGACCCAGTCGTCAACTATTTCAATGCGTTTCATTCTTAGCGATAAACGTCATCCGTCAATACGACACTTTGTGAACGGACTTTCAATTGATTTGCATCTTGGCGACCAGTAAGATTGCTGAGCGAGCTTCAACGGAAAGACGACTCCAGTTCATCGCGATGGATCGAAGATCATTGTCGGCGAGTGCCATTGTGAGCCAACTTGAGTCGCTGGCATGCAGCGCCGGTGCAGCGCGGGCTTGTTGGCATTTGACGCAAGTACAGTTGGGGCAATAGGTTGTGTCCATACGCACAACGGGTTCGATCCCCGTGCCCTCCGCTTTGACAGTTTGTGACACCAAAGAACATCTGACGCCGATTCCCTTTGTTTTGCTTGGTGAATCCACTCCTTGTTCTTCGCCCTCTCTGACTGAGGGTGACCTCCTCAGTCTTTCCGTCAATCACCTTGGTGGCAATTGGTGCCAGGCACCCAAGGCACCCGTTCTTGTTGGAGTTCCGCGCCGTGATCCAATTCAGCTTTCGTCAGGATGCAATGGATCGTCTGGATCAAAAAAGAAATCCCCTAAACCCATGGGCAGTGTATCTCCACCAACCGCTTTTTGTTTGCGTTTCGCTGCAGCCGATAGGTCGAGAGCTTCATCGCCTAAACAGGCTTGGAGCGATTCTCGCCAAGCATGATCCTTGGCAACGGGATGGTCGGAACTTTGTGACAGTCTCTTCAATGCATAGCGTAGAACGTTGATACCATCTCGAGCTGAAAAATCCAGTTTAAGCGAATGCGCATGCTGCAAGAAATCGACTGTCATGGCTAACACTTCGGGTTCTGCAAATGGCAAGTGATAACGCAGAATCGCCAACTCGTCCTTGCGATTCGGAAAGCCTACCTGGAGCGACGGTTGCAAGCGACTGAGAATGTAATCGGGAATCTCGTAGGTTGAGTCATCTTGGTTCATGGTAACTGCGCATCGAAATTCGCGATGGGCTGGAATCGTAATACCGGCTACGATCGACTCGACGTAACGTCGTTGATCCAGCAGCGGAGCCAAGGAAGCCCACGATTTTTCGTTCATCCGGTTCCCTTCGTCCAGCACGCAGACGGCACCCCGAATCATGGCTGTTACCAAGGGTGAAGCGTGATAGGCGATCTTTCCGCTGCTCGAAAGCACGGGTGTCACCAGAAGGTCTTCGGGGCGAGTGTCGGCGGTGCACTGGTAAATAAAGAGCTCCTGCTGGCGAGCTGCCGTGGCTGCCATCGCCAAGGCTGTTTTACCTACGCCGGGAACGCCGATCAATCGTGGCGTTAGTGGCAGGTCTGCGTCGTCAACCGTTAACCAACAGGCCGCTAATTGGCGCAACGGTTCCAGTTGTCCAATCCACTTGGCTGTATTGGAAACAGGATTGCCAAGAGTCAATGTGACTCCATCGATGCTGACCGTCTCGCTCATACCGTATTTTCTCCCATGGGGTGTTTATCGAGGCCTAGGAGCCTGTTGATTTAGTGAAGTCGTCTTGGGTAAGGGCGGTAAGACGGACTTCCAAGTCCGTCAATGGAAAATTCGACGGACTAGGAAGTCCGTCGTACCATTAAATCAACAGCCCGCTAGGTTGATTAACGTAACGGCTTTCGCTACCGCACGCAACCGACGCAAATTCGAGTTTGCCGATTGTAGGGCTTGCAACGACAACTCGTGTTAAATCGTAAGGATGATAACGCTTCTAAGTTATTCTGTGAGAAAATCCCTTTGACATTCCAGAAATCGCTCAAGTTGTTTCTTCATTCCTGAGGCCTCTTTGGATAAATTAACACAGTACTTAATTTCATGTTTCCAACCCACCTCAGGCGGTCATGTCGAAATTGCCTATTCCGATGGAAAGCGAAGTGGAACTATTGCTCCGCAACGCTCAACTCCGCGATGAACTCGAACCTTACTTGGATGAAGCCGTGGATCTGGTTTCGATTCGGCATATGTCTCTCGCAGAAGAGAATGAATTCCTAACCTCGATTCTGGCTTGGGAGCGTGCTCCAACCCTACCGATCAGTCAGTGGTTTGAGCCGGAACTAAAACTGCCAAAACCCGATTCTCTTTCGGATCCTGAATTGACTGCTTTGCTTTGGCAAACCATTCATCAACTCTACACCCAGCGTATTTTGCTTGCTCTGACCGATCATCTCAGCGATCGTCAGCTTTATTGTTTGATCGTACGCGATATTTTGCCAGCGTACGAAAAGCGAATTGCAGAACATCGCAATTTCTTGCACTGGCACTGCCTGCAAGACAACGATATGGAAGGCTGGCTCAAGTATTACGCGACGGACGAAGAGCGGGATCAGTGGCAGGAAGAAAACAATACCGAGCCACCGCCGCAACAGTCCCCACCCTATCCCCGCCAAATGCCCCGTAAGCCAAGCAATATGAGCTAGGGGGGACATTGATGTTCATCCGTCTCCAACTTTTATCAGCCGCAGGGCGCTAGTAGCTTTCAGCCGCAGTTCGCTAGTAGCTTGTTGATTTAATGGTACGACGGACTTCCTAGTCCGTCGAATTCCCTCTTTTCGGACTTGGAAGTCCGTCGTACCGCCCTTACCCAATAACGAGTTCACTAAAGCAACAAGCCGGTAAGCGAGAGGTTGCAGTTGGCTCCTCGCTTACGGGCACGGGTTACCATTGCGTGGTACTAGCTCGCTCGTGAATCCATGGGCGAGCGCGCCCATGCCACTTTCGAATACCCCGTCTCACCATCCATTAAGGCGACACTACTTGATCGACGCGTCCTCAGGCAATTTGACTTGAGTCGGATTGGTTAAATAGGCCACAAGATCGCGCACTTGTGGAAACGCCAGCGGCTGAAGGATCCCTTCCGGCATTAACGAAACCTGAGATGGTTTTCTGCTTTCAATCTCATCTTTCGGTATCACGATCTTTTCGTTCACCGATTGAATGGTCATCGAAACTTCATTTTCCGCAATCACCAATCCCGTCACGACCCGACCCGCGGATGTGACAATCAATTCCATTTGGAAATCCTTAGAAACCGTCGCGCTGGGGTCGATAAGGTTTTCCAACAGATAGCTGATATTGGTTCGTTGTGATCCCGTCAGGTCTGGACCGATTGTTCCGCCTGCATCAAACAAGCGATGACAGTTACCACAATGTTTTTGAAATAGCATTCGACCATTACCAACGTCGGCAGAACGAATCGCGTCCGGTGTGAGGCGCTTCTTGGCGTCGGCGATTTGCTTGGTCTTGTCCGCCGAAGTCGTTCTGACTTCCCCCCAAATCCCCTTCACTCGGGCATCCAATTGAGCATCACCTAAGTTTTGCAATTGACGCACCGTGTAAGCGGTGACATTCTTGCGAGGAATTTGCCCTGATTCCATGGCTTGCAGTAAGTCGCCCGCCCAAATCGCCTTCGATGCAAGCGTTTGGAGAATGTTCTGTTGTCCTGTTAAGTCCGATTCACCAAAGCGTTCAATCAACGCTTTCGCTGTTTTAGGATGATCAAATTCGGCGAGTCCGCGAATGGCTGCATGGCTCACGACGGGATCTGCTAAAAGCTTCAACAACAACTCGGCGGTCTGAGGAAACTTCTTGTTCACCAATGCCTGAACCGCTCGGTTGCGTTCTTGGTCGGTGTTTTGTGCGTCCTCAGCTTGCTTTCGAAGTAGATCCACCGCGCTGGGATCGTTGAATATCAAAGCCAATTCGAGCGAAAGCTGTCGAACTTCGATCAGCTTACTCGTCTTCAAGCGACCCCATGCCTCCGACCAACCAGCCGGCATCGCAACATTTCGGCGACCTTCGAGTCCCGTGAGCGTTCCTCGCAATACGTCGCGATGAAGCACCGAATCGTCCGAACTTTGCATGACCTGAATCAAATCGGTTAAGCATTCCGTCGACTCCTTGCTTGAGGCTGCGCGTCGGGCGATGTGTTCTCGCACCAAGGGTATTTTGCATGTTGAAGCAAACGCGATAAACGGTTTCCGTCCTGCATCAAACAGCGGTTCCAATGCATACCAATACATCAATGGCAGATTCGCGTCCAGCGAGTCTTCAGGTCGCTGAAGCAGCGGCTCCAAGATTGGCCACCGTTTGTTCCATGCTAGTCGTTGCAATGCGCTTGCCAGATACAGCCTAACCACCGGCGACGTGTCGATCGCTGCAAGTTGTGCCAAGCGATCAAGTGCCTGCGCCGACGGATTTCGATCTTCGCATAGAAAACGCACCGACCAGGCGCGAATATGCTCGCTCGGACCTTGCAACTGTTGCAACAAGAAGTCTTGGTTGAGGTCGTTCAGAGCATGCAGCGTCCAAAATGCACGAAGTTTCAACGGAACTTTGGTGGATTCATGAAACAACTTCCGAAGCGATTTTTTGGCCTCGGTTAAGTCAGCCCCTTGTGCGGCCCGCTCTTGCAGTAAACGGCGAGCGTGTCGAACGAACCAATCATTTCGATGCTCATGCAATCTTACAAGTTCATTGCTGTCGACCTGACCTAGATCAACTTTCTTCGAGTTGGGTTGACCATAAACGATTTTGAAGATTCGGCCGGTCTCGCGCTGTGTGTTGCGGACGCTATGGCACTCACCCGTGTCCGACCAATCCAGAACGAACACGCCTCCATCTGGACCATATTGCAAGGTGACACCCATATGCCAAGGATCGCGCGAACGTAATATGTCGGGAGCATGGGAAGCCACGTAGCCAGAGCCGGATCGTTTGAGCAGATCATTGTTGATGCGTTTTCCGTGGATGTTGTTCATGAACACAGAATTGCGATACTGTTCGGGCCAATTGTCACCAAGATAAATCATGGTGCCGCAGTGCGCATGCCCGCCGCCAGCGGCGTCTTCCTCATGGGATCCTAGACCATCTCGCACATTCTGTTTGCCAACAAAATGCAGATGGTCCGCGATCGTATCGATTCGGGCATAGGCATATTGGCTCGATGAACGATTTCGCCAAGGTTCATAGTGTGCGCCCTGAATCACATGAAAAAGATGTGGGTTTACGCAATTGCAAACGAACCCTTCGCCGAAATCGTTCCAGTCAATTCCCCATGGGTTGGTGGTTCCGTCCGCGTAGGGTTCCCACTCATGGCGAACGGGATGATACCGATAGACGCCGCCATCAAATTGCTCGCGTTGGTCGTCGCTCGTTCCAGGTTTGCCGATTCGAGACCAATTGGTTCGTCCATGCGTGCCGTACAGCCATCCATCAGGCCCCCACGCAAAACCGTTGGCTAGGTTATGTGAATTGGCATGATTGCCAAACCCGTCCAATAAGACTTCCGGTTTACTGTCTGGAACATCATCTCCGTTGCGATCCGGAATGAAATAGAAGTTCGGGGGGGACATCACCCAAGCTCCGCCGAAGCCAACTTCGATTCCCGTAACATAATTGAGTTGGTCGTAAAAGACTTTTCGGCTATCGAATTTGCCGTCACCGTCCGTATCTTCGAAGATGAGAATACGATCGCCAGGTTTGGTGCCATGGACTGGGTAATTGTAGGCTTCGGCCACCCAGAGCCGACCACGGTCATCAATGCAGAAACCAATCGGTTGGCGAACGTCTGGCTCACCCGCAAAGAGCGAGACACTAAAACCTTCTGGAACCACCATTCTTTTCGCCGCTTCCTCGGGCAGCAAGGGAGCGTCCGTGTCGGGGTCCTGTGCGAACGAAGCACGATCGACTGAGCACAACAATGTGAAAAACGACAATCCAGCAAATCGAATGAAAAGTTGAGCTTTGTTGAGCATTCGCATGTCCTGACTCATAAATGAAAACCGCAGATCGCAATGATTATAGCTGAGATGCCAAAAGGGATTGTATGCCATTCGGCTTATTGTGCTGTCCGTGGTAAGCACATCCGCATATGTTTTTCATACCAATTAGCCGTTGGGCGCTAGCCTCGGTTTTCCAATTGATCGACATTCGTCGAGAACCGGGGCTATCGCCCTTCGGCTATCAGTTTGTTTTACTTGAAAACTCATACCGTTGTGCTTAGCAGGCCCTTTCCAAGCGCTGTCAGCTTGCGATTTGCGGACGTTTGCGAACGGCACACGGAGTGTGCCTGCTACTTGAACCAACCGACGGGTATTTCGATCGACCAGACTTCGTTGCTCAGCGGTTGCGCGTGGCCACCCGCCACCCAGATCTTGTTCTGCATGACGAACGTCGAATGCTCGTGGCGTTCCTTCCATGTCTCAGGTGTAATAAGTTGTTTCCAATCTTTTCCGTTTTTCGAAAACCAGACATCCCCCCAGTTTTTTGACGGGTTGTTCGACCATCCTCCAAGTATCCACATGTGGTCGCGGTAGACGACCGATGAAAACCACAACCTTGGATGCCAAGGAGCCGAAGCGGTCTCTTGCGTCCATTGCACTCCATCCTCGGACGACCATACGTCGTTCATTGCGTGATATTCGGGGACATAATTGCCTCCGCCAAACAAATAGATTTTTCCATTCAGCACAACGGATTGGTGGTACGCCCGCGGCGACCATGGTGCATTTGCGGTCGCAAGAATCCAGTCTTTTCCGTCCTCCGAATACCAAACGTCGTTTTTCAAGCTTTTGGCGTCACCGAAGTAGTAACTTTCGGTTCCTCCCAGCAAGAACATCTTGCCCTTGAACTCGACCAAGCTGGCAGCAAGGCGCGGTGACCAAGCGGCAGCGGCTGTTGTTTGTTCCCAATGGATACCGTCAATCGACGACCATACTTGGTTGCTCGCTGAGTGGCCGGGCAGCCGGCCATTGTGCCAACCACCCATCATCCACATACGATCCTGGAACGCAATGGACATAGGCAAGTCGCTATGTAGCCAAGGCGCCGATTTCTCGACGAGCATCCAGTCCTTGCCGTTCGAAGAGCTCCAGACGTCTCGCGGCGGCGCTTCGAACGAGTTGAACCAGCCTCCAAGTATCCACAGCTTATCGCGAAAAACCAACTCGCCCTGCGAGTCGCGCGGTTGCCAGCGAGCGTTGTCGGTGACCTTGGTCCAAGAAACGTCTTGTCCATGCAAGACGCTAGTGCCCAAGAGCAACACAACAATCGCGAGCAACAGATTGAAATCCTGTAAACATGTTTTCATATGCTTTGCCTAACCCATTCATCTCTCGGGAGGGTGAGACCATCCCATGTAAACATATTTTCCTCGACTTTGCCCAATCCATTCCTAGCTTGGGAGGGTGAGGCTCCTGCCGAACCATGGCGTATTAAGCTCGGCAGGAGCCTCGCCCTCCCATTGGTTTCCAATGCGTTCGACATTGCAAAGATGTTTAGAGGGGTTGCCTCGCCCTCCCGATCGCTTAACCGCTGCGCGCTTTCCAAAGTTGGTTTTAAGTCAGTCCTTCCCTCATTTGTTGATTGCAACAAACGCGAACAGTTCTTTTGTGGCGGGGTCATCTGGCTTGCCGAGATCGTCGTTGAGCTTGGAGTGTTCGGAGTCCTTGGCACCGAATAGCTTCGAAGCGATACCAGCTTTCTTTAGAACGGTATCTAGCCATTGCGCCTGAGCCGCTGTGTCTGGATGGTTGTTAACGTAAAGGATTAGGAAGGGTGGGATCCCCTTGTCCTTGGCGATATGAGTTACGGCTGAGAAATCGCGATGCTTCGCCGGATCGTTTCCAAATTTTTCGCGGTGGCCATTTTTTGCCTGCGGTTGACCATGAACCCTTCGCCTGGTCTCAGCCGTTTCGATAATGGCAGGGACATCATAGGTGTCGCCATCAACGGGTACGCACCCTTTGAGGATCGAAAATGGTACGCCTTCGGCTTTCAAATAGCGATCGTCGGTGCAGATCAACGCTGCTAATTGCGCTCCTGCAGAATGGCCCATGACTAGGACTCGCTTTGGGTCACCTCCATGTTCAGCGATATGCTCATGCACCCAGCGAATCGACTTTGCAATGTCGCGAATGATGGTTCCCATGTCGACGTCGGGGAGCAGTCGATAATTGGTGGACACAAATACGAAACCTTTGTCAACAAAGACTTGTGGCTTGAGCTGAACACTGGATTTATCGCCGACTTGCCATCCACCGCCATGTATCCAGAAGACGACTGGCAAGTTCTTTGCGTTCGTTGGCGCATAAATGTCGAGAACTTGACGCGCATGTCCTCCTTGAACGTAGGGAATATCTCGAACCACGCTTTGGGCTTGTGCACCAGAGAACAAGACGGCATAGGAAAGGATGCAGAACAACGGTATTTTCATGGTGGGTTTTCCATTGAGTTGAACAGAGAGGGTAAGCGAACAGAAATCGCACATCCATAGTTTACACGTTCGACAACAACAAAAGTTGTAAGTGACCAGTAGAAGATTTTTCCTTTGCCATTCGATTTTGCTTATTGGATTCGCTTCTTCAAGATCTCTACTTCTGACCTTAGAGTCGGCAATAAGCGATCCAGATGAGTTATCAGTTCGCGACTGGAGTGGACGATGGTCAAAACCAGGACATCATCATTCCACTTGGTACAAACAACCACATGCTTTTCAACAGTGTGCGTTATCCCGGATTCTTGTTCATCAACTCTCGGACGCTTCCCCTGAATTGATGCACCCGATTTTCAGCCACATCTCGAAAGCCCTCGATCACGCCCGCTCGGAGTTTCTCTGCTTCCATTTGCAGTTTCTGTTTCCGAAGCAAGTCACGAACGAATTCGCTAGGCGTAGCGTAAAGCGTCCCATCCCCTGATTGTTCGTCGACGAATGCTCGCAATTCGTCTGTCAGCGATAGATTTAGCGTTGAAGCCATTGTCCTGTCCTCCTCCCCACACCATGCCATATCGCCCGTTAGATGTCAATATTTGCCATGGAAGCCATGATCGACGGCAGTGGCAAAAGCTTTACGGATAAGGCTATTTCTTTCTCTCGTACTTGGTAGTTAACGTCCTGGATCGTTGCGTGGCGGCTGCTGACGATCATTGCCTCTCGGTGGTCGATCCTGCCCAGTTTCTTGGATGGGCCGCCACGTATTGACCTTCGCCCTAGCGTGAAGGTAACGATCCCCCGGGATGAACCCGGGGGCCTTTGATGCATGCCATCTGGCTTCACGCCAGTGGTAATCGACCTTTGCCCTAGCGAGAGCTTAGCCGTTCAAGAGCCAAACGCACTTGCTCAAGCGTTCCCAGGGCCACAAAAACTTGGTAGCGATACTCGCCGGGTGGTACCCTTGTGTCATGGCGAACTCGGAAGACGCAGTTCCATTTGACGACTTTCTCTGCAGGAAAGCGAAATCGACCGTAGCCAGCGTTCGAATATCCTGGCGAAGGTTGAGCGGGCGAGAAGACGCCCATCGCGTGAGTGCCCGTTTCATTTGCCAAAACGACGGGACTCGACTGCTCACCGGGGCCGTCGCTAAGCGGTTCAAGCTGTTTAGATTCCGTGTCGAATTTCCAGAATTTGCTGAACTCGGGTGGCATGTAACCCGTGAGCGCTTCGAACTGCGCAAATCGATGCGGTTCGCTCGCTGGAACCGTAAATTTGGCTTCGTACTCGATGACGTTCGGCATCGATTGGTAGCCAATTCGAATGTGCTTTTCGAGAAAATGATCGGACAACACTGTCGAGTTGATAGCGGGACGGCCTGAAGATTTTTCTCCAGGGGCCAACCAGAACGCCATCTGAGTCTTGGTCTTCAATTCGGATGGTCCAACGTTCATGCTCAAGAGTCTGCTCGACGAAATTGGGCCAGCACCATCTCGACGCGAGCCCGCTTCCGTTGGATTGAAGCACTCCGCCCAGAAAGGATTTGTCAGACCGCCGTCGAAACTGCAAGCACTTTGCAGTTGCCGACCGTGATCGGTGCTATTGATGAATTCCCTTCCGTTCCAAGTCAACGAATGAACCGCACCGGCCAGCCGATCGGTCGTCGTGATGACGATCTCCGAGTTGTCGAATGGAGCCCGGATGACAGCATCTCCGCGAACGCGTTCCATCGCCTGTGGAGGATCGCTCGCGTCTAGCTGCGAGCAAAGCTCGGTTAGGCACCAAACGGCAACAAGGACTCGGGGCAGTTGAATTCGCATGTCAACCTTCACGTGGCCATCGCAAGGTCTTCTTGCTTGAGCGCATCGATGAGCGGCCATAGCTCGTCGATCTCATCGTGGAACAAATTGCCGATCAATACATCGGTGATAAGATTCTTCTTGTCTGGATACTTGCGAACAAGGCGACCGAAATTGAGCCCGTCGTAAAACGCACAGACCAAATTCCGCATCCGATCCATGGCTTTCAGATGCAATGGCTCCCAGCTACGCAAACGCGCTTCGCTGGTGTCGTTCGCATCGAGTGCATCGGCAACGGAATCAGCCGCCATGGACGCAGAGGTTAATGCCAGCATCAGCCCTGAAGAATAGAGGGGATCTAAAAACCCGAACGCATCTCCGACAAGCACCCATCCATCCCCGGCACATTTCTTGGCTTTGTAAGAATACTCTTTTTGAGCTTTGTAGTCTTCGGAGCGGGTGGCGTTCGCAATTCGCGGCTGGACGCCGGGGCAGCGAGCGACTTCTTCCATGTAGATCGTCTCCAAATCTTTGGAGGTGCGATTCTTAAAGAGATAATCATGACCCGCGACCACGCCCACACTCACGACGTCATCATGAAGGGGAATGAACCAAAACCAGCCTTTCTTTTCTTGCGTCTGCATTACGATGGTGCCGCCGGCGTCGATGCCTGGTTCGCGTAACGCACCTTTCCAATACGTCCAAATGGCAGCCTTTTTGAGGACTGGGTCCCACTCGCGCAAATTCATGCGATCCATGAGGATCGAGGATTGACCGCTGGCGTCGATAACGACTTGTGCCCGACACTCGGTCTCTTCGGCACCTTCAAGTTTTACTTTTACGCCGACGACACGTTCGCCGTCCATTACTACGTCGAGAACCCGTGCACCCTCGTGAGCCGTGACTCCATGCTCGCGGGCATTGTTGAGCAACATCAAGTCGAATTCGCTACGAACGACTTGCCAAGATTGCGAACGGTCGTGATTGTCGTACTGACTAAAACGAAATGGCTCCGAGAGCTTTCCATGTTCGCTAATGAACTGCACGCCGTACTTCTTGGTAAAGTGACTTGCTTTCATCTTGCCGAGCATGCCAAGTCGTTCAATCACCGGATAGCAGAATGGAATCATCGACTCGCCGATGTGGAAACGTGGAAAATGATCCCGTTCAAAGAGAGTGACACTGTAGCCACGCTGCGCCAAGAGGGTTGCGGTCGCCGATCCGGAAGGACCTCCACCAATCACGATCACATCAGACGTATTGTTCGATCGAATCATTGTCAATTTCTCCTAGAGTGTACTTGTTACCAGTCGCTGTTGTTCGGTTCATGAGGCTGTCGCACTTTGCGAAGGAGATCGCACAACTGCTTCAATTCTTGCCCCGACAAATGCCCCATTTGGGCGACATGGGATTCGCTCAAGGGTTGAGCGATCTCGCGCAATAATTTCTTGCCTTTGGACGTAATCGTGACGAGTACGGCACGACGATCTTCGACGGATCGAACGCGTTCAATCCATTGACTCTTCTCAAGTTTATCCAGCATTCGCGTAATATCGGGAGCCCGCGACACCAAACGATTGGACAGCGACAACGTTGGAATTGGGTTTGGGTGACTCGCTTCCAGCAATCGCAGCACATTGTATTGTTGAGGCGTCATGTCCCAATGATCAAAGAGATGATCTTCGATGGCCTTCAGACGGTCGTAGGTTCGCCAAAGCGAAAGATACGCTTCCTGTTGGATCGAATCGAATTTTCGTTTTTTGGTTGTATTTTTGAGTTGTTCGGTTATCACGGTTAAGCAACCTTCCCGTTGCGTTGAGCTAAGTCAATCCGCTCGTCAAAATGATACTCGTCCAAACAACTATTGTCTAGACAGTAAAAGCCAGCGATTTTGCGAAAAACCTTGCGGCCGGAAATGGATCGTTACCGAGGAGCACCATTTCCTCTCTTTTTTGGGGACTACCCGCGTTGAGGTTCGACCTCCGAACACAATTGCTTTACTAAGAGCCTATCTTCGTCCGGCTCCACCGATCGCATCACAAGCTCTACGTGATCGGACTGCACATTGCCCCAAATCGGAATTTCGCCAACCTCCAATTGCTCTGCCAGGGCCGAGGCAGACGAGGCTTTCGGAAAAAGCTTTAGAACGGTGGAATCCATGCGAACGCCGCTCCAAACCCCAGCGCCGATACGGCAGGATTTGCGTTGGACCTCGACGCGATCAACCATGGGGCTCGCCGCCAATTGCGTCGCGAGCCGTTGCGATCGGTTATCTAGGTTTTCTAGACTGATTGATAACGATACTCCGATCGGCAGTTCCCGCCAAGCGTCCAACGACTCCGACGCCTCGAGCGTTCTAAGAAGGCCGGCTTTGGTAATGCTGCCGGCATGCCAGCCGACTGAATCTGCGACTTTGAGAATTCCTTGCATAGCCTCGGTTGTGCCGAGCAAAATCCCGCATTCCGGCCCACCTAACAACGCATCCCCCGGAACGACGACCAGCTTTGTGCACTTATCCCAAGAATCGGCAATCACTCTGCTTGGTATTCCTAATTTGCCCAGATCATGAATGGATCCGTCCATGATGATCTCCACGACCTTCGAGTCTGCTTGTTGGCTTGCCTCAATTCCTCGGCGGCGATGTTCGCCACGCGATTCGGAAGCCAACGAATTCGGAGATGCGAGCAACAGAATCGATCCAGCTTGTGCGAGCTGTTGCTCAAAATCGCTACTGGTGCAGTCTTGGGTTGTTCCAATCTCGACGGTTGGAGCGTGAGCAGAATCGAGAATTGCCCGAACGTTCCCACCTTGAGCGTTACCCGCTTGAGGCAGTCGAATGCAATCCACTCGAGGCAAAACCCACTGAGTTGGCGTCGGGGATGTATTGCCCGCCAAAGCAATGAGATACATCGCGATGGACATGTTCGGCACCACCAACACAGACTGCGCGCCGGTCAACCCCACCAACAAATTTCGGAGTTGTGAATCGAGTTTGGTTGTTTCGGCAAAACGGCTTTGAAGATAGTTTGACTGTGCAATTGCATCGGGGCAGATGCGGTGCGTGCACCAGCGGCTGGAGAAAAGTTCACCTGTGGCGTTGATACCGGGCATCAGACCGGGCTTGGCATCGCGAAGCCATGGTTCGGCCACACTTTCCATCCATCGACCTGCTTGCTGCAGAATCTGTTGAATATTGCCCGGTTGCAATGGTTCTTTGAGCCCAAGTTTTTGGGCAGCGTCCTTGAGGGCAGCAACCAACGCAGGCTGAGCAACGAGTTGCGAAAGTTGCTTAACTGCTTCGACGGGTAATAGGTCTTTGAACGGGATAGGGATTCGCATAATTTTCAGAGGTCGATAGAACGATGCACTAGGCTGTTCCATCCAAGACCTTTTCGAAACGGTCAGCAGCAGGCTCTTTGCAATAGCTCGCTGCAAGATTGCCAAAGTCCAGTTCGAGTTGATCGTAATCTCGGCAACCGGAGAACTCTTTGTAGAACAAGCTCGGTTGAACGTCTCTATTGTTTTGGTATTTATCGCTTGAGTATTCCCGCACATCACCCGTAAGTTCGTGATAAAAAATCTGACAAATTCTCAGCCCTGCGTAGATACGAATGGGTTGAACCGCGAACATCTCGATCGTCCAGTGCCCTCGAAATCCCGCATCGCCGAACCCTGAGGAGCAATGGACAAAAAGTCCTAATCGGGCAATGGAACTACGACCTTCGATCATTGGGACTAAGTTGTGGGTTTCCGTATGCTCGACCGTTCTACCGAGGTAAATTTGGCCAGGGCTGAGGATCATCCCTTCGTCGGGAATGCTGAGCCGGCGAAATCGGTTTGGCTGTTTTACGTCCAGAACAACCTCTTCGTACACAAGCAATTCGTTGTGGAGAGTCAGGTTGTAGCTGTTGGGATTCAGGCATTCCTCGCAAAAGGGAGTGATGCGAATATCTGTACCCTGCCGTGCCCGGATTTCTTCGCCTGAGAGGACCATAAAACAACCTAAAGAGATTTCGGGTTGACGATCGATCGAAACGTCAGCTTTGGTGTTCAAGCTAACCACAGGGTGCAAGATACACTCGAAATAGGGCGGAACGCTACTACCGCGAAATTTTTTGTTGGCGATTCCCAGAAAAAATCGTCTAGAACCTCTAAGGAAACGAAAAATATTACCGAATCGGAGCAATTATCCGTTATGGCGAAAAGAATTTTACGAATGTTCAGGGGAGCTTTGCCACGCGTTGGAACATGTTGCGGGTGGAGAGTTCACCGCCGAAAAAATCTGGCGAACTTATGCAAGGTCTAAGGCGTCCAATGCGACGTGGAGATCGAGGGAAGTCCCTATGGCGGCTTCTACAATATGCCGATAAGAATACCAGCAGGCTTAGAGGCGATTGAGCAACGCGATATTGCAGAAAAAAAGCTTCCGAGACAAAAACAGGAATGTCGGGTTAAGAAAGTACCATGAAATCGAATCGTAAAACTTACTTGAGAAATCGCGAGGTCTTGCTGCCCCATTACCGACGACTGGGGCTGAAACGGGGTGAAAGCCGCGTTAACGTTATCCGTTCCGCCGCTAGTGCAATGTCGATCGCTTTAAAGCGCAGTCACCAAAACGATCATGAATCGCTTTGCGATGTTTCCAGGGCTGAAATTGCCATTGCTGCCTATCGCTTGCTTGACCCAAGGGAACGAAACGATTTGTACGAGCGTATTCAGCTGGTTTTTTCAATGGATCGCGATGACATTGAGCCCCCAACGATCGCACCGGGGTCTTTGGTCGATCGTATGCCACACGTCGCACAACGTGTTTTGGCAAGACCGGCTTCCAACATCAAACTGATGACGCAGCCCGTGATCGAAGAGGCAATTGACAGCTCCTCGGCCCGAAATGTCCCTTCGACATTCTCGCTCGTCGAGCGAGCATCGACCCTGTCGACACAGGTCGACAGCGAGCCTTCTCTGGATGAGCGACGCAACGTGGTCCGAATTTTGAAGGCGTCGGAGGAGTCCCCGGCACGAGGGCTATCGCCAATCGGTTGGATTCGATCTCAGCTCGGGATTTAGTTTTAGTCTCAATGGACGTAGGACAAAACATAGTCGCCTTTTGCTCCTAGGCTGTGAACACGGGGGTATTCGAAAGTGGCATGGGCGTCTCGCCCATGGATTCACGAGCAACCGCGCTCGCACCACGCGATGGTAACCCGTGCCCGCAAGCGAGGAGCCGACTGCAATCCCGCGCTCACGGGCACGGGTTCCCATAGCCTACTCGAGGGAGAACGCGTACTTTCGCGGAGCGAGTCGCCCGGTGAAATCGCAAGTGGTTTTTCGAATGGTCACCGGACAGCTTGCGCCGTTCCGCGAACAAGAGAGTGCCATTTGCCTCGGCCCCCCTTGGATTGCCCGGTCCGGTCCGTGTCAAGTTGGTGTACAATTTCGAAACGGGCCGCGTCCTAAATCAACTCTCTTGATTTTTTCAGTCCGAGGGTAGTATGCAACTCCTCAATCTTGGTTGCTCTACTGTAATCGTGGTTGCAATGGTCGTAGCAATCTTGGCGGCATCTTGCAGTCCAATCTCGGTCGTATCAGGTACGCACCATCGAGTCGAATGAAGTAGATGCCAAACAGCACTTGGAGCGTCCGTTCGAATTGCTCGAATTGCGTGAATTTTTGGATAAATTTGAATCTCGAAATGGGCGGGTGTTGAATTTGACTACGCGAATCCTTATGTTGAATCACATCGCAACAACCAGCGTGGGGCAAACTACAAAACGAGTTGGACTTTTCGATGAGAGGAGCATCTACACAACTTAAGCGAACAACTTAAGCGAACAACTTAAGCGAACAACTCAAGCGAACATAGTCCTGTTCAGCGAGATCGGGGAGGAGGATGAGTTATTTGGTTGCGGCAAAAGCCGCGTCAGGAAATTGTGATCTTCTGTTTGATTCAATGCTATTCAGAGAAATTGTGGATGCGGTGTTCCAATGCCAAAAGTCACTTTGGGAATTGAAAACGAGTCATCAGGCGGTTCACCTGATGCCTCCCGTGGAAAAAGAATAGACCACGGGGCAGGCACTTTTCAGTCGCCTACGATTTCTTTGCCCAAAGGTGGTGGAGCCATCCGCGGTATCGGGGAGAAGTTTGGTTCAAATCTGGTCACCGGCGGTGGTTCGATGTCGGTGCCTATTGCTACCAGCCCTGGCCGTTCTGGGTTCGGCCCTCAGCTTTCCATTTCGTACGACTCAGCTGCGGGCAATGGGCTGTTCGGATTCGGTTGGAGCATTTCCCTTCCATCGATCACTCGTAGGACCGAAAAGGGCCTGCCGCAGTATTTGGATGCCGCTGACTCGGACGTGTTTGTTCTTTCAGGCGCAGAAGATCTGGTTCCAGTGCTCAATCCGGACGGAACCCGTCAGCGAGACGAGACCACCGATGCAGACTTCACGGTCCATCGCTTCCGCCCCCGCATCGAGGGCGTGTTCGCTCGCATCGAACGCTGGACCAGACACAGCGATGGCGAGATTCACTGGCGAACCATTTCTAAAGACAACATCCTCAGCGTGTACGGAAAGGACGCGGATTCCCGAATCACCGATCCGATGGATACCCGTCATGTCTTCAGCTGGCTGATCTGCCAGGTGCAGGACGACAAAGGCAACGCCATTCTCTATGACTATAAGCGGGAAGACGGTATCGGCGTCGATCTCGCCAGCGCCTGCGAAAGCAACCGAGGCGACCGCAGTGACATACGCCGCACCGCAAACCGATATCTGAAACGCATTCGATACGGAAACCGTATCTCGCTGCTGAATGCAGCAGGACACCGTCCACGGTTCCTCACTCATCCAATGATCTTAAACGCCAGCTGGATGTTCGAAGTAATTTTCGACTACGGAGAGCACGACGCCAATGTTCCAACGCCGGCTGATTCCGGACCTTGGCCCTTTCGAGACGATCCGTTTTCATCGTACCGTCCGGGCTTTGAAGTCCGCACGACTCGACTCTGTCAGCGTGTGTTGATGTTTCATCATTTTCCTGGCGAGGCGGGAGTCGGCGACAACTGCCTCGTGCGCTCGACCGATTTCACGTATTCCAACGAGCAGAATCCTGGCAGCGACCGCAACCCGGTTTACACATTTTTGCGAGCAGTCACTCAGACCGGATATCAGCGTGATGGTGCGGGATATCGGACGCGCAGCCTGCCGCAGGTGGAGTTCGAGTACAGCGAACCGGTCGTGCAGGACACGGTGGAAGTTGTGGACTCCGCAAGTCTCGAAAACCTGCCTACCGGCATCGATGGAGCAGTCTACCAATGGACCGACCTGCACGGCGAGGGCATCCCGGGAATTCTGACCGAGCAGGCAGATGCTTGGTTCTATAAACGCAACATCAGCCCGATCAGCGAACGTCAAGTTGCGTTTGCACCGATCGAACGTGTTGCCTTGAAACCCAGTCTGTCTCTGCCGGTCGGCGCGCAGTTCATGGACCTTGCGGGCGACGGCGAACCTGACATGGTAGTATTTGACGGACCGACCCCAGGCTTCTACGAACACGACGAAAACGAAGGCTGGCGACCATTCCGCCCGTTCACATCGCGTCTCAACCGCAATACGCGAGACCCAAATCTGAAGTTTGTGGATCTGGACGGTGACGGTCGTGCCGATGTGCTGATCACGGACGACGACGCCCTCGTCTGGCACCCTTCACTGGCCGAGGCAGGCTTCGGTCCGGCACGGCGCGTTGCCAATTCACTCAACGAAGAAACCGGGCCGCGTCTTGTATTCTCCGATGGCACGCAGTCCATTTATCTTGCCGACCTGAGTGGCGATGGGCTCACCGATCTCGTTCGCATTCGCAACGGTGAAGTGTGCTACTGGCCCAACCTCGGCTACGGTCGCTTCGGTGCCAAGGTGACGATGGACAACTCGCCGCAGTTTGACAACCCAGATCAGTTTGACCAGCAGCGCGTTCGACTGGCGGATATTGACGGATCCGGTACCACGGACATCATCTATCTGCATCGCGATGGCGTGCGACTTTACTTCAACCAGTCTGGCAACGGCTGGAGCCTGCCAAAGCAACTCAATATATTCCCGCGAGTGGACGACCTAGTCAGCATCGTGACGACGGATCTGCTCGGCAACGGCACCACTTGCCTCGTCTGGTCATCGCCGCTGCCTAGTGACGCACGGCGGCCGATGCGTTACGTCAATCTGATGGGCGGGCAGAAACCACATCTGTTGGTCAGGACCATCAATAATCTTGGTGCCGAAACTCGCGTGCATTATGCGCCATCCACAAAGTTCTATCTGCAGGACAAGCGAGATGGAAAACCTTGGATCACGCGACTGCCGTTTCCGGTCCACGTCGTCGAACGGGTCGAGACATTCGACCAGATCAGCCGCAACCGCTTCGTCACGACCTATGCCTACCACCATGGGTACTTCGACGGAGAAGAGCGCGAATTCCGCGGCTTCGGCATGGTGGAACAGAAAGATACCGAGGAGTTTGCGGCACTCGTGTCGGATGGGCTTCCTTTCAAACCAACCAACGTGGACGCTGCCTCCCACGTTCCGCCCGTGCTCACCAGGACATGGTTCTACACCGGCGTTTTCCTGGATCGGGAACGAATCTCCCGCCAATTCGAGCATGAGTACTATCGTGAGCCCGGACTGACTGACCTTCAGATACGGGAGCAGTTGCTGCCCGACACCGTGCTGCCATCCGGCCTGACGCTCGAAGAAGAACGCGAAGCCTGTCGCGCTCTCAAAGGGTCAATGCTTCGCCAGGAAGTTTACGCTCTCGACGGAACACCAGAGCAGGGCCACCCCTACACCGTTTCCGAACAGAACTTCAGCGTCCGGCTGGAACAACCGCGTCGACTGAATCGTCACGCCGTTTTCCTGCCCCACCCTGTCGAAGAGATCTCATATCACTATGAACGCAACCCGGCCGACCCTCGAATTCAGCACGCAATAACGCTCGAGGTCGATGTCTTCGGAAACGTGCTGAAGGAAGCCGCAATCGGGTATGGTCGGCGACAGCCAGATCTCACTCTTCCTTTGGACGCCGATCGAAATCAGCAAAGCAAAATTCTCGTCACGTACAGCGAGCATCTCGTTACCAATTCGATAGACGATGCAGCAATTTTCCCCAACGACAATCGCACGCCAGCCCCCTCAGAGGCTCGTACCTATGAGCTGACCGGCTACACGCCAACCGGACTTTCCGGTCGATTTCAGGCCACCGACTTTGTACTGATCGCAGGCAGCGCGCTGACACACATCTTTGATTCTGAAATGGACTACGAGGACCTACCAACGATTGGCAGGCAACGGCGGCTCATCGAGCAAGTCCGCACTCTCTATCGCAAAGATGACCTGTCGGCGTTGCTGCCACATGGTCAGCTTGAGCCTATGGCAATCCCAGGTGAAAGCTATAAACTAGCCTTCACTCCGGGACTGATCGCACAGGTCTTTCAGCGCGATGGCGTGCCGCTTCTGCCGAGCCCTGCCAGCGTGCTGGGCGGCCAGGCAGGCGATCGGGGCGGTTACTTGTCGAGCCAGGAGCTTAAGGCGGACGGACGATTTCCCAACTCCGATCCCGATGATCACTGGTGGATACCGACGGGCCGGGTGTTCTTCTCGCCGGGAAGTGCCGACACGGCCGCACAGGAGCTCGCCCACGCACGAAGTCACTTCTTTCTGCCGCACCGGACGCGGGATCCGTTTCACACCAATGCGGTGAGCACCGAGAGCATTGTGACGTACGATGCACACAAACTGCTGACGGTCGAAACCCGCGACCCTGTGGGCAATCGCGTCACCGTCGACGCGAATGACTACCGCGTCCTCCAGCCTCGCCTCGTGAGCGATCCGAATCGCAATCAGACGGAAGTCGTCTTCGATACGCTAGGTCTGGTGGCCGGTACAGCCATCATGGGAAAACCGTTGCCAGCCCCGGTGGAGGGCGATTCACTGGCAGGCTTTGAGGCCGAACTGACTCAGGCTCAGCTTGACGGTTTCCACGACGCAGCCGACCCGCATGCAATTGCACAGGCTCTGCTGCAGAACGCCACTTCGCGAGTCGTTTATGACATTGACCGTTTTCAGCGCAGTCAGCTGGCCAATCCTTTGGACCACACGAAATGGTTGGCACCTTACGCCGCGACGCTTGCCCGTGAAACGCACGCCAGCGCCCCGCTGCCGCTGCCGCCGCAGGGTTTGAAAATCCAGATCAGCTTTTCCTTCTCAGACGGCTTCGGGCGCGAGATCCAAAAGAAGGTTCAGGCGGAACCGGGTCCGGTGGTTGCCGGAGGTCCAGTTGTTAGTCCGCGCTGGGTGGGGAGCGGCTGGACCATATTGAATAACAAGGGCAAACCGGTCCGGCAGTACGAGCCATTCTTCAGCAATACACATCACTTCGAATTCGGCGTTGTGCGCGGCGTCAGTCCGATCTTGTTCTATGACCCGCTGGAGCGAGTCGTAGCCACATTACTCCCGAACAATACGTATGAAAAAGTCGTATTCGACCCCTGGCGACAAGTCAGCTGGGATGTGAATGACACTGTGCTCAGTGATCCTCGCACGGATATGGACATCAGTGGCTACACCGCCAGATATTTCGCCAGTCTTCCCGCGAGTCCTCCTACCGCACCGTGGCAAACTTGGCATGTGCAACGACAGGGCGGTGCTCTCGGGGTCCGGGAACAGATTGCAGCCAACAAGGCGGCAGCCCACGCCGGAACGCCAACACTAGCTCACTTGGACTCGCTCGGACGACCGTTCCTGACGCTGGCTGACAACGGACCTGACCCGGCTCTGCCAGCTCAGCATCGGCTGTTCGCCACCCGCGTTGAGTTGGACGTCGAAGGCAATCAGCGGGCGGTCCGCGATGGCATTGAGCAGGCAGGTGACAAGCAGGGACGCGTCGTGATGCGTTATGCTTATGACTTGCTGGGCAATCGTATTTACCAGCTCAGCATGGAAGCGGGCGCACGCTGGATGCTGAACGATGTGGCTGGCAAATCGATCCGAGTCTGGAACGACCGGGGCCACAGCGTCAGGACGGAGTATGACCCTTTACGCCGCCCGCTCCGATCCTTTGTGACAGGAGCCAATTCCGCAGATCCGGTCCTGGAGTTGCTGACCGAGCGTCTCGTCTACGGCGAACAGCACCCGCAGGCCGAATTGCGTAACTTGCGAGGCAAGCTCTACTTGAACCTGGATCAAGCAGGCGCGGTTACCACGGAAACGTGCGACTTCAAGGGCAACCCTCTGCGGGCCTCGCGCCGTCTGACGAATGGAACGCAATACCGGCAATCCGTGAACTGGGCGACTGTCGATGCCGATCATGTGGCGCTGCCGACCAGCGCCACAGCCCCGCTAAACCCCGTGGCGCTTGAAGCCATGCTCGTTCCCCGGCTGGAAGCCGATGCCTACACCAGCTTCACCAATTACGACGCGATGAATCGGCCAGTCCTGTTGACGACACCGCACACGCCAGCGATGCAGCCCAGCTTCATTCGGCCGGGCTATAACGAAGCCGGTCTGCTGGAGCGAGTGGACGCCAATCTGCGCGGTGCCATGTCCGGCGGTCAGCCTGTTTGGACTCCGTTCGTCGCCAACATCGACTACGATGCCAAAGCTCAGCGTCAGCGCATCGACTACGGCAACGGCGTGAGCACGTTTTACGACTATGACCCGCTCACATTTCGGCTCGTTCATCTGCTCACTCGCCGCAACGCGGCCACCTTTCCCGACGACTGTCCTCAGCCGCCGCCGGTCGGCTGGCCCGGTTGCCAGGTGCAGAACCTGCACTACACGTTTGATCCGGTCGGCAACATCACGCACATTCGCGATGATGCGCAGCAGACGGTCTACTTCCGGAACAAGAGAGTCGAACCGAGTGCGGAATACACCTACGATGCGATCTACCGGCTGATCGAAGCCACCGGTCGCGAGCACCTGGGGCAGATCGGAGGCTCGCCGATTCCGCACTCACACAACGACGCTCCCCGCGTCGGCATCGACTGGGCAGCCAACGACGGCAATGCGATGGGGAGGTACATTGAGAAATACGTCTACGATGCTGTCGGCAATTTTCTGGAGATGCAGCACATCGGGTCGAGCCCAGTAAACCCCGGTTGGAACCGTAGCTACGATTATTCCGAAACCAGTCTCATCGAAGACGGCACGGGCGGAACTCTTGTCAAGTCCAGCAACCGCCTGAGCAGCACGACCGTCGGAAACGGCATCTCGATTGCAGAAATCTATCTCCACGACGCCCACGGCAACATGACCCGAATGCCGCATCTCGGCGGCTCGGCTCCCGATCCCAACATGCACTGGGACTACCGCGACCAGTTATGCCAGACCGATCTGGGAGGTGGAGGGACTGCGTATTACGTTTACGATTCCTCCGGCCAGCGAGTGCGAAAAGTCTGGGAAAAGTCCGCAGGCCTGGTTGAAGAAAGGATCTACCTCGGCGGCTTCGAAATCTACCGCCGACGACAGGGTGCCGAGCGGCTGGAACGTGAAACGCTGCACATCATGGATGACCAGCAGCGTGTCGCCCTTGTGGAAATACGCACGCTTGACACCGCAGGCACGGATCTCGCTCCGCCGCAACTCATTCGGTATCAATTTGGAAACCATCTCGGCTCAGCCAGTCTCGAGCTGGATGATCAGGCGCAGATCATCTCCTACGAGGAGTACACGCCCTACGGCAGCTCATCCTATCAGGCGGTTCGCAGCCAGACAGACACTCCAAAGCGGTATCGCTATACCGGCAAGGAACGGGACGAAGAAAGCGGGTTGTATTACCACGGATCACGCTACAATGCAGCTTGGCTGGGACGATGGAATAGTTGTGACCCGAAAGGAATCGACGGAGGGATTGGTCTCTACGTTTTCGCTTTATGCAACCCCATTCGATTTGTCGATCCGAGCGGTCTGGAAGGCGAGAACAGCATTGACGATCTTCTGACCTTCTTGCACGCACAAGCCGGCTTTGAGACTGGTGCCTCTAGACCACCGACGTTTAACCCAAGATCAGCCAGCCCTTTCGGGACGGCTGCTCATGCGCGAGCGACGACCGTTCTTGGGGAAATGCAGAGTATGGGTTTTGCGGGCGCGGAACGCATTTATTCGGAAGTCCGTGTCATCGGTGGAGTGATTCAACAGATCGGCGGAGTACCGGGTGGTCCGAGAGGCTCACATAATATTGACATTATGGTTGCACGCCCTGGTCAAACACTGAGCGTTGGTCAAACGATAACGGGAGGGGTCGCGGAGAGTATCGGGGATTTGAAGTATGGTGGCGGAACGATAAATCCCAAGTACGCAGTTCATGGTTCTGCCCTGCAAACAATTACCGGGCGGTCAGCGCCGACGGTCCCAAGTGCCCCGGCAGCTCCAGCAGCTCCAGCAGCTCCGGCAGCTCCAGCAGCTCCAGCAACTCCGGCAGCTCCAGCAGCTCCGGCAGCTCCGGCAGCTCCGGCAGCTCCAGCAGCTCCAGCAGCTCCAGCAGCTCCGGCAGCAAGGACGGGGCGCGGCGCGGCGGCTCTTGCTCGAGCACGGGGCGGAGCAAGAGCCTTTGTCCAGGCCGCAGAACGCGGTGCGCCACGCGCTACGCGCCTCCTTGGAACTGTGGCGCGAGGCGGAGCGGGGGTTGTTCGTACCGCAGGCCGTATTGCCGCGCCGTTGGCAATCGCTGAGTCCAGCTATCGGCTTGTCACAGCTACCAACAATCTCGACCGGCTTGAGGCGGCGGCCGATACCGCTGCGGGTGCGGTCGCCTACGCTGGACCCGTGGGTACTGCTTTCTCATTGGGATACGGAGGGGGGCGGCTGCTTGACATCGGAGTGGAAGCAGCTACGGGTGAGAGCCTTTCCAGTCGGGGAGCAAGCGGAATGACGGCTGTCGATCAGGCCATCAGTTCTGTCTTGCCAACGGACGATTCACTACCCGAATACAGACAGCAGAATAGAGTTGCGTGGTGGCTTATCGACACGTTTAACTTGTAAACCGCGCAGCAATAAGTAATCGAAGCGAAAACGTTCGGAGTCGTTTGTAAGTTCATTCCTTCAACCACCAGCCGAAATACAGACCATGAACAAAATCATCTTTCCTCTGAAGCAAACCATGCAGGGCGCGGCCGTAGCGGATTTGCACAGTGCCCTGAAACTGCTGCTTGATCGCGGCATCCTTCTTCGCAATGATACCGCCACCCGATCCATGCTCTCCGTCGAGCTGCGGCGCGAAGCGACGGGCCAGGCGTACGGCAGCGTGACCGCCAAAGCTGTCAGCATTTTTCAGGAAGAGCAGAAACTCAAAGTTACCGGTGACGTGGATGAACCAACCTCCAATGCTCTGAACCGCCTGCTGGATGAATTGGCCAGCGCTGAACTGCCCGAGTTTGTTGTCAGGGGAACGGTTAGCTTCTCCGATAGTTCGCCAGCAGTCGGAATCACCGTGCTGGCCTTCGACCGGGATCTCCGCAAAGAGCAGGAGTTGGGGAAGGCCGCGACGGGCAGGAAGGGGGACTACGAAATTCCCTATTCTGCTCGGCAGTTTCTGAAGGCCGAAAGAGGTCGTGCCGATCTGGTCGTGCGAGTCCTTGCCGCAGACGGCTCCGCGCTGGTCGCGTCGCCGGTGATGTTCAACGCCCCAGCGGAGGCGGAAATTGACTTGACCATTCCCGCCGACGCACAGAAGCCGATGTCCCTGTTTGATCGGATCGCGAGAGATGTGGCGCCCGTCCTTGGCGAACTAAAGGTCGTCGAACTGGAAGAAGACAAGGAGCATCAAGACTTGACGTTCCTCGCGGGCGAAACAGGATTCGGACGGCCCGATCTCGCTCGGTTCGTTCTAGCTCACAGGCTAGCGCGGAAGGAATTGCCGGCTGAGTTTTGGTTTGTGCTGCTGGGTAGTTCGTTTTATCAATTCGCCGAAAATCGCAGCTTGGCCGAACAGTTGCCAGGCGTTGTGAACGCGTTGCCCGGACTCGATGCGACGGCGGTCCGCAGGGCTCTGGTTCGGGGTTTCAATCAGGCTGAAATCTCCGATGGTTTCCGCCCGAACACCGAGAACTTTGTCGAAGCATTTTTGAAACTCATCGCCAGCCAAACGGTGAGCAAATCAGACCGACCGGGTTTTGCCAGGTTGGCGCTGGAACATGCGGGAATCGTTGATCCGGAAAAGCAGGTAATCTTTGCTCGATTGTTTAACGAACAGCGGGCATTGACGTCGGAGTTATTGGCTGCTCTGGAGAAGAGCGGGGCATTCAGGAAAGAAGAGATTGCCGATCTGAGTACATCCTTCCGCCTGGCAGAATTAACTCAGGGCGACTTCTCGGTCGTAAAAGTTGTCAAAGAGGGTTTCGGGATTCGTGACCCGCAAAAGATTCGCACGGTGGCAAGGAGGAGCGAGGCCGAATGGGTGAAGCTGGTACAAACCGCGCATGCTGCTGGCCAAATGCAACTGCCGATCTCCGTAGACGTGGTCGCTGGGAAAGAGCAACTGCCAGTGGCGGAAGTTTATGGCAAGATGCTCGAACGCCAGTTTCGCGAGGCGTTTCCGACGACTGCCTTTTCCGGTGGCCTTGAGCGTGCTCTGCAGAATGGCGACGTGCGCGGCCTGCGCCAGGCGGAACTCCTGAACCGGTTTTTGAATCGCCACGATGATTTTGAGTTGCTGAATACTCCCGTGGATGCGTTTCTTGGTAACAGCGCAGACGATGATTTTCGCAGGCCGGAGGTCGTCGAGTTATTCAAGACGGAACTCAAAGCGATCCAGCGCGTGTTCAAGCTCGCGCCGAA
>CAMCMB010000092.1 GCA_945875845.1 Pirellula staleyi DSM 6068
GCAATGGATAGTAGACTTGCGTACGGCATGTCGAAGTAGGCTGTGGGACAAAATCTGGAATCGCTATCTGAGTACGATTGACCAACCAATAGACATAAGTCAGCCGAAACCCGAAAATGAGCTCGTCGCAGCCTGAAAAATCATTGGTCGACAAGCGACTGCACCCGCCAGATTTAATGGTACGACGGACTTCCAAGTCCGTCGAATTCTCCATCGACGGACTTGGAAGTCCGTCGTACCGCCCTTACCCAATTACGACTTCACTAAATCAACAAGCCGCTAGCTAGCGATTCTCTTGTCGGCCAGTATGCAAGGGGGAGCAAGCGTTGGTGGATACCGACGAAAGTGCTTCGTTGTCATTTCTGTTCGTTCTGAGGAGAGATGATCGGCTGAAGGCCGTTTCTTTTAGAAATGCGATACCTGAAGTCGCAGCGTTTTCATTTTGCAATCGTGTTGATACGAAGAAAAAGTTGAGAAAATATAGCTGGGTGGCCCTGTTAAGCGTTAAGCCATGATAGGAATGGACAAGGCGGAAACGCTCGTCTACGAGCCACCCAAACTGCACAAGCTTTTGACCGAGTATCCCAAGTACGGCTGTCCACTCCTTTGAAAATGGAGTTCGAAGAAATAGAGATTCGCAAAGCAAAGATAGGATGGTAAAATAGGGTCTAATGCTTCATTGATCTAAGTGTCAAGATAATGGATACTGTAGTCGATTGTTCCCAAGATCAAGCTGGTGTCGAATCCGATCTATCCCCTAACCCGCAGAAACCAAAACTGATGTTTACCATTCACGGCAATTCCTCCAGTCGTTTCTGCGACCGTCTCCCGCGTCGTAATTTTTTGAAGGTCGGTGCACTTGGTTTTGGTGGGCTCTCGATGCCCCAATTGCTTCGTGCAGAGGCCGATAACAAGATTGGTAGCTCCAACAAGTCGGTGATCATGGTTTATCTTCCTGGTGGTCCCCCGCACCAGGATATGTTCGACCTCAAAATGGATGCCCCAGTCGAGATTCGGGGCGAGTTTCGTCCGATCGCCACCAATGTCCCCGGGATTCAGATCTGCGAGCATCTCCCAAATCTCGCCAAAATGACCGACAAGTTAGCCATAATCCGTTCCATGGTGGGAGCCAAAGATCGGCATGAATCGTTTCAGTGTATGACGGGGCGATTGAATGAACGCAATCCTCCGGGCGGCTGGCCCGAGTTTGGCTCGGTCATCTCAAAACTGAAAGGGACAACGCATCCGACCATGGCGTCCTATGTAAATCTCTCGCCCAAGATGAAGCATACTCCCTACAATTTCGGCCGCTCAAGCTTCTTGGGTTTTGGTCATACCCCCTTCATGCCCATCGGCTCGGTCAAGGAGGATATGGTACTCAACGGAATCACAACCGAACGACTCGCAGATCGCAAAACACTGCTTGCCAGTATCGATCATTTCCGACGTGACGTTGACAGCAACGGTTTGATGGAAGGGTTCGACTCCTTTCAGTCGCGTGCATTCGATATTTTGACATCAAGTCGGATGCTCGACGCGCTCGATCTTTCCTCAGAAGATCCGAAACTACGTGCACGATATGGCAAAGGGACTGAAAAGGAACAAGGGGACGCCGCTCCGAGACTCAATGAGCAATTCCTGCTTGCGCGTCGTCTCGTTGAAGCAGGTGTGCGCGTTGTCACGCTTAGTTACTCGTTCTGGGACTGGCATGGTAACAATTTCAAAATTGCCAAAGAGAATTTTCCAGACTTTGACCAAGCGCTTAGCGCTCTCATCGAGGACTTGGATCAGCGCGGGATGCTGGAGGACACAACCGTTATCGCTTGGGGAGAATTCGGACGCACGCCCAAGATCAACAAAGACGGCGGGCGTGACCATTGGCCGAACGTTTCTTGCGCGGTGATGGCCGGTGGTGGAATGAAAACGGGCAAGATCATTGGAGCCACCGATCGACTCGGCGGTGAAGCGGTGTCGCGCCCCGTTACGTTTCAGGAGGTATTTGCGACGCTCTACCACAATCTGGGGATCAACGGTTTGACAACGACTGTTTCGGACATGACGGGCCGCCCTCACTACCTTGTCGATGATAACTACCAACCCATGAGGGAACTCGTTTAACCTGTATCTAGGTGTTGGTTGTAGCACGAGCTGCTGATTCGGAAAGCCAACTCCACAAATCGGCCATCGGCTTGATCTCTTCGTTCCGAACCATTCCACGGGCGTATGCAATTCGGTTGTAAAGCTGGCCTAACATGGACAATAACTCTTGCTGTTGCGGGAACCGCCGAGCCAATCGACGCATAAACTCCTCCGGTGTTTCGTCGTCGCGCCGAACAACTCGATGCTCGTAACCCCACGATACAGTTGCGCGATACATGTGCCTTACGATCTGCTCGCGTGTCCAGCGATTGCCAGCCGTAAAGGGATTACCAAACGACTGAAAGGGTGGGAATGGATCCTCAATCAGCGTAACATTCTCGTCTACCACCGGTACTTGAAGCCTCGTCTTTCGACCCAACAAGTCATTGAGCCAGTCGCGAAACTCCGTCCACGCTTGGATAAGTTGGCGACGATATCGGATGCCAAACACGACCGCTACGATGGCCAAAACCAACATGGCGAGCCATTGGAATGCAGCGGAAAAATTCCACTGGATGGACATGGATGGCGTTGGCGGCGGTAGTTGTTGTTGCCCTTGTGGCTTGGGTTGATTTCCCCCCTGTCTAGGCTCTTGTTGTTTTTGTTGGTCTTGTTGTTTCTCCCCTTTCTCGTCCCTCTTTTCATCACGCTCGTCCTCGTTTTGCGAGTCACCTTTTTCACCCTTGGATGCTTGGTCCGCCTGCTTGTTTGTTGGACCTTCGGATGAAACGCCTTGCTTTTGACCTTCGCTCTGTTTGCCCTCGCCCTGTTTGCCCTCGCCCTGTTTACCTTCGCCCTGTTTGCCTTCGCTCTGTTTGCCTTCGCTCTGTTTGCCTTCGCCTTGTTTACCTTCGCCCTGTTTACCTTCGCCCTGTTTGCCGTCGCCTTTTTTACCGTCGGCTTTTTTACCGTCGGCTTGTTTACCGTCGGCTTGTTTACCGTCGGCTTGTTTACCGTCGCTCTGTTTGCCTTCGCCCTGTTTACCTTCGCCCTGTTTACCTTCGCCCTGTTTACCTTCGCCTTTTTTACCGTCGGCTTGTTTACCGTCGGCTTGTTTACCCTCGCCTTGTTTGCCGTCGGCTTGCTTACCCGCTCCTGGCTGACGTTGATTTTCTGCATCGGCGTTCGGTTGCTTTGGGGCCGGTTCTCCTTGCGGCTTACCTCCATCCTGCGGTTGGCCTGGTTTGCCACCTTCCTCTGGTACACCCTCGGGTCCCCATCCCCATCGACTCGCATTAAGATCATCGCGACTTGTGATTCGAAAGGGCATGTCCATTGAAAGCAGCGACTTGCCAGGTAATGGCAAGAGAGACAACACACACAGCATTGCAAATACGCTGAGCATCCCGATGGTCAACCAGCGGATGGCAAAGGATGTTTCCATGGGGACACCGCGTTCTCGCAAATACTTTCGGAGCGAAAGCAGTGCGATGAGCACGAGCAAGCAAAGGGAGCTCAGCAAATACAGGAACAAACATTTGAAAGCCCAACTGCGATCTTCAGGACTCTGAATGATCAGTTGCCCGAGCCCAAACAAGGGCAGAGCCAACAAGGCAAAATACAATACCCAGACGCCGGGATTATGCTTTCGCGACTTGGCGGACTTTGGTTCGGATGGAGTCTGTTCGATCCGTTGGTTTTCGGTCTTTTCTAGTCGAGGTTGCTTCTTTTCAGTGGCGTTCCGCTCGCTTTGGATGAGTCCGAGAGACTGCAAGATGCCAACTCCCGAACTTTGCACTTGCTCGTTCATTGATGTGCAATCGAACGTGATTCGGTCTGCAAGCACCGCGACAATGACCAGCAACGCGATCAGAATCGGAAAACTGAAAATGGCCATCGGTCCAGTCACCACGAAAAACTGGGGGGTTACCAACAACGTTGCGCCGGCCAAGGCCAACATATACGCATACGATAATGTCCGACTTTGCTCGATGGCGATGCGAGCGATCAAAACAGAAGCGACCGTGTAAAGCCCAAGGATCCACATCAATCGTTGCGTGTAGGAACCTTGATAGCAGACCGTGATCAAAAAAAAGACCAGCGACCCGATCATTCCAATGATGAAAAAAGGGGCGATCGAGGCTAATAAATAGTCGAGTCCTTCGGGTCTAATTTTCTTCTCATTGTCCATGACTTACGATCTACTTATTCAATCTTGGATGTGACAATCCTGAGCAACTCTTTTTCACGTTTTGCGAACAATTGGCCTTCGTAAGGCAATAGCCATCGATACAACAACATCGAGCCTGTTAGCCAAACGACCGACAGGATTAACGCGATGGGCAACACGGAAGTTGTTAGGAAATAGCGTTCGACAACCCACTCCAAGCCAATGGGAAAGAGTGCAACCAAAGTGATTAGCGGCATAATCATCGATAATAACATGCTGAGGAGCACTGGAACCAAGTCAAAGTGCTTTGGCTGCATACTTCCCGCAGCGATCGGAAAGGGAGTTAAGATCGACATCAGGTTGAAGAGCAAGAAACAGGGGGGGAGCAACGACAACGACAAAAAAACCGACGCGAAAATTTTGTCGATAGCCAGTCCAAAGTAAAATCCAATTGCGAGCGTCAAACAAACAGTTTGCAGCAGGGCGACAGGAATCGCTGCGATGTTGCGTCCCAGCAAGATGCGATCCCGGCGAACAGGTGACAAAACAAAAGCTCGAAAGCCTGCTCGATCATAACCGAACTGATTGCCAAGCACACCCGTTGAGATCAGTAACACCATGGCGGAAAAGCCAACGATCACGGAAGCTTTCAATTCGTCAATTTTTGGTAAATCAACGGATTGGAGCGAACCAAATAGTACAAAAGGAGCTACGAATGGTAACAGTAAGGATATCTTGGCCTCGGGTGCGCGTTTCATGGACTGCCAAGTCATGGCTGTGACTGCCGATGTACTCTCCGATACGAACGGAATTGGCCATTCAATCATTTTGGACTTACCGCTCGATCGATTGGTTGTAGCCAAGCCAGGCGTCGCCACCAAGGACTTCGATTTCCCCGATCGCTTATGCATAGCCCTCGTGTCGGACTCACCCAAGTAATAGCGAAGCGTTTGTCGGTAATTGCTTCGCAAAGACATAAATGTCACAGCGAACATGGCGGTCGTTATCCAGAAAACATGCCCTGAGCCAGCGATAATGGATTGAGCACAACCGGCCATCCAGAGAGGCGGAAACACTCGGTTTAGCAAACTAATGCCCGCGACGAAAGTTTCAAACTTACCCTTCTTCGTATCTTCCGAGAGTACTTCCGAGAGTACTTCCGGCAAGGACTCATTTGACTGTTCCTGTTTGTCGGCTCGATCCGTATTATCCGTGTTCTTGTCGACTGCAAACTCGGTATTGCCATCTTGGTGTTCCACGTCGGCGTTGGGTGCGGAGACGGCCGAGGTCGGGGGTGGCACATTGGCTTGTTGTGTTTGTTCTGCGTACCTCCCGTAACGCGATGCAAAAAAGGCCGGTATCTGTACACCAGTCATGATGACGACCGGTATGATAAACAGGACCAATTGCCTTCGTCGCGGATTTGACATAATGGCTGCCAACCAGCCTTGCAACTGGTATGTCAGCGAAGTGATTGTTAATAAGAATAGAACCAATGGAAACGCGATCAAGAGCGCAGCGGGTCCCACTGAAAAACACGAACCAAAAAGGAATCCGAAACTGGCGGAACTCAAACAGAGAAAGTGAATATTTGCCAAGGAACTCAAGTAATTGATTGCGAACACCTGGCCAAACGTAACAGGCAAGTGCAATATACGGTCAAAGGTAATCGCATCGGACCGCTGCAAATCCGTAACTACATGGATCACCCAAAACAAAACAAAGATGGCGACCAACCCATCCCACATCAGAAAGTAGTACTCTCGCGGAAAGTACCTTGGGACAATCGCACCGACGACAGTTCCGCTTGCGAATAGCACGACGACCGCGATTCCTACGGTCGCCAGCAGGATTGCAGCCAACGCTTTGCCGAGCGTAGAACCGTGCCTGAGTTGATTGATGCGGATTCGCCAACGCAACCACAAAAACGTTTGAAAATGATCGAAGATGCCACGTATCCAATGGGGTTGCACGATTGTTTCGTTTAACTCTTCTCTAGCCATTCTAGCTTGGGGGTTTGCTCGCGATTAGAACCCGTCACATTTAAAAAAAACTGCTCCAGTGAACCGTTTGCATGCAAGTCGACCATCGAACACTGTTGGATCAATTTCCCTTCCATGATAATACCAACGTGGGTGCACAGACGTTCCACAATTTCAAGCACATGGGAAGTCAAAAAGACAGTCGAACCACGTGCAACGAAATTGGAAAGCAAGTCGCGGATCGTCAGTGAAGCGACAGCATCCACCCCTTCGAACGGCTCATCGAGAAACAATAGCTTGGGATTGGTGATGAGAGCCGCGGCCAACGAGAGCTTTTTACGCATCCCATGGGAGTATTCCAGGACAAGTTTTTTGGTCTCTTGTTCGAGCGAAAGCATGGTCAACATTTCATCGCTTCTTTGCCGAATAACGTCACGATTCAGCCCATGAATGCGGCCAATAAAGGTCAAGTACTCATGGGCGGTCAAGTTATCAAACAACGCCAGGTTTTCGGGAACGACGCCGATATTACGTTTCACTTGAAGGGACTCTGCATGATCCAGCATATTGAGCCCAAGCACCGTTACGGTTCCATGCGAAGGGCTGAGCAAGCCGGTCAGCATCTTGATTGTGGTGGATTTGCCGGCACCGTTTGGACCTAAAAATCCGTAAAAGGTGCCTTCTTCTACTTTCAAATCCACTGCATCGACGGCCTTTCGTTCACCGAAGACACGGGTCAGTTGGCAAGTTTCAATGGCGAAAGACATGTATTTTTAAAAACCAAAACGATGAATAAGGCACAGATTGTTTCAGTTTAGCCGAAAAACCATCGGCCGAACCGACACCGCGTTACTTTGCTCGGCCGAGCAGAGCAGCATAAGAGAACCTGATTTTGTTCCCGTTGGCTTCCCTTTCTGCACCCAGTAGCGTCAAGTGGTTGACGAAGACGTAAGCTCGGCAGGAGCCTCGCTCTCCCATTTTCCCCGAGGATGGCTTTCCCATTTTCCCCGAGGATGATGGAGTTCGCCTTGGGATAGGTGAACTGAGCTTTGCGGGCGGACGTATTCATGGTTCAATGGAATGTTCATACAACGTTACGCCTCACAAGTTTAGGAGATTTTCATGCGCAAGTTCCCTTTCCTTCTTATTACTGTTCTTTGCTCGTCATTGACAATTGGTTTTTTGGGATGTGACGTCAAAGACTCAGTTCCGAAAACCGGAACGACCTCTTCAGCACACGGAGGGGGACACCAACATGCAACGACGTTGGCGGGAGCCTTGAAGGAGATCGAAGAGTTTCGCGGCACGATAAAAGAAGCGTTCGCCAAGAAATCGCCTGATGACGCGCATGACGCATTGCATGAGATCGGGCACGTCCTCGAGTCCGTCACCGAGCTAGCGGCCCCGGCCAACGACGAAGCCAAGAAATCAGTAAAGACCGCGGTCGACGAACTCTTTGATTGTTTTGGGGCGATGGACGACACGCTTCACAAGAAAAACACTGGCAAGACCTACGAAGAAGTCGCGGATCGAATCGACGCTGCCATGTCCACCTTAAACGCGATGGTCAAACCCTAGGCTCTTCATCGAGCGCTCAGTCTGATGGAGCGAAGTGTTCCCTCGTGTGCTCGCCATTCCTTTGAACTCGCCTTGCGCACCCACTATTTAGCCAAGAGAGAAATAGCCAATCATGCCAAAATGGATCCAACGCGATTTCACCGTTGCAAGCCTCGTTTTGATAACAGGCTTATTCACCAACGGCTGCGGCAAAACCATCGATCCGAAGGTACTTCAGCTTCGAAATGCGCTAACGGCCAAAGTGGAACCCAAGGACTCGATTAGCTTGACGGATGCGAAAACAATCTTGGCGGAAGAAGCGGATGTGGTTTTGCTCGGACGAGTCGGTTCTGGCGATCTTGATCCGTTTGAGAAAGGAAAAGCCATGTTCGTTCTTTCCGAAGCGCCCGAGGATCATGGCGATGGCAAGGGGCATGATGGCAGCGAATGTCCGTTCTGTAAACGCAAAGCAGACGAAGCGCCGCTTGCACAAATTGAATTTAAGGATCCGTCCGGCACGCCAATTGCCTATGCCGCAAATGAACTCTTCGGTTTGCGAAAGGGACAGATTGTCGTTGTCCAGGGACGTGGTCGGTACGAAAAAGATACCGATACACTTGTGATCCAAGGCAAAGGCATCTTTGTACGACCTTAGGTGAGTAGGTGCGATACAAGGAACTCTGGCGAGTCCCACTACCAAAGTGAGTGCCATTAGGCTATCGCCCCATGGCACTCACTTTGTAGCGGAACAGCGCAAGCTGTCCGGTGAGGAGTCACAAATCACTCGGGAATTCACCGGGCGGCTCGCGCCGCTCCGCTACAAAAACCTTAGCTGGCGCAGAATGTGGTTGTTGATTTGACGATCGAACAATCATCTGGGAAGGTGTGGAAAGCCTGTATCGAAAGCTGACGATCCAGTTCCTCGACGTGCATGAAGCTGACAGCACCAAACGCAATTCGTCCGCTAGAATCAAATGAGTGCACCAATTCATTTTCGCACTGGCTGGACTGGAGTTGATTGTGCACCATCCAAAACATCTCAGTTGAAACGTGCTCTAGCTCAAATTGAGCGTGATACGAGACACCGAGTTTCCCTTCGATTTGCTCCATTCCTTTGCCCTTGAGATTCGCTCCCACGATTCGGCGTTTTTGAGGCAATAGTTGGTGAGCCGAGCAAACAACCTCAGTCATGACTACGGATCGGCTATTGAACGTGATCATGTGGCCATCACTCGTGATGTCGATTTTTGCCGAGTACTTGCTTCGCTCGATGGTGCGACTTCGATAGATACTGAATAGTTCAGGATGAATCGATCTTCCAAAAACGTAGAAGGCATGTTCGGCAACAGTCGGTCGAATCGATATCACGAGAGGTAACCTTGCTTTGCGGGATTGGAGGATGGATGAGGGGGCGGATTATAGACCCTGAATTATGTCTTAACCAAGATCAACTTTGCAACTTTTTCAAATACTTTCTTTTTCCACAAACTCTTTGGAGTGGTGTTGACATGCTCGTTGAGATCATTTTGGGAGAGCGCGACTTCTGATAAGCTCACACGCAATGGTTCGGCAGGAGCCTCACCCTCCCCGAGCAATGAATGGATTGGGCAAAGTCAAGGAAAACATGTTTAGAGGGATGGCTTCACTCTCCCCGAGCAATGACTTGGTAGGGCAACGTCCATGGATCGAAATGAATCTGGTATCATCGTAACGTAGGCAGAACCCTATCACGAAGAACTCCAACTACGAAGATGACAAACCATGAATGTGGTGATGGCTGCGGCGGAAGCGATTCCATTTGCAAAAACCGGTGGACTTGCGGACGTTTGCGGTTCGCTACCAATCAAACTTGTGGAGCAAGGACATCATTGCAGTCTCTTTATACCCGCGTACAAACGCGCGCTTCATAGCGGTTCACCGATCAGTGACACACATGTTTCCTTTGTTGTGGATTTAGCTGGCAAGAAAATGGCAGCTCGTATCCTTAAGGCGACGCTCGGGAATGGCACTGTGGATGTCTACTTAGTGGACCAACCGTTGTACTTTGACCGAGAACAACTCTATGGAGATGAACATGGCGACTTCCGAGACAACTCCGAACGATTCAGTTTTTTTTCCCGATGTGTCGTTGAAGCGATTGAACGATTGCGGTTGCCGGTCGACATTATCCATTGTCACGACTGGCAAGCGGGTCTTATTCCCGCATACCACAAAACCAACTTTGGAAATCTCCAGTGGTATGGCAATGCGGCCTCGGTTATGACCATTCACAACTTGGCTTACCAGGGTCGTTTCTGGCAATACGACATGAACCTAACGGGCTTGGATTGGCAGTACTTCAATTGGCAGCAAATGGAGTTTTTTGGCGATTTGAATATGCTTAAAACAGGAATTGCATTCGCGGATGTCGTTACGACCGTCAGCCCTTCCTATGCCAAGGAAATTCAAATGCCTGCTCATGGATGCGGGTTGGACGGTGCCCTCAGAGCCAAAGGGAATCGGCTATCTGGGATCGTTAACGGTGTTGACTACAACGTATGGGATCCACGGGTTGACAAGAATTTGGCAAAGAACTTCGGCCTAGAAAACTGGAGAGAGGGAAAATGTGCCTGCAAAAAAGATCTTCAACGCGAGTTCCGATTACCTGAACGGGACGACGTGCCGGTTGTTGGCCTGATTGGGCGACTCGCGGAACAGAAAGGCTGGGATCTTGTCAAACCATTGCTGGAAGCATGTGTGGACACCTCGGATATACAGTGGGTTATTTTGGGAAATGGTGAGGCGCGTTTTGCGGACTCGCTTTTGGAATTGGCCCGAAGACGTCCCGATCGAGTGGGGGTCCGCTTGGAGTTCTCGGATTCATTGGCTCACAAAATCGAAGCTGGGAGCGATATGTTTCTTATGCCGAGTCGTTACGAACCTTGCGGGTTGAATCAGTTGTACTCATTGCGATACGGAACAGTCCCCATCGTCCATGCTACAGGCGGGCTAATCGATACAGTCAATAACTACAGCGATGCAAGCGCTGCGGTGGGTATCGAGAACGGATTTTCGTTTCAGAATTATGACATTGATTCGCTCAAGGAATGTGTCCTGAGAGCCGTTGATATTTATTGGCGTGAACCCCAGGTTTGGGATACACTGGTCAGGTCAGGTATGTCGCAGGATTGGTCTTGGACCAACAGCGCTACCGCTTACGAATCTGCGTACCGACGTGCTCGCGAGCTAGCAGCAATCGATGGTAGGCTCTAAAGAACCGACGATTGTCATGAATGAAACTCGATACGACTGGTTGTCGGATAGGTGGGTAATCTTCGCTCCCAATCGTGACGAACGCCCGAATGAGTTTTGTCCGACGGCGAAGCCTGTCACAAAAGAACATGTGGCATGTCCGTTCTGTTCTGGCTTCGAGCACGAAACCCCGGAGCCAACGCTTGTTCTGCCGGAAATCGACTTCGATGAAACCTCGACGAATCGCAAGCCAGAACCGGGCAAAGGGCGCGAGCAGGCCTGGCAAGTGCGCGTTGTTCCGAACAAGTTTCCGGCGATAGCTCGTTTCTTAAATGAGTGTGTTGATAACTTGAGCGAGATGTCTTCCCTCGGCGAAGCTTATCAAGGCGAAATGTCCGTAAACGGCAAGTTGCAAAAACGGCAATTGTATCGGAGACGACAATCGCAGACACTTGCAGCCGATCACTTGTTCCAAAAGCATGTACCGAGCGGTGCTCATGAAGTCATTATTGAGTCCCCAACGCACATTGGTAGCATCGCTGCTTTGCCGGCTGAGCATATCGCGCTCATCTTCGAAGCGTACCGAAGACGTCTGAATCATTGGCGAGCCCAACGCGATCTCAAATACGCGATCCTATTCAAAAACTATGGAGCCGATGCTGGCGCGTCTCTTTATCATTCGCACAGCCAGCTTATCAGCTTGAATTTTGTCCCGAGCGACATCGAGCGGACAAACAACCGACTGGCTTTGTACCATCAACGATTTGGTAGTTGCTATGTTTGTCATCTTTTGGCGGAGGAGCAAGAACGCCAGGAACGCATTTTGTACTCCTCTGAGACTTTCGTTGCAATTTGCCCCTTTGCGTCTCGGTTTCCTTACAGCTTCTCAATTTTTCCTCGAACGCACCGAAGCCGATATGAAGAGATGGGACAAAGCGAAATTCGCGACCTGGCGTTGGCTGTGAAAGCAACACTCTCCGCTTTGGAATCGGCGCACCCATCCGCAGCGTATAACTTTGTTTTGCAAACGAGTCCGTTCCAAGGTGGCAATGAGGAGTCCTTTCACTGGCGATTGCAAGTCATTCCAAGGCTGAGCAAGATTGCAGGATTTGAGTGGGGCTCCGAGTGCTTCATCAATTCAGTCACTCCCGAGCACGCAGCGAGTGTGCTTCGCGATCATTTGGAATGAAGTCATGAATTGGGATTGGTCGATTGATGGATGGATCATCGTGGCGGGAGCCCTGTGTGCGATTGCTGCTTCGTTGGTGGGGAACTTTCTCGTTCTTCGACGCCTTAGTCTGATGGGCGATGCGATCAGTCATTCGGTTTTACCGGGGATTGCAGCCGCTTTTCTTTTCACGGGTCATCGCGGTTCTCTGGTGGTTTTGATCGGGGCCGCCGTCATGGGACTCATCACCGTGTGGCTGACCGAATTCGTTCGCAAGGTTGGCAAAGTCGAAGAGAGCGCATCGATCGGCGTTGTCTTTACATCGTTGTTCGCTGTCGGGTTGGTCATGATGGTTCGGGCAGGCGATCAGACGGACCTTGACCCGTCGTGCGTTCTCTATGGAAACCTTGAAACGATTATTCTCGATACGGTCGCCACTCCACTGGGAAACGTTCCTCGCGTGGTTTTGACACTCATGGGAATTTGCGTACTCAATTCAATCGCCATTGTCGGACTTTACAAGCAGTGGCAGCTCTCGACCTTCGATCCGCTTTTGTCACAAGCGCAAGGTATTCATCCGACTTGGTTTCATTATATTCTGGCATCCTTGGTAGCCATCACGTGCATTGCAAGCTTCGAAGCAGTTGGGAATATTTTGGTGGTTGCGATGTTGGTCGTGCCCGCCGCCACTGCCTTTCTATTGTGCAAAAGACTGAGTTCCATGATCGCAGTAAGCGCTTTGGTCGGCGCCGTTTCGGCCGTCACTGGCCATTTGCTAGCGATTTCGTTGCCGGTTGCATTTGGAATGCGATCCGTCAATTCAGCGGCCATGATTGCGGTCGCCTGCGGTTTTTTTCTTGTGGTAGCAGTCATCTTCAGCCCGAAAGCAGGAATCCTTAGTCGATGGATCTCGAGTGGCCGAATCGCCCGCAAAATATTGGGGGATGATGTATTGGCGCTGTTGTATCGCCGGGCTGAAACATCGCCATCCTCGAGTTTTCAGGGCGCGACCGGGACGGAGTTTTCGCTTTCGGAAACTGCTCTGAAGCTTGGAGTTTCTCTGAAAAAAATGCGTTCGGTCGCAAAGGAATTGGTACGACTCGGTTGGCTCAAATCGACTGCATCCGCGATTGCTTTGACCGAGGATGGCCGGCGGGTCGCGCAAAATTTGGTTCGTTCCCATCGTCTGTGGGAGCAGTACATGTCGGTCGAAATGAATGTGAGCGATTCACGCTTGCATGCACAAGCCGAGTCCTTGGAGCACTTTACAAGTCCGTCGATGCGTGGCAAGCTAGATGCCGAAACCGGGCAATCAGCGATAGATCCACACGGACGAAGTATACCCCCCGAAGGCTAGCGAAATCGTCGAATGGTCGACTCACTCACCAAAATCAAATGGCTTAGAATCATTGTTGTCGCTGTTGTATGCGGTCTGGGGCTCTCGTGCTCGCTTGTGCAAGCGATGCAAACAGCCCAAAAAGACGAGGACAATGAATCTGATGCAGAAAGGTCCGATTTGAAAAAAGACGCAAAAGCTTGGAACCTCGAACTCCCCACGCTGGGTGGAAAACAATTCTGGACGGATCACCGTTGGTGGAATGGATGGCGAGTTCAATTCAATGGCACGTTCAACCATTGGCGACTTATCGACCCCAAGTCGGTTCGAAGAGCTTGGGGTGGACAGCAAGCCATGCTGGATGAGCTGGACAGCATCATTGCCTCCGCGACGCCACCGCCAGAGAGTACGGAAGTTGTTTTGCTGGTGCACGGATTGATGCGAACGGCGAGCAGCATGAAGCCGATCGAGGCGGAATTACTTCGGGTCGACGAACAGTCCAATACGCTTGCCCCAGCGAACCCGATACATCGAACTCCGATTCTCTTTTCGTACGCGAGCACGCGCGAGCCAATATCGGCTCATGCGGCTGCCTTGCGTGAATTGGTAGAAAATTTGCCCGGCAAGCCTCGCATCAGTTTTGTCGGACATAGCTTGGGTAATATTGTTTTTCGTCATGCCATTGGTGACTGGCAAAGGAACGGAGACCCAAAACAAGTTCTGACGAGACTCAATCGCGCAGTGATGCTTGGTCCACCCAACCAGGGTTCGGCATTTGCCAAAAGCTTATCGCGTTTGGGGCTTTTCAAAATCATTACGGGTAATTCGGGAATGCAGCTTGGTCCAGCTTGGGAGGACTTCGGTCATGCACTCGGAACACCCCCATGCCCGTTTGCCATCGTGGCGGGAGACATATCGAAGAGCCCTATTCAGAACCCGCTTCTCCATGGAATCAGTGACGGAATCGTGACCCTGGAGGAAGCGACTTTGGACGGGATGGCAGAAATAGCGCAGGTACCTGTGGTTCATTCCTTTCTTATGAATGACCCGAAGGTCGTGAAGGCAACCGTATCCTTTCTCTCGGGTACCGGGTTGAATGCAGCTCTCGAACGAGAATAATCGGATCCGAGTCACCTTGCGACTCACACACAATAAAAACAGAACGACTGATATGAAAACAAAATGGATGGAGCACGAGGATGCGAGCAACAAGGATATTCGAGATGAAATTCTGCGTATGCTGCTAATGATGAAGGGGGGAGAGAGCATCTGCCCGTCGGATGCGGTCCGAGGGTTTAGTCAACGTTGGCGCGAGATGATGCCAGCGGTTCGTGAGGTGGCAGCGGATATGGTCCGCGATGGCTCCATCGAGATCATACAGAAAGGTGAAGTCGTCGACATTGAAGAACGCAATATCGAATCGATCAAAGGCCCCATTCGATTGCGGTTGGTCAAGCGAACGGTTGAATAGTTGGGTCCAAATGAGTGGCGTATGCTTTTATCTTGCGAGGAATTCTCACCGATGGCAAGCTGGAAGCTTACCCCACGTTCAAGCTACAAATGCATGCCGACGAATCCACCTTGGGATTCCAACGCCTTTTCCATCTGCTGCAATCTCCTTTTGGTTTGCTCCGGATCGCCGACGCCAATGTAGCGATTGAATTCCACCAGCACCGCCTGTGTCACACTCTCTTCAAACCACTTCACCACGTGCTGTTCAAGCCACGAGCACGTCTCCTTATCCAAAGTGACCTTTAATGAGGCTTGTCTGGCTCGGCTGTCGGTTTCGTCCGTGAAAACGACTCCTTCGAACCTAAACGCGATCATGCCATTGTCTGGGTCGTTGGTCACGAAGAATCGACAAATCGCATTGTGTAAAAAATACGTGTTGTGGTTTCCGTGGTCGGCGATCGCCGCCTTGATTCGATCGTACTTGGCAGCTAACGCAGGTGATGCATCCAATGGCGCATCGAGTCTCGGTATGCTTCTGAGCGGCATGCAGTCAAATGATATGTCTACTGGACGCAAATGGCTTGCGTTTGTATCGGCTTTCGTATTGCTCATGTTTTTATCTTGCTAGTTTGCAAACACACTGTTGAGCAGTTCGCGCTCTTCCAACTGATGGGCTCTCAACGAACCGGTAGATGGACTGGCTGATTCGACTCGCGAAATTCGCTCCAATTTAAAACGGCTGGCAAGCTCATCCCCCCAACGCATTTTCACGAATTGCCAGGCGCCCATATTTGTCGGTTCGTCCTGGTACCAATACAACGGCGTGCCGGCCGCGTATCCACTGAGAGCTTCGAGTACTTTGCATGGATCTAACGGATAGAACTGCTCGATACGAATGAGCGCAACGTCGTCTCGGCCTAATTTCGTCCGTTCGGCAAGCAAATCATAGTAAGCCTTGCCCGTGCACATTACGATCCGAGAGGTGGGAGTACCGACAGGCCGATTGTCCGGCAAAATCTTTTGGAAATGCCCTTGCTCGATTTCATCGAGAGTCGAAACACAGACTTTGTTTCGCAATAGACTCTTAGGAGTCAAAACGATCAGTGGCTTGCTCCACTTGGACTTTGCCTGTCGTCGCAATAAGTGAAAATACTGGGCAGGCGTGGATGGCTGAGTTACTTGCACGTTGTGCTCAGCCGTGAGCAACAGGAATCGTTCCAGGCGTGCGCTGCAATGCTCAGGCCCTTGTCCTTCGAAGCCGTGAGGCAATAGCATTACCAATCGGCTCAATCTCCGCCACTTGTCTTCGGCGCTTGTAATGAACTGATCTACCACGCATTGTGCTACATTCCAAAAATCGCCGAACTGCGCTTCCCACAGAATGAGGCCTTCTGGGCAATCGAGACTATATCCGTATTCGAAACCCAAAACAGCAGCCTCGGAAAGAGGACTGTTAATGACCTCGATCCGAGCTTGATTCGCTGCGAGACTCGCAAGCGGCAAATGCTTCTTGTTGGTTTCTACATCTCGAACGACAGCATGCCTGTGCGAAAAAGTTCCACGTTCACTATCTTGACCCGACAAGCGAACCGGATGACCCTCGACCAACAAAGAAGCAAAGGCGAGCGATTCCGCTGTCGCCCAATCCAACGGTTGTTTGCCCGTGGACATATCGCGTCTGTCATCGAATTGCTTTACCAACTTTTTGTGCAGATTGAATCCTTGCGGGACCGCACAAGATTTGGCAATCAAATCGCTAGCAGTCTGTTTTGTGATCGCGGTCACAATGGGACTCTCAAGCGGCTCACTGCCGCCGAAGTATCCTGACCAGTACCCTGTCAGACTCTGAAGGTCATGAACAAACGGTTCGGTTTTTGCCAACTCAAATTCTCTCGACAAGCGGCTGTGGCGAACCTCAGCAATGGCATCCGCTTCTTGCCGGGTCAGTTCGTTCATATTGAGCAAATGCTCAAGGTAACTCTCGCGAACGTTCTTTCGCTGATCAATCGCCGCATACATCAGCGGTTGCGTATAGCGTGGCTCGTCACCTTCGTTGTGTCCCAACCGGCGATAGGCATACATATCAATTACGACGTCTTTTTCAAACTCCTTTCGGAAATCCATCGCCAAGTTCACGACTTGAGCAACGGCTTCTGGGTCCTCGCCGTTGACATGGAAGATCGGAATTTGGAGCATTTTGGCTATGTCGGTTGCGTATGTGCAGCTGCGGGCTTCCTCGGGCTCAGTCGTGAAACCAATTTGGTTATTGAGAACGATGTGCAACGTGCCACCCGTTCTGTAACCGGGCAACTCGCTCAAATTCAGTGTCTCTTGCACAACTCCTTCGCCGATAAAGGCAGCATCACCATGAATCAGGATGGTCATATTGTCGGTTCGGTGGATATCGCCGTCTCGATCTTGTTTGGCTCGACATCGCCCCAGCGCCACCGGATTCACAAACTCAAGGTGACTTGGATTGAAACAGAGCGAGATGTGAACTTTTTGGCCCGTGCTGGTGGTCCAATCGCTGCTGTAGCCCATGTGGTACTTTACGTCCCCCCCTCCGCGAAACAACTCGGGTTTTGGATCATCGAACGACCAGAAAATGCTTTGAGCACGTTTGCCCATGATGTTGGCTAGCACATTGAGCCGCCCACGGTGTGCCATCGCAAGGACCACTCCGTTCGTTCCATGCTGCCCAGCCTTTTCCAATGCCCGATCCAACAGCGGGATCAGGCTCTCGGCGCCTTCGAGCGAAAAGGTCTTGGCAGTTGCGTACTTCTTTCGCACGAACGCTTCAAAAATCGTTGCATCCGCAAGTTTCGTGTAGATTCGTTCTTGCACTTCGTGAGACAACGACAAGCGATTCTCCGTGCTCTCCATGCGCCGTTGCAACCAATCGCGGATATTGCGATTGTCGATGTGCATGAACTGCGCACCGATGCTCCGGCAATACGTGTTTCTTAGTTTCTCAATAATGTCGGCAAGCGTTCGACCGTTTGCGTACTCCGACGAGGGGGAAGCAAATGGTCGGCGCAGGTCTTCTTCGGTTAATCCGTGCGACTGCGGGTCCAACTCGGGCGGGCCCTTGCGTGCCAGGCCAAGCGGATCAATCTTGGCCATCAGATGCCCTCGCACTCGATACTCGCGAACGAGCTGGTCGACGCGTTCTTGCATGCGTGCAAGCCAGAGGGCGTCAGGTGCCGGTTCTGAGGCAACCGAACCATTTCGAGGTTGCGCGTCGGCTGGATCCGCAAAAGATGCTTCCGATTGAGCCGCTAGGGAGAACTCTTCGAAGTATCGCTTCCAAACTTCAGACACGCTGGTTGGATCTTGGATGTAACGTACGTATAAGTCGTCGATGTAATCGAGACTGTAAGTATTCATTTCGTTATCGCCTGCACAAAAGTTGTAAACCTAGCCGAGGGGCTCTTGATCGAGAGTGGTTAAGTAAGCAATCCGGCAAAGGAAATCAATGCCAAGGCTGCCGAACCCAACCCACTCCGAGAGATGAGGAGCCAAATCTGCCGCTCCTTAATGGGGCGAGGATTCCCATTGTTGCCGCCTCAAATGTTAACCGGTCAGATTATAGCTTGGCAACCAATAGAGGAAACAGTCGAAAATAAGCCCGTGGAACTAATTTCTTAAGAAAAGGAAGTGGCATAGGCGTCTCACCCATAAACTCACGGGCGAGACGCCCGTGCCACGCCATCATTTGCTGGAATCCAAACCAAAAAGCCTTCTCCAGCCAGCGCATCTGAGAAAATCAGGGTAACTGCTTGGTATACAAATAGGGGTTCAGAGTCGGGTCGTTGTACATCTTCATTTGCCGATACGTGCGGTGCCGTTTCGCACCCCGATAGATGTCATCCAGCAACTCCTTGAGCGACTGGGACAAGTCATGCCGCTGAAGACGACAGATTGCAAGCCGTGTATTTACTTTTTCCCTGTGCGAGTCGTCGACATCGACGCGCGACAACTGTTCCTCTAGATGATAGATGCGAAGCGACATGATCGACAATCGATCCATCGAACTACCGGGTGTTTCGGTGTTGAGTTTTGCACCTTCCACGCTCTGGATCGATTGCCGCGACAAGTCCTCGGTTATCCAATCATCGATGCGCTCGATCCAGTCGTTTCGAGCCTGGTTGAAACCATCTATATTCCGCTTCACCGTTGCGATTTGCGAGTCAGTGACTTCGCGGCTTCTCGCAATGTCTTCCTCATGCCAAAGCAAGTAGTTGAATTGATGTTGCTGACAGACGGTCGCTGCTAGGCTTACCATCGAACCGGCGATGGCAAACGGATTGTCGATCGGCTCCAGGTGCCATCGCTGAACACACTCAATTTGCATTGACACAATGTCATTGACTTCAATCATGATCACCTCGCTAATCAAGCAGCCCGAATCGCACGGCAGTTGTGAGACCATTGTATCCAATCGGTGACTTCAGCCAGATCAGGAACGGCAGAACCTCGCAAGATTCGAACCCCTGCCTTGCTGCTCGCAAAGCGAACCACTTTCTCAAACAAGACGGAAGAGTCCGCAGCCGCAACTTGCTCTGCTGTCTCGAAGCCCGCACCCACCAATAATTGCGAGTCGTGTCCTCTCAGGTTGGGAATGCGACAAACGAGCAACGCTTGGTGTTGCCATTGCTCTACGTTTTCGGCGAGCACATTACGATCGGACAAGTGTGCTGCAATTTCCTTGGCATCGGAAGCGAGGAGATCTCCGACAGAGTTAATATTGAGAGGCAGCAATCGTTCTGCCATTCGCGGTCCGATGCTTGGAGCATCGACAATGGGACTATCGATATCAAGATAGAATTTCCATTGAGAGTTTGGCGTACTTTTCGAGGGAGATACCGGTCGGGTCGTCGCAGAGCGCACAAGCGTCGGCGTCGAACGGGTTTTTGTCGATCGGCCCGTCGTCTGGCGAGCTGAGGAAGAGTCCGGTTCGTGATCGAGTTCGGTCGTTCTCGCGATACGCGGTCGAATTTGGCCATCGCGTGATTCGCTTGATTCGCGAGGTTCGTTTCGAATCGGCTGTTCTCGATTTCGGCGTACTGGGGAACTTGCTCGGTTGTCGCTCGTCCGAGAAGTGCGTCCCAACGATCGCTTTGCGTTGGCCAGCCAGCCTTGGATTCTTGCGACTTCGTACGGACTAGCCGATCGAACGAGTTCTTGCCCTGCGGTGCTAACCATGAAAGATTCGACCCTGTGGATGAGAGCCGAGGCTGGCATTTCCCGTAAGGCGCTGGAGCGACTGATGCCACATCCGACCAGCACTTGAGCATCGAACGCCCTTAACTGTGGTGTGCCGCACATGAGGTCCGCAACTTGCTGAATATGTTCGATTACATTCGTATCGACTCGAATGGCATTGCCAAGCTTCGATGCAGGGGCTCGCAATAGATTACCCACGCGATAAATACCGATGGAATGAAATCGACGGGACAATTCGGTGTCCACACCCGGTGCCTCGTGAATGGGGCTATCCGCGAACAAATAGTAACGCCTGCTTTCGGAGGCCACTCGAGGTTGGATGAATTGAGGTTGCGGCTGTCGCGGGTTTTGCTCTGGGTGCAACCAGGAATGGCTCGCTTGTTCGTTGGCCAAGCCGCTTAACTGGCGATTCAGTTCGCCGAAACCTAAACTTCTACGGTCGATTCCAAGAGGAAAAGGTCGTCCATCTTGAATTGGATCAAGAAATACAGTTTGTTCCAAGGATGGATGCAGGCCGGCGTCGACTTTGCCATCCAAAATGAAATTGGGCCGGGCATAACGCATGATTTCCTGCATGCGAGACACGGTTCCGCCGTGTGCACCGATTCTCCGAGCTGTGTATTCGTCGCTGGTTGAAATAAGCAGTTGCCGACCCTCCCGGGCAAATGTTGCTAGAACGCGAAGGATTTGTTCCAGCGATTCGCCTCGGAAGTTCTTGATCGAGTCGTCCAGCAGCAACGGAATACGACCGATGCGATTCACGGACGCCTCGGCAATTGCAAGCCGAATTGCTAAATCCACGAGCTTGCGTTGACGGGTATTCGCCCCAGGGATGAAATCATCCAAGTACTCTGTCCGGTTGACCTCGGTCGCCACGTCGGACGTGTCTCGAAATGGACCTGGTGGATGGAACTGGGAATCTTCGATCGCCCAAGGTGGAAGTTGACGAGCTGCCCCTGAGGTCAATTCGCGTAAAAATTTCTCAGCGGCTGGAATCAGCGACCCGTCCATGGTGCGACGGTAAGGCGAACGAGTTCGCAGGTGGGATTGCACTTCTGCAAGCCGACGGTTGGACTGGGCTCGTCGATCCCAGCGCCTGAGCATTTCCTCGGCGTGCGCATACTGCTGCTTTAGATGCGAATCGTCCCATCGCTTGATAGGTTCGGAAATTGCAACCGCAGACGGCGGAGCATTTCGCAACTGAATTTCAACACTCGCTTGTTCGGCGAGCAAGTGCTCGATCTTCAACTCCAGCCGTTGCCGATCACCAGAGAAATCAAAGCGGCTTGAGGCGTTTCGCGGTGAACCGAAGTTCGACGGATCAATCGACACATTGCTGAAATTCATGCGATGATCATCGCGACGATGGCCATCGAGTTTGGTGTTTGCTTCCTGGATGACAAGTTCCTGAAGATCAGAGCGCAGCTTGGATATTTCGATTTGGATGGATGCCAATCGCTCGCGAAGCGCTACGACTGCCAATGAATCCGATTGCACTTGGACTGGAATAACGGTTTGCATGTTGACTTGCTGCACATGAGTCAATTCGGCGGCGAGACGATCTCGTTCGAGGGACCACCAAGACCGATCGTGATCCACGTTTTCAGCATGCCGCAATCGATCGAGCAAGTCTCGCTCTTCGGCTTTGAGTCGTTGGTAGCCTTCGTCCACTTCCGAACGCGCGCTGGCATGCACCCCAAGTCGGCTAGCGGCCCACCAAAGCTTTTCGGGCGAAACATGTCCCAGAGGACTACAAAAAATCATGCCAAGAATGTCGCTGCGAAGGTCGTCCCAGCGCCCGTCTTGCTCGTCACCTTCGCCAAAAATATTGCCGATACCGCGAAAGTTGGTGCGATCCTCCGCATGGATGGGGCGTTCGGAGGGATGCAAGGGAGAATGAACAAATCGGGTCGGCATTTGGGATGCGCCGCCCGCGTAGGACATCATGCGGATGTGTCCCGATGCGTCGACCCATTGCAGCGAACCGTCCGTCATTTCGTTGAACTCATCCTGATTCGCGTCAACCGACGCGAAACTGCGGAACAGCAACCCTCGAACAAATCGAGCCAAAGCTTCGTTTCCGGAAGGTACAACCGCGTAGATGGCGTTTAATCCGCTTCCAAGCGGCCCAACCTGGAGATGTTCGGCCGAATTCTTTCGGTCGATGTCCACTCGAACAATATGCATTCTTAGGGTTCCTCCCTCACCAAAATCCTTTTTCTAAGCGATCTATCCATAAGATACGCCGTGGGTCACTGAGCAGCCTAGCACAACGGCGCAGACTAGGTAAATAGCATTTCTGCAAGCGGTTTTTCGGAAAGGTTCCGGGTGCATGTCAGCTTTTGCAAGGGCCCGGAAATCGCGATGAAGTGCAATAGGCGAATTTGCGGATTGTTGGGTGAGCTGGGCGGAATTGGAGCATTAGATAACCATTTCTCTCGCTTGGGAGTCAAAACGCATGGACGCGAAAACACTTCTTTTGAAGGAAAAATTGGAATTTTGTTTGAAGGAGGCTGCTGCCCTGGCTACAGCCATTCAACAGATTGAGCAAGGCGATCGGATTCCGCATTTCGACGAGATCGAACAGACTGCCCATCAGCTGGGCAAACGCCTCAGAAGTTTGATCCAAACCGAGTGCACCCGCGAGGTTGTCTCCTTTGCCTGTGGCACCGATGATCCCCACACGCACTTTCTCACTCCAAGGGGTTGTGGCTTTAAGAGTCAAACGGTTCGCCATGAAGCCGCTCGCTGCAGCTATCGAACCACCAAGCAAAAATCGCGTCGAGATCGCATTGTTCATTACCTTTCAAAATTGGGTTGAGTGACAAGCTGCAGCGAAATGAATCGGAAGATAACGACAACCAAAGCCTGAGTTCGGCCGCTCGCATTGCATCGATGGCTTATGCGATCCGCCGCAAACTCCAGGTTATTTTTCTGCGATTACCCTGTTCCGCAACGTGCCAACTCCTTCCAGTTCGACCTCGACAACATCCCGCGGTTGGAGGGCAGAGGTCGTTCCCGGTATCCCGGTAAAGATCATATATCCCAGGTGCAAGGTGACATAGCGACTGATGACGCCAACCGTCGTTGGGATATCATGAATCAAGTGATCGGTCCTCTCTTCTTGTTTGATTTGACCATTGAGTTTGAGCCGTAGCATTAGATTGCCATAGTCGAGTCCGGTGGCAATCACCGGTCCTACCGGGCCAAAGTATCGGCTCCTTTGGCACGCCACCATTGAGTATCTTTGACGTTTTCGTCGTTCTGCCAGATATGCTCGCTGACATCATTGCCTGCCATGACACCGACGACGTAATCCATGGCTTGTTCTTTGGAGACCTTGGAACATTTCTTACCGATGATGATCACCAACTCGGCTTCGTAGTGCACGGTCTTTGCATCTTTGGGAATCACGATGTTCCCGCCCTATGCGACCAGGCAGATCTGCACCGGGCATCAGCTTTGAATCGAGTTTAGTCCATAGGGACTGCGGTAGTCTTTGCCGAGGAGTCGATTGGCTTCATCGCAGTCGACAAAACGTTCGGTCTGGGGATCGAAGTCGAGCCGACCGCGCGTGCGGAAGGCGATCTCACCGAGATGGACCAACGCACAACTCCGATGCGCGACTTCGGCAGCAGCCTTGGTCGGCGTCCGATGACGCACCGCATGGAGGAACTCTGCCATGTGTTCCGCGTAACCTCGTTGGCCGCGCAACTCTTTACCCTCGGTTGGGCCAGGCATCCCTTTTGGACCCAGGAATACGCTGAAGGCTCCGCGCCTTGAAAAGATCATATACCCCTCGGTCCCATAGAAGACATTGCCATTGTCGAACCCGTGCATGCCATAGGCTGTGAAGGGATAATTCTCGTAGATCAATAGTCGGCCATCTGGATATTCAAAGGAGACGTTCATGCTGTCGGGGTATTCGCTGGCATGGCCATCGAGCATCATGCGACCGCCCCTCGCGGTGATCTGCTCGGGAAGCGTCGTGACCCCGAGTCCCCAAGTGGCCATGTCGATGTCATGAATTCCATCGTCTCCAATCTCACCGTTGCCATAATCCGCAAACATCCGCCATGTACTATGGAAGCGATGTTTGTTGAAGGGTCGCTTTGGAGCGGGTCCGAGCCAACGGTCATAGTCGACGCCTCTGGGTGGTTCGCTGTCCGGGAGAGGTTTGACTAATGTGCGAGTCTCAGCGGTCCAGGCACGGGCCACTTTCACCTGGCCGATGATGCCTTCTCGTAGGAGCTTCTCCGCTTTCTCGGTCACCGGGCTATTTCGCATTTGGCTCCCTTGCTGTACGACCCGGCCATACTTCCTGGCGGCAGCGATGATCAGCGGTCCTTCGTTGTAAACGTGGGAGATTGGCTTTTCGATGTAGCAATCCTTCCCAGCTTGCATGGCCTGGATCGCTATAGGGGCGTGCCAATGGTGAGGTGTCGCGATAATCACCGCATCGACATCTTTGTCTCCCAGGACCTCCTCGTACCGAGCAGTCCGTTTAGGTGGAGCGTTTTGGAATTCACGAGTGATCGATTTGTCCATCCGCTCGATTTGAGCTGGGTCGACATCACAGAGCCAAGCGATCGATGCCGCTTCGTTGCGACTGACGAGCCCCTTGACGTGAGCCGTCATGATTCCACCACAACCGATGATTCCCAGTCGCACCTTTGCCGGCGTTTCCTCCGCGAACAGATGGACGCCTCTCATGGCAGTAACCGCCGCTGCGACCGCAGAGCAATGAAACGCTTGTTGCATAAAGCGACGGCGATTGGTGGAGGAAAACATAGGTGCACCTTTTTGTTAAAAAAGCAGAAAGAGATTTTGGTACGTAGACGCTTAGGTCGATGGGTTGGTTTATTCTGTACTCTGCCCGCAGGCGCGGAGCAATGTCGTCTGGACAATCAAGTCATGTTCGGGAGGGAAATCCGAAGGCTTCTCGCCGCGAATGACCTGCGCCATATCGGCGGCATCTCCGACGTAACGGGTGTATTTGGGAAACGTAATGTCGTGCGTCCCTTTTTTATACTCGCCGCGGTCTCGGGACAGGGAGACTCGGGCTGTGGGGTTGTCTAGAGGTTGGATGTGGAATGTCCCCTCGGTTCCGCAGACGACCAGATGCCTGCGTCCGTTGCCTTCCACTTCGATTGCCGTCGACTTGATGGACGCGGTGGCTTTGGGGTAATCCAGTACGCAGAGCATATTGTCGAGCAGTCCATCGTCGATGGCGGCGCTATGTCTATTGAATGCGCTGACCGATTGCGGTTTGCCCAGAATGGCGATCACCAGATCGAGGATATGCCCACCCAACTCGAACATGATCCCACCGGGATATTCCGCAAGCTCCCTTCGACTGGCGGGATCGACGACTTTGCTCATGACAGTGTGAACCTCGAAAATCTCACCGAGCCATCCTTTCTTTAGAAATTCGCGGAGCAAGACCAGCGCGGGATTGTACCGATACATGTAACCCATTTGTACGATCAGGTTTTTCTTCTGCGCCAATTCGAGGATGCGTCGGAATTGTGGCAATGACTCCCCGGCCGGCTTATCGATATGGACATGTTTTCCAGCTGTGACGCATGCCTCGGCGTTGTCGAGGAGATTGCGAACGCGCGTCTCGACGAGCACCGCTTGCAGTCCAGGAGTCGCGAGCAATTGATCGCGCGTGAGCCAGGGGAGACCGTTGTAGAGAGGAGATTTCTCAGCCGATTTGCGAAGTCCCTCGTCCGGTTCCACGACGCCGACGACCTCGTAGTCGGGCGAAGCGCGATAGACGGAGAGTTTTGAGGCATGCGCGTGGCCAACGCCGATCTGACCGATCTTGATTCGCGGTTTCGCATCGGAACGGAGGTTTGCAAGGACGGGTGAAGCGGCAAATATCGCGATCGCAGACGGGATGAGTCGGATTATGCTGCGACGCGAGTACAAAATGCCTAGATGTGGATGCTGGTGGGTGGGTTTCATGGTTTCGGTACTAAGAGATTGGTTATTTCGATTCTGTCGTTCTACGGTTGGTTTCCATTCCACGCATTATACCCAGCTGTATAGCGACAGTTAGAAATCCCCACCGTCTTGCCTCAACAGGATAGGTTACTGTCGGATTGACGGGGCCACCGGATTGACGGGGCCACCCATTGATTAACGGGGCCGTCGGATTGACGGGGCCACCCATCTGTCGGATTGACGGGGCCACCCATTGATTAACGGGGCCACCCATTTATTTACTCTCGGCCTTTTTCACCTCATCAATACGATTCCAAAATGAGAACGCTTCGACGTCAGCATCGCATTCCAAAAAGAAACGGCCTTCAGCCGATCATCTCTCCTCAGAAAGAACAGAAATGACAACGAAGCACTAACGTCGGTATCCACCAACGCTTGCTCCTCGCATACTTGCCAACAAGAGAATCGCTAGCTAGCGGCTTGTTGATTTAGTGAAGTCGTTATTGGGTAAGGGCGGTACGACGGACTTCCAAGTCCGTCGATGGAGAATTCGACGGACTTGGAAGTCCGTCGTACCATTAAATCAACAGCCCGCTAGCGCTCGG
>CAMCMB010000093.1 GCA_945875845.1 Pirellula staleyi DSM 6068
CCCGACGCACGGTTCTCTGGACGGCATGATAACAGCCAACTTCGTTGGGATCAAAGATATCGCGACGATTCTGCCTAGCCATGGCCAGAGCCCCTTTCCGAAAATGCCTAACGAAAATGCAACGCCACAAAACTGAGCTAAAAATTTAATAAAAGCGAAATCCGCCTGCAAGCATTGCAAAAATAGATGGATGGCTCCATGAGCTCTTTTGAACGTCTCTTCGGCTGGCGTCGGATCGGAAATGCAAGTCGGCTCGATCACGAAAAAATCGATCTTCGGGATTATTGAAGATGTGATTCAAAAGCGCGCGTAGTTTCACGTGAGTGGCACGTCATTGCAACAAACATGCGTTTTGCTTACAGCCAGCACTTGCACACGCGTTGCACGTACGATAGCGTCTATCTTAGGCGACATGCTGAGCTTTGTCACTTGCCCTCCCCGTGCGAAAACGTCATCGGGAGCATTTTGAGTTGTAGATGATGCTGGTCATCATGCTTTTGCTTGGTTAAGCAGAGATTCGTTTGTTCCGATTCTTTTTCGACGATCGAAACCGGCTTACGGAAAAATGAACTGCGAAGGTGTGGTCTGCGGAATCACAGATTTCTTGGTCGCCACTCTGGCGAAGACTTCGAACAACTGAGATCTAGTTGGCTTGGCGTTTAGAGACGCCGTTGATGCCTACAAGCTTGAATCGGGGCGCTTTGGAACTAATCTCAAAGCCTGCATGCGCTGTGCAAATATTCCGCTCCGATCCTGTTTCTCCAAGCAAATCCGCAAATTCGACGATGGCAAGCTTTCGCAATATCTACACGTCTCTCATGCTCGTCATCGCAGGCTCAACGAACAAGGAACTGGCCCGCCAAGTCAGTTACCTGAAGGCCGAAAACCAAATCCTGCGTTGCCGGCTGCCGGATCGCCTTAGTCTAACTCATCGCGAGAAGAATCGCTTGGTCCGATTCGCCAAGAACCTGGGATCGGCCCTAAACCATCTGGCGACGATCGCTCACCCGTCCACGATCCGAAAGTGGATTCGCGATGCGTCGGGCCGGGTTGCGAAGACAAGGAAAAACGTTGGCCGGCCTCGCACTGCGGAACAGATCGAGAAGCTGATTTTGACATTGGCAAAGGACAACTCCTGGGGCTACACACGGATTCTCGGCGAGTTCAAGAAGCTAGGTATCGAGTCGGTCACGCGCAATACCGTGAAAAACATCCTCAAGCGAAACGGCTACGATGTCGGACCGAAACGCGGACCTGGCACCTGGGACGAATTCATTAAACGCCACGCGAAAACCATGTGGCAATGCGACTTCTACTCCAAGAAAGTTGTCTCGAAGACTGGCCTACGCGACCTGTTTGTATTGGTCTTTCTGCACTTGGAAACACGCCGAGTCTTCATCACGCCGGCCAGTTACCATCCCGATGAAGCCTGGGTTTTAGAGCAGGCCGAAGCTTTCAAACAACACGTGAACGACGAGAAATTGTCATGTAAACTCTTGATGCATGATCGCGATACGAAGTTCACAAAATCGTTTGACGAGGCATTCTCGGCCGGCAAGCGGGACGTCAAAATCTCGGCCTTCCGCTCGCCCAACACCAACGCATACCTCGAGCGATTCATCCAGTCGATGCAGCAAGAATGCCTCGACCATTTCGTCGTCTTCGGCAAGGCCCACTTCGATCATCTTTGCTGTGAGTACCGCGAACATTATCACCTGGAGAGGCCCCATCGGTCGCTTGACAACTTGGCACTTTCGACTGTGAAAGCTAAGGGGACTAAGAGGCCCAAGAATCAATCAACCGATCCAGAGGCGATTTCACTATCGAACGTCAGCTGTAAAGAGCGATTGGGAGGAATGCTGAAGCATTACACAAGACATGCTGCGTGACCCACTGAGACACACGTCATTCCTTAGATATCGCTTTTCTGCAACGACGTTGCAGTGTTGAGCTGGCTACCGAATTCGGCTTGAAGTACATGCACCTCGCCGCTCGCCTCGCTATCAATAGGATCCATTGCGGAACCACCACTCACTCTCCACACAGCAACCGAGGGATAATGCGACACAGCTGCAAGAAGACATTCAATTCTAAAGATCTTTGGTCCAAACGGTACGAGAATGGGGCGATACTGTTGCTTGAGCGAATAAAGCAGTGATTCAAGCTTTATGAATGTGTTAAATGGCTCTGAAAGCTTGTAAAAGGTCTGATGTTCTTTGCTAATTTCGTCCCAGAGCGGTTGGTTCACCTCTATGACTGCGTCAAGAAACCGTGGGTCAGTACCCACAGGGACGAACGCCCTGATGGGACCAGGCTCCAAGTACTCATCGTAGTGCGATTCGCTTCCTGCCCGTCGACTACAACGTGAACTTGCATCAGAACGACTGCTGGGTAAGCAATCCAGTCATGCAAAGCTTCATCTACCATTTCGTTGCGAGAACGAAAGAACGACTTCCAGAAGTCCGCTGGCAAAGAACTGACCCTGTGGAGTTGCCTTATCCATGGGACAAACGCTCTAGAGCGATTGTGGACGACTGGGGAAATCGACCGCCCGATTCCTTTTCGCTTGAAAACATTACTCAGGTCGAAACCGCAGCGAACCTGCTGACTGCGTATCCAAATCTTCAAATCACTGTAGCTTGCTCGCAAGACAGTCAACTAGGTTCGTGTGATGCCATTCGAAACCACGATCGTTGCGGCCAATTTGCAGCCACGCACACCTCGTATCTGAATTTGATCAGACTCCTGCTTCGACTCGGCCCGAACGCGTCGCGAATAGTTCCGAATGAAACTGCTCTTGCCATGCTATCACAACAATTGGGCCTGAAAGGCAATTGACCAAACGTGTCATCGCCATCGAGAAACTCGTGGCAAAGGAGTATAAGCCATGTCAAAGAAACCCAAGGAAATCGACTTCCGCAGGGAAGCCGAAGATCAACTCAACGCTATTAGGTCTCGAATTGGACAGGAAGTTCCACTCAGCAATCGGTACGTCCGAGGCAAGCCAAGGCCCAAATTGTGGAACTAGTTGTAGAAGATGGATTATTGGTGGCCTGCTAGACTCAGAAGTAGCTTGAGTCGAGACTATCCACGACCACCTTCGCAGCAAGTCTCGCAGATCCTGTGACACTTAGAGCATTGCAGCTTCGCGCGGATGTCAATCAGTGATCCGCCGCAAACAGGGCAAGCCGGTTGGCTTGGCTTTTCGCTCTTCTGAACATTCGCTTCTACGGTGTTTCCGCTTGGATTGTTCTCTTGTTGGGACTTCATGGGATTGGACCTCTACTTCGATGATCGTTCAATGGAAAGACTGACAAGTATACAACTTCCATCGTCGATGACGTTGAGTCCCGCTTCTCGAGCTGCCTGGCAAGCTTGGTCATCTTCTGCACCAGGTTGCATCCAAACGTTCTTGACGCCAGCGGCGATCGCCTGTTGGATAACCTGGCGTGTAACGTGAGGCGGAGTGACGATCGATAGGGACTCTGGGACAACGGGTAGCTCTGAGATCGAGGCGAACGCGGGATGGCCTTCTACTTCGGTCGCCTTCGGATTGAGCGGATAAACGGTGCGACCCGATGCGACGATTGCACGGAATACTTTGTTGCCGTACTTGGATCGGTCTTGCGATGCGCCGGCCACAGCGAACGTGCATGCTTTCAAAAATACTTCGGTTTTATTCATTGAGTATGGAGACTTTCGCTGGGTATCTGCGTTTATACGTATGTCGGGATGTTGGCTTGTTGCAAGAATTTTGGTGAACCAAGAAAATTCGGCGAACCAATTCATCTTAGCGACGTCTATCTTCCTGTACACGCTACAAGGCGTGATGAGGAATCTGAAAAGCAATCAATCACTGGATACGAGATCATGACTTTAATACGGCCCCGTTACCAAAGGTCAACACTGACCGAACGATTTAATGGATATGAGGGTTGTATCGTGTTGCAAAACGCGAATGCGCTCCGCTGTGTCCATTTGAATGGGCGTCCACATCGGAGGTAACACTCGGCCGTACTAACGAAGCAAACGTTGGCGAACCCGGTGTTACCCCAAAGTGACACCGGGTTTTTTCGTGCCTATTTCCAACGTTTTACATACAGATGGACTGGTAGCTGAGACGGTATAGCGGCGGTCTGAAGAACCGCAGAGGAGGGTTCGAGCACCTCCCAGTCCACTGGATGCGCACCTGGCAAAAACTCACATGAGAGCAACTGCGCTAGAGGTGCGCACCTACATAACCAATTACGGCTCGTTCGACTTCTGGTGAGGTCACTGGTCTTTCAAGCCAGCTAGGTCGGGTTCGAATCCCACACGAGTCACTGACATAACTAATGGGCTTGCCGACGGGTCGGCGCTTTGACTTGCAATCAAGGCTACAGGGTTCAACTCCCTGCAGGTCCACTGACAAAACAACTATCGGGCGTGAAGTGTAATGGCTGGCACAGGTCGTTTGGGGCGATCGAGAGCGGTTCGATTCCGACACCCCCGACTGAAGAGATGGTAGTCGAGGGCTGGAGCCCCCGCGTTAGCCAATAGGAAAAACCGGCGTCTGATAAGCGGATCGCGCTGAGTTCAATTCTCGGGGCTACCACTAAAGAACAAACAACACAAAGGAGAACACGATGCAATTACTTAGTCGCTTGAAACGCATAGCCATAACCATTCATGAGGTTGTGGTGTAGCGGCAGCACAGCGGACTTTTAATCCGCAAAGCGTGGGTTCGAATCCCACCGGCCTCACTTGTTCGGCGTGCAGCTCGATGGTCCGAGCAGCGTCCTTATAAGACGAAGGTCGAAGGTTCGATTCCTTCCACGCCGACTTGGAAGACAAACAAACACAAATGGGATTGTGGCAGACAAGGTAATGCACCGGTCTCTTAAACCGGCCGATGTGGGTTCGATACCCACCGATCCCACTGAATGAATAAGCACTGATGGTCTAGTGGAATGACACCGCTTTCGTAAAGCGGCTGCGTGAGTTCGATTCTCACTCGGTGCTCTTGATCTTTGACAATTTGGTTGAGCCAACAAAAGGCGTCCATGGTGTAGTGGTAACCCATCTCCTTGCCAAGGAGGAATTGCGAGTTCGATTCTCGCTGGACGCTCTTCATTTATCAGGGTGTGGGAAAGCCTGGCACGGTGTTGTCTTCTCGGGGCGCGTGCTTCGGGAGCACGAGATCGTCGGTTCAAATCCGACCATCCTGACTGTTATGAAACATATTCCGGTGGGTCCTGTGTTGGTACGGGAAGGCGACTGTTAATCGCCCAGACGCAGGTTCGATTCCTGCTGCCGGAGCTTTTTTTGTGGAAGGGCAAGCCGATTGGCGACGGCACTCCGTTCGAAGCGGAGCGAGCGTTAAAGCCTTGCGAGTTCAACTCTCGCTCCTTCCGCCTTGTCTTAGCGAAATGTGCCATTGGCCGAGCGGCAAAGGTACTGGACTTCCAATCCGGTCAGGTCGGTTCGACTCCGACATGGCACTCTGTTTGATGAAAGATATTCGGGTGTCGGCTAACGGTAAGCCAGCTGCCTTTGAAGCAGTTCATTAGAGGTTCAACTCCTTCCGCCCGGGCTTGTGGGATAGGCATCTTGCCTGTCAATGCAGTTCACGAATGACAAGCTGGAAGCTTATCCCACACAAATCAATACTCCGGAGTAGCAACTGTTGGTCGTTGCGTCTGGCTCTGAACCAGAAGCTCGCAGGTTCGATTCCTGCCTCCGGTGCTGATTGTTCATATGGTGGTCGTCCTGTATTGGTTCAGGAACTTGGCTGTGAACCAAGTTTATGTCGGTTCAATTCCGATCGGTCACCCTTAGTAGCAGGCAGACTCCGTTCTGCCGTCCGCCTTGGTTGCGGCACAGCGGAGTGTGCCTACTACTTTTTTGGAAGACATCCGGCTGGATGAGGACGCTGTCTTGAAAACAGCTGGCGCTAATCACGCTTCGGGGTTCGAGTCCCTGGTCTTCCGCTTTGATTGAAACAAATAGTCCTGTGGCCCAGCGGCGAAGGCACCTGCCCTGTTTTCAGAAAACACTGGCACCCAGTCGCGACCAACGAGTACGTCGGTGCCCGCGGTTCGAGTCCGTCCAGGACTACTCAATAGAAATGGCGCTAATCCGCTTGGTGCGGGGCATGCCTGCAAAACATGCTCACTTGAGTTCGAATCTCACTAGCGCCTCTATCGTTAACGGCCCATCGGTCCAGCCAGGAGTGGACGCTGCCCTGTCACGGCGGAGATCACCGGTTCAAATCCGGTATGGGTCGCTTGAATCAAATGGTGTGGTACGCCAACGGCTGAGCGGCTTGTTTTAGAAGCAAGTGATTGTGGGTTCGAATCCCACCTGCACCACTGTGAATATGTCTGTGAAGTGTAGTGGATACGCACGCGACCCTGCGAAGGTCGAAGATCAGGTTCGATTCCTGACATGGACACTAATGGAAACAATATGGCTTGCGAGTGTGATGGATTCGCACGACAGTCTTCGAAACCGTAAGACAAGGTTCGATTCCTTGGCGAGCTACTTTTTAGCATGGTGCGGTGCGCTAATTGGTATAGCGGCTGCGACCACCCCTTCGTCGGTGGTGCCCGAACCTCAGTGTTTGTGGGTTCGAGTCCCGCCTGCGTCACTGAGTGGGATAGGCTTCCAGCCTGTCATGATCGCCATGAGACAAGAATGACAAGCTAGAAGCTTATCCCACTTGGGTCGATTGGACTTGGGAGTCCATGCCGTCTGTAAAACGGTCGCTCCTCGATGAGCAATGTAGGTTCGATTCCTTCTCGGCCCATTGATTAAGGAGGCTTTAGACTTTAGGCGTTAGGCTATAGGAAGACACTACCGCGGAGCGGTTTTACCTAAAGTCTAAAGCCTATAGCCTAAAGCCTGACACTGCAGGCTAGTTGGGACTGAGCTGACTTTCATAAGGTCGGTAACCCGGTTCGATTCCGGGGCTTGCAACTTGCGGGTGGGCTAGTGCTCATCTGAGTCTCATAAGCTCGGACTGCCAGGTGCGACTCCTGGACCCGCCATTTTCCAGATTGGTTGAGTACGCAAACCGGAAAAGCGACTTGGTCGAGAGCCAAGTGATTCTGCAGGTTCGACTCCTGTCTCAACCACCTTGTTTGATGATCGCGTGGTCCAGCGGCTAAGACACCTGCATGACACGCAGGAAATCGAAGGTTCGATTCCTTCCGCGATCACTGGTGGTAATGGTTTGTAAGTGTTCCGGGAGCACGCGTTCTTGGTAAGAACGAAGATCGAGTTCGATTCTCGAACGAACCTCTTTATGAAATGGGGTCATGGTCCAGCGGGAAGACATCGCTATGGCATAGCGAACAGTGTTTACCCTGCGGGAGCGGCTCGTTCGAATCTCGATGACTCCACTCAATAACTTGGAAGGTAGCCAGATACGGTTTGCTGGGCTGCACTGCTAACGCAGTTCTCGAATAGGGATGAGGGTTCGACTCCCTTGCCTTCCGCTCTGTTGGTTCAATCAATTGTTGAAGACAACATGGCTCGATGGTGAAGCGGACATCATCTCTTGCTTCTAACGAGAAGTTCCAGGTTCGATTCCTGGTCGAGCTACTAAGGCGACTGACGCAGTGGACTACATGGTTTCCATTCAATGAGCATGAAGGCACTTAGGTGCTGGTAGGTTCGACTCCTACCTGGAAGTGAATCTGCTCAAATTCTTCGGCGCCACCAATACAACGATCGACTGCCGAGTTGGAGTACATGCTTCAGGAGCCGGATGTCGTGGGTTCGAGTCCCACCGGCGCGACTTTGATTTAGATCACTGCGCCGTAGCTCAGCCTGGATAGAGCGCCGTAAATCCTCTGACACATAACTTCGTCGATCGTTTTGAAAAATCACTTGACTGCCGATTTGGAGTACATGGCTTAGCAGGTTCGATTCCCGCCCGGTCCACTCGTTGATTCAACAATGGGCCGGAACCTTGATGGTCGCGTAGCGTCTGTCGGGGGAATATCTCTGGTCACAACTTCGTCAAGTGTTTTTTCATTTTCACTGAACCAAAGAACGCTGGAGCTGTTCTTGTAACTGACGTTTCGCAAACCCTTTTTAACGGACGCCGTCCATGGACTAAGCATGAGCACTATCGCAGCAACCCTCGATCCATACAGAACCCAAATCGGCTTGAGCCCGACGCTTCAGCGGCCAACGTTGGTGCTGAACCGCAACTGGCAGCCGATCAACGTGGCGACGGTTGCGCGTGCTCTGATCATGCTGTGGAACGACTCGGCAAAGATCGTCGATCCAGTGGATTACCAGTTGTATGACTGGAGCGATTGGAGCCGAATGGTGCCGGATCGCGACGAGCCGTTCATCCAGTCGGTACGCCAGCGTATCCGTATCCCGGAGGTCATTGCATTGACTAAGTTCGATGCGATGCCGACGCAGAAGGTTACCTTCAGCCGCAGAAACGTTTTCAAGCGTGACAAGATGTGTTGCCAATACTGTGGAAAGCAGCCAGGCAGCGAAGAGCTCACGATTGACCACGTTGTCCCGCGTGCCCAAGGTGGTCTGTCGAGTTGGACGAACTGCGTATTGGCTTGCATCGATTGTAATTCAAAGAAGGCTGACCGGACTCCGGCTCAGGCGCACATGAAGCTTCGCAAGGAGCCAGTGCGTCCAGCTTGGAAGCCGATCTACGCCGATCGAATGAATCGAGTAAAGAGCTGGTCCAAGTTCATTAGCGAGGCCTACTGGATAGTAGAGCTCGAAGATTAAGCTGACTTGTTAGGGGGCGAGTACAATCGCCCCCTAGCTTAATGCATTCAAGTCCAGGAATGCTATCCGTCGATCTTTCTCGCCACTAACGAAGACAACTCCTCGCGACCATGGGCCAAGAATATTCCAGCAACTCGATACAAAGTCCATCGATTTGGTTTCGGTGTTGAAAATCAGAAGTTGCGATGGAACCCAATGAGACTTCTTCATTGCAACAGATGCCACCGCTATCTGAGCTTCCTCAAAGAAGTTTGTATCCCCGAGACCACAAAATACAGGCCTAAAATTCAATGTCTCATTCCCATCTGTGCGATCAAAACCAAGCAATCGCCCTCCCGCACCATCTGTTGCGACGAAGATATCACTATCATCTGTTGCAAAAACGTTGTAGACATAGGGCTTCGCTCGCTGTTCCCAAACGCGTTCGTCCGCGGTTGTCCATATGACCTTTTGGTCGTTGACTTGTATTGCAACTCCGCTGTTTGTCGGCCAAACTCTGATATTTCGAACGCTTTTCTCGTTCCAACTGAAGTCGCAATCGACTTCCATATGTTGATTAACTCGGATGTAACCAATACTTTTGCTCTTCTTGTCGAACCACGGAAAGTAACCCAATTCTCCATAAAGGGTGGGCATACCGAAACAGCATCCTCCCTTTTCAATAGTGCAAACGACTCCTGAATCAAGATCCAGCCATCCTGCTTGTCCATCGTTGCCCCACAGGCCCTTAAAATTCTTCCATTCAAGATTGTTTAGCCTAAGGCCAATCTGCACTTTGCTCCAGCGTAGAGCCCCCGAAGTCGGCTCAAACGAGTAAAGTTCGGTTTGACATTGAAACGGAGGTGTATCAAAAACGGTGAACTCAGAAGTCGACATTCCAGAGCAGCGGGTTCTTCGATGTAAACACAGCACGAGATTGTTTTCGGAGCGTGCGAGAAACACAAAAGCCTCTTCTTGGGGCGCTCCAGGCCATGCGGGTTTCTCCTCTGCCCATGGTTCAAGCGGAGGTCGTTGATGCACGTACTCCCATAGTACCTTGCCGGTCCGCATACATCGCGCAACTAATTTAGCGCTTTCTGGGGCGTCGTAAAAGATCTCTGCAACAACTTGATCTTTCAAACCGACCCAAAGCCTTGTACCCCAAAAAAGAAGGCTAGAAAAAACATCAATGGATGGGTCCACGTTTCCATCCGGCGCATTTCGCGTCACGCACCAATTCACTTTCCCTGTTTTCAGTGAGCAAAGCGCAAGAAAGTCAGTCTTTCGCACAAAACAATGATCACCTGCCGTCATTACCTCAAGATCGCCCAGGATATCATCACGAGTCAGACTCTCATCAAATGGGGGTAACGAATCAAAGGCAAGGGTTTTCACAAAAGATAATCCGAACAAGACCGAACCAATCGCAGTTTCAACACTCTCTCATTCTACTATACAGGAATGTTCGCCTGGGAGCGGACTCGGTCTCCAAAGCCGATGGACAGTGTTCGAATCACTGCGTTCCTGCTGACCTGCCGATGTGGCTCGACTGAGAAAGGCACCTGTCTTGTAAATAGGTCCATGCTGGTGCGAATCCAGTCATCGGCTCTGGCAACTGAACTGCCTGTTTGGATTACATCAACCAACAACGAAAGTATCTGAACAAACCAATTCGTTCAGTTGCAATTTTTAGACTCGCTGCGATGGGCAACTATCGCAGCGAGTCTTTTGACTGACTGCCAAGTCGGATTACATGTGTCGTGAGTTCGAATCTCATCAGCATCTGCAAGGATTCTGTAGCTCAGTAGGTAGAGCAATGTCTAGAACAATTCGATTTTCACTTCGTCGGTCATTTTTGTGAACCTTAATAGTCAATGCGAGTCCTTAGTCGCAATCACACAATCAATGAATGAACAAGGGGAAGCGAATCAAGCGTAGTGCTTCATTCTGCTTTGCGATTCTCGTTCGACTGCCAGTTGGGATTACATCTATTACCAAGATGGCACAGTGTCACTGACACTTGCCTTTCTCAACAACCCTTCGTCGAACAGTTTTTAGTTTAGGAGATCACTCCAATGGTTAACAAGTCTCTATTCGCAAGCATGCTTGGTCGACTTACGAAGACGAATGCAGTCAACGAAGCGGGTGGCCGCGCGTACAAGCTCGAGCCGAAGCAAGCCCTGGCTCAAGTTGCCGCTACGGGTACGTTCGGTAATGCGTTCTATAGCACGGCTGAGACGCAACTCGACGAAGTCCTAAAGTTGATCGACGAAGTCGACGACAACCAGTACTTGGCGAAGCTTGCTCTGTACGCACGCGAGAAGGCGTTCATGAAGGACATGCCGGCCGCTTTGTTGGTCGCGCTGTCGGTTCGTGATACCGAGTTGATGCACCGAGTGTTCGATCGCGTGGTCGACAACGGTCGCGTTCTTCGAACAGTGTTCCAGATGATTCGGTCTGGCCAGTTCAAGAACAAGGCTGGTAAGGGACGCGTTGGTTTGTCGAGCTCTGTGCAGCGAGCGTTCCAGCGCTGGTTGAACACCGCTTCTGTAGGAAAGCTGCTGAGTGCGTCGATCGGTAACGATCCGAGCTTGCGGGACATCCTGCGAATGGCTCGACCGACGCCGAAGGATAACGCTCGCCGAGCGATGTTCGGTTGGTTGACTGATAAGAGCATCGAGAAGTGGGCACCGGCAACGGAAGCCGACTTGCCAGTTGAAGTTCAGTCGCTGATCGCGTACCGCAACTCGGAAAGCGAAGAAGCACAAGCGTTGATCGCTGGTGGACTCGATAGCGTCCGATGGGACTTGTTGTCGGATGCCGCCAAGGGACCGAAGGTTTGGGCTGCACTGGTTCGCAAGATGGGTCCGCAGGCACTGCGTATGAATCTCAATACTTTGCTGCGTCACGATGTGTTCGAAAGTGGCACAGGCATCTTGCCTGTGGAGAAGAGCACATCGAACGGAATACAGGCTGGAAGCGCAAACCACACACAGGCTGGAAGCCTATGCCACACGATGGTTGACTACGTCGCTGACCGGATCGCTGACGAGTCGGAGATTCGCCGATCGAAGCAGTTCCCGTACCAGTACTTTGCTGCGTACTTGAACGCGGATGACAATGTTCCGCAGAAGATCAAGACTGCACTGCATAAGGCAGCCGAGATCGCCTGTGGAAACGTACCGGAGTTGCCGGGACCGGTTGTTATTGGTTTGGATACGTCTGGATCGATGAGCAGCGCGGTCATGGGTAACCGCGGACGAGGTGCAACTTCGAAGATGCGATGCATCGATGTGGCAGCACTGTTCGCCGCAGCAATCCTGCGACGCAACCCGGATAGCGTTGTGATTCCGTTCGATACGTCGGCTTACGATGCCAAGATCGATCCGAACGATTCGATCTTGAGTATTGCTGAACGGCTGGCAAAGTACGGTGGTGGTGGAACAGATTGTTCGCTTCCGCTGGTAGCTGCCAACCAGAAGCATGCGAAGCGCAAGTTCGCCGGCATTGTTCTCGTTAGCGATAACGAGAGCTGGGTTGGAACAGGACGGCACGGTTCAACCGGTGTGATGACGGCTTGGGAAGCCTTCGTTGCCAACCAGCGAAAGCTGGCGGGTAAGGAAGCTAGCCCGAAGCTAGTGAACATCGATCTGCAACCGTACCAGACGGTTCAGGCTTGCGAACGAGCAGACATCATGAACATCGGTGGCTTCAGTGACTCCGTGTTCAACGTGATCAGTGCGTTCCTTGCCGACAACAACCGGCGATTCGTCGCTGAAGTGGAAGCGATCGAGCTGTAAACGTGGATTGGACTCCGGTCCAATCGCTGTACAATTGAAAATCAACACCCGCGGGTCGAATATCCGGCTCGCGGGTGTTTTCGTTTTGTGAATGCAGATTGGCAACGAAGGGTCAAAGATGTTGGGGTTCAACCAATTCTAAAAAGCACTTCCACTGAAATAAAGTGGTAGAATCAAAACGCAAATCATAGCAAAAGTAGATCGAGCAACTCGCCAGAAGAATTCAATGTCGCGAATAAGACGTAATGATACCTGTCCATGCGGAAGCGGCAAAAAATTCAAGCAATGCTGCTTGAGAAAGGCGACCGAAATCGTCCTTCAACCGCATTTCGTCCCTTTCTTGAGCTTTCCTTTTTCATTTAGCATGGCGGTTACCCTCGTATCTCTGCAAGAAGACTGCCCACGATTTGCACCCCTGCTTTGCTTTGGTGGTACATTTGGAGCCGTCAATTTTGATGCAAGTGGCGACTTACCAAATCCAGACCAATTCATGAGGTTTGGATTGTGTAACGGAGAGGTAAGACCAATAGTGCAGTTGCGAACTACAGCTGGCCTGTTTGAATGCACTTTGAATGAAACACTACCGCCGGGCTATTATGCTTTTGATGTCAATTTTGACAGTGCGGTAAGTAGGATCGAGTTCTTCGTAAACGGCAAACTGCTGCAATCAGCGCCTTTCCAGGGTGAGATAGATTACACAAGGGCAAGACACTGCGTATTTGGTACTGGATTAGGCATTCCAATTTGGTGCATTCGCGTACAACGACACCTACTAACTCAAGAGCATGTCGACAAATTGAGCGTTGTCGTACCTGATGATATGAGCGGTTGGACAGAGTATGAGCAAGGTTATGACCGGATTACCCATATTTCCGAGTCGCCAAGCGTAGCCTACACCTTCATTTCTAAGTATACGGTCCGACAGAAAAACCAGAAACTTTCGATAGCACGGGCGATTATCGAATCCACAGGGCATAACTCATCCGAGTATGGGTCAGATGCTCAATTAGCCCATGCTGCAGGGGTCACCATAAGCTCAATTACAGACTCGATTCAAAATCTACTGAATGATGAATCTACGATTGAGCCTGATTTATTGAACTTCTTCCAGAAGAATCCAGTTGCTGCTTTTCTTCTGGAGCCGGCCGCATGTCGGCAGTTTCGTGAAGAAGCTATACAAGGGTACGGCAGAATCGACTTTGTTTTTGAAAGTAGCGATGGTTCTTTCAAAGTCGTTGAGATTGAGTCACCTCAAGCTACCATTTTTGTTCGTTCGGACGATTTTTCTCAGCCGATGAACCATGCTCTAGGGCAAGTTCGTAAGTGGATTCGTGGCGTGAGGCTTAATCCAGTGCACTTGCAGAATCGATTCGGAAAATCAAGAGCTTTATCTTTGATTGGTATCGTCGTCATTGGTCGTCGAAAGCAAATCGACACGATTCAAAAAGAGGAGCAATGGGCGGAGATACAGAACGAAATACGTTGCTTTACTTGGGATGATATCGTTAGTCGTGGGCGATTGCTTGCGGATCAGCTTTTTGATCCCAAGATTCGTGCCCTCAAGTGGGAGTAACTTCAATCCATCTTTTTGACATAAGTAATCATTGCTCTGGTTGTTTCGTCACCGTTATCCTCCACATCTCGTGTTGTCGCTTCCATGATGGTTCAACTGAAATCTGTTGAAGATCACGTAAGCAAAGGCCATCATGCCCGTGTTTGATTCTCGGTAGGTTTAATAGTCGCTCTTGGAGGTTGGGGGCCAGCAACCTTAAGTTCATAATTTGAGTTACCCTCGCACGAGTGACATGTCCAAGCGTAGCGATCTCGGCGTAGTCATGAACGTGGCCTTTGCGAATGAGATCTTCGTAGTAAATGGCAAGAGCCATATAGCGGGTGATGCGAGGCAAGCGGCCTTTGGGACGTTCGGGAACTGTCGGCGGTGGGCCTTCCACCATGGCGATGTGCTTGCCAACGCGCTTCTTGTGAAAAGTAGCTCCTACTTGGATTTCGTCGTTCATGCTCGGGCCTCCTCAAGATCTTTGGTTGCATGCTCGGCACGCTTCTTGATGCCGATCGGGTTGAAGGTGATGGTGACGCGTCCAGATTCGCCGTCGTAGTCGACTTGTTTGATGACAACTTGTACCAAGCGAATCTGATCGCGAAGCGTCATCGATTCCCAGATTGGATCGAAGGTGGTCATCGCGGTCTCGACGTCCTGCTGGGTAAGCAAGTTGTTGCTGATCTTTTTGATATCGCTTAGCACGGTGTTGATCCGGCGCTCGTTGTGAGCGATCCGTTCTTGGAGGTCGGCCAATCTCGCGATTGCCGGCGAGTCGGTCTCGTTGGGGCGGATCAGTGCGGAGGTCTTGCGGATCTCGCTATTCCAACGTGCAGTGTCGCGACCAAGGGCCAACCGTTCGTCTTCGAGTTGCTTGAGCTGCCTCTTCATCTTGTCGGCGACACTTGTGACTACGTCCTGGATCAGCTGCGGCGCGTAACCAATCTTCTTGATCTGCTCGATAACGAAGTCCTCGATCTGCTTGGCGGGAATCGACTTTGAAGGACAGGTATGCCAACCACGTTTCTGTGCGGAAGTGCAAACGTAGTAGCGATAGCGTTTGTTACCACCCTTAGTTGTATGATTTGGAGTCATGGCACAGTCGCAGCAAACGCAGCGAACCAATCCCTTTAGCAAAGCGCCGAACTTGTTTCGAACCATGATGCCACCGGTTCGACCATTGTGCTTCAGTTGCTTCTGCACCTTCTCCCACAACTCTACAGGTACGATCGCGTCGTGTTCTCCTTCGTGGATCTCATCCTTGTAGCGGACTTTGCCAAGGTACGCGACGTTCGTGAGCAGCTTGAACAGCGAACTCCTGTCGAAGTGGCGGCCACCGCGTTCTTTGCCGCTCTTAGTAACCGTCAGCTTGTTCTTCCATCCCCGTCGATCAATTTCTTTGATTGTCTGAATGATCGACTGGCACTCAAGATACAGCTCGAAGGTTCCACGGACCTGTGCGGCCTCGTCTTCGTTGACCACAATCTTGCGACCCTCGCGATCGTTGTCGTATCCGAGCGGAGCCAAACCGCCACCCCATTTGCCTTTTCGACGAGCGGCCACCATCTTGTCGCGTGTTCGCTCCGATATGATCTCGCGTTCGAACTGGGCGAAAGAAAGGAGAACGTTGAGCATCAGCCGGCCCATTGAGTTCGTGGTATTGAACTGCTGGGTGACGCTGACGAATGCCACGCTCTTGCGTTCGAAGACTTCGAGCATTTTGGCGAAGTCCATTAGCGATCGGCTGAGACGGTCCACCTTGTAGACTACGATACAGTCAACTTTGCCGGCCTCGATATCGGCGAGTAGGCGTTTCAATGCAGGGCGATCCATAGTGCCGCCAGTAAAGCCACCATCGTCATAATGATCGGGAAGGCAGACCCAGCCCTCGGCTTCTTGACTCTTGATGTATGACTCGGCTGATTCTCGCTGGGCATCGAGTGTGTTGAAATCTTGGTCGAGTCCTTCCTCGGTCGATTTGCGAGTGTAGATGGCGCAATTAAGCTTTCGTATTTCTCTTTCCTTATTCATTGAGCAGCCTCCGCTTTGCGTAGTCCGAAGAAGTGAAATCCGTTGATGTTCTTTTGCCCTGTGACGACTCGGGCGATCGCTGTGAGTGTCTTGTATTGAGTCCCCTCGAACTCAAATGAATTTGGTCGCACCATAACTTGGATACTGCGACCCTTGTAGTTCTTGACTAAGTTGGCCCCTGGCAATGGAATCCGATTGTCGGCGGGCGGCGAAATCGTAGTCGTTGCCGTTTCCAGCGTTTCCGTGGTAGCCGGCCTATTCACGCGAGGCAGCGACGTTCTTATGTCTGTCTCCATCGCGATCTGGTGAGCCAAGCGTCTCGCGCGTTCGGATATGTCTCCTTCCGCGTTGGCTTGTAGTTTCCAAGCGATGCGTTTGATTAGCCACTGTTTGTTGCGAGCGTTGGTGTCCTCGCCGAACACTTCGTGATACCGATCGCGAAGCTCCGACACGGTCATGTGCCGGAGCGTTGCGACCTCTTTGGCGACGTTGATTGCCATTGAAGGCTCTCCTTTTTGAAAAAGACCTATCGATCGTTAACTCGACTGGTCACAGAGAGCACTGGTTTGGCAGGAACCTCAAGGCAAGCTGTCTCGAAATCTGTATTGAAATCGCGATCTACGTGGTCGATCGCGAACTGTTCGCTTTGCATGTAGCGTACGATCCCCTCCGCAAGCAGCGAAACGAGCTCCGCTCGCAGCTCGGTTTCATTCATCTCGTCTACAGCGCGGACCTTCGGCATAGCAATCTCCCAACAGAGGCAATGTGAAGCCCGAAATCACCGGTTTCTACGAACTAGCCGTCGATTTGATTAACAACCGGGTATCGAGCGAGACCGAAAGGAACAGGTCCCTATCTGTAGGGTTACACGCAAACTAGGCGAGTGGACGATGCGAAGTCGAGAAAAAGTTACAATTAGTCGACAAGTAGCGGGACTAACTCGGATACTGAATGAGGTCTGGAGCTGATTGCTTTTTTCATGGCAAATTTGGCAAAAGCTACCAACTTTGCCTCTGCTGGCGTGACAGGTGCGTTGGGTACTATCAAGTCTTCGTCGGCAACGGTATCGAGCAACAAACTGGAATCATGAGGGCTTTGACCTGTAAGCAGATAGAAAGCTAATCCGCCGATCGCGTAGATGTCGGTAGTAAAGCCAATCGTGCCGAAGGCAGATGAAATCTGCTCGGGAGCTGCAAAGCCAAGTGTTCCACCAGGTGCTACGATCGACTCAAATACACCGCCGTCCGATGTTGGTTTCTGCGAGTACGTTGAAAAACCGAAATCGGTAACGACGATTCGTCCGTCGTGATCAAGCAGAATGTTGTTGGGGGTTAAGTCTCCGTGCACAAAACCTGCATCATGCGCCGCCGCAACAGCCTCGCAGATCTGAGCCAGCCATTGCATTGCGGTCTCCGAGTCGTTTGGCTTGACGTTGGCGAGCGATTGTCCATCTACATACTCGCAGACAAGGTAAGGTCCACCGTGCGGCGACTGCCCCCAGCCGAGATACTTTACAACGCCGCTGTGGTTGATCTTCGATGCATGGTCGATCTCTCGCAGAAACGAGAGTCTGCTATCAGGGTTGGTCCATAGATGCCTGTGCATGAACTTCACAGCGACGATCTGACCATCGGACTGCAATCTTGCTCGATAAACTTTTCCGAGTGCCCCACTGCCAACGAGCTTCCCGAGTACAAATTGTCGGTAACTGATGTTGGGAAGATTGATGGTCTCAATTGTCGAATCGAGTGATGCCCCATTTCGTTCATCGACAGAAGCCAGTTGCCCTTTGACGATGTCTTGCATCGATTTGATGCGCCGGCGGATCGTCCGCTCGTCGACTCCTAGCTGTTCCGCAATTTCCCTTTGAGTCTTGTTCTCCAAGAGAAGTTCGAGAAGTCGCGAATGATCCGAATTTAGCATTGAATGGATCTCATCCAACAATTCATTGGCTTCGGTTACGGAAGGGTTCGTGCTTAGATCGGTCTCAAGATCATCGAGCGATATTCTGGTCCGTCCGCCACCGCGTTTGACAGCAGTCTCGCGTTCCAGTGCCCTCGCCAGTTTTCTGCGAACGAATGTCGCCAGGATGTTCCATGCGGACGCAGTGCTTTCGAGCTTGATAGATGGGTTGGTACCTGCTTTTGAGACTCGGAAGAAGCTGCCTATGGCAGACTGAACCACTTCTTCGGGAGCAATGCCGTTTCGATACTTGCGATTGAGTCGAGACGCAATCAACGCAATCAAACGGACCTCGTAGCGGGCCAAAAGTACGCGGGCAGCATCCTGTGAACCCGACCGCCACAATTCGACAAGTTCACGGCTGGCTCGGTTCGTCAGATTCGAATCCGAAATTTTTTGAAATTTGATGTCCGCTTTGTCGTCCAGATTCTCACCTCCTCCGGTACCCACTCCGTTTTCCACAATTCTAACCTGAGGATCTCCAATATGACGATGGTCGTAACTGAGCCATGCAAAGGCTGCAAAGACAAGGCTTGCTTGAAGGTTTGCCCAACCGATTGCTTTTATGAGGATGCAGATATGGTCTACATCAATCCCGATGAATGCGTCGACTGTGAAGCCTGTATTCCGGAGTGCCCTGTCGAAGCCATTTTCCATGAAGACAATGTGCCAACGCCGTGGCTGCATTACATTGAACTGAATGCCAAGCGTTCGAGGGAATGTCAGCCAGCTCAACCTAAATAGAAAGCACTTATTGATTGATTCGCACTCGATTCGTTTACCTAATCGCCGCCACAGTTGTCTTTATTGCAGGCCTGGCATCACGCAGATACCGAGGTCAGTTGCCTGCGTTCTTGGCCGAGTACGCCGGTGATACGCTGTGGGCGCTGATGCTTTTTTTGTTGATAAGCACGCTCTTGGCTGGACGTCAGGTGCTGGCGAGGGCGGCAATCTCTCTAGCTATCGCTTTTTTGGTAGAGATCAGCCAGCTCTATCACGCCCCGTGGATCGACTCAATCCGTCAGACCACGCTGGGTGGGCTGGTGCTGGGGTTCGGATTTCTCTGGACTGATCTCGTTTGCTACACGGTCGGCATTGCGACCGGATCGCTCACAGAGTGGGGGATCAGGCGTTTCGGTGGGACAAAATTGGAGAAGGTTTCTGGCCGTTAGGATTTGCAGACGCTGTGTTAATCAAAACCATCTTTGGAAACGGAGATCTCGAGAGTTCTCAGTAGAGATCTGGGGTGCCGGAGGGGACGGCTCGCGTTTCTGTTGTGGCCCGCGATCTCTGTTTCCTAACCGAGACATTCGGGCCGGGCGTCGCGAACCCGGAAAAGGCCCAAAACGTTGGGTAGAAACAAAAACGCCGGGCATCGATCTCTCGTCGTCCGGCGTTAACTTTTTGGCGTTTCTTCCGTAGAAAAAACTAAGGCTCCCCGGATCGACCCTGATATCGGACCTTCTTTGAGAAGTCGATTTCGCAAGTGGTCAAAAAAGCAGGGTTTACAGAGTTCGAGACCGGATCGATTGGTCGTTCTGAGCGTGCCGCGTTACGGAAAATCTGAATAACAGATACACAGTTCGAGGCCCAACAGGGCCAGTCAAAGAGTCGCAGCACGGACCTTTAACCTGCCGGTGAATCGCGTTCTGAGTCTCCGCCGACGTTGCGGCATCGAACTTCTGCTTGCCGCGACTCTTCTCAAGGCTGCCTTTCGGAGTGCAAAAAGTGCGCTCCGCGCACGATTCCCCTCAAATCTACTGCTTTCGGCAATGGCTAGCTTCCATAACGTTTTGAGGACGAAGTTACTCTCGCACCGATTCTCATTGATTTCCAAACTGTACTTGAGCAAAACAGCCCCATGCACCCAAGTCGATCTACACGAACAATGCTGCATTCGCAATCTGACGTCAGACCTCCCTCGATTGCAATCAACCAATTCTTCTTCTCGCGAAGTAACCGCTACTTTCCGGGCCAAGTTTCTATACAGGGCTGAAACTGGCCTGTACAGGAGCCCCTACCTCGCAATCGAACTTGGAAAATCTAAACCCTCTGGTAGAATAGTTGGAAAGATGCCTGTTCTCCATATCTCCACTTTGAGCGTTGCAAGTGACTGAACAAGAACGACTCCATAGACTGGAAGAGGCACGGTCCGACTCGGATTCGTGGAAGGAGTGGTATCGCCTCACCCCGCTTGAGAGGATGCAGGAATCCACAAAACTTTGGCGATTCTACTTGGAGGCCGGAGGCTCACTTGATCCCGAACCCGATTCTCAAAGTCCTTTCGACGCTGTCATGCCACGAAGTACGCCACCTGCTTATCGGCGGTCAGGCTTGCGTGTTATACGGCGCAGCGGAGTTTAGCCGCGACTGCGATGTCGTGATTTTGGCCGATGAGGACAACTTCAAGAATCTAAACGCAGCCTTGGCCGAATTGCAGGCAGAATGTATCGCGATTCCCGAATTCAAGGCGGAGTATCTCCAACGCGGACACGCGGTTCACTTTCGATGTAAACACGCCGACGTGAACGGCCTGCGAATCGATGTGATGACCCAACTGCGCGGATGCGAACCATTTGAACGCCTTTGGGAGCGGCGAACTACGATCCAAGATCCGATCGCAGGTGCTGCGTATGAGGTTCTCGCGATTGAAGATCTCGTTTGTGCCAAAAAGACGCAACGCGACAAAGACTGGCCTATGATCCGCCGCTTAGTCGAAGCCCACTATGATGAGAATCAAAATGGTCACAACGACGCGATGATTCAATTCTGGCTGCGAGAGTCTCGTACACCAGAAATGCTAAGTAAGCTCATGCAACGCTTTCCAGAATCCGTTATGACACTGACCTCCTCGCGACCGTGGTTGTCGTCGCTTGAACCGAATGACGTCGGGCAGATCGAAAAGCACCTGAGGCAAGAAGAGGATATGGAACGACGTGCCGACGAGGCGTATTGGAAGCCACTTAAGGAAGAACTCGTTCAGCTTCGGTTAAATCGGGAACGCCAAAACAAAGATTAAGCTACTCCATGAGTGTGGTTCATGCCGCCAGCGGAAGCAGCATGTCACGGCGGAGTGTTTTCTCAAACTCCGCCATCCAAGTGAAGGTTGGATTGAAAAGAAGTAGCACAAGAGCCAATTACAGCGGTCTTTTTCCAATTCATTCGGTGCGATCCTCAACCTTGAACCCACCACCGAACACGTCCCCCGCTTCCTCGAACGCGAGGTGCGTACCATTGCGATCCTGCCGAACAGGGAGAAGCAACGGGTGCTTTGGAAGCGGCTCGTCAATCGAAGTAGGTAAACGGCGTGGCAACGCGGGCCCCAAAGCCCATCTCTTCCTGATCGCCAAAAACGAGCGGGCCTTAATCGGCATGGAACGTGGCGTCCCAGACCAACAGCCAACCACTGGGGCGACGCATCAGCGTGAAAGCGTTTGTTAGTGAGCCGAGGATTGGTCGCTGCCGGTTTTCAAACGGCACTCGTTAGAAAAGGTCAGGCGACCATCTGCAATCTGTGGCTCCGATACAAAACGCACATGTTCCATAGCCGCTTTGTTGCGCCAGAAATCATGGCCGCTGATATCGCCGAACCCGAACCCGAGCCAGATTCCCGGATGCATAGTGTCGTGGTCGAGCGCATCAACTCCCTTCGCTTCTTCAACCATAAGTTAGTGACTTCGCGCACACCAGTGTCGACATCCTTTTTCGCCAAAACGCGGACCTCCTGTTGAATCGCAGCGCCAGTCTCAAGCAGCCCCAGCAAGGCGGATTGGCGAACCGCAGCGTGCGAGTCGCTCAGCAGCTCACGCAGTTGACTCGTCGAACTCAGCACACACATGGCTTGTCATCCGGAATAGAGAATCGTTGAATCGGACTCATTCTTGATCGCATTCAGTAAGTCCGGAACGAGCAACGATTGGGCGCCCTTGCTATACGCCGCTACTTGCCGGCCGGCGGCAGTTTTATCGTCAACCGGCCCAGGTCGTCCCGGGTACTTTTCTTTTCTCCGTTCACGAATACCGACAGGCCTTTGCCCTTTTTATAGCGGGTGCCATCGGCGTCCCACAGAACGCAGATGTAGTGGCCCCTGTACTTCAGGCCGTCCAGGCAAAAATAGCTCCAGATCCCGTCCGGAACCAGCGGGTTCACGACCAGGGAGTCATTTTCCTGCGGCCGGATGCCGACCAGGCCGTTAATGACCAGTTCCGTATACCCGGAATGGAAATAGTAAAGCAGGGAGCTTCTTGTAGTCCAGATAGAGTCCGGGCTGGCGCCTGGATCCAAATTCGACTTGTCCGGTTCCACCCATTCCGTCGCCCACGGGCGAATACTCGTTCCGCGGAGCTGGGGATAGACATTATAGTGGGCCCGCTTGGTGTATTTCTCGAGTTCCAGAAAATAGTCCCGCTTGTCCACCACCTGCTGGTCGTAATCGTTGAGCAGATTGGCCAGCCCGGTGAGGGCCTGGGTTGTCGCAAAGAACCAACTCAATCCGTTCCAGCGGGCACCCTTGGTGGGAATGTTATAACGCGGATGGTCTTTTTGTGCGCCGGCCAGACCGTTTTGCCCCGCGAAACCGCTGGTATTGTCCTTGATGAACCGCCACGCCGCCGCAAACTCGGGGGTGTTGTCCGGCAGGTTGAACTGCCAGGGAATGTAGCCGGAGATTTCGCGAACATCGACTAGGCGGTCGGCCTCCTCGACAAACCACTTTGGGATATCCTTTCCATAGAGGCGGATATCCTCATCGCGCCACTTCTGGGTTTTGTAGGTTTTGAAAAACTTATCCTTGTCATCCCATAGGTGCGTCTGGACACCGGCCTTGATCGTCGCGGCGATACCGGAATAGGTGGTCTGGGTTTCGACGTCTCCGGTCTGCCGGGCCAGATTCGCGATCGCCCGGGCATTGGCGTACTGGTAGGAATTGATGGTGGTTCGCACCCCGCTGCCGCCGATCGTATGTTCAAACCCATCATTCCAGTCAGTGCACCCATAGAGGTCGTGGAAACTGGAAACCTTCTCGCCGCGATATGATTCGAACAGCTTTTTCAAACCGCCGATGACGTTCCGTGCAAACTCGGGAGACGGATGCACCAGTTGGGTCTGCCAGGCGCAGTCGGCCAGCCACTCCCGGAACTGATGCGGGTTGGATTCCTTGGCATACAGGTAGTAGTTCATGTACGAACGGGCATACTCCGGATCATCCAGCCACGTCAGCCAACTGAATTGATGTCCTGCCGGGCAGGTGATCACGTTGTTGGCATCCGCCCAGGAGGCACGGCCTGTGAACTCACTGACCACGAAATTGGTCCCGTTGTTTTTCAGGTGCAGCCGGTTCATCCAGTGCCGGAAATAATAGATCTCCCGGAAGGCATTGTCCGGACAATCAAAGTAGGGAATATTCCGTTGCATCCAGTCAAATGCAAGTTCGTTTCCCACGTAAGCCGTTTCACGGGCGTACTTCAGGCCGTTCAGGTCATCGACCCTATCGACGCTGAAGATGGGTGCCAGCGCGTCATAGTCCGCTTGAAATCCGCGCACGTATTCCTGAAACGAAGCCGGGGTGAGCACCACCAGTTGCTTCCGGACCGGTCCGTCCGGACTCCAGGTTTTCCAATTCATTGACGAAAGCGTCGTGTCGGGCGCCGCCGGGTGCGTGGCAAGTGCGGGCAGCAGCCTCAACTCCAGGATACCACCGGACATGCCGGGTTGGAGGGTGACTTCGATTCTCAACCCGGTCGTCTCGACCGCCTCGAATTTCACCAGGTTGTACTTGTTTTTGTCCACCCCGTAGACGAGGGGCGGGACGACGGCGACGGGCTTCCACTCCTTGCCGCTGCGGTACAGGAGTTTCCAGGACGCCGGCACCCGGCACATCCCTTTCGGTTCGCTGTTCTCGTCGTCGAACCAGTAGACCTCCACTGAGGTGATCTTACGAGCGGTTTCAAAGTCATATTGGACCCACTCCGATGTTCCAAGGTGGTCCCACCAGGTGAACCGCGGAATGCTGGTATCTCCCGAATTTTTAGGATCAATACCGTCGTTGAGCGCATCCAGCGAACCGTTCATGTGCGAGGCGATCGCCTTTGGGGCTGGCGAGGGCTCTTCGGCGTGGAGGGAGCCCACGGCGAACAGTACAACCACCAGGCTGGCCAACATGATTGATGCCTTCGCCAAAAAAATGGTGAACCAGGTTTTGATATGCGTCACTCTGATTGCTCCTCTAGATCTTTATGTATCTGGTGAATTCGATGGTGATCGGCGCCCTTGCCGTACGCGGCGGGCAGCGGGGGGGCGCTCACATGACTGTTCGTCAGGTGCCACTTGCCAAAGTGCCCCGTCACATAGCCCGCCTCCTTGAGCACACGTGGGAGCATCACCGGCGTAGGATCGAGCCAGTCAGGCATACCGCTCGCCACGTGGTGCTGGATTGAAGCGAAGTGCTGGTGGACGCTGTGGCGGGCCGGGTAGTGCCCGGTCATGACTGCGGTGCGGCTCGGTGAGCACACCGGGTTGCCCACGGTGAATTCGTAGAAGTCGGTCCCCTGCGACGCGAGCTTGTCCAGGCTCGGCGTCTTGTAGAGCTTGGATCCGTGACACGAAAGAACCCCCAGCCCCAGTCGTCGGCGAAGATGAAGATGATGTTCGGTCGGGTCTCGGCTGCGTCGGCACGGGCCATCCCCAGCGTCAGCAGCAGCATTGCCGTTATCCATATGGCGCTCATGTTCATGACGGTATTCATCCTATAATGAGACGACGTCGCGGGATCCGGCGGGGCAGCGGGCGGATTCGCCGGTGCTCGATATTGATAGAATCCGTTGGTGGCCACAAAAAATGGATGGTCGGCATCCGCATTAGGCCATCGCGCTCGTATCCCTCGCTTGTTGTTTACATAGAGTTGTCTGAAGTTCAGATTGGCCGCATTCGCCTGGTAGATGCCGCTTCCGGATGTTGTCTCAGTCCATCCGGTGATCGGAACTCCGCCGTCAATCACAGGGACTTCATCGGGATAGTTGCGGTACACGACTCGGTGCCCACCGACGCCCGAGTCGGCGGCAGTGAAGGCAAGGGTATTGCTGATATAGTATGTCCCCCCGCGCAGCATGACGGTAATGTCCTTCGTCATCCCGGTAGCGATTCGAGATTGAACGGCGAGACGTGCTTTTTCGATCGTGGCAAACGGCAAAGCGATCGTTCCGGGATTGGAGTCATTTCCGTTCACGGCGACATAATAATCGGCACGGGAATCAGCCGATTTCTTATTCGTCGCCACGGTTTCCCCTGCCATCGCCGATGCTCCGATAACCGCAAGCGCGGCAACAAGTAACAAGGACATTGTCTTTCTCACAGTCTTCTCCTTTTTGTTTTAGCGCAGTCTTTGCGTTATTCTAGAAGTTGATCGTCACTTTGTCGTTCCCAAGTAAACTGCGCGTAAACACCCCAACTCGTCTACGCCGTCATTGATCCCAGCGATCGAACATAATCACCCAGCCGCAGATGACAAAGAGAATTCGGCAGGTACAAAAGCTCTCGAAGACCTGCCGGAATGACAATCTCCTATTGGCAATCCCTGCAATCAATTGGGGACAATTGTTCTACACTCGACCGCTCCGCCCGCGCTCTACGGCATCTCCGGACGTGGCTCCGCCTACTCCCTTGCGTGCCTACGACCACTGGCTCCGCTCTACTTGTCGTGTGCCGGCTCCGCCTACTTTGGGATTCCGGAGGAACTCAGGGCGACGCGGAAGCCAATGTCGTTGATCCGGCTCGACGGGTAGAACCTGTACCGGAGCACGCCCCAGGCGAAGTGCGGCGAGACCCAGCGTCCGTGTTCATCCTTACCGAAGCCAAGGATGTCATGGAAGTAATTGTAGCGCACCACCGACCCACGTGAGCCGAGCCACGTGAGCCGAGCCAGTCGCGGCCACCAGTGTAAACCGCGCCGGTGTCCTCGGTTTCCAGGTTCATATGACGGATGTGGTTGTACTCGATCATCAGGTTGTTGCCGATGAACATGATGCCCATGCGCGGGCCATCATGGATATAGTTGTGTGACGCGCGGTTACCGCAGCCGTAACTCCGTGCCGAGTCGTTGCCATGTCACGGGGTCCCGGTCCAGATTCAATCGGTGGTGGCGTGGTGAGAAGGGTGCGTTTCATGGTTGGTTTCCTTTTTCTGTTGTGATCCTTGAAACAACTACACTCTTTTCAGCCCTTGCCGCCCTTCCGCTGTTATCCCACACAATCAGGGTTACACGATAAGTACCCGCCACACTGTAGGCATGACTTGCACCGGTCGTATCTACAGGAATTCCATCCCCAAAATCCCACAGACGGTGTGCAATGCTTCCATCAGAATCCGAGGACGAACTGCTATCGAAGCTTATGGCCTGACCGACGTTGGCCGAAGCCACACTGCTGATGACAGCCGTTGGCTTATTGTTGTTGAAGCTCGCTGCGGCCGGAGCGCTATTGTCGGCGTTTCCGCTACTGGTGTTGTTGGTCTGTTTTGCTCATTTCGAAGTAGTGCACAGAATCGTGTGCTCAAGTTTAGCGGTTCGGCAAGGAGAAACCGCAATGACGAAACGAAAGTTTTTAACGCCTGCGCAGAAGATCGCGATGGTAAGGGAGCATCTCTTAGATGGGGTGCCTG
>CAMCMB010000094.1 GCA_945875845.1 Pirellula staleyi DSM 6068
GCGCCCAATGGCACTCACTTTCGGTTCGAACCAATGTTTTCGTAGCGGAGCGGCGCGAGCCGCCCGGTGAATATCCAAGTGATTTGCCTACGGTCACCGGACAGCTTGCGCTGTTCCGCTACAAAGTGAGTGCCATTTGGCTCGCGCCCAGCCGCTAACTGGTCCATCCAAACAATCAATCGAGACCCAACATGAAACGAAGACACGTTATTCAAAGTTTAGCGGCCGGCTCGCTGCTCATGCCGGGCTTGGTTTCCGAATTGCTCGCGCAAGAGGATAGCCGCGACCCGCTCGCGCCTAGGCAGCCGCACTTTCCCGCGAAAGCGAAACGCGTCATTTTCATCTTTTCCAACGGCGGTGTGTCGCATATGGACACCTTCGACCACAAGCCTGAACTGTTCAAGGCGGATGGGAAGAAGACCGGTATCGGCGGTGGCCTGTCCAATCAACAGAAAGTACTATTGAAACCGTTGTGGGAGTTTCGGCCCGGTGGACAGTGTGGAACACTTGTCAGCGATCTCTTCCCACACCTTCGCGAGTGCATGGACGACATCTGCTTGATCAATTCGATGAAGTCGGACGACAACGAGCACTATCAAGCAACCTTGGCGATGCACACGGGCTCGTTTTTCTTTTCTCGGCCCAGTATCGGCTCGTGGATCAGCTATGGGCTTGGTACCGTCAATAGCAACTTGCCCTCGTTCATGGTGTTGGCGGCGCAATTGCCATACGCGGGAACACAAGTCTATGCCAATGATTTCTTGCCCGCCTATCACCAAGGTGTGCGCGTCGTACCGGGCAAGGAACCCATTGTAGATTTGCAGCGCCGGACACCGCAGGAAAGGATTCAACAGCTTGAGATTGGTCTTACCAAGTCGATCAATGATCGGCATCTGGCGGAACGCGGTAACGATCAAGAATTAGCGGCACGCATTCGAACTTTCGAGACTGCTTTTCACATGCAGACAGAGGCATTTGAAGCCTTTGATGTCGCCGATGAAAGCCAAGAGACACTCGACTTGTACGGGTTGAAAGAAGGGCAATCGGAGGGGTTTGGTTGGAAGTGTCTGGTTGCACGACGATTGGCCCAACGCGGTGTTCGATTTATTGAGCTGATTGATGGTAGTTCAAGTAAGAATTGGGACCAGCATGGCAACATGGCCGAACACGCGGACCATGCCAAGGTGATCGACAAGCCGATTGCTGGGCTGTTAAGAGATCTGAAGCGAACTGGGATGCTCGAGGACACATTGGTTGTGTGGACAACCGAGTTTGGGCGAACGCCTGGAGTGGATGGAGACAAAGGCCGCGGCCATCATAGCGCGTGCTTCTCGTCCTGGATGGCTGGCGCAGGTGTGAAGCCAGGGATAAGTTACGGGCGCACCGATGAGCTCGGAGCGACCGTGGCAGAAAATCGCGTTCATGTGCACGATTTCCATGCGACCATTCTGCATTTGATGGGAATCGACCACACGAAGCTAACCTATCGCCACGGTGGCCGAGATTACCGGCTGACGGATGTGCATGGCAATGTGGTGCATGACATACTATCCTAATATGCCGTACATCATACCAATAGGAGGAAACGATGGCGGACCTGAATAATACTGCTAAAACGGCCAGAATTGAGACACGAGTTTCTCAAGACCAAAAAAGACTCATCGAGCGCGCTGCGGCGTTCACCGGTCGGACCGTCTCTGAGTTCGTACTTACGCATTTAGAGATTGCAGCCAAGAAGGTCATTGAGGAACATGAGAAACTACATCTTGATCAAGCGCAAAGCCGGGTTTTGGTCGATGCGTTGTTGACGCCAAAGAAGCCCAATAAGAAGCTGAAACTTGCGATGGATGAATATCGAAAGCGGGTTTTGAGTCGATGAACGACTTTGCTTGCGAACCGCTTGGCAATCAACATGATCGAACGCGTTTTGATTGTGGTGTGTCGGTTCTCAATGATTACCTTGCGAAGTACGCGAAGCAGGATGTAAAGCGGAAAGCATCGGCTGTTTTCGTCCTTGTGAAACACTCCGATCCAACTCAGATTATTGGCTTTTATACACTCTGTGCAACATCGGTCGGGCTTTCCGAATTGCCTGAGGAGTTGACCAATAAAATGCCTCGCTATCCAGAGATCCCCGCGATCCTTGTTGGAAGATTAGCTAGAGACATCAATTATCCCGGCGTTGGCGAGTTGCTTTTGTTAGATGCGATAGCACGCTGTGTACGTGTGGCAGGTGAGATTGCGGCAAGCCTGATCGTTGTCGACTCGAAAGGTGATGCTGCAACCCGATTCTATGAAAAGTATGGATTCCTATCGCTGCCCAAGTTGGCCGGTAGGATGTTTCTTCCGATGCAAACAGCACAGAAGCTTTAGAGGGGTTCCCCCCCTCTAAAGGTCACTCTCGGCAAGAGTGACCTGCGGTAGGGTCGCACCTGCCGGGTGCGACCATTGGAGTTGCATGCTCTCCATCATTCAACAACCTCGTTCCTCCTTCGAACGACTCCGACGAGAAGAAGAACCGCGCATAGTATTCCAAAGGGGGCAATCGAAATCGAGTCGACCGTTGTCCCAAATTTTTCGAGATTGATCGCTTCAATCCACTCCGACTTAAAATTCATAAAGGAGATCAAAACAGCCGCAATCGCACCGCCTGCAATGTAGCCAGAACTGAGGAGCACCGCAGGGCTTGAGTCGTCTTCACCACTCGTTTTGTTTTTGCGAAATTTGTCGACAGCCAAACGAATCATTCCACCAATAAAAATCGGCGTCGACGAGCTCAGTGGTAGGTAAACACCCACGGCGAAAGGGAGACTAGGCACACAGCTAAGCTCAAGAGTTAAAGCGATCAGAGCACCGATTAACACGAGCCCCCATGGCAAGCGTCTATCCAAGATGCCATCAATAATCAGTTGCATCAGAACGGTTTTCGGTGCATCGAACTTACTCGCCTTGACATTCTTTCCGTCATCGTCCTCTGTCAAGATACCGTTGATTCCTGGGTCCACCAAATAGACCGGTTTGCCCGCTTCGTCGATGAGGTACCGCCCGGCTGGCAAGGGTGCATCGCGTTCCGTCCGACCCACATTCAATACGTAGTAATTCGCCGAGTCCGACTGAGCGTACGGTCCCGATCGAACATGATCTTGGGGTAAGCCCTTCACATCCACGACCACGCTGGCATGTTGTTCGACGGACTTCTTGCTGTAGGTTGAATTGGCTTCATTCATGGCGATCAAGACGAGACCGACCACCAACGCAGATGTCAGCGCACCAATCAAGATACTCAGTTGCTGCGCTCGCGGGGTTGCGCCAACGATGTGGCCCACCTTGAGCGCCTGCGCAGTGCTTCCTCCGTTCGATGCGGCCACACAGACAACGCCAGCAATCGTAAGAGCGGTGAGTTTGATCTCTTTATTAATCGTGGCGACGCCGAGTCCCTCAAGGGCAAGCAGTATCAGACAGGTCAGCAACAGTGTCGCAACGGTCATACCCGAGATGGGATTGGAAGAAGAGCCGATTTCACCAGTCAATCGCGATGAAACGGTTACAAACAGGAACCCGAATACAACAATCATGGCTGCTCCAGCTATGCCGGTATAGCCAAACCCCAGCCCGAGTTGAGGGACCGCCATAAGCGCAAGGACGAGCAATAGGCTTCCGACGAGCACCATGGGCAAAGGGATATCGCGATCCGTTCTTTTGTTGCTCTTGATGTTTCCATTTCTCGAAGTCAGATCACGAAAGCTTGTTGCAATCGCATTCAAGATTGTGGGAAGGGCTTTGAACATGCTGATGATGCCACCCGTTGCAACAGCCCCTGCCCCAATATAAAGAATGTAGCTGGTTCGGATTGCAGATTCGTTCATGTCTCGAATCAGTATCGTTCCTGGTGCCAAAGGGGCCTCCAACCCCTCTCCAAAGTATACGATCAATGGACTCAACACCAAGTAGGCCAATACGCCGCCAGCAACCATGATGCTGGCGATACGTGGGCCGATGATGTAGCCAACACCGAGGAGTGATGGTGATAACTCAACGCTTAAGGAAGCCCCCTTGAGTCCTATCGTCTTCCCGGCTGCATCCAAGTAGTACAGCGCGAAGGCGACACCTTCTTTCCACAGTTTCAACGCTTGCATCAAGAATTGGTACGCGAAACCGAGTCCAAAGCCCGCAAACACCATCGTTGCCGTTGCACCACCCTTTTCGCCAGCAAGCAAAACCTCGGCACACGCCTTGCCTTCCGGGAACGTCAGGATGCCGTGTTGCTTTACGATGAACGCTTGGCGAAGCGGAATCATCAAGAGGATTCCTAGCAATCCCCCAAAAACGCTGACCGTCATGACACGGACCACGTCGATGTCGAATCCCAATAGCAAAAGGGTTGGCATGATCAGCCCAACCGCAAACGCTAACGATTCCCCAGCTGATCCCGTGGTTTGAACAATGTTGTTTTCCAAAATGGTCGTTTTGCGAATCCCTGTGACCCTCGATATCGCCTTAAAGAGCGTAATCGAGAGGACTGCAACAGGGATGGAAGCCGACACCGTGAGTCCGACTTTCAGGACGAGGTAGATCGAAGAGGCACCAAAAACAATTCCAAGCAAAGCCCCCATCAGAATGGGAAACCATGTGAACTCGGGAATGTTTTCTTCGTCCGCGATAAACGGTTTTTGTTCGGGAACGTTGCTTTCGCTCATGGTATTGGAGGCCCGTTTATGGACCGACCCTTTTCAAGTGGTTTCGTTCAGCTTTTGCCCATTTGGATTCCTAGCCGGACAGATTGTTATCCTTTTCGGCATCGGTCGCAACCATACGGTGTTGCATTAAGGCGAGCAACGGTTTGAAATCCAATGGGTGGCTCGCTCCGAGAAACGAAGGGCGTGTGAGGTGTTCGTAACGCAATCAAACGTACGTGAGTGCGAGCTTACGTTCGATCGCGGGCCGCAGTCCCCGACAAGCAAACCGACGCTTGTTTTCGCAGATTAGTACGGGATTGGAGAGTGATTAATTCCAAAAAACGACTATCATGCTTGAGAGAATCCGCCCTGCCAAATCCGTGCCTTTTCGACCAATATCTGTGCTTCACTTGTGCCGGTTAAGCCTCGGCAAACGAGCAATTATGACCTCCGAAAACCCTGAACCAACTTCCGAACCGCGAAAACCGTCGATCCTCGAGCATACCGAGCAAGCAATCGTGGAGTGGCTGGGTGAACGAGGTTTTCCAAAATACCGTGCTAGACAAATCCTTTCCTGGATCTATCAACGTCGCCTTGATACGTTTCAGGATATGTCGGACTTGCCCAAGGAACTCCGAACACAGCTTGCGGAACACTTTTGCATTTTCACCGGCAAGACGGCTGAATCGCAGCATTCGGAAGACGGCACAGAAAAGCTGCTCATCGAGTTAGCGGACGGCGGCCGAATCGAGTGCGTTTTGTTGCGAGACGGACCTCGGCGCTCGGTCTGCATTAGCAGTCAAGTCGGATGCGCTATGGGATGCGTCTTTTGTGCGAGTGGACTCGATGGAGTCGATCGCAATCTAACTCGTGGAGAAATCCTTGAGCAGATGCTCAAACTCCAACGATTGCTCGAACCCGAAGAACGATTGAGCCATATCGTCATGATGGGCATGGGGGAACCGCTCGCGAATCTCCAACGCGTGCTCGAAGCCCTCGCGGTTGCCAAGGACAGCGATTTTGGTCTTGGAATCAGTCCACGTCGAATCACAATCAGCACGGTCGGCCTGCCGCCTGCGATCGATAAACTCGCTGGCTCAAACTCGCCGTATCAGCTCGCGATTAGTTTACATGCCCCCAACGATGAACTTCGAACAAGACTTGTTCCAGTCAACAAGAGCATCGGTATTGAGCCGATCATGGCTGCCGCAGATCGCTACTTCAACGCGACAGGACGACGGCTTACGTTTGAGTATGTGTTGCTTAAGGATCTAAACGACTCACCAGCATGCGCGGAACAACTTGTGAAACTATTGCGTCATCGAAACGCAATGCTGAACGTCATCCCGTACAACCCTGTGCCAGGCTTGCCTTACGAAACGCCAGCCCCTGAAGCGATTCACGAGTTTCGTCGTATCTTGATGGAAGGTGGGATCAACGTGATGTTTCGGCAACGCAAGGGGAATGACATACAAGCGGCTTGTGGCCAGTTGCGACGACTGCGTGAACGTGAACCGCACGTTGTTTCACTATCCAACTGAATGAGTGGCTGCTCTGGATTTACGCAGCCTTAACGTTGCCCAAAGCGTTGATTTCATTGCTTTCGGTGCTTTCGACTCGTGCCGCCGCTATCTTGGATTGGTTGCATGCACAACCACTCTTGCAGGAAGCAAAGCGACGACGGAGATTTAAACCGTGAGCGAAAACCAACATCAATCCGCCAAGCGGAGTCATCCATGGCTGTAGACTTGCCAGCAAATCCGTCGGGGAAGTTGACGCCAACGTTACTTCACTGTCGTGACTATGACCCGTGTGACTATGACCCGCGTGGCTATGACCCGCGTGGCTATGACCCGCGTGGCTATGGCCCTCGTGGCTAAGTTCTTTCTCCGGAGAACTACCAATCGTGCGACTGTGGTCTCCGTCGTTCACCCCATTCGAACAGCACTGATCGGGCAGAAAGAAAGCTGCTGCAATCACCAGGCCAAGGCCGGCGGTTGAGAGTCCCAGCACCTTGAAATCACGAAACAAACGAAACGCAGGCCAGATGGAAATCGAGACCAAGCCGACGCAAACGATCGCTGCTGTTTGGTGGAACTGAGGACTAGCCATCCACTCCGTGAATTTCAATGCTGGCAAGAAGGCAAGCAGAATGGGAGTTGCAGCGCAATGGATAGCGCAGGCGACTGAGGCGAAGATCCCGAGTGTGTCCTTCCAGCGATTCACGCTTTGCTCCATGGTATAGTTCTTTTGCACGTGTAGTTTCAACGACGTCAATATCGTATCGAAAACGGACGCACATGCAATAGAATTGCAAAAGTTTTTAAACTGCGTTCCCGAATCAGTGGTTTGTCCGATGGGCTTTGAAAGAATCAAATGATGAATCCAGCAAATTCGTTGCAAACCTCTGCGTCTAGCGTTCGAGCCAATTACCTTGCGGTTCTTGACCGAATGAACACTGCCGCTGGTCGAGCGGGCCGAAATCCGGCGGAAATCCGGCTTATCGGGGTTTCCAAATATGTGGATGCGTCCGTTACTCGGCATCTGGTTGAGGCCGGCTGTCGCGATTTGGGGGAAAGTCGTCCGCAGATTATCTGGGACAAATCGGCTGCACTTGCCGATCTAGAAATAAATTGGCATTTGATTGGACACCTTCAGCGAAACAAAGCCAAACGAACGTTGCCCTTGCTCACCGCGATGCACTCGCTCGACTCGGAGCGACTGCTTCAGCAGGTAGAGCAAGACATTGGAAATCGTGAAAAACCTCTGGATTTATTGCTCGAAGTGAATATCTCAGGCGACCTGGAAAAAACGGGACTTTCGGTAGCGGAGGGGGAGCAATTGCTTGAAAAATGGCTCATGCGACGAGAGAAATGCCCGCTGTTGAATGTCGTCGGGCTGATGGGAATGGGTAGCTTGAATGGCGGCCAAGACCAAGCCCGCGCCGACTTCGAGGTGCTCCGAAATCTTCGCGATCGCTGGGCTGTACGGTTTGGATTGCCATTGAACGAACTCTCCATGGGGATGAGCGACGACTTCGAAATTGCGATCGAACAAGGGGCAACGATGGTCCGCATCGGTTCCATTCTATTTGCACCTGCTACTTCTTCGTCGGCTGCCGGATGAAATTCGGTTGGCGAGGTACGGCTGGTTCTTGAGGGATGGGTTCGAGCCCCGATGGATTCGAACCGTCGCCTGGCCCGGCAGTCTCAATCTCCTCCGAAGTTCGAATCGATCGCATGCCGGTTTCTAGAAGCTGGGGAATCTTCGTCGTAATTTTATTGGCTTGCTTCTGTTTTGCTTTCTGGACGACCTGTTCAGGCACGTAGCCTGCATCTGGCCATTTCGCTTCTCCATCCTTGGGCGCCTTGGCGGAGAGCGAATTTGGTTCGTCCTGAGTCCATGCCGGAGGCTTCGAATCGATCGGCACCGACGTTACCGCAGGCTCGATCGGTAATCTTGGCAGAATTTCGGTCCGAAGGACATCGCGAAAATCCTTGCGAGTATCCTCCCACGGAATCACGGAAACGTTGGGCGTTCCAACCAATTGGGAGTCCTCGGAACTTTGTGCCGGGGGACTCAGCCGATCGACAGCGTTGTTCAACTTGATGTCGTCGAGACTTGGAACAATCAAACCATCATCCGTCCAAAGACTTCGCGGCCCCGATTGCGAGGTTGGCCAGTTGTTTGGAATCGTGGAATGGACGGTCTCAGTATCCGATTTTGGAAGGGGTCGGTACCAATACCAAGTGCTGCATGCTCCAACAATCAACACGAGCCAACCAAGGGTCCGAGGTTGACGTGCTGCATCGACATCCTCCGTTTCCTTAGCGGGTTTGGGCGGCGGAGCAAGGTCGCTGCGTTTCGTTGTTTTTTTGCGTGCCATAAGCTTGGGATGCGTTCTTGTAGAGCTCGTCATTTGAATTTCCTTCGCCACATCCCTGCACAAAGGAAACCGTCATCATCGAATTAGCATCCAGATGCTCGATCGCTACCATCAATTCTTACTCATCGGCGAACCTTCCTCATGCAGCTCAACAAAAACCAAAAGGATTGGCTCGTAGGGATCGTAGGGGATGCAAGGCCAACCGGCTTTGGTTTCTCACGGTTCCAAGGGTAGATCCCTCGCTCACGGGCTTGTCGCTTTAATGAAGTCGTTATTGGTTAAAGGCGGTATGACGGACTTCCAAGTCCGTCAATGGGGAATTCGACGGACTTGGAAGTCCGTCGTACCATTAAATCAACAAGCCATCACGCATCGGGTTGTGATCATGGATGTCAACATAGTCAACCATCGCATGGCACGAGCGCGCTGTCTCGTGACTCCATGGGCGAGCGCGCCCATGCCACTTTCGAATACCCCATGCATGCCACTTTCGAATACCCCGTGTCGCTCGGGCTGACAATGCTTTGCTTCATGGGCAAATTTGAGATGGGATTTCCGTTTTCAATTATTTTCGCAATATCGTGTCGCCAGCGACACGCCGATTGCGATCTTCATGACAGGGAATGGTTTCATAGGAACTGTTCGTAACCATAGAGTGTTTCAATTAGGTTTCTAATTCGTAAAGAGGGCTAAGATTATGACAATTCCAGGCGGATGGTCGGTTTACACAAGTGATATTTCGAGTGATGCGAGAACGGCTTTCGATCAGGCGATGAAGGGCTTGATGGGTGTGAGTTACACACCGGTTGCGGTTGCCCAGCAAGTTGTCGCAGGAATGAACTATCGGTTCTTCTGCAACGCTAGCGCCGCCATTGAAAATCCAACCAATTTCGCAGCCGTAGTCAGCGTTTTCAAACCCCTCAATGGACCTGCGACCCGCTCTGGTATCGAGGTTGTGGGCAAGCAGTAGTTTGTGAACGCATCCTGCGATAAAACTTCGGCACATCCTGAGCCGAAGTTTTTTCGCTTATCCCCAAGTCGGAATGAAGGGCTTGATACTCCAGTGGGGACGCTCCACATTCCGATTCGGTCCTGCACTACGCTCGGGTAACCCACTGTTTTCATGGTTTTATCCGACGAAGCAAACGTCCAGCAGAATTGCGTCTATAATTTTGCACATGGACCCGAATCGCATCGATGCCGAAAACCTAAGCCTTGAAGCAGCTCGGACTGTTCAATCGGTCCATCTACAATTCGAAGAGTTAAAGCAATCCGCTGCGTCGATGCTGGAATATATCGACCATTTGGGACGCGACTACCTGACTCCCTCAGAAGACGAGGAGACTCGCCGTTTGCTTGTGACGTATTGGCAATTGCGGCTTGCACTTTTAGAGGTTGTTCATGATCTACGCGGTCGTGGTATGCGTAATCTCAAATCGTATCACCAGTTGTTTTTGCCCGCGTATGCCGGCGCATTAGTCCTTCTCGATTCGGCCCGCCTCTTACGAGAGATGTTTCACCATCGTCCCGTCATTCGCAGCAAACTGAACGAAGCGGAGCCAAGCTTTGGAATTCCCGCCGGTGTCTACGACCAAACCCAAGCTTCCTGGACTTTGCCAAAGAACTTGTGGATGCTTTTTGACGCAGCTCGCTACTATCACCGTCGTCGCAATCGTTGGAACAAACTTGCGCAGACGAACGAGTTAAAGCAGATGGTGTCAATTATCGACCAGCTTTCGGCCCGATTGAATATCAGCTGGAGCGACTATGCCAAGACTAGGCTCCGCTTTCGCGCGAGGCAGCTTTGGAGTCTCCTACGAGGGAATCTAGTGGGTTCCGCTATGTTTCAGATTCAGAAGGTAGCCGGTATCCTCGCTGCCGATAAATATTTGAAACGAGGGCATCAACCGGGTCTCCCTGAGAAAATCCGTGATGAGTTTGCGGAACTGCTGGCCCCTGGTGACATTCTTTTGGTTCGCAAGGAGCACGCTTTAACCAACTATTTTTTGCCAGGCTACTGGCCTCATTCCGCGCTGTTTGTTGGGAGTTTAGAGTACTTGGAACATTCGGGTCTTCGCGAACACCCCACCGTGTCTCCACGATGGAAACAAATTGTGGATTGCGGAGCATCGACAGGCGGACGCGTGTTGGAGGCCATGAAAGATGGTGTTTTTGTTCGCCCGCTTGCATTCGTTTGCCAATCCGATTCCTTTCTCGTGATACGCCCCAAGCTGTCCTCCGACTCGATTCAGCATGTGGTAGCAAGAGCACTTTTTCACGAAGGCAAGGAGTACGATTTCAGTTTCGATTTTGCGGTCGCAGATCGCCTGGTTTGCACGGAAGTGATCTACCGAGCATTGGATGGCGTCTCAGGGATCTCCTTTCCGTTAAAGCGTCGCGCAGGCAGAATGACACTTGCGGCGGAAGACATTGTTCGAATGGCAATGCACGCAGGAACGATTTCGATCGAAGCTGCGTTTATTCCTACTTTGAGTGATCAAATCCTTTATCAAAGAGACGCATATTCTGCGGTTTGCAAAGTCGCGCCGTCGTTAAATACATTACCTCCCGAATGACTGTGAATTGCCAAAATGAATAAGCCTCTTTTCTACGTGCTTATGGGATTGATCCTCGGTTGGGCGGCTTTCACGTTGATTGGGACGGAGGATCGAGTCAATTGGTTTTTGGATGCCGGATGGGTCGTCGTGGGTGTCCCGGTCTTGTGGTTCACAAGAAAGCGTTTCCCACTCACTTCCCTCGTCTATTTGCTGTTGGCGGTCCACGCCTTTGTCTTGATCGCAGGTGGGTACTGGACCTACGAAAAGAACCCCGCAGGCCTTTGGTTGCAGAAGTTTTTTTCTACCGAACGAAATCATTTCGACCGATTTGGACATTTCATGCAGGGATTTGTACCTGCGATAGTCTTTCGTGAGATCTATGCTAGGACCTCGCCTGTCCGTACGAGCGGATGGTTGAATTACTTTTCCGCCGTGAGCTGCATTGCATTCAGCGGGCTTTTCGAGTTGTTGGAATGGGGAGCAACTCTTTTGGCAGGTGCCAGCGGTGATGAGTTCCTTGGACATCAAGGAGATATCTGGGACGCCCAGTGGGACATTCTATGGGCAGTGATTGGATGTCTTGTTTCTTTGCTCGCCCTGTCGTCGATCCATCATCGTCAGCTAGTACAACTGCTTCCCTCCGAGTCCACGGACACAACGACCGCCGATGCCAAATTCTAGCGCTGGAGTCCAGGCTTTAGCCGACCCGTCAGCGCGACTCCCCATCGGCTAAAGCCTGTACTCCAGCACTGAGACCACGTATGTCGCAAGATCCAACCATGTATCTCTGGCGGAAGTTGACCGCAAAGCAGCGAGAGGAAGTCTTGCAAGATCGGGCCGACAGAGGTCGCCCCCGCCACAGTATTCCCCACATCACCAGCGACACAACCACTTATTATATGATCACAGCCGCGTGCTTTGAGCATCGACCTGTGATAGGCCATTCGCCAAACCGAATGGCTACGTTTGAGAGCGAACTGGTCGAGTTACTGAATGCTCACTGCGCAAAGGTTTTTGCATGGAACGTGCTTCCCAATCATTATCACGTTCTTGTCGATACGCTAGATGTGAAGTCCCTTCTTAAGGCTTTGGGACAACTGCATGGCCGCACTTCGTTCTACTGGAACGGCGATGAGAATCGACGCGGACGACAAGTCTGGTGCAATGCCGCCGAAACGGCAATGAAATCCGAGGGACATTTCTACGCTTCTTTAAACTACGTATTGAACAATGCGGTGCATCATGGCTACGTAACCAAGTGGACGGAATGGCCCTATTGCAATGCAGAACAATACATCGAAGACATGGGACGGGAAAAAGCATCACGAATCTGGACCTCCTATCCGCTATACGACTACGGAAAAGACTGGGATCCACCCGAGATGTAGCGCTGGAGTACAGGCTTTAGCCGCTCCAAAAAGATTCTTAGAGGCGGCTAACGATTCTAAGAGGCGGCTAAAGATTCTTAGAGGCGGCTAAAGCCTGCACTCCAGCCTGTACTCCAGCCTGTACTCCAGCCTGTACTGCGACACTTGACCAAACACACATGAAACAACATCATGGATGGCGAGGTCGTTGATCACGTCAGCTCGCTTCAGGCATCCGAAAAAATCAGCTACGTCGTTCCGCCAGGAGCGAACAAGGTTGCGAAGTGTTCGGCAGAACGTTTTGCCAACCGTACGCACTGCGGGATGCCAACGCCATCGAACGCATTGCCGATCAGAGTAAGCGTCGGATCTTGATTGAGCAACTCGCGAATGGTTGCCATATGTTGCGTGTGACCGACCAAATACTGGGGCATGGCTTCGTTCCAGCGAACGAGCGACTGCCAACGCGGTAAGCTGCTGGCACCAAGCAATTCCTCAACCTCTTTCTTGGCGATACCGAGCAACTGATCATCGCTTTTTTCGAGCAATTCCGGGCGAACGGCACCCCCCATAAAGACTCTGGCCAACACAATGTCATCCGGGCATCTGCCTTCGTATTTTTCGCTCGCAAGGCTGATGGCCAAACAATCTCGACGTTCAATTTTAGGAACGACGATACCGAAGCAAATCGCATCGGGTCGGATTTCGCGACGCTGGATGGCTAGAACCGCAACCGCCGAGGATGCATAGGGAATTCGCTCCAAATGGGTCGCAATCTTGCTGTTGCAAATTCGCAGCACCTTCGCGGCCTGGGGACCAGGCAATGCCAAACATACGGCGTCGTAGATTGCCGAGTGGCTTGAGCTTTCTCCCGCATCGCATTTCGAAATAAGTGTCCATGTACCATCGGCATTTTTTTGCAATGCACGAAGGCTGTGTTGGAACTTGATTGCAACCTTTAGTTGCGAGGCGATCTTTCTGAGCCACCAGCTCATGCCCTGCTTCGGTGCAAGGAATTGATCGTATCGAGCACCGGTTGCTTGCCGAGCTGAATTTTCAGAACGGCTTTGACTTTTTCGCTTGGCCAATGCCGCCTTGATGAGTCCGCCATATTCGCGTTCCATTGCCACGAACTGGGGCATTGCCGCTTGCATACTCAAGGTTTCAGCTCTCGCGGTAAAGATACCGCCTACGATAGGTTCCACCAGACGGTCGAAGCCCTCGCGCCCGAGCCTTCGAACCGCGAAGGACTCAACGCTCTCGTCCTCCGTACTCGTCCTAGGTTTCACGAAGTACTCCCCGAGCAATCGCAACCGACCCGCAATGCTTAGCGTCTGCGTTGAGAGAACGCTAGACAACCGAGTCGGCTGCATCAACGAGAATCCAGCTGGGATGGGAATCACTTTCCCGTTTCGTACAACCTGTGCGATACGGTGATCCGTCTTTGGCGCAATGAACTCGTCGCGGATCCCCATCTCGTTCACAAATTGAAGCGCGTCCGGTACCAACGTTGCAAAATTGTCCGCTCCCAGCTCGACCAAAAAGGAATCGGCTATGGTTGTTTGGATCACACCCCCAACATCTCGTCCGGATTCGAAGACATCCACGTGGGCCTTTGGAAGCAGTTTCTGAAGGTACCAAGCGATGGTGAGTCCGCTGATGCCAGCACCAATAATCGCGAATTTTGGATGTCTGGAACCCGGCAAAGCTTGATTGTGGAGCATTGACTCTTGTTTCGTTGGAGGAAGCGCTGCTGAACCCAAACCCTACAGTTTTGGGCCAAACTCGTTCAATCCGAGGGAAGCGTTGATCGTTAGTCTAGCTGGAATTAGAAAGAACCGTTAATAGTAAGCATCTCAATTTCTTTCCGCGCGCTCCTCGCTTTGCTTTGCTAGAATAAGTGTCGAAACGCGTTAGCGTCCGGTTGATTTAATGGTACGACGGACTTCCAAGTCCGTCGAATTCCCAATTGACGGACTTGGAAGTCCGTCTTACCACCCTTACCGAATAACGACTTCACTAAAACAACAAGCCCTTAGCGTCCGGTTGGTGGAAAACGAACCAGCCGCTAGACGCCAGGACGTCGTCCACATCGCTCTACTTACAGGCAAGCAATACTCCTTCTCGCATTGAGGCAGTTTATGAAACTCGGGCCATTCCTTTTTTGTTTTGCTACGCTTTTTTTATCGGCATTTTCGTTAGGGGAGGATTCGCTAGAGGCAAAAGTGAAGCGGGTTATTGATGGCGATTCCATTCTTGTGACGGATAGCAAGGAAGTGGAGTACGAAGTGCAGTTGGAGGGAATCGATGCTCCCGAACTGAAACAGGACTTCGGGAAGGAGTCGGCCAATGCATTGACCAAGATGCTCAAAGGCAAAGCGGTTAAATTGACGTGGGGGAGCAAAGACACTTACGATCGACTCCTTGCCCAAGTCTATGTCGAAGACATGCATGTCAATATGGGAATGATCCAATCAGGCATGGCATGGCATTTCAAACGATACAATAAATCGGAAGAACTAGCCAAAGCCGAAAGGGTTGCCAAAGAAGCAAAGAAGGGTCTTTGGTCCCAAGAGTCTCCAGTCGCGCCTTGGGACTTTCGCAAAGAAACCAAGGCTCCAGACAAGCCCGAGAAAAGGTAATTGCGTCCACGTCAACTTACTCCGGTTCGGATAGCGGAGCGGAGCGAGCCGCCCGGTGAATGCCCCCGTGATTATCGGATCCTCACCGGACAGCTTGCGCTGTTCCGCTACAAACGTCTCACCGGACAGCTTGCGCTGTTCCGCTACAAACGTCTCGCCGGACAGCTTGCGCTGTTCCGCTACAAACGCCTCACCGGACAGCTTGCGCTGTTCCGCTACAGGCGACCGTGTTGACGTAGGATTTCGAACAACACGATCGAGGTGGTAACCGAGACGTTCAATGAATCGATCTCGCCGTGCATTGGAATACGGACCGCTTGAATTTCTTGCTTATTCCATGGATCGCCAAGCCCCTCGCTTTCGTTGCCTACCGCGATTGCAACCGAGTGAGGGTACTCCACTGCTGCGTAGGATCGGTCTGCATCGACGCGGGCTGAGAACATGGCAACGGAGTGTTCGGTCAACCAGCGTTGGACTTGATTGGCCGAACCAATCGCCATGGGAACACGAAATAACGCGCCGAGACTTGCCCGTATCGCGTTGGGATTCCAGGTCTCGCTCACGGGATCGCTCAGTAGTACCGCGACGACTCCAGCCGCATCCGCGGTCCGCATGATAGCCCCAAGATTTCCGGGCTTCTCGATTTGATCCAAAACGAGGAAACACGAGGAGTTGCTCCGTCCGGCCTTGTCCCCAATGCGTTCATCGAGCGTTTCGAGGGCCAGACTTGGTTGACGCGCAATCGCGATGAGTGCTTCCTCGCGATCTCCATACTGAAGCTTGGCCATCGCGGGTTTGGAAAGAACATTGATTCGGATTTCAGGGATGAGCGTTTGCCAGTCGAAAATCAATTGACGGTGGGATTCGTCGTTGGATTCCGCCAAGAAGAGCTCGGTGCATTCGATTCCTCCAGCAAATGCGTGGCGCGCGGCGGAGTCCCCATCGATGATCATCAAGCCGCTATCGCGACGTTCGCGGGCTTCCCGCAGAGAATTGGCTGCTTTGATGCGCTGGTTGCTGGGGCTCGAAATGGATTCTATTGGCACAGGAATTTCCAAAGTAAAGGTTGGTGCTATTTCAACAGGTGGAGTGATTTTGACCAATAGCACACACGACGGGAGCGGGTCGACGGGAGCAGGTGGCCACCCATCCAAACATCTTTGCAATGTCGAACGGATTGAAAATCAATGGGAGAGCGAGGCTCCTGCCGAGTTTACGACGCTAAGGTTCGGCAGGAGCCTCACCCTCCCAAGCAAGGAATGGATTGGGCAAAGTCGAGGAAAACATGTTTAGAGGCGTAGCCTCACCCTACCGGGCCAATCCATTGGTTGGTCAAAGTCGACGAATACGCTCAAACCGAAAGGAACCCCTCCCCCAAGTGAACCTCGGCCATTATACTTACGTCTGCTTTGCAACGTGGAAGAAACCATCGCGTTAAAACTTCACCCAGCTATTGATCCATGCAATTCGAGACATCCAAACCAACGTCCGTGGTTATTATCCCCTACCGAAATTAGGCCTCGGGGATCCATCACGCTAGCATTTACGTGCGGATTACAACAAAAACCCCTGATGCCTAACCGAGGGCTTCAGGGGTTTTTTCGTTACAAAATCGTTTCCCAAAAACAAGCAATAACCACCATGTCGGCTAGATCTATCCATACCTACGACACCACCTTGCGCGACGGAACCCAAGGCGAAGGAGTAAGCCTTTCCCTGCAAGACAAATTGAATATCGCGGGGCGTCTAGCCGAAATGGGGATCGATATGATCGAAGGGGGGTACCCGCTGTCCAACGAAAAGGACGCGATGTTCTTTCAAAAGGTCCGGTCGCTCCCCTTGGGGCAAAGTCAAGTTTGCGCTTTCGGCATGACTCGCCGTCGCGGTGTGGCGGTTCAAGACGATCCGGGTATGAAAGCCTTGGTGGCTGCACAAACGCCCGTGATCACCGTCGTAGGCAAATCGTGGGACTTTCATGCAACCCACGTCTTGGGAGTGTCTCTACAAGAAAACCTCGATATGATCGGCGAAAGCGTTGGTTTTCTGGCCAAGCATGCTCAAGTGGTGTATGACGCCGAACACTTTTTCGATGGCTACAAAGCCAACCGCGAATACGCCTTGAAAGCCATTCGATCGGCTGCAACCTCGGGTGCCAAGTGGATTGTCTTTTGTGATACCAATGGCGGCGCGTTGCCAGAAGAAGTTGCAGCTATTGTCACCGACGCTCGCGCATCATTGACCGATTGCGATGTTCGATTCGGTATCCACTGCCACAACGATGGAGACCTTGCCACGGCAAACTCACTTTCCGCAATCGATGCTGGTTGTGAGCAAGTCCAGGGGACCATCAATGGTATCGGTGAGCGTTGCGGCAACGCGGATTTAGTCACTGTTTTGGCCAACGTCCAATTCAAGAAGAAGGGTTATTCGGTCTTAGGTGGCCGATCGCTTGAGCACCTAACGGAATTGTCTCGCTATGTTTATGAAACGGCCAACCTCCAGTTGCGAAGCGGTCAACCCTTTGTAGGACGAAGCGCATTTGCGCACAAAGGCGGGATGCACGTACACGCGGTCAACAAATTTGCTCACACCTATGAACACATGGATCCCGCCCTGGTCGGCAACGAACGCCGCATCCTGGTGAGTGAACTCTCCGGACGGTCCAACATCGCTGCACTGACGGCGGACCATCAATTGCCCGACGACCGAGCCGTCCTCGACAAGATCTTGGCAGATATCGTTGCCAAGGAGAATCAAGGCTACCAATACGAAGCCGCCGAAGGCTCCTTTGATCTGCTCGTCAAGCGCTGCATTGGAAGCTACGTTGAGCATTTTCAAACCATCAAATACCAAATCCTGTCAGGAGACTTGGATACGTTGCGAAATCAGACATTCGCAGAAGCGATCCTCAAGATAGTCGTCCAAGGAGAAACACGTGTCGAAGCTGCCGAAGGCCATGGACCCGTTAACGCCCTGGATGCGGCTCTTCGCAAAGTGCTCCTGCCTTTCTTCCCCAGCCTCGACACGATGCACTTGATCGACTTCAAAGTCCGAGTGGTCAATGGCGAAGCTGGCACTGCGGCTCGAATTCGAGTCAATATCGAATGCGCGGACGGCAAAGACACGTGGCGAACGATCGGTGTTAGCGAAAACATCATCGAAGCCAGTTGGCACGCACTCGTGGATGCAGTCGAATACAAGCTCAACCAATAATGACCCTTCAAGCTCCGTATCGGTGAGTTTGTTCGCGAAGACATGACGCACCGCGTCGTGCCAATTTCCTACTACAGTCCATATTCAATCCATTTGGTCCACGATGAACGCTGAAACCAACGAAATTCCCAATCGCTTCGATTTCGCAACCAGTGCAACCGAGATCTACGATCAATGGCTTGAGCACGGCTGCTTCAACGCGGACGTCGACAAAACCAAGAAACCCTTCACGATCGTAATCCCCCCGCCCAACGTGACCGGTGCCTTGCACTTGGGGCATGCTCTCAACAACACCCTTCAAGATATCCAAATTCGGATGCACCGAATGCAAGGTGACGTGGCGTTGTGGATGCCAGGGACGGATCATGCCGGTATCGCCACGCAGGCGATTGTGGAAAAAAGATTGAAAGAGCTCGACAACAAAACGCGGCATGATCTCGGCCGCGAAAAACTGGTCGAACGAATCTGGCAATGGAAGGAACAGTACGAAACCCGTATCCTCGGTCAGTTACAGCGGATGGGTTGCTCGTGCGATTGGCGTCGAACTCGGTTCACTCTCGATTCGCAGTGCGCCCGGGCTGTTCGCTCTACGTTCTTCGATCTGTTTTCCAAGCAGCTCATCTACCGTGGCAAGCGACTGGTCAACTGGGATACGTTTTTGCAAACGGCCGTTAGCGACGACGAAGTCAACCCCGAAACGATCAAGGGGCATTTCTGGCATCTCCGATACCCTTTCATCGCGCCGAAAGCGGGAGAACCGAAGTTCGTGACGATCGCCACCACACGTCCAGAGACAATGCTGGGCGATACGGCCGTCGCAGTCCATCCGGATCCCGCCGCGGCCCTCGATAAAGCTGAGAAATTGCTCCGCGAGAAACTGCAAGTGGCCAGCGTTAAGGATCAACCCGCCATTCAATCCCAATTGGATGAGCTCGCAACTCGAAAACAAGAACTCTTGCCGCAATTGATCTTGTTAGCCAACATGGCTCGCGATGGGCGCAAACTCCGATTGCCATTGGTGGAGCGCGAGATACCGCTGATCACCGATACTTGGGCGAAGCCCGAACTCGGTAGCGGATGCGTCAAAATAACGCCGGCCCACGATCCGAACGATTATGACGTTGCATTGCGATGCTCGCTTCCAATGCTCAACATTATGAATCCCGACGGGACGATCAATGAAAACGGAGGTCCCTATGTCGGCTTGAGCATGCCAAAAGCAAGAATGAAAGTCGTTGCGGCCATGGACGACCTTGGCTTTCTCGAAAAGACCGAGGATCGTGAGATCGATGTCAAGCATAGCGATCGGAGCAAGACTCCCATCGAGCCTTACTTGGCCGATCAATGGTTTGTTCGGATGGAGCAACTCGCTCAATCCGCCATGGACGCAGTTACCCATGGCGATGTGAAAATCTTCCCTGCTCGTTATGCAAATGGTTATCTGGATTGGTTGGGCGAAAAGCGAGATTGGCCGGTTGGGCGTCAATTGTGGTGGGGACATCAGATCCCGATCTGGAGCAAAACCTTCGAGGCCGCCGCCGAGGCGCATTCGCTTCAATCGAAAATCGAAGCGATGCCAGAGCGATCGGCTGGATTGATCAGCGTCTCGATCGAAGAACCGGCGACCGTTCATGTCTGCATTCGGGAAGAAGATGGAGGTCTGGAAGTCAAACTCCAATCGTTGGGGCTCGTTCGACAAGAGGATGTGCTCGACACTTGGTTTTCGTCCGCTCTATGGCCGCATTCGACCTTAGGATGGCCCGAACAAACCGCGGAACTGGAGTACTTTTATCCGACCAGCACTCTCATTACCTCTCGCGATATCATCACGTTATGGGTGGCTCGCATGGTGCTGATGGGACTTAACAACGTCGGCAAGATTCCTTTCCGCGAAGTTTTTATCCATCCGAAAATCCTCGATGGATACGGCGAGACGATGTCCAAAAGCAAAGGGAACGGCGTCGACCCGTTGGACGTAATCAACAAGTTCGGCCCCGACGCCTTACGATTTGGACTCGTTTGGTTGTGCACCGAAACGCAGGATGTTCGGATGCCGGTGCAGTTTGAATGCCCGCACTGTGAAACGTTGGTCAATCAAACCAAAGAAAATAGACAACAACCGACCGTTGCTTGCGATAAATGCGGCAAGAAGTTTTCGACTCAGTGGGCCGAAAAGGACGAAGATAAAGCAAACCCGAAGGCACCGGTTGTCAGCGAACGATTTGAAGTGGCTCGCAATTTCGTGAATAAGCTTTGGAACGCGTCGCGGTTCGTTATGATGAATCTCGACGGGTTCGAGCCAATGAAGGTGGATTTCCAGTCACTCCCTTTGGAAGATCAATGGATTCTGTCGCGTTTGGCTACCGTAACCAAGACCATGCAAACGGAATTGAAGCACTACCGGTATGCCGAAGCCGCTCGCGCGATCTACGACTTTGCTTGGGATCATTTTTGTTCACTCTATGTCGAGATGGCAAAACCTCGACTGCAAGATCCCGAAGCAAGACCTCTCGTTCAGCAAATTCTGGCCCACTGCTTGGACGCAATGTTGCGTTTGCTCCATCCGATTACGCCATTCGTCACCGAGGCGATTTGGCAGCAATTGGTTCGTTTCGCCATCAAACGTGACCTGCATTCGAGTGCGGTCGCCAACACTTGGATCATTCGTGCGGATTGGCCCGCGGTTCACGAAGAGCATATTCGTCCTGAAGTAGAACGTCAGTTTGCGCACTTTGTGGATTTGGTTGGGGCAATTCGCGAGATTCGTTCGCGACAAAACATTGCTCCAAAAATCGCGATCCAATTTTGCGTTCGATGCGAACCCGCGATGGAAAAACTCCTTGCACCTATGGCGAGCTTTCTACAAAGTATGGCCGGCGCAACCGCAACGCAGTGGAGCAGCTCACCAACACTCCCCTCCATCAATGCTCACGTGGCCATCGATCAAATGGATGTCTACGTCGATTTGACGCAATTCATCGACGTCGATGCTGAGATTTCTCGCAACGAAAAACTACTAAGCAATTTGGTGAAACAGATCCAAGGCAAAGAGGGCCGGCTATCGAACGAATCTTTTGTAAGCCGAGCACCAGCGGACATCATCGCCAAGGAACGTCAGGCACTGGATGAATTGGTTGCCCAACGAAATGCAACCGAGCAAGCAATCGAAAAACTCAGAAGCTTGTAGTTCGGCGGTATTGAGCATCTTGGAAAGCAAGAAAATTGGCAGCTTGAGGCAAGCGAACATCGCACAATCATTCGCCCGCCCCAAGCATGCCAAAACCCTCCTGGGGGTGTTTCCAATTGTGGTATCGTCCATTGTCGCCGTTCTCCCTGGCCAATCAGGAAGAACGGAAAAAGTCCGCTTAGGCAGAAAAGTTTGCCTGTTTTACTAAGGCATGCCGTGCGTGTTTGCCGAACCTCAACTCACGGGAAGTTAACTTGCATTGCTGACGAACCCTCGTTAGAAGTCATGTATTGAACCGACTTCCTAGTCGCTTCGAAATGATAGCAAACCTGATTAATACGCAAACGGAGGCAACGGACTGCCGTGCTGTTTCGAAAAGACAATTCCATCAAACCAAGCTTCTATACCCCGATTGCTCCGGCAGTCGTTTTGGGGATGGGTGCATGCATACTCTTCTACGGGTTGATTTTTGCAGGCCCGCTCAATTTTGCATTGTTGCGTCGCTACTGCTTGTGCCACCCGGTTGCGATTGCAACCACCGGACTATTTCTGGTCGCTTGCGTTGCGCTTGCCACAAAATGGTTTAGTGCCCGCCGTCAACAACGTTGGAACAACCATGCAGCATCCGCCCTTGATGAGATTGCTATCAGTCAATCGGATCTGAAAGAATCTGCTTCTGGGGAAAAAAAATCACAATGGTTCAACACCCTTTGGCAAACCCAAGGCAACGCAGTTTGCGAGTGTTGGCTAGGGCAACGTGTTTCCGCGATCTTGCAGCGCCAGCTGAAGCGCAAGAATACGAGCCACCTCGACGACGATCTTCACGAACTCTCGGAACGCGATGCCGATCGTCAGCATGACAGTTATGGTTTGATCCGCATTGTTACCTGGGCGATGCCCATGTTGGGGTTTCTCGGTACGGTGCTTGGAATCTCGGACACGCTCGGTCAAATGGACGCTCAAGCGTTGGCAAGCGGTTCCCAAGACGCCATGAACAGTTTGACGGCGGGCCTGTATGTGGCTTTTGATACGACGGCAATCGGCTTGGTTCTCACGATGGTCGCTATGTTTCTCCAGTTTGGCATCAACCGAACTGAGCTCGTTATTCTAAATCAAATTGACGCTCGTGTCTCTGAAGCCATGCATGTCTGTCTTACCGAGCAGGAAAAGGCAAATGACACGAGCAACATAGAAGCGACTCTGCAACATATCACCACCGGGCTGCTTCGTTCGGTTGAGCAAATCGTTCAGAAACAAAGTGAACTTTGGCAGCAGTCCATTGGGGCAGCGCACGGGCATTGGCAAAATCTAACAAGCACGTCTGCTGAGACGCTTCAAACTGCCCTGACACACGCCATTGGATCAGCCATGTTCCAACACGACCAATCGCTGAGTCATCACAACGAGCAGATTGCTCGTATCCAAGCAGAAGGTGCCGTGATGGTCGATTCTCGATGGCAGCAATGGCAAACCACGCTTTCGGAACAGGCTCGGTCGGTCCATCAACAGCAACGTGAAATGGCTCAGCAAACCGAATTGCTGAATGAACTGATCGAAAAACATGTTGCAATACGAGACATGGAACCACCACTTCAAGCAATGCTCGAACGCTTGACAAACGTGGACCGTTTCCATGATGCGGCAATCTGTCTAACCGAAGCCGTCGCAGTTCTTGGAACTCAAATGGAACGTTATGGCTACCTGGGGCGCCAGCCAGCCCGTCGAAAGACATCCCTAGAGGACAAGGCGGTTTCAGCGGACGATATCGCAGACGACGAGGATGGGCCAGAGACATTGCCGTTGAAGAGGCGAGCAGGATGAGTCGTAGCAAGCGACGTAGCGACAACACCGCTCCTGCATTGTTTCCATTCTTGGCGGTTCTGCTGTGCACCATCGGCGCATTGGTTCTCATCTTGGTTATTACGGTCACAAACTCGCACGCTTCCGCTCGGCGCGACGCAGAATTGGCCATGACCGAAGTGAACGACACGTCGGATATCATGGAAGTCGTTTCGGATGAGCTTGCCGCGCAGCGAGAAAACTTGAAAGCCAAAGTCGAACGTCGTCGGCGAGATTTGGCAGACATCGAGGATCACATCATCCGACTCAAAAAGAACCTTGAGCAACTCGCCGATAAAATCGTGCGAATTCAATCCGAGACTTCCAAAACGGAAACGTCCTACGCTGAGAAGGCGGAAAGAGTTGCGGAGCTACGCAAACAGATCGATGCAAAGAAACTCGAATTACTCGCTGAGATTGATAAACAAAAGAAACGCAAGCCCGCGTTTTCGGTGATCCCTTATGTCGGGACCAACGGAACATCCAGACGCCCGGTTTACCTGGAGTGCACCAAGGACGGCGTCATCGTGCAGCCCGAGGGCCTACTCATTTCGCTAAGTGATCTAAAGCCACCGCTGGGACCTGGCAACCCATTGGACGCAGCACTTCGAGTATTGCGATTGGCTTATCAACAAAGGGACACGACCTTCGGTATCACCCAGCCTCCGTACCCTTTGCTTTTGGTCCGGCCCGATGGAATTCATACTTACGCGCTCGCTCGCGAAGCGATGAATGGATGGGACGATCAGTTTGGTTACGAACTGATCAATGCCGATATGGATATCAAATTTCCGGAAGGAATCCCTGGGCTCAAAGAGCAACTCGTAGGCACAATCGACACAGCCAAACGTCGACAACAAGCGCTCATCGCATCGATGCCGCGTGGCCGAGTCGCGCCGGACCGCGACGATAGCTGGGAAGCCATTGATTCCGCGAGCAACTCGCAAGCCCCAGGTTCAAACGGCTCTTCGCCCTCAGGTTCGGCGGCTACCGGCGGCTTCGGTGGTTCAGGCAATGGTAATTCTCAAAATTGGCAACTCGTCCAGGGAATGGCAAACTCCCAAGTATCCGGCGCTATCCAACGAAATGGACTCGCGTCGGAAAGTCCGGTAGCACAATCCAACCCAAATGACCAGCGAAATCCCCAATCTCCCTTGGGAGCCGGGCCGATCGCGGGGAGCACCGACTTGAGCGGACAATTTGATGTCGCGGCTGCTGTTCCGGAGGCTACTGCCCGGAACAGCGGAGACGCCAACGTTTCAGGTAGTCCAAACGGCAACGCTCCATCCGATGGCGGCCAAGCTGCCTCCAGCGCGCAGCAAGGTGGTTCTGGAGCTAGCAGCGCGACGGGAGCCAGGACTCCATCGGGTAGCAACACCCAACCACAACAGAGTGCCAATGCGTTCTCGTCCGGAAGCGCAACCGGAGATCCATCCAACGCTATGCAAAGCGCTGGTGAACCAAAACAAAACGCTTCCCTTTCCGTCAGCAAGAACATTTCGAGCGGAACACCCGCCAAATCAACAACCGCACCCAAAGCCAAGCACGTCAATCCGGACGGGGATCTGAAACCTATTTCCGTCACGGCGGGAAGAGGTTGGGCCGCTTCACGAGCCGAGGGTAAGGCTACTCCGGTGAGTCGTCCAATCAATGTGATCGCGTTGAAAGATCGCTGGTTGCTGCGTTCGGACACCAACTCCGCTTCGTTCGATGCGAGCATCACCATGGAAGACGGTCCGCAACAGGCTGGCAATCAACTCGCTACAGCGATTCGTAAGCGAGTGGACTCGTGGGGGCTTTCGTTGCCTGGCGGCTTTTGGTCACCTACCGTGACAATTGAGGCAGCAAGCGATGCGCAGCAAAGCGTGGATCGACTTGAGCGGTTGCTTGAGGGTAGTGGAGTCGAAATCAAAGTTGTGCCGTTGAAACTTCCCAACACTCGTTAGGAGTCGTACCCACATGAGTAGACGCAATCGCGAAGAAGCACAAATCGGTGAAGACTGCTTCCTCGATACGATCGCTAACCTGGTTGGCATCCTGATTATCCTGGTCGTAATCGTAGGTTCAAGAAGCTATGCGACAGCCAAAGTCGACGCGGAAGAAAAACTGCGGGACAGCATCGGCAAACTGGAAACACCTTTGGAAAAAACCAAGCAGTTGGACCGCGATCTTCAAAAGCAACAAGACGAATTGCGGAACTATGATGTCGAAATCGCTTATCGTGACGCTGAACGTATGGCTATCGTCGATCGTGTCACGATCGCCGAACGCATTGCCGAGGAGGAACTAAAGGACGTCGACCTATCCACTCGCGATAGCATCGAAACCGAGACGGAGATGACCGAACTTCAAAAACAACTCTCCGACCTCCTCAAACAACAAGGCGATCTGCAAGGAGTGGAACAATCAACTGCCATCTTGCAGCACTTGCCTACGCCGATGGCCAAGACGGTTTTCGGTCGGGAATTGCATGTCATGATTCGGGGCGGCTCATGTGTCGTCATTCCTTGGGAACGGTTGATCGAAGCGTTGAAGAGCGAAGCGAGACGTTCGGCGGAACGCAATTCACAGAAAGATCGCTTTGTCAATCAATTGGGACCGATCGACGGATTCTTGATGATGTACGGACTTAAAAGCCAAAGCGGTGTCATGTCCGATGGCGTGAACACGAGGCTTGGACGAACCATCGAGTTGGAAAAATTTGAATTGGAACCAACTGCGGAAGTAGTTCGCGAAAGCGTCGACCAAACGCTCAAAACCGGGGGCAGGCTTCGAGTCGAACTCTCGACGAGTGTTGCCCAGCACACCACCGTGACGGTCTGGGTCTATCCCGATAGTTTCACCGAATTCCGCCTTCTCAAGGAGCGATTGTTTGCGGAAGGATTCCTGTGCGCTGCCCGCCCACTCCCATTCAACATCCGAATCGGAGCATCCCCGAAAGGCTCGGCTAGCACGGCGCAATAAGCGGTTAGCGGTTAGCGGTTAGCGGATAGTGGTTAGTGGTTAGTGGTTAGTGGTTAGTGGTTAGTGGATAGCGGTTGGGGGTTATCCTGTTCGCAATCAACATAGCATCAACGGGAGGTCAGCACCGACCAACGCAAGCGTAGCGAGCGGTCCCTGCCCCAACGACCTCGTGTCGTTGGACAGCAAGTTTGGTCAGCTAAACCCGAGTCAATCCGCGAAGCGGTACCGGCCCCCATGTGCTTGCCACATGGGTGAGGAAAGTTTCCGCGGCCCCGCGA
>CAMCMB010000095.1 GCA_945875845.1 Pirellula staleyi DSM 6068
ACGATTCATCGATCACCACTGGCTTGAGTCGACTGACACGGTGCATGGTCACTTCTTTTCTTGCCCGCAAATCGCGTTGCATCGGCTGTTCTATATAGTGAAGTTTCATGGTCGAATCCTTCGATAGCCGATCCAGCCTCTCTAAGAAATCGATAACATAGTCTTCATTCTCACAAGCTTCATTGAAGTCAATAGAATAGGACCAGTCTCGCGTCGGCGCCACCCGCATCGCAATGCGGTCGATTTCGAAAACTCGGCCCACGTCCGCATCCAAATCTTGCCCCGTAATCTTGACCTTGAGATGGGACAACTGTTGCTTGCTAATCCATTCTTCAAGCGTTTCCGGCAATCCGTCGCCGACCTTGCGATTCAAATCATCCGCCGAAAGTGGGTCCAACGAACCCACCAAATGGTAAAGGTTCAGCGTGGGCGTTGGCTTTGGCAAGACGACGTCCGTGAAGTGCTTGCCGATGAAATCCTCGCCCAGCCATGGCGAAAGATCCGTTCCGAGGATTTCGGGTGTCAGCAAGTCGAAACTGTTGCGATTGTGCAGGCGGCCAAATGCATCATGCAATGCGATGTCCGTGCTCGACATGGCCAACGCAACCGCCAAGTCTGGGATTGGCTCGGACAGTTTCATGGCCTCGGCCAATTCAACTGCGTGTTGTTTGGCAATCACCTTGAGCTGTACGGCTAACGCAATCGGATGTGCCGCAGCATCCAATTTGGTCGCCGATTGAACGATCTTTTCAGCAAGTCCGATAACGATCCTCAAAACTTGTTCCGGAGTCAGGGTCTTACTCGGCCATGCCCAAGCGGTTCCCATCGTCATTTCCCCCATACCAAATGCAATCTTCTTCTTGGCCTTGTCCTCGATCGCGATCGTTGTACGGAAAACAGTGACGTCCTTCACCACCCGACCACCGAATTTCAGTGGCGTGCGATAGACAAACGGGAACTTTTCTGACTCAGCATCAATGACAGTGATCTTGGAATTCTTGGACATGATAATTTCGACAAGCCTAACAGACTGGGAAAACAATGTTTTTGCTCGCATAGCATAAGGCCCAGGAATACCGTTTCGAAACCCCTAATGCTGAGAAATTCCGGGCTAGACGCAAATCTCTCGAAAAGGGTACAAATCCAGTTGAGTCCAATCTTGCCTTAATCGCCCAATTCCACAGCCTGCAATCCTTTCATCGCATGTCCAACGGTTCAGATCAGCGCATTCGGCACGTTGCAATCGTGCTTCAAAGCTTGGACGCAGCCACGTCACGTGGTCTGCTGGCCCAGCTTCCAGATGCTCAGAGCAAACTCATTCGACAAGCTTTGGTCAATCTTGGGTCGATATCGCCCGAGGAGCGGGCAATCGCATTCGAAGCCATGCAAGGGCTCTTGGGAGACACGGTTGCAAAACCAACTCCATCTCACCGATCGTCCGGCAGGACCGTGGACGCGAGTTCGCCAGCCGCCGAGCTCCTCGCGTCGCATACGTCTACGTTGTCGGATCAGATGGAATGGAGTCCTGCGGCACTGCAGTCTCATTCCCATCCGATTTCGCCTTCAAGCATCGAGCCGCAACCTGACGAAAGGATGGGACCTCGCGGAAGTTGGTCCAACATCCCTTTCGAGACGTTGGCCGAAGTCCTCAAGAGCGAGCGACCGATCGTCATTGCAACCGTTCTTAATCAAGTTGCGGTGGATCGAGCGACAGCCATTGTTCAGTTGCTTCCAATCCAGGTTGCTGGCGCAACGCTTGCAGCCATCCCCCACCTTCATCTAACGGACCCAGCGATTCTGCGCGATATCGAGCAGGAACTTGAACGGAAGATTGGGCAACACTTTCCACCACAGCAGGCAACTTCCCAAGGGCTCTCCAAGCTTCAAGCCATTCTCGACGGTATGCCTGAGTCTCAGAAAAGCATTTGGGAAAACGCAGTATTGCAATCCAATCCAGTTCTGGCGAGCAAACTCGGATGGAGCAACACTCCCTTGGTCCGAGAAGACTCCCAGCTTGAGCCTACCCCACACCCTTCGAAATCGTTCGAACCGGATTTTTTTCGCGAAACCTTTGACGAGGATTTGTTTGAGGACTCCATCGTGCTCCCCTTTCCAAACGCATCCGTTGAATCGCAGTCAGGCTCAGGAGCCGCGTCGAATACGGCAGGCAACGATTCGGCGACGCGATATTTGCCTCTTGGCGAGCCCAAAGAGTATTCGATGGATAGCCTAAGCCATCTCTCGGACCGAGACTTCGTCACCGTGCTGCACGCATGTTCGCCACAAGTGATTTTATTAGCGCTTAGCGGTGCCAAACGAGATTTCGTTCTTCGCGTAGAACGCCTCATGCCACCCAAAGACGTCCAACGTCTTCGGACCAAATTGATCGGCCTTGGTCCAATCAATCTTCGGGATGTCGACGCCGCCCAGACTCAGATCGCAGAGACAGCGACAAATCTACAATCCAGCGGCAAGATAGGGGCATTGGCAAGTGTTTCGTTCACAGCGGCAGCATAGCAATAAGCGATAGCAAGAAGCGATAAACCATGGCTAGTGTATTCAAATCCAGATCATTGCCTCCAGGCGCAAACACCGCTCAGACCGAGGTGTTCAACTGGGAGGACGTGGCCTCGCGCGCGAAACAATACATCGACACTGTTCGCGAACAAGCACAGCAGATTCTGAGAGATAACACTGCCGAATGCGAGCGCATTCAAGCCAAAGCTCGCGAGGATGGCATTCGAGCTGGAGAGAGCCACGTCGAACGAATGGCAATGCAAATGGCAAGTCAAATCGCGGAAAAACGCGATCGAGAAGCGGCCGGCTGCGTTCGGACACTTTGCGAAGAACTGGAATCCGCAACGCAACACTGGCTAAGGCAATGGCAACACGAAACGATTACTTTGGCAATCGCGATTACCGAGAAGCTCTTGTGCCGACAAATCGAATCCGATCCCACGATCTTGATCGACTGGATTGAAGAGTCGGTTCGTATGGTTCAAGGTCAACGTCAAATCCTGCTTCGCATTCATCCCGAGGATGCACAGCGACTCTCACTTGCCTTGACAGAACTGGTCGGAGAAATGAAACCGTCTATGGATATCCAAGTATCCGAGGATATTTCGGTCGGTCGGTTCGGCGTTATCCTGCAAACTCCCGACACAACCATCGATCGCACTCTTCAAACACAGATCAAACGACTTACGGAAGAGCTTCAGTGATATGGCTGACTCTAGCTCCATTCAAAATCGGATCGAATCGTTTCCAAGTATTCCGCGCAGCAAGGTCTGGAAACATTGTTTGCAACGGCTCGTTCCTTACGGGATCTCTGGCCACGTTCGCAGCGTTCGAGGGACCACCATCGTGGTGGATGGTTTGCCGGTCCCTGTTGGCTCGCTCGTGCGCATCGTCCGTCGCAATCAAGATTCGGTCAACGCAGAAGTCATCGGCTTCGACGGTGGGAGAACGGTGTTAGCACCCTTGGATAACTTCGATGGAGTCGGACAAGGGGATTCCGTTGAGCTTTTCCAAACCTATCGTTCCGTCAATGTATGCCCCGAGTTGATTGGCCGAGTACTCGATGCCACGGGCAATCCGATAGACGATGGAACGCCCCTTCCCTTTGGGATCAAAATGCCTTGTGATGCAGCGCCTGTCCCCGCGCTAACACGCCCACCGATCGACAAAATTCTGCCAACCCAGGTCCGAAGCATCGATTCCTTTTTGACCCTTGGATATGGGCAGCGCATCGGCATTTTTGCTGGTTCAGGCGTTGGAAAGAGTACGTTGCTTGGAATGCTCGCTCGCGGAACACAAGCCGATTGTGTCGTGATTGCTCTCATTGGCGAACGAGGTCGAGAAGTCCGAGAGTTCCTCGACCGAGACCTCGGTGAAGAAGGACGAGCCAAGAGTGTGACCGTCGTGGCAACTAGCGACCAACCCGCCCCAAAACGCATCTTGGCTGCAAAAACAGCCACGGCCATTGCAGAGTCTCTGCGCGATGAAGGCAAAAATGTCCTGCTTTTAATGGATTCCGTAACACGATTCGCCATGGCACAACGCGAAGTCGGTTTGGCTGCCGGCGAAGTACCTACAACGCGAGGATATCCTCCAAGTGTATTCGCAATGCTCCCACAGCTTGTTGAGCGAACGGGTATCAATCAACGCGGGAGTATTACCGCGATGTACACAGTGCTCGTCGAGGGGGACGACCCCAACGAACCGATAAGCGATGCGCTGCGAGGCTTGCTCGATGGCCACATCTACCTGTCGAGGAGTATTGCAGCCCGAGGACGGTACCCAGCCGTCGATGTTCTCCCAAGCGTAAGTCGACTCCAGTCCCAATTGATCCCAAAAGAAATGCGACTTGCCGCCGAGTCGATTCGAGGCCTCATGGCAATCTACAAAGAGAACGAGGACTTGATCAATATCGGAGCCTACCAGCACGGAAGCAACGTGACTATCGATCGAGCCATCCAACTTCGCTCTGCCATCGAATCCTTGTTGGCACAGGAGCAGCACGAGCTCGTGCCGTGGAACCGAAGCGTCGATGAACTGAGGAAGCTGTCGGAGATTGCAAACGCAATTACGCCGCCATCCACTAGTAGCCAAGCCACAAAAACGACAAACCCAATGCCAAGCATGGTTCCTCACTCACTGCTACCTAACTCAAACCGACGAGCTGTCTAATCTACCATGGCAACGTTCCGCCTTGCCACTTTGCACAAACTGCGAGAACGCGATCGAGACGTCGCAGGCAAAGCAGTTCAAGAAGTCCGGGGAGCGTTGGAAATACTCGACGAACGGCAACGTGAGATCGAGGAATCCAATAGGTCGATGGATGCGTACCGAAAGCAGGCCAGCACCGGAGCAATCAATCTGCAACAAATCCTCGACGCCCAACGGTTTCAAATGGTTCTGGCCGCTCAGGCTGCCCAAATTGCCGAACAACAAGGAACTTTGCGTCAGGAACTCGACCGACGTCAATTCGCACTCTTGAAATGTCAGCAGGACGTTAAGTCGCTTGAAAAATTGAGGGAGCAAAGGGATGACGCCGCTCTGAACCTCGAGTTAGGGAAACAACAGGAACGACTCGATGAATGGTCGTGCATTCGACATGCCACGAACTCACAACCGCCTGGAAACGACCCAGAACGATAGGACGAATTTATCATCGTCGCCTCTCGCTCCGCGAAAGCAGCGTTCAGTTCTCAGACCTTTCGCTCCTAGGCTGTGATTTGGTAACCCGACGCGTAAGGGCTTGTTGATTTAATCACAACCCGAAGTGTAAACGAGGGACTCTTTGCCCCCCACTTACGTTTCGGGTTATGATAAAACCATAGCTTGAGTAAAGACTCATTAAATCAACAAGCCCGTGAGCGAGGGATTGCAGTCGGCACGTCGCTTACGCGTCGGGTTGTCAAAATGCCGCCCAAAAGTGGTACCTCCAAAAATTCTATCGGACTCACCGGACGGCTCGCGCCGTTCCGCTACCAAATGATAGCGGCAGGGCGTAAGCCCTCCGGTGATGACCCAAGCTTTTCTTCACAACCTGAACGAAAGGCAACGTTGGAAAAGCGAGCACGTCTCTTTGCACAACGGACCGACAACGGCTATCATCGGAATCCGTGCCTACCGAGCGTTTGCCACAATAAGGCTAGCCCAGGCTAGCCCAGGCTGGACTCGGACGGATGGCACGCTCCATTGGATGGTTTGATACTCACTCTTTCGGACAACAAGCTCCTTCGCCGATGCCCCCTGATCATCCAACCGCACTCGCCATTCAGCAGGCATTGGAAAACGTTGCAACCGAAGGAAGTTGGCGAACCTACGACGGACCACGCCTCGCGTCTCTTCGTTCGATACTCGCTCGGTCCTTTCGCCGCGAGCATGTCAGACTGTGCTGTTCGGGAACGTTCGGAATTGAGCTTGCGATCCGGTCTCTCAAACTGGACGAAGATGCCGAAGTGCTGCTGGCGGGCTATGACTATCCCGGCAATTTTCGCGCTATCGAAGAAGCAGGTGCCCGAGTGGCTTTATGCGACGTCGCACCTGGAGATTGGGTGCCGAATATCGATGCGTTGGATGCGGCCGTCGGCCCTAAAACACGAGCGATGGTGATTTCGCATTTGCATGGCTCGCTCGCGCCGATGGAGAGCATCTGCCGTTGGGCAAGGGACAAAAATCTTTTCTTGGTTGAGGATGCATGCCAGGAACCTGGGGCGATCCTAACTGGTCAAGCTGGCGCGACATTGGCTGGTTCATGGGGTGACATCAGTGTGCTCAGTTTTGGCGGCAGCAAACTTCTGTCGGCTGGGCGAGGAGGAGCCGTGCTCACCAATGATTCGCGATTCGCTCAGCGCATGACGATTTATTGTGAGCATGGAAACGACACTTATGCTCTCTCGGAATTGCAAGCCGCCGTCCTCATTCCACAATCGGAACGGTTGATGCAAGACAATGCGATGCGTCGTGCCACTGCGAATCAGCTAAGTCGGGAATTGCTGCCATTCGCTTGGTTGCAAGCTGTACCAAACACGCCTGATAGCTTGCCAAGTTACTACAAATACGGGCTCAAAGTTTCGCCAACCATTCTCGCTGCGACTAAGGTGCAACAGTTTGTTTCGGAATCGAAAGACGAACACGCGAGTGCGCTAGCGTTAGCGAGACGATTCGTCTTGAAGTACTTAGAAAGCCGCTCGATTGCGATCGGAGCGGGCTTCAGAGGATTCGCGAATCGATCGAAGAGTCGTTGCCGCGTCGCTGGATCGCTCGAGAACAGCATTGCGGCATCGGATGGTACCCTCGTCTTGCATCATAGTCATTTGATCGATCCGCAGACGGGCACAAGCGAACTCGATTCTGTTTTGGAAGCTTTCAAGGAAATCAACCAGGAGCTAGCGCATTGAAAATCTTGCTGACAAACGACGATGGCTTTGAGGCCGAAGGATTGCAGTGTTTATATGAATTGCTATCGACCAAGGCAACCTGCTTTGTGGTTGCACCGGACCGAGGTCGAAGCTGTTGCGGGCACGCCGTCACAACCGGATCGCCAATCGATCTCGAACAACGCGGTGAACATAGGTGGGCTATATCAGGCACGCCAGCGGACTGCGTTCGCATTGGGTTGTCGTGGCTTAAGTTACAACCGGACGTCGTTATTTCCGGCGTCAATCACGGTGGTAATTTAGGGGCAGATATTTTCTACAGTGGGACAGTCGCGGCTGCTCGCGAAGCTTGCCTCATGGGAGTGCGTTCCATTGCAGTCTCACAATACATGCGTCGAGACGTAGAAAGAGATTGGAAAATCAATGCATCACGAGCCGACTATGTGATTGAGCATGTGTGCAAACTGGACTGGCCAACCGGTGGTTTTTGGAGCGTCAATCTGCCTGCGTTACCACCCTCGAACTCTGCGCATGATTTTCTTATTGCACAATGCGAACCCGAGCGGCGATCACTGCATTTTGGATTTGCTCATGATAGGGAATCGAACGTAGACTTGGTGCAGAACGATCCGTCTCATCGAGTGATTTACGAGAGCAATTACCAAATGCGGCCGCGCGCCGAGGGGAGTGATGTGGCTTTATGTTTCTCAGGGCAAGCAACGCTGACATGGCTCAGCGTGTAACCGGAAGTGCGAACAGCCCAGAGGGCGGCACATCTTTGCCGGTGGCATCAGCCCAATGGCACCCAAGTTCGGTTCGAACCAGCATTTTCGTAGCGGAGCGGCGCGAGCCGCCCGGTGAATTCCCAAGTACCTGCGCATCCTCACCGGACAGCTTGCGCTGTTCCGCTACAAAGTGAGTAGCATTTTGCCTCTACGGACTCAACTAGTCCGTAGAGGCAAAAATGCAAACGCGAAGCCTTTGCGAGACAACAAATCCAACTATCAAGGAAGGAGCACCGATCCGCTTGAATAACTGCTTGCGTCTGGCAGGACCTTCTATTAGGCTTTATCCGATGCAAAACAATTCGTTTCTCTCTACGTACGTTTTTGCACAAGCGACTCGTTTTTTGATGATTTCCAATATTTCTCCTGGCCCCCAGTTGGTTCGTACGGATTCATTCTCTCGTACGTCCCATGCTACTTCACTGAATTACCTCTATGTCAAAGCCGTACGAAATGCGATTTCGTCAATCGTCTTATTCTAGCGTCTACTTGGCGATGGTAGTCCTCAGTCTCTGCCTGCATCCAGCTTGGGGGCAGAATGACACTCCTCTTGCTGAGATCATCGCCATTGTTGGAGCTGAATTGCGAACCAGTGAGGCGACGGGCACCATTTCAAACGGAGTGGTTTTGATTCAAGGGGACACGATTCTTGCCGTAGGTGATTCGACCCTAACTCTGCCTGCTGGAGCTAAAACCATGGATGCCACGGGATGCGTAGTCACCCCGGGCCTGATTGATGCTCGCAGCAAACTTTGGCTCGTACCCGATTCTGCTAATGCAACCGCCTCAGATGCCAGTCTCGACACGGTCGATGGCATTGATCCCTACTCGGATAGTTGGCATGAAGTGCTTGCAAGTGGTGTAACCTCGGTCTACTTGCAACCCTCTTCGGGTGGTTCACTAGGTGGTTATGGTACAGTCGTATCGGTCATGCCAAAAGCGGGCGGTGGCGTTCCAGTGCTGGCAGCAAAAGCTGCATTACAGGCATCCATTGGCGTCGTGGCTACGAACAACCGTTCGCGCCAACAAGAATTGGAACGAACCAAAAAAATCCTCGACGCCGCCATCGAGTATCGAAAGAAGTTGGAAGAATACGAAGCGTTTATGGCTAAGCAGGCCAAGGAGCCACTGAAAGATGCTTCCAAGGACGCGCCGCCTGCAAGCAAGCCAGAGGCAGGTGCATCTCCGGCTATTTCAGCCAATCCGTCCACTCCGCCTAGCGTTCCACCACAAATACCTGGACAGCGAGGCCGAACATCAAGTTCTCCTGAGAGCGGTTCCCCGAACAAGCCAATACCGACTCAAGCAGAGGCCGCTGCCAAAACGGCCCCGGAACCCGACAAAACGAAAGAAAAACCAGTCAAGAAACCGGATCGAGAACCAGCCAAGGAAGAGCTACTGCGCGTGATCCAAGGAGAGATTCCTCTCCGATTGGAAGTGCATGGTCCGGATGATGTGCACTTCGCGATGAAACTCTTCGAGGGTGATTCCTTCAAGGCAATGCAAGTGGTTTTCGAGGGCCTGAGCGACTTACGCTCGGCAACCAAAATCATCCGGGACTCCAAGAACCCAGTTGTACTTGGACCTTGGCTCGATCTGGAAAAAGGCGATTGGGAAGGGGATGATTCCGCCGATCGGTTGGGACGCGACTTTGCAAACTACGATGGTCTGGTCGCGATCACAAGCAACGGAAAGAGTGACCGATCGAGCAAACTGTTGCGTGCCCACGCGGCCAAAGCTATTTCCGTCGGCTTCAGCCCAGAACGAGCACTGAAGGCCATCACGATGGATGCGGCCATGGTGTTGGGAGTGGGTGATCGAATCGGAAGTCTCGCGAAAGGCAAGCGGGCCGACTTGGTCTGCTTCCGAGGGGAACCTACCAGCACAGCAAGTCCGATCGTTTGGGTAATGAACAGTGGCGTGATCTACGGAACCGACAAACCGCAATCCGTGGCAGAAACGCAGTCGGAAAGAAATAGAACGATGCCTACCTCGTTCGATTTTCTTAAATCGTTACCTCGTTGCTTCGAATTGAAATCATCGCGATGTTGGTTCGAAGGAAGATTGCAACCCGCAGTGATTCGGGTTTGTGATGCGAAGACCATCAGCATCAGCAAAGACAGGCCGGAGAGCAAATTTGACCATCCGACTTTTGATTTGTCCGATGCTGTCATCACGCCAGGATTGGTCTCCGCGCACGCGAACTTTGGATTGGCTCGACGGCTCGATCCAACACAGGAACCGGATGCATCGCTCGTGGTTGCAGCGGATGGCTTTGCTCCTGACTTCAATGGCCAAAGGAAATTGGTCCGCGATGGGTTGCTACGCGCTCTGGTGGCGCCAGGCAGTTCCAATCCGATTGCAGGCAACGCCAGCCTTGTTCGCATCGGTGCAACTGCTCCCGAGTATGCCCGAGATGCTGCCGCCAAGTTTGTTCTCGCCAACAGCGCCAGGAACCCAAATCGATTTCCCTCGAGTCTGGCTGGCCAACTCCAAATGATATCGCAGTCGCTCAATGGAACGCTGCTCCCTTCGCGCGTTTATCTACCTGCCTCGATCGAACAAAAGTTTTTGGACCGACGCACGTCGATTTTAAAGGATGTCGCGAACGGAAAGTCGGTTGCCATTATCGAAGCACAAACGGATGCGGAGATTCAATCCGCATTGCAGCTCATTGAAACGCAAAAACTAAACGCACTCCTGCTAGGTCCGAAACAACTAAAGACTCACAGCGATCGCATCCACCGATCGAAAATCACCCTCGTTGTGCAACCCATGACCGCGAGCAGCTACGATTGGTACGTGCAAGATATCGTCATAGCCGTGAAAGCCGGTATCCCTGTTTGCTTTGCGGGAGAGAGTGCAGAGCAGTTGCGACTAACCGCCTCCATGGTGGCGGCCGCCGGTGCGGATCAGGATCAAATGTTATCGGCTTTATGTGAAATCCCCAAACAACTTTTGGGTTCGACCGCTAAGCCGGGAATCGCCAAGGATGAGCCTGCCGATTTGGTCATCTGGTCAGGTTCGCCTCTCGACTTGGGTTCCAAAGTTCACTGCGTTTTGATCGACGGTCAAGTTGCCACTACGAAAGAACATTAATCGATGCGCAAGACTGTTTTTCATTCCATCACAGCATTCATCCTTACGGGTCTCGGCATCCTCTGCTCCGGCATCCTCTGCTCCGGCATCCTCTGCTCCGGCATCGCTATCGGGCAGGAAAAAGAGCCAGCGAGCGATGGGGTCTTGATTCGCGCCAAACACCTATACTCCAACAACGGCGCCTACGGCGAAAAAGGTGAGGTCTACATCAGCGCCGGCAAGATCAAAATCGTCGGACCATCGATTGATGTTCCTGGCCCCTTGACGATTTTGGAAGTCGATTCGTTGATGCCGGGTATTGTCGATGCTTACTCCAGCCTGGGTTTATCCGGCGGAACGAGCGAAGTCTCGAGAGAAATCACACCTGAGTTTGATACCTATTCGGCGATCGACTGGAGCTCGCGGGATTTTGCGGAAGCCGTCGACGGAGGGGTCACAACCGTACAAGTCGTCCCGGCAGCCGAGAGTGTCTTTTCCGGTTTGGCATGCATTGTCAAAACGGCTGGCAACTCAGGCGATCGGACCGTGGCGGCGAGTGGCAACGCGGTGTTGGCAGTTTGCAGCGATCCGACCTCGCGAAACCGAGCGAGATCCCGGCCGGACGGAATTTATATGCGCCAGCCAACGAATCGAATGGGTGTCATTTGGATCATCCGCAGCTCGCTCAACCGCATCCGAAGCGGTGGTACAGTCGCAGGTGCTGACCCCATGTCCACAGAACTTTTAAAAGAAATCCTCAATGGAAAAAGACAGTCGCTCGCCATAAGCCGGACGGACTTCGACATTCGAAGTGCGCTCGACCTGGGTGATGAATTCGGTTTCAAGCCGATCATCTACGGAGGCGACGAGGTCTATCGTATTATCGAGGAGTTCAAAAAACGCGATGGCAAAGTGGTTTACACAGCCCTTGCTCGATCCGCAACGACGAGCCGCGGCACCGAAGGAACGGCATTGCGTTGGAATGTGCCGGGCAAACTCATCGAAGCCAACGTACCATTCTGCTTAGCCGGAGAATCCTTACTGGATCAAGCAAGGTTCGCGCATCGATTCGGACTGACAGCCCAAGAGGCACTGGCTGCAATCACCGCGAGACCAGCAGACATTTTAGGAATATCCAATCGCGTTGGTTCTATCGAAGCTGAAAAAGATGCGGACTTGGTCGCCTTCAGTGGCGACCCGCTGCAGCCGACCAGTCGCATCAACTGGACAATGATAAGTGGCAAGATTTACGGAAACGACAAGAGCAAGCAATGATGAACCACTTCCGAACATTCCGAACAGGAACAATCCTCTTACTCGGTCTTGCGTCCACGGCAGCCCACCTGCATGCCGACGGACTGTTGGCCATCCAAGGTGCCAGGATCATCCCAATCGTGGGCGAACCGATGGCTGTCGGCACCATCCTGATTCGCGATGGAAAAATCGAAGCCGTCGGCAAAGATATCGTGCTCCCTGGCGAAGCGAAAGTGATTGACGCGACTGGCAAAGTGGTCATGCCTGGTTTTGTCGACGCGCACAATGCAGGAGCGATGACGTCGGCCAACGAGCGAAACGAATTGGTTCCATTCCTGTCGGTGGTCGACTCGATCGATCCGGTTGCACCTTATTTCGATGAGTGCCGTCGCAACGGAATCACTACATCGGCCGTTGTTCCAGGCAATAGCACGCTGATCGGTGGACAAGCGGCCATCGTCAAAACAGCAGGCCAATATGTCAACGATATGCTTTTAAAACGCGAAGCGGGCCTCAAAATTTCGTTGCGTCCCGCCAGTGGCAATCGCATGAGCCAACTCGTGAAGTTGCGAAGGGAACTCGACAAGGCTAAGAAAGCTATCGAAAAAGAAGCCAAAGGCGAAAAGCCAGATGTACCCACCGAAGTCAGGAAGGAAGGGGAAGAAGCCGCCAAGCCAGCCGACAAACCAGAGGGTGGACCCGAGGAACCCAAGGAAGAGGGAAGTCCCCAACGCCAACCCGAGGGGGGCAACGATGCAGCTAGCCAAGCGGCCGGCTTGGAAGCATTGAAGAAGGCCATTAAGGGGGAGCAACCCGTCTACATCTATTGCGAAACCGGTATGGATGTGACGGCTGCCATCCAGTTGATCTCAGACTACAGCCTTAAGCCGATCTTTGTGCTTGGACCGAGCTGCTACAAGGCGGCGGACTTGCTCGCAAAACGCAACGAGACGGTGATTCTAGACCCTGGTCTGGTGTTCTGGGAAACCAATCCGCGTACGCGCGAGGACAAAAAGATCATCCTGCCTCAGCTTTATCTAGCGGCAAAGGTTCCTTTCATTTTTCAGACCGAGGGCTTCGGCACTCGCACTTCTCTGGGCAGTAGTTTCTTTTGGTTCCAAGCGGCAACCGCGGTGAAGTACGGCATGTCCGAAAAGGAAGCTCTCGAAGCGATCACCTTGATGCCAGCCAAGCGCATCGGTATTGCAAACTTAGTTGGCTCCATCGAAGTCGGGAAGGATGCCGATCTTGTGATTCTGTCCGGTGAACCCTTGAACATCTCGACTTGGGTTGAGCAAACCATTGTCGATGGCAAGGTGGTTTACGAGCGATCCAAAGACGAAAAGATCAAGCGACTCCTAGCCCCGGTAGCGGAGTAAGCCATCATGAAATCTTCGTTTTGGAAAATTGGTTGTGCGCTCGCGATCGCATTTGTTTCAGAAACACTCTTGCTTCGCCAGGCAAGTGCGCAGCAAGTGGACGTTTACTTCGCAAGCCAAATCTGGCCGGGCAGCGGTCCCGTCATCAACGACGCGGTGATGATCGTGACCGATGGCAAGATAATAAGCGTCGGAACGCGAGCTGCCGTCCAAGTCCCAGCCAATGCAAAGCGACATGATTACTCGGGTGCCACGCTCATTCCCGGTCTCGTTGTGGCGCAAACGACCTTGGTCGAATCGAACGCTGCGGTCTCACTATCGCTCACTCCCGAGGTGCGTGCAGTCGATGGATTCGATCTTTTTCGAGAGTTTGACAAATACATCGAAGCTGGAGTCACGACGGTTCAGTTGTCACCGGGTTCCTCTCTATTGATGCCTGGACAAGGAGCGGTAGTCAAACTGGGCGGCAAAGATCTTGAGCAGCGTGTTCTTTCCGATTCCGAGAGTTTGCGGATCGTACTGACACGAGAAGCGATGGCGCCACCCACCGTTTACGAACCGCCCATCGGCGCAGTCTCCGTGGATCGTCCGCTAGAGCCAACTCGTCCGCAACTCGCCAGCAGCTTTGCGGAGGCGATCGTGGGGCTCGATGTTCTTTTTACCGAGGCAAAAAAACTAGATGCGAGATTCACGGATGCCGATCCGATGATGGTAGCACTTTCGAAGTTGGTAATGGAAAAACGGACGCTTCGTTTCTCGGTGGAAAACAATTACGAAGTTCGAGCTGCGTTGGCGATAGCTCACAAGTTTGAGCTTCCATGGCTGCTAGTCGATCCCACCGAAACCGCGGAATTGAAAGGGATCGATTGGAGGAGCGCCGCCGCTATCGGTGTTGTTCTAAGTCCCGAAATGCGAGCGGGGCGAATCGTCAATCCGACGGTTCCCATCCTGGATCGCAAACCGATCGAGGACGTTTGGGTGCGTGCGAAGACTCTGGTTGATGCGGGCATCGGTAGCAAGCTTGCAATGCGACCACCAACCGATGCCGACTTGACAGACATTCTTTTCTTGGCCTCGTTGTTCCAACGAGGAGGTCTTTCCACGCAGCAAATCTTGAGCATGGTAACGAGCAATCCAGCGAGCATGATGGGCGTCGGCGATCGAGTTGGCGCACTGAAGCCATCCGCAGATGCGGACTTTGTGGTCCTTTCTGGCAAGCCATTCGAACCAGGGTCTAGAGTCCTGGCGACTTATATCGAAGGCCGATCGGTATTTGAATCGGACACCGACAGCAAATCCACGGTGATCGAAGCGGCTTCGGTCTACACTCCTCAAGGCATTGTGCCTGGCGGTGTGGCGGTCAGGAATGGCAAGATTCGTGGTATTGGAAGGAGCGTTTCCTCGTCTCGCAATGCCGCAATAAAAAGATACCCAGATGGTGTCGTTGTTCCCGGCTTGCTCGATTGTGCGACCAATGTGGGACTGGGCGGTAATTTGGCTGAGACCCTTCCGCTGAATGCTAAATTGGGTGACTTGCTGGCTCGCGACAACGATCAAGTGCGTTTGGCTCGACAAGGGGGAATTACGACAGGTTTGATCAGTTCGTCGCGACTGCCGAGCCCTGTTTTAGCGTTCAAGTTGACGGACGCACCACGAGTCATCCAAGATCCGGTTGCCGTGCGATTTAATGTGGGCGGAAACTTGACGACGACCGAAGACTCGACGCGCCGACTGCTGCGTACTGGCAAAGCGTACGCGGACGCTTGGACCAAGTACGACGCCGAATTCGCAGCCTACGAAATCAAATGGAAAGAATACGACGCTGCAAAAAAGCAGTTTGACGCAGCCAAAGCGGCTGAGGTAAAAGCAGCAGAAGTGAAAGCCGCAGAAGCAAAAGCCGCAGATGCAAAAGCGGTTGAGGTAAAAGCCGCTGAAGCCAAGAAATCACCAGAGGGAAAAACAGAACCGGAAAGCAAACCTGACGAAGCCAAGCCCGACGCGAACAAGCCCACAGAAACGAAGCCATCCGATTCAAAAACGGCAGAGACGAAACCTGACGAAGCAAAGCCACCAGAGCCGACCAAGTCAACGTTGGTCGAACCCAAGAAACCGGACGAGCCCAAAAAGCCGCCGATGACTGAGCCGCTAGAGCCATATCGGGCTCTCTTTGCCAAGAAAATTGTCGCTATGGTTGAAGCCAACGAGACCAAGGCGATTGAGTTGACCCTAAAGTTGTTTCGTACTGAATTCGATCTGACCACGGCCATCGTATCGGGCAAAGCGGCCGCCGAGACGGCTGAGCTCTTAGCGAAGAACGGTGTCTTGGTCGTGACAGGGCCGTTGTTGATTGGCGAAGACGATGGGCAAGTTCTCAATTTTCCGGCAGAGATTTCGGCCGCAGGGGCACCGGTTGCATTCCAATCACAGACGACGACCGGGACGAGCAAACTGCCAGACGTGGTCGCCTATGCGGTCTACAGGGGACTCGGATTCGAGGATGCACTGCGAGGCATGTCGTTCGGTCCAGCCAAATTTTTGAAGCTGACAACTGTGGGGTCCATTGAGCTTGGCAAAGATGCCGACTTGGTCGTGTGGAGTGGCCCACCATTTGAACTTTCAAGTGAAGTTCTGGCTGTCATGATCGATGGCAACTGGGTCTATGAAAAGGAAAGCAAATAATGATTACCGCCCCCGTAGCACAGGCCGCTACAATGATCCTGAAACGAGCGGCAAAGTGGTTTGTTCCGGGAGGGAGAGGCTCCTGCCGAACCCAAGCCAAGCGATTCATTAGCTTCGCTCTGCCATTCGAATCACAGGCAGATCGTTGTCCGTCTGCCGCTCGCCTTAGCAACGCTTGGGTACATTGTTCGCTCGTGGCATTCTCGCTTTTGCTTCTTACTTCACCTCAGCTTGCGGTCGCCGAGGATGCGAAACCAAAACTTGCAATCCATGTCGGCAAGGTACTCACCTGCGTTGGTGAACCGATTATTGGTGGCACCATATTAGTCTCTGAGGGCAAGATCGAAGCGGTTGGCAAGACCAAAGACATCAAGGTTCCGGAAGGCTACCAGGAGTTTCATCATCCCGACGCTTTTGCCATGCCCGGTTTGGTTGAGGCTCACGCGCACGTCGGTGGATCTGGGGACTTGAACGAGATGGTCTATCAAACCAACCCCGAGCTTCGCAATTGGGATCAGATCATCCCTCACAACGATCAACTCAAGAACGCCATCGCCGGCGGCATTACCACCATTTGCTTTATTCCAGGTAGCGGTACCAACATGGGTGGCTGGGGTACGCTGATGAAAACAGGACCAGGCAAACTATCGGACATCATCATCAAGGCTCCAGGTGTGCTCAAAATCGCTCAAGCGGGTAATCCAGAACGCCAGGACGGTGAGCTTGGCTCCGGTCGCGGCGGTATGAATTATGTCATTCGTCAGCAATTGATTGAAGCGCAACTTTATGTTCGGCAATGGGACGATTTCAAAGCGGGACGAACCAAGGCTGAACCTCCAATGAACCTGCGATTGGAGTATTTCAAACCCCTCTTCCATCGCGAGATTCCTGTCGTCGTTCACACTCAGATTTATCAAGTGGTTCAGTCGACGTTGCGGATCCTGCATGATGAAATGAATTTGAAAGTGGTCATCGATCACGGAACGTTCGACTCCTACAAGTTGACCGAAGAGATTTTGAAACGAGATATTCCGATTATGGTCGGCCCACGCGGTTTTTACTTCGATCGAGATCATGGTCAAATGCGAGGTATCGTGGCAGAGTATGCCAATCGGAACGCAAAGGCTTTAGGCGTGAACACCGATTCGCCCGTCGTTCCGCAAGAGGAGCTGTTTTTCCAAGCTGCCATGGCGGTTCGTTACGGATGGAACGAGGAGGCAGCCGTTCGAGGCGTGACGATCGAGCCAGCCAAAGCCCTCATGATCGACCACCGCGTCGGATCGCTCGAAAAGGGCAAGGATGCAGATATCGTTATTACAACCGGTTCAATCATCGACCCGCGAAATCACGTGAAGCAAGTTTTCATCGATGGCAAAAGTGTTTACGACACCCAAATCGATCGACGCCGGTTTTGATCATCGCGCTTACCTCAATCGCCACAAATAATCGAATGTGCAACCTGAACTCATTAATCCAACGACTCTCAACGCTCCTGGTATTCGCCATCCTGGCAGAAAACCAATGCTTCGCACAACGGTCACTTGCTATCCGTGGTGCAAAGCTTGAGACAGTCAGCAAAGCTGGAACGATCGAGGATGGAATCATTCTCATCCGCGATGGAAAGATCGAAGCGATTGGCAAAGAGGTCAAGATTCCGCTTGCAGCGCAAGTCATCGACGCCAAAGGCAAGACAATTATGCCAGGCATCGTCGATCCTTATTACGTGGTCACGGTGGGTCGCGATGCCCAGTCAGCCGGTGAGACCCGCACAATTGTGATACGAGGGCAAACGATTACGGTCCCAGGCGGCTCTCCCTCAAGTTTAACGTCGTTTACCAAAATTTCGGACAGTATCGATCTGGACAACATCGACTGGAAGGCCGCAACTCGCAGCGGCATCACGACGATGCAGTTAGTGGTTAGCGGCTACGCCCAATCGGTAATCGTTCAACCCACGGTCAAATCCGCACAGATCATCAATCCAGACGGAAAACTGCTGGTAAGCGTCACCAACTCAACCCAAAGTCTGGATCTGTTACGATCCGGTTTGCGCGCTCCAGGCAGCAGTGCTGGCGGTCCTCCGGGTACGGGCAGCGGTCCCCCAAGTCCCGGCAGCGGATTTGGTCGTCCACCCGGCGGCGTTCGTCCCAGCCCCCAACCACCGAGCCCCCAACCTCCATCGCCGGCTCCACCGGGGAATCCGCCAGTAGCTGCCAATTCCTCCGTTCCCTCAGCCGGTCCAACACCTCCGGTCAGTCCCACGCAAAAATTGTGGACCGACGTCCGAGAAGGCAAATCAAGCTTGTTCGTCAACTTGAACAACGCCGCCGCGATCCTTCATTGCGTCAACGCGACCAAGGAGATCAAACAGGCGAAACTGGTATTCATCGCAGCGGGTTCCGATTTGTTTGAAGCAATCCGTGATTTGGATCCCAAGACACACGTCGCGATCCTCCCGCCTCGTATCGATTTTGTTCCAAACACTCGCGATCGAATCAATATTCCAAAGTTCCTGAGCGAAAAGGAAATGCCTTTTGCCTTTTCGCTGTCGCTTGGTCAAAGCGAATTCCGTGTTCAACTCGATACTCCGCTGTTCGCCGTCAGTTCGTTGGTCTACAGCGGCTTAAGCCGACAGAAGGCGTTCGAGGCTCTTACCATGATGCCAGCTAAACTTGTTGGAGTGGATAGTGAAGTTGGGTCACTCGAGGTTGGCAAGAAAGCCAACTTTCTCATCTTGGATGGCGATCCATTTGCTGCGACCACGAGCATTCAAAGCGTATTTGTCGAAGGTAAGCAAATCTATGAAAACTAAAACAGCACCGCTTTTCGGTTTCCTAATCGCATGCTTCCACGCTTTGGCACTGCCAGCGCAGGATACAGCAAAACCTTCGGAAGCTGCCAAAAAGCCACCTACCAAAGAAATCCTTGCGATCGTCGGCGGGGACATTATTACCGTCACACGAGAGAGGATTCGCGGCGGTACCATTTTGGTCGAGGGGGGCAAGATTACGGCGGTGGGTCAGGACGTGAAGGTACCTGAGGGTGCTACTACGATCGATGCGATTGGAAAGACGGTGACGCCCGGATTCGTCGCGGTCGATGTGGGGCGAATGGGTTTAGCAACGGGCGGTGGCTCTAGTTCGGACCGCAACGCCAAAGTATTCGACACACTGGACCCGTTCGATCGAAATATTAGTTTGGGACTTGGGATTGGAATTACAACGGCTTGCGTGGAGATGCGCTCAGGAGGATCTGGTTTTGCTCGGCGAGGCGTTTCGGATGGTTTCCCCATCACGGAGCGCTTCCTTGGATTTGATCCGGACTTGGAAGAAAACGATGCCATTGTGGAGACTGCCCAGCGAGACTACGGACCATTTGTTTCGCTTTGCAAATGCTGCGGATTGCCGATCATTCCAACCGAGCCCATCGAGAATACACCAGAGGCACCTGCAACGCAGCAAAAGAGTGTGGTCATCAAGATGTCGTATGGAAAACTGGATGGCATGCTCGTCGGTGAGTCCGCGTTCTTGGATATGACACCGGGCTCGATGTCGGGTGCGTTGGGTCAGTATTCATGGCGCGAGCAAATCGCGAAAGCCAAAAAGTACTTGTTGGACCAAGCGGCGCATGAAAAGGTTATCGCTTCGGGCAAGAAAGAGCAGCCTCCACGCAAGCCGGTTAGCGACGAAGTGCTACGTTTGGTCAAACGTGAGATCCCGCTTCGCATCGCAGCCAACACGGTTTCGGATATACGGGACCAAATCCAACTTTCGAAGGAACTTGGATACAAATTGGTCCTCACTGGAGCGGCAGAAGCTTGGGTGATACCAGATGAATTGGCTGAGGCAGGCACGGAAGTTGTGTACACGCCACGCAGGCGTCGAGCACCTCGATTTGGGGAGGAGCAATCGTCGGGCACTTGGATTGAAATGTCGCGGATACTGGAAAAGACCGGAGTCCCATTCGCGCTGACTGCGTTGAGCAATGCGATGAGTCTCGATGGGATTGCAGGTCGCGACTTGTCGAGTTTGCCGTTAGAAGCGGCTTTCGCTGTTCGAGGAGGGGCGAGTGAAAAAACGGCCCTCGCAGCGCTGACCATAACGCCCGCTAAAATGCTGGGCTTGGAAAAGCGAATTGGAAGCATCGAAGTTGGCAAAGACGCAGACATTCTCTTGCTAGATGGCAATCCATTGGACTACCGCACGTATGTAGAAACCGCGATCGTAAATGGTCGCGTGGCCTACAAGCGTGCGGAGGTACGAGTACTCCCCGTCTACTCGAAATAGTCCTGCAAAGGTAAGCGATCCAACTTCCCATGCCTAATGATTTTACCATAGATGATTTTGTCATGACTTCGCCATAGCGACTGGAAGTCTTAGGACAAAATCATGTGGCACCTATTGGGGGCACCTGCCGAAATTCGTTGTGCGACGCTCCGCGTCGTACCAATCACGACGGCGGATCGTCGTGATACTTTGACGGAGACACAGCCGACAAAAGTAGCAGGCACGCTCCGCCGTGCCGTTCGCAGTCAAGCTTTTACAAGATTCCAGGTGGACGGCACATGGAATGTGCCTACTACTTTGACTTTTGTCGGCTATTTACGTTTGATGTGAAACGAAGTACGAGGCTCGTGCGGATTCAACTAACTATCACTTTGCTTGTTATTGGGAACTTCGTATCAATTCCCCATTCCTGATCTCTGTCGAAATGCTCCCTCGATATCCGGGTTCCAGGTAGCAATCTACGGAGTGACGGCTTACTGAACCATCTTCTAGTTGGTGAGAAATTTTGACATCCGATTCGCCAGTCGGGTGAACTCGACAAGACGAGGTCGCCCCTGCCGCAATATTTCCGATTGCATACGATCTCCCGGTGACCTCTACGACTACTTCCTTCATTTCCTTTGAACCCGAATTGTGGATCGAAACGGATACGCCAGGCCTAAACCACCAATACAATGCCAGCAACCCTGCAATGAGGATGGTAAGCTTGAGCAATGACCTTTTCGAAAAGCGAGGAATCAAAATGGACGCTTATTCTTATTCTGGTGCTTAGGAGCCTGTTGATTTAGTGAAGTCGTCTTGGGTAAGGGCGGTAAGACGGACTTCCAAGTCCGTCAATGAAAAATTCGACGGACTAGGAAGTCCGTCGTACCATTAAATCAACAGCCCGCTAGGTGGATAGGAAATTGAAACGCAAATACGATGACAGGGGCAAAAATCGATAGTATTGCAAACGTAAGCCAAAGTCCATCCGTCACCGACGCAATTCTTCGTCAACAGGGGTTTATTTAAGTTCGACGTCCACTTTCTCGATCTTGCCGGTGAACGCGAACGGGAGCTTGTAAGTGAAGTCGACGGCCGAACCAGAGTCCATACCGACGTCGACACCTTCACCAAGCGAAAATTGAAGCGGTACCGTTGCAGGAATCCCTCCCTCGCCCACTTTTTTTCCGTTGGCCGTGATCACGACCGATGCCGGTTTACCGCGCTCTCCTGGTTTGCCAAGGTAAGTAAACTGCATCGCCAATTTGACTTTGCCTTTGGGGATAATCTCACTTGTGATCGTGTAACGTTCGAGCGCCAAATAGTTGTATACGAAGTTTGCTTTTCCATCGCGAAGGTAGATCCCGATTCCGCCTGTCAGTCCGCCGTGGGTGTAAATCATCCCTTCTGCTCCGGATTCAGGAACCTCGATATCCGCGCTGATTGCAAACGATTTGTTCAGCAAGGGCGGCGATGCGCCGTCGGGCAACGCAATTTGACCTGGATAAAAAGTGTACTTGCTACGTTTGCCCGCGAGACTTGGCCGACCTTGCAATTCGGCATTCAGTCGCTCGACAGCCCGCCAGTCCAAGGGAAGCACATGGTACTTTTCAGCTTCCTTCCAAAACAGCGCTTCGAGCTCTTTGACCTTTTCTGGGTTCTGACTTGCCACGTTATCCGCTTGCGTGAAGTCTTTATTAATATCATAAAGTTCCCACTTGGCATTGATCGGATCGAAATCGCCACGGACCGGGGCCCATGGAACAAAACTGCGGCTCGAAGCCATCCAACCCTCATGATAGATACCGCGATTGACAAGCAGTTCGAAGTATTGAGTAGGTCTTACTTCTGGCGGCTTCGATTCGGTAAAGCTCTTCAAGAAACTAACCCCTTCGATCGGTTTTTGCTTGATCCCGTTGAGTGTATCGGGGGGAGTAATGCCAATCGCGTCGTAAAGTGTCGGTACAAGATCAATCACATGCAGGAACTGATCACGAATGCCTCCTTTGTCTTTGATTTTTGCAGGCCATGAAACAACCATCGGATTGCGAGTGCCGCCGAAGTGGCTGGCAACCTGTTTGGTCCATTGGAACGGTGTGTTCATGGCGTGAGCCCAAGCACTTGGAAAATGATTGAACCATTTTGGGCCCCCGATCTCATCGATGTGTTTCAAGTTGTCTTCCCAATTTTCAGGGAAACCGTTGAAGAAAAGATTCTCGTTCAGACTTCCTTCCAAGCCTCCTTCGGCACTCGAGCCGTTATCGCCCACGATATAAATGAAGATGGTGTTCTCTGCATTCGGCATCGCTTTCACAGCATCGATCACACGCCCCATATGATGGTCAGCGTGTGCTGCAAAACCTGCAAAGGCTTCCATCATGCGGGCGTAGACTTTCTTTTGTCCTGCGTTGAGTGAATCCCAAGCTGGCAGACCCTCGCTTCGCGCTGTCAACTTCGCATCCTTAGGAACTACGCCGATCGCTTGTTGTCGCTTGAAGGTCGTTTCGCGATACGCATCCCAGCCACTATCGAACTGACCCTTAAATTTGTCGATCCATTCTTTGGGGGCGTGATGCGGTGAATGGTTGGCACCTGGCGCGACGTACAAGAAGAATGGTTTATCAGGAGCGATACTCGTTACTTGCCTAGTCCATGATATGGCTTTGTCTGCCAGATCCTCGGTGACGTGGTAATTTGGATTGTCGCTCTTGGGAACCAGATTGCGGTTCTCAAAGAGGACTGGATCCCATTGATTAATGTCGCCTGCGTTGAAGCCGTAGAAGTAGTCGAAACCTAGACCATTGGCCCAACGATCAAACGGACCTGCAGCGCTCGTCTCCCAAGCCGGCGTATTATGGTTTTTGCCGATCCAGGCCGTTGCATATCCATTTTGACGCAATACTTCGCCAATGGTGCCGCAACTCTTGGGCAAAACGCAGGTGTAGCCATCATAGCCCGTCGCGGCTTCCGTGATCACTCCAGTGGCAGCGGAGTGATGGTTGCGGCCGGTGATGAGGGCCGCCCGCGTTGGACTGCAAAGCGCTGTCGTATGAAAGCGGTTGTACTTCAAGCCTTCCGCAGCGAGCTTATCGAGTGCGGGTGCAGGGATACCGCCACCGAACGTGGAATACTGACCAAAACCGGAATCGTCCAGCAAGATCAACACTACGTTGGGAGCATTCGCGGGTGCCTTGATCGGTTGCGGAAACTGCGGCGGATCCGATTCCTTATACGTTTTGCCAACCTTCCCCTTGAACTCAAAGTCGGCGCGAGGCAAAGACTTGGAAGTGCCCTGCTTGCCCGGGGAATCGTTCGGGAACTGCTGGGCAGTGACCTCAGAAATCGAGCCCAATAAGGCTATGCCGATGAGCAACCTACGGCAAATCGGTTTATTAATTGAGAATATGATCGAATTCCTTTGCAGACGGTATGGACGTTTATTTGTACGAGTTTTAGTTGCTTCAGAGTTTTACTTGATGAGTTGAAACTCAACTTTGTCGATCGTCCCGGTAAAGGGGAACGTCCCCTTGGCCTTGTATTCGGGGTCAATCGGCGTGATCGAATCGCGACCGATCTCGAAAGGCTCTAGGCCATGGCGGAATGTAGAGCGTTCCACTTTGCCTTCTCCAGCGGGCTTGCCATCGACGAAAAGTTTCAAGGTACCGCTGCCAGAACGATTGCCGTCTGCAGTGAATTCGGTTTTCAAAGTCACTTTGCCTTCTGGCAAAACTTGAGTTCCGTGAATCGTCACATCGGCAATATCAAAAAACGTGTAGCGGAAGGTCGGTTTACCCTGCTCGATGTACAAGGACCAACCTGCTGAAAACGCTCCGGCGCAAGCGACAACGCCCTCGGCTCCGCCCTTGGGAACGGCCAGTTGCGCTGTGATGGAATGGCTGCGAGGAAAGATCTGCGGGCCGATCGGTTCCGGTAACATCACGTTGTTGCCAAAGTAGGTCCAACTGGTTTTCGGTGCCCCGGCGGAGCGAAGACTGGGGTCAAACCGTTCGCTGAAACGGGGGTCGAGCGGAAGCACGTCGTACTTCTTGGCTTCCTCCAGGAACTTTGCTTGCAGCTCTTTGAGCTTGTCCGGCATCTTCGCCGCAAGGTCGTTGGCTTGGCTGAAGTCGTCGTTGACGTTGTAAAGCTCCCACGGAGCCTTCTCGAATTCCATGTTTCGACCGAGGGTGATCCACGGCCGACCGTAAATGCTGCACGCCACCCAACCGTTTTGGTAGATGGCCCGATTGGTCGCGAGTTCGAAGTATTGCGTGGTCCGGCGGTCCTTGGCGTTTGCGTCATCGAAAGAATACATCATGCTGACGCCTTCGATCGGCTTTTGGGGAATACCATTGACCACTTTCGGTTCTGGAATTTTGCACGCTTCCAAAATCGTCGGAACAACATCAATCACATGGTGAAACTGATTGCGGATCTCACCCTTGGACTTGATCCCCTTGGGCCAGTGGACCACCAGCGGATTGCGAGTGCCTCCAAAATGGCTGGCCACCTGCTTGGTCCATTGAAACGGAGCGTCCATCGACCATGCCCAGCCCACCGGAACGTGAGGTTCACTCGTCGGGCCCCCGATTTCATCAATTCGCTTGATCGAACTCTCCAGTCCAAGCTGGATACCCAATAAGCTGGCGATCTCGCTAAAGGTTCCCTCGAGTCCACCCTCGGCACTCGCACCGTTGTCGCCGACACAGTACATGATGAGAGTATTATCGAGCTCGCCTGACTCTCGCAGGCTCTCAATGAGTCGGCCCACTTCTGCGTCCGTGTAAGCCATATAAGCGGCGTAGTTCTCCATCAATCGCGAGTAGACTTGTCTAGCCTCGGGTGTTTGAGAATCCCAAGACGGAACGTCCTTCGATCGAGGTGTCAACTTCGTTCCCGCCGGGATAATCCCCATCGCGAGTTGCTTGGCATGAGTCAGCTCGCGCTGTTTGTCCCAACCATGATCAAACTTGCCGACGTACTGATCTCGCCATTCCTTCGGCGCATGATGCGGCGCGTGGATGCCAGAGGTGCTGAAGTAGTTGAACCAAGGTTTGCCCGGATCAGCCGCTCGAATGTTTCGCGTCCAAGCAATCGCTTCGTCGGTCATGTCGGCCGTGAAGTGATAGCCTTGTTCAGGAGTTTTTGGCTGAGGCACCCACGTCGTGTTGCGATAGATCACCGGGTAGTACTGATGCGTTTCGCCTTGGTTGAAACCATAGAAATAGTCAAACCCCAAGCCGGTCGGCCAGCGGTCAAATGGACCAGCGGGGCTGATATCCGGCTCGGGTGTGTTGTGCCATTTGCCGAACATGCCGGTGGCGTAGCCATTGTCGCGAAGCACCTGAGAAACGAGCGCTGTGCTTTTTGGGATGATCCCCGTGTAGCCAGGATAGCCGGTCCCCATCTCGATAATGACACCCGTACTGACCGAATGGTGATTGCGACCTGTCAAGAAAGCCGCTCGCGTCGGACTGCATAACGCCGTAGTATGGAAGCGATTGTACTTCAGACCATTGCTGGCCAGCTTGTCCATGTGCGGCGTCGGTACTGGTCCTCCAAAGGTCGAGCACATGCCAAAGCCAACGTCATCAAGCATGATTAACAAAACATTAGGACTTGTCTTCGATGCCTGAACCGACAACGGAAAGTCAGCCGTGGAGTCGTTGTAAGTTTGGCCGATCTTGCCTTTGAATACTGGATCGGGTTTTGGCAACTGTAGGCCATCGGCTTGGTTTATCCTCCCTGTATTGGCTTGCGCAAAGAGCCATTTCGCGTCGCATGCCAGACAAATGAGAACGACACTTAGAACCATCGCTAGACGTTGTATGGAGAGTGTTCTACCCCCCCTAAAAAATTTCATAATCGTGTTCATGCAAGAGTAGTTCAATTCGTTACATAAGAAACTAACGTGACGTACCTATTCAGGCCATAAAAGTTTACCATTGGTGGTTTCAGCCCGCGAGTAACGGTCAGGTTTTTCCTCCCACTTCCGGTGGCATTTTTGCCAAAACCTCGAAGCCGAGCGAAATGGAGAAAGTAGCGTATTTTGCAGGTTTTGTCAGCATTGGCCCCGTTTTTGAGTGGAGTCCTCTCGCCAAAAGAGACCTGCGGTAGTTCGCACCTGCCGGGTGCGTCTTCCTGACCAACCGATTGCGTTGTCAACTGAAAATATCCCGATCGAGCATACGGAAGTTAATTGCTTCCTGAACATGGTTCGGCTGAATGGTCTCGACATTC
>CAMCMB010000096.1 GCA_945875845.1 Pirellula staleyi DSM 6068
CAGACTTCGTGACCCATTACAACGACCATCGGCTTCACAGCGCGATTGGCTACGTAACACCACGCGACATGCTCGAAGGTAGGCAAGAAGTAATTCACGCAGAGCGGGATCGCAAATTGGAACTTGCTCGCGAAGAACGTGCACGACAACGAGCCACGCAACGAAATGTGAGCTATGATAAGAATACTCGACCGGAGGATAGGGCAATGCTGGGAAGCAACCCGAGCGCCGAGTCGACGTCGAAGGCAAGTTTAGTGGACGTCGTAAGCAGCCCGTTTATGGCGTCCACTCCTTTAACTTGCCTTTGACCACAATGCGACAAATCCCGGGGGTTTGGGGGCTGGCCCCCAGTGAGAACAAACAGCCTTTAGTCCATTCATCACTAAGCTAAACTCGAACACCGTTTACGCTACTCACGCTGGGCCAAAACATGCTGGTCACCCTCCAAAACCACAAGAAGAAGCTCTGAGATGAATTGCGCATCTTTCATCCGTTTCGACCTTGCCTTCGTGACTACTCCGAGTGTCAGCCACTCGGGTCTTTCGCATTCGGCCTCGACAAGACTGATGAACCAACCATCCCATCGCGCATGCCGAAGTTCCTGTGGTTCAAGCTTCCTCATGTTCCTGTTGAGGCGATCAAAAGCCAAGCTTACGACATGTGTATCGTTTGCATCAAACGTAAGAAATTCTACAGGAATCACCTAGTTCCAAAGGATTTGCCTTTCGTTCTTATCGGGTTCGCTCCACTTTTTTCCCTTCAGTCTTTCGTTTTTCATCTCGGGGTCAATGGAGATCTCGTCGTCGATAAATTTGAATATTGTCTGTAGCCGTTGCTTTCCATCGACAACCGCGTACACCGTTTTATCCGGCACATCCAACTTGTGAAGGTAAACTTGAGGAGATGGGTAATCCCCGAAGATCGTATCAAGAAAATACCTGCGATCTTTCAGATTCCAAACGCTCTTCCGTTGATATGGCGGATCGAGGTCTAGCTGGCCATGTCTTCTTTGATCGATGAACCAGCTTATGTCTTGTGATGATGGTCGTCTTTGCATATGTCTATTCCGGATATGGTCCCAAAAATCGTTTCCCGTTGAAGTGGATTATGTGCGTAGGGCTATCCGCCACCCACACTTCCGTTTCCCAAGATATTTCATCGAGGTAGTTAATCATTGCCTTCCGAGTGAGGAAGGTAGTCACATAAACCAGCCCCGCGCTTGAAGCCCCAAACAGCTTCTTCAGTTCCTTCTGCCGCTTGGGATTAATTGGACCATGCGATGTAACCGCCTCAATCAGCAGCAGCCAGTCTTTGTCCGTATAGTGGATGATGACATCCGGCATTTTCCCGTGCGAATCTAGCACCACACCCAGTGATTCCAGCGCCCCCTTGTCAAACGCATACGTACTTTTCATCCGCATCACCAACATAGACAAACTTTCCGGGGGAGGCAAAGCGTGGGGCGAATTGCTCCACAATCTCTTTAACGAGAACATTCTGCCCGCCGGGGGAAAGCATTAACTCCGTTCCATCAGGGAAAGTTACTGGCAACCTTGCCATCTCGCGTTCCTGTTTGTATTTCTCCTGAAGCGTCTTGACCGTTGCGAGGTACGCTGTAAGGATTTTCCCCCATTTTTTTCCGTTATAGGTACTTAGAAGCTTCAAGGCGCTGGTTTCAATCTGGTAAACAGCGTTCGGGCTGTTCACTGAGCGCTCTGGTTTATCGGGATTTGCCACAATCATCCCCGCATCCATGAATTGAGGAACCGTCTGGCGGCGCACTTTCTCACGCGAATTCGGCTTGTAATTCTTTCCGTAGTAGTCACGAAAGAATTCCATCATCGGCGTAATGCCACAAAGTGGCGCAGTCGCCGCACTCCATTCCGTGTCCGGCTTGATGTCCAGTAACGCCAGAAGTGTGAGGCCCGATCGCTCATTCAGCTGTTGCCGTGGGAAGCCCAACTCCCTCAGCACTTCCATTGCCTGATCCACCTTTTCTTTAACCTTCACCGGATCAATGCCAGAGCTATTAGCCATTCCAAGTTCTCTCTCTAATAATGCATCAAGTTTTTCTTGATCGGGAAATGTGTCCCCGATGTGCTTTCCGATTTTCGTAAGCTGTTCAACATTTGGGTATTTGAAGTTGCGAAGATCCGTTGCATTTACCTGCGTATGTCCGTTGAATTGCCTGAAGTATGAATCCACAAGTGTATAATTCAGGTACGCCGCGAGTCCCTTTGCAAGAGTGATGTCCATTCCCCTGCCGTTTATGTGGTAATAGTTTAGATGGTTCTCAATCCCAACGGTTTTGCATTGCAGCCTGCTTGGATCATAAACCGCTGCGACGACTCGCCGCTTTTCCTCTTTTGCTGAGAACCGCTTCACAAGCACGTAAGCCTCATTCGGCACTAGCTGGCTTGCTACAGCGCGGTCAATCATTATGGCTTCGGGCTTCTTTGCATTTCCCTTGGGCCATTCGATATAGCCGTCTTTGAAGTGGAACACCCAAATAAGCGGCACACTCCCGATGCATGCGTCCTGCCTCAGGTATTCCTTGGCCCTGAAGTCAACTACCTTGCCAGTTGATACTGTTAACCCAATGTCGAGCAACGAGCAATCAAGCCCGTTAATTCTTAATGCGACATGTTCGCTCAGGTTATCCGCTGCAACGTGGATAAATGACTGCGGATCGCTTGGCTTTATGACATCGGTATAGGCAGAGATACGAATAAGCGGAAGTTCGTCCTCTGCATCGGTACTAGAAGTTATCTCCACATCGGTTTGTTTCCTCGTACCACCACGCCTGATTGCGTGCATGATGATGTTTTCCTGAAGCACAGAGTCATCCTTGAAAGCTTGCTGGCGAGACTCAAAAACATGCAGCCCCTTCAGAATCATGCTCTTTACAAATGACTCTCGAAACGTTCTGAAATACGTTCCATTGCAAAAACTTCTAGGGGTTATCGCAACTAGCTCACCATCTCGCTCTAGTAGTCGGACCGCAGCGGTAAGAAATCCCGTGTAGATGTTGGTGCTATCCGAATTGATTGCTTTCAGTAGCCGACGTTCATGCGAACCTGCATTTATCTTTTTGTATGGTGGGTTCAGGATTGCGCAGTTGAATCGCTTTCCCATAGAGAAAAGCCCGTCATTCAGGTATTCAATCGCCGTTTCAAGGAAGTCCCCCTCGATAATTTCACCGCTAATCTCAATGCCGAAGCTCTCGCATTCTTCCTCACAATACCGCATAGTATCCTTCAGATAGGAAACCATATGGTCGTCAATCTCGCAGGCGGTAACCGAAATTGAAAGCGGTTTATCCTGCCTCTGGCAGCACTTTGCAACTGCAGCAGTGAAAAGTGATCCAACCCCGGCGCCAGCATCCAGTATGCGGATGTGCTCCTGCTCCCCCGTCAGCATTGAGGCCATCAAACGAGCAACTGGCGCGGGACTCATAAACTGCCCAAGCTCAGACTTGCGATCCCCCAGCCCTCTGTTAGCATCCAAACGAAGAAAATCGACCCGATCAAGCAGCCCTGCTTCCAGCTCAACTTTGCTCATGATTGCCTCGTGCTTAGGAAACCGCGGAAATCTATTCCCCGTGGAAGCCAAAAATCAACGCATGGAATTCGCATGGCATAGCGACAAACTATGGAAAACATCACGCCTACCGAAACATTCCCGAACTACTAACCCCTGTTTTCCTGGGGTTTCTAACATACACACACAAGTCTAGTGAGGATCAATGTAGTCCACGTTTTTAAACCCCTTTCTTTGCGATAGACATTGTGTTCTGCCACTGAGGATCGTAGTGACGGCTCATGAGCAATTGAACTCGTTTTGCTTTGTCGACTTCCTCGTCGCACAAGATGTGCATCCCCTGTGCTAGAAGATTCATTTGTTTCGAATCCGCAATATCGCCGCTTGAGCGTTCAATGCGATCGAGCGTTGCCGCCAATTCCAAAATCTTGGCTCTCGCAATTAAGAATTCGTCCGCAACGACTTGCTCCGCAGTCCGTTCGACGATTTTCTCAAGGGTATCTTGTTTGATGTTCATGGCTTGATGACCTTCGAGTTGATTAGCGTTGCCGGATATGCACCCAATTGTAGATCATGACTCTGGATACAGCCATATCACGATTCGATAAGGCCAGGGATGCGTCCAAGGGTTGGGCCAAGGAATCGTTGCGGAGAAAATGCTCAGCAGCAATAAAAGGCTTACCAAGATTCTCAATGCTTTCGACCGCGAGGCGGATTCGACCGCTGGCACGCACAGCCACAGCCAACCCGGAATCAACCAAAATACCCAACGGAAACCGCTCGATACACCACCGTAATTGCGATCCTCGACCACACGCGTGGCATAAAAGACAAAACAGGCAATCGAGACCGCAACCAATGCCGATGCGACGCCCGCATCCGAAATCGCAAACTGGCGAATGCCAGCCCAAGTGAAGCGAGTCGACGGACGCTGCCTTACCCAAAGCCAAGCCCCAACCATACTCAACAACCAAATCGGAGTCACGGAGAAGATGCCATGATGCCCGACCAGGAAATGAACAAGATACATCCATGGATCCTTTTCGCCTAAGTCCACCCCTTTTTTGTTGCCCGGTAACCAGTACGACTTTGGAAAATCATACCAATCGTCCCAGTCATAAATGAACCACGAATCGTCTTTGGTGTTCACGGCAACGCGCTGCCCAACACTTTCGTCGATGAATTGCAAGACCCCAGTTAATCTTGCCGGGATCACCTTGGTTTGATCCGTAAGGCTGTAGCCCCGTTTGTTTGCTTGTTCCATAACGTCTTCGATGGCGGGCGCAGCCGAATCGGGTGCCTTCGGGATGGTAGCGATATTGGCTCCAAGTCCGCGGTGTGCGTACGGCGGACGCCAGTCATTGTGCGCCGAAATCGTCGCTGCGAGAAATGCCACCGCCACGACCGCTCCTCCAAGCCCATATCCAAACAACAACTTCTTCCAATCCACGAACAAGAGAATCACACCCGCCGCCGCCGCCCATGCCAGTGCAGGCAACTCACACGCGACAGTCAACCCGGAACAAACCCCACACGCAATCCAAAGCGTCCAGGGCTGGCTGCGATCTTGCTCTGCATTGCGTTTGATTTGCCACAACATTGCTAGGCTCATCGTGAAAAACAAAGCAGCATGCAAATGATTGCTGAGCGTGGCCGCGAATGTCGTTAAAAAAGTCCCCCACAACGCTGCGTTTAATAGGACAAATCGAGTCCAAGCGTCCGAGACGTTGTTCTCAAGCCACCGGTAGAACCAAATCCACCACAACACCAATGGAATGACATTCACAAGCAGAATCACAACGCGACCGATCAAGAACGGCTCTTGCGTAAGCTTCTTGCCAGTCAGCATCGTTACGGGCTTGCAGATTGCGGCATAGAGGGCGGTAAGCAAAGGTGGCTTGCTCGAATAAAAATGCTCGCGGCCGTCCGCTCCGCGGTGCCTTACGATATCGATGGAGGACCAATTTTTCGATTTTCCGTTGCTACCCGTAATATCAATTACGCGATCGATTTCCCATTTGCCATCTTCGATCAGGGCGGCAATCGCAGCCCATCGAGACCGGTCATTCGCACTTAAAAAGGGATGCTCGCCGTGCACCGCAGCAACACCCAATACGCGGGCGACTTGCATCACTGCCGCAACAGCGATCAACAGCCATGCGACATCTCGGTACCGCCAAGAGCTTGAAACGCCTTCCTCTTGGTTCATGACGAAGCTCCTGCTCGCTCGATACGATCGGATACCAAAACATCGTTCGCAGCATGTTTGTTTGCATGTTCCGCGATGGAGTAGGGAACGTCGCGACTGCCCGAGTTCGCAACGACAAGCTCGGCCAATAAGCCAACCCCAATCATTTGTAATCCGACCATGAACAGGACCATTGCCAAATAGAAAATGGCGCGTTCGTGTAAGTGAATCGGCTCCATTCCTGCGAAGAGTCTCGTCACGCCCCAAGCGGCAATTAAACCGATGATGATGAGGCCGCCTGCTAGGCATGCGGCTGCACCTATTCCTCCGAGAAGGTGTTGCGGCCGATATCGAAAGCGAGTCAAAAACACGACGGTGAACAGATCGAGAAATCCCTTTAAGATGCGAGACACGCCGTACTTGGAGACACCATGAATGCGAGGATGATGCCGGACAGCAATTTCCGTAACCCGAAATCCCCGAGCAGCAGCCAGGACCGGAATGAATCGGTGCATTTCACCATAGAGGTTTACCTCTCTCAGCACGTCGCTGCGATAGGCCTTGAGTCCGCAATTGAAATCATGCAGATTCAGGTGGGTAAAGCGACGGAGGATTCCGTTGAAAACAAGAGATGGCCAACGTTTATGCCACGGGTCGTATCGAGTTTGTTTCCAACCGCTAACAACATCGAATCCCGAACCAAGCTTAACCATCAGTGCCTTAAGTTCATTCGGGTCATCTTGAAGATCGGCGTCCATGGTGACCACATATTCTCCTCCTGCAGCAGAAAAACCAGCAACCAACGCCGCCGCTTTGCCAAAGTTGCGACGAAATCGGATCCCTTGAACAAAGGGTTTTTCTTGGCAAAGTCTTTCGATAACGCTCCACGAACCATCTTGTGAACCGTCGTCTACGAAAATCACTTCAAAGTCGCCCAACTGATCGCCCGCAATAGCACTCTCAATTTTTTGAACAAGTTCCAATAGCGAGTCTTGTTCGTTCAAAAGCGGGACGACGATAGAGATCATGGAGCAAGCAAAGACCAATGCGGGGGAATTGCGGGCCAGAAATGGCACAGCCACGGACACTATCGTACTTGGTTGCCGCGTTAAAATCGAGTAGAGGCAATAAGGCGAGGGGCGATGGCAAACGAACCAAGTCCTTTGTGACTAAAAAACCATGGCGTCGCTAGCCGGGCAGGAGCCAAAACGCATCGACCAGTTACGAAACAAGAACATGGATGCACAGGATTGGCGGTTAGCGGCCCCTTCAGGGCAACTCGCATGGTGTTGGTTGGTTACCCAGCACGCCGCTGCGCTCTGTCCTGGGCTAGGTTGTGTAAGCCCGTCGGGCTGAGCGAGCGTCCTTGCCCCAACGATTGCATTTCAAAACCGAACGTCCTGTTTCTCACCGTCAACAAAAAACACGGCTCGCGTCCAATCCACAGTCAGTTTGCTTTCCAAATCCGAAAACTCGCGAATGAAATAGCCTCGTCGTGTCGCTGGCGAATTTTGTGGAGGCGATCGCTTGGCTCGGACAATCTCGTTCGCATCAATTACAGGAGAGATTTCAAGCATCTCGATCAACCGCCGGTAGTAGCCATCCTTGGATAATTCATGATAGCGCAAGTCAATTTTTTTGCGGATCTGCCAATTGACTTCGGTTTTCATTTGGTGCAATAACCAGAGCTTGCTCAGCCAATCGATACGACCAAGCATGTTCTTTTGCACATGGGATTCCTCATCAATCGTGTGTAGTTGATTGAGGGTGGTTTGCCAAAGGTCCAAGATCTTCCAGGCCTCTACGGGGATATTCGATCTGGATTGCAAGAAATGTCGAACCGCAGCCGCATAGTCATGTTGGATATCGAGTGCAGAACATTTAAGTTCCGGATTGGTGTGCGAGTCGACTTCGGGGCTGAGCCATTCTACGCCTGGTGTTTTTGTGTCTCGCCATTTGGCGACGGTTGCCACCAGCATCCAGTCTTTGGCAAACACCCCAATGGCTTCGATCACACTTTTTAGGCGAGGAACTTTTGGAGAGGATTTCTCAACCAAATCCAGAACCAACGCGGTAGCCCCAATTCGAACGTATTGCGATTGTTGACAAAGCCCCGAATCCCCAATCGCGATCTCGACGCGTTGCCGGGCTCGAAACATCGTGAAGTAACTGCCGATCGACCAAAAATTGCCAACACAGAGAGCCCTCAACCATGAGTCGCATCGAAAAATGGGTCTTTGGTTTCCATAGCTACCATAACCAATCACGGAATTGACCATCGCTGACCGGACACTTACCCAATACCGGTTTTCGTGATCCAAGTATCCTGCTCCATCAATAATGCAGCGCGAAGCAAAAAAAGCAGACAAATGCCGACGGTGTGGAACAAGGGCAAAGCAATAAATATTGATCCAAAGAAACCAGGCGATCGGAATGTGCAGGACACGAAGGCCTCCGGCGCATAATCCTATCCAGCGGGGATGCAAACTCCAAAGAGCCTTGTTTGGAGATGGGATCGGCAAATGCCTTTTCGACGCATTGCCAATGAGCATCGAAATTCGTCGCTGAACCATTGCCAATTGTGTTGTTGCTTGTCCGAGAAACCAAATGAATGCGATCCAAATTGCTGCTGCAAAGCGATACGCAATCACGATCGGGAACAACAACACCAATCCCAAACGCCAACCTACGAGCCACCATCCTTTTGCAATTCGCATCTCGTAGGACTCATGTTGACCATACGTGTGACCGTGCGCGTCCGCACTGCCCTTGAGCATGTGTGCATCGTGTTCTCGAAACGTTTCCTGAACAGACCATTCCAGCAGTTCCTCCATCGCGATTTGGTACGTCAACAATTCGCGAGGACTCCTGCATTCCGGAGTTGCAGATTCCAAAAGAACGTTGGTCAGATCGGTTGATAAACCGTGCTCCAGGGAGGTGCATCCTCCATTGGCAAGGAAGACTCGATAAGGATTTCTACAGCTGTTTGCCAACGGGAGCTTTTGTTCGAGCTGGTAAGCAAATGTCCGGAAATCGAATGTGGCTCTGTCGGTGGATCGCGATTTTTGGGTGCCACGAATCGCGTACTCCGTCTCAAGCCCCATCAACCGAGACAAAATGGGACGGTCATTCTCCGCAGTTCCTCGTGTTGCAGTCTTCCAAATACTCGTCCGGTTTCGTGGTGCTATCTTGCTCAATCCAACTCACTGCACTTTCGAGGATGCTAACGCTCTGAACATCTTGAGCATCGAGAAATTTTTTTTCGGGGGCTGACTTTATACAAAACGGATCATCTCCTGGCGGCTTGTGATTCAGCGAATCCGTCATTTGCAATCTGTTTATTCTACTATCCATAACCTTCCGTGGGCCCTAAGGGGGTTCTTCACCCTTTGGCTCCATTCATACCTGCCATCGCAATTTCATTATCGCGGCAGAGTGCGAGTTAAATCAAGCCTTTTCAGCGGTCTCAACAGGCTTTTTGACGGATCGCTCGTTCTATTTTTTTATTTTCACCCTTATGAATGAGACGCATTTCGCATAACATCCAAGCAAATAAACAGCTTGGAAAGCGGGTTTCTTTATTTCAGCAGCGTCCGCGAATCGAATTTGGATTCCCCGACAAGGTTGAATCGAACCAGACTTTCCTATGTTTCTGCATCGGCTCAGTGCTGTGCAGTGGCTGAAATTTTGGTTTTGATCCCTTTGTCATTTTGAGGAACCTATGAGCTCACACGAGCCAAAGATCGCTATTTCTACGCACTTGACCGATTCCAGCATCCCTGACCACGACGAATTGAAACGCCTTGCGAGTGAACTACTAGCGAGCGAATCGATTGTCGATGACGATCTGGTCCTAGACGTTTCGACTCCACCATCGGCGAAGAGAGAGCCATCGGCGAAGAGAGAGCCATCGGCGAAGAAAGAGCCATCGGAGAATACCGTTCCATCGGTCAAAACGCCACGGACAGCCCCAGCAGCAAAGATGCACGCACCTGCGATCATTCCGGTCGATGCGGATTCGGATATTGCCCCTGACATTGCCCCCGACATTGCCTCGGATATCGAAACCACCACCGAGGAGGATGTTGATGTCGTGGACGATGGACGGATTCGGTTTTCCGATTTGAAGTTGCCTGAAGAAATCTGCCGAGCATTGCTGTCATCGGGTTACGAATTCCCGACGGCCATCCAAGCAGCGACGATTCCCGCAATGTTGGAAGGTCGCGATGTTTTGGGCCAAGCGCAAACCGGCACTGGGAAAACAGCCGCTTTTGCCCTGCCGCTATTGAGCCGAATCGATGTCAACAATCCAGCTACCCAGGTTCTCGTCCTGGCGCCAACGCGAGAACTCGCCATTCAAGTGTCCGAATCCTTCCAGCGGTACGCCCAACATATGCGTGGATTGCGGGTCGCGCCTATCTATGGCGGACAAGCGTATGCGACGCAGATTCATGCGTTGCAACGGGGTGTTCATGTCGTCGTCGGAACACCAGGACGCGTAATGGATCACATGCGCGAAAATCGATTGCGTGTCGACACGTTGCAGTGTCTGGTGTTGGACGAAGCGGACGAAATGTTGCGCATGGGATTCGTGGACGACGTTCGGTGGGTGCTTGAACAAACGCCGTCGAACCGCCAAGTGGCACTGTTCTCCGCCACTATGCCCCAAGCGATTCGTGAAATCGCTGACAAACACCTTAAAAACCCTCATGTCATTGCGATCGACTCTCAATTGAGATCTGCGGAAACCATTCGGCAACGCTTCGTATTGGTCGAGCATCGCAGTAAGTTCGAAGCCCTGCTCCGTATCCTTGAAGCAGAAGATCACGAGGGCATGATCATCTTCGTCAAGACCCGATTGGCTACCGTCGAGCTTGCAGATAACTTGACCAAGATGGGGCATACCTCCGTCGCTCTCAATGGCGATATTGCCCAAGCTCAACGCGAACGAACCGTCGAGCAACTCAAGCAAGGCGTCTTCAATATTTTGGTGGCAACCGACGTCGCGGCACGCGGACTGGATGTTCAACGGGTCACCCACGTGATCAACTACGACTTGCCTATCGACTCGGAAGCGTACGTTCACCGCATTGGCCGTACCGGACGTGCAGGGCGAAGTGGTGAGGCGATCGTGTTTATCGCTCCACGTCAACGCGGTTTCTTGCGCGAGATCGATCGTGCTGCGGGCGAAATGATCCAACCGATGGCGATTCCTACAGCCAAAGAAATCAATGAGATGCGGGTTAGCCGATTCAAGAGCCGTATTGTTAGTATGTGTTCCGAAAACGAAAAACCGAGTCCACAGTTTGGCATGTTTGAAAAGCTAATCGAACAATGCATCGCTGAAACGGAATTGCCTGCAACCAAACTTGCATCGGCGTTGGCCATGATCATTCAAGCGGGTAAACCGTTTCTGGTCGATGAACCAGACAAACGCTCCCGCCGTCGCGATGTCTTTACAGACGAACCGCCCCGAGTCGAATCCGCAAGCAGACGCGACTCCCGTGATTCACGAGGATCGCGCGATGACCGCCCACAACGCGATGACCGTCCGCAACGGGATGAACGTCCGCAGAGAGAGGATCGCGCTCAACGCGAGGATCGAGGTGCCCGTCAACCTGCCAGCGGCTCTTATAGCCAAGACAGAAGCGCTCCTTCCAATTCCAACGGTGGTAATGAACCAGGTTTGGAATTGGAACGATTTCGGGTGGAAGTCGGCCGAGCGCATGGAGTGCGTCCAGGTAATCTTGTCGGCGCCATTGCCAACGAAGCAGGCTTGGAAGCGTCGCACATCGGCCAAATCGCAATTTTTGATGAGTTCAGTACGGTGGATCTCCCATCTGGGATGCCCCGCGAAGTCTTCAAGGTTTTGGGTCGTGCGTGGGTCGTCGGCAGGCAGCTTCGTATCTCCAAGCTGAGCGATCACCCAAGTGCACGAGGCGGCGATCGCAAACGACGTTCAAAACAATTGAACTAATTGCGGCATCCCGGAATCGATCCCGATCCGTTTCTAGCCGTTCAGTCTCGCTCCCACTGACACCAAGGTCAGTGGAGAGCGGCACCACCGACCTTGCGTCGGTGGACCGATGGCTCTCCGGCTGAATCGCGAAGGGTCGAATCATTTCCGTTCTTGCCCATCGTGAAATTAGTGTTCGATTAGCGAAGATTAGCGTTCAAAATCCAATGTTCTGTTGGAACTTAGGATGCTTAAGCAACAGGCCTATGATCTGATGGGAACTGTGATTTTATAACCCGAACTGGCGAGCGGCGGATTGCCGTCGGCACCTCGCTTACCGGCTTGTTGCTTTAGTGAAGTCGTTATTGGGTAAGGGCGTTAAGACGGACTTCCAAGTCCGTCAATGGGGAATTCGACGGACTTGGAAGTCCGTCGTACCATTAAATCAACAAGCCCTTACGCGTCGGGTTTCCAACGCGTGGCACGAGCGCGCTCGTGAATTCATGGGCGAGACGCCCATGCCACTTTCGAATACCCTGTGTCACAGTCCATTAAAGCAACGAGCCGTTACGCGTCGGGTTTCCAAACTGCCGTCCTCACCGGACGGCTCGCGCCGTTCCGCTACCAGATGTTGGCGGCAGGGCGCAAGCCCTCCGGTGATGACACCGCCATCCTAATCGCGCTTTGCTCGGACAGGGTACTTGTCGCCATTGCCACCGCTTTTCATTTTGGGCTTCGTCATTAACAACTTGTGACTCTCTGCCCCCAACAAATCGTCTAAACGCGTCCTCAGTTCTGGACTGATGACAACGCGCTGCTTGGACGACTTCACGTGAACGGTCTCACCCGTTTCTAGCCGGATAGCAAACAATACATCCCGGGGACCTGGATAACCTCGCAACACTTCGCGAATCTTATGGATGAGCTCGGGTTTGTGTTTCTGCTGGTCGTACACAATATGGATGCCGGTCGTAAATTTGGTGTCCGCCTCCGCGATCGGTATCATTTCGTCCACGATGAAGTTGACTTCGTCTTCCCCGCGTTTGTCGACTTTGCCTCGAACCAATACGACGGCGTCCGGCTGGATCATATCGCCGTATTTCTCCATCCCGTCAGGCCAACAAATACTCCGAACAAAGCCGTCCATATCCTCCAAATCGAAATTCGCGTACTTCGAGGATTGCCCTGGCTTAGGGTTTTTCGTGTGTGCTATCTTGATCGAGGAGATCATTCCGCCCATCAGCACTTCGTCGCGGTTCTTGCATAGTTTTATGGTGGAGGAAGTATGGGAACAAAACGCCTTGAGCGTCGTCTCGAACGCGGACAGCGGATGTGCGGTTAAGTAGTAGCCCAGTACCTCTTTTTCCATGGCGAGGAGTTCTTTTTCAGGAAACTCTGGGATTTCTGGCAGTACGATTTTGGTATCCTCAACGACTTCCTCAAAGTCGTCGAATAGACTCATTTGACCACTTTTGCGATCCTTGAGTTTCGAAGCGCCGCCTTGAAGTGCTTTCTCCACGACCACCATCAATTGCGATCGACGAGCCCCAAAACAATCCATTCCCCCGGCGCGAATCAATGCCTCGATCGTGGCTCGACCGCATTGACTGACATCCACGCGTTCGCAAAAATCAAAGATGTCTCTGAAGGGCCCGTTTTTCAGCCGTTGGGCCGCAATCGCTTCCGCTGCCGAACCGCCACATCCCTTGATGGCCGAGAGCCCGAAAAAGATCTTACCTTCGGCAACACTAAAATCAGCTCGACAAGTATTCACGTTGGGTGATTCGACCGGGATGTTCATCCGTTGACAATCTTCTAAGTGCTCAACCAGTCCATCCTTGCGCTTGAAGTTGCGGTTTGGAATATCGCCGGTCAACAGCGCGGCCATGAACTCCACTTTGTAGTGCGCTTTGAGGTACGCAGTCTGATATGCAAGCAGCGCATAGGCGGTCGAGTGGCTCTTGTTGAATCCATATCCAGCGAACTTAAGAATCATATTCCAAAAGTCTTCGGCCTCTTTCTTGCTAAGCCCTTTCTCTTGACAGCCTCCCAAGAACTTTTCGGCGTTGGCCGCGATCAACGACTCTTTCTTTTTACTGATCGCCTTAATGCATGTGTACGCTTTGGCAAGCTCGATGCCCCCTAGTCGGTTCAGGATCCGCATCACCTGCTCTTGGTAAACCATCACTCCGTTGGTCTCTTCAAGAATCTCTTCAATGACAGGATGCAGGTAGACGGCAACCTTCTTCTTATGCTTGATGGCGACGTAGTCGTCTACCATCCCACCCTCGAGTGGACCAGGTCGATAGAGTGCGTTCGTAGCGATAATGTCGTGAAAATGGTCCGGCTTCATGCGTTGAAGCAAATCGCGAATACCACCACTCTCCAGCTGAAACACGCCCTTCGTTTCACCCCGTTTCAGCAGATCGAAAGTGGCAACATCGTCGAGCGGGAAATCGAGCGGGTCGATTCGCTCGCCGGTTGTCTGCTCGATGATATCCACCGATTTCGACAGGATGGTCAAGTTGCGAAGCCCCAAGAAGTCCATCTTGAGAAGGCCTGCCGCTTCGACGTCACCCATCGACCATTGTGTGATGATGTCCTCTTTGCCAGAGACACGCATGAGAGGCACGTACTCGGTCAGCGGTTTGTCTGCGATGACCACGGCGGCAGCGTGGGTTCCAATGTTGCGAGCCATCCCCTCCAATTTGCTCGCGAAGTCAATCAACTCGTGAATGTCCGGATCGTTATCGTATAGTTTTCGAAGATCCTCACTTTGCTCGAGAGCGTCTTTGATGGTGATCTTCGGATCGTCTGGCACCATTTCGCTCACTTCGGCGACACGGTTTAATGGCAAGCCGAGAGTACGGCCGACGTCCTTGATGGCGCCGCGGGCTTTGAGCGTTCCAAACGTTCCAATTTGGGCAACGTTCGCTTCTCCATATTTTTCTTTGACGTATCGAATGATTTCGCCCCGTCGCTCTTGGCAAAAATCAATATCGATATCAGGCGCTTCCAAACGGCTTTCGTCGAGAAATCGTTCGAACAGCAAATCGTATTTCATCGGACAAACGTGGGACAAATAAAGCGCATAACAAACAAGTGCGCCTACGCCGCTCCCCCGAGCCGTAGCGGGAACATTGATTTCGCGAGCGTAGCGGACGAAGTCCCAAACGATGAGAAAATAGTTAGAAAAACCTAGCTTTTGAATAACACCGAGCTCACGATCCAATCGATCCAAAACCACCTGAACCAATTTTCCGTCAACAAGCATGTCCGGATTTTTAGCGTATCGAGCAAGTAGCCCTTCCATGCAAAGTTTCCGCAGGTATTCGTCTGCGGTCAGTTTCTCTGGGATCGTGTAGGACGGGAAATTGCGGGATCCAAGATCCAGATCGATATCAACCGAGTCTGCAATCTCCTGCGATCGGGCGACGGCATCGGCGTGACCAGGAAAATGCGAATACATTTCTTCCTGCGAACGGAGGTAGAATTCGGTCCCTTCCATTTGCATGCGGTTTCGGTCCGTTCGAAACTTGCCCGTGCTGATGCAAAGCAAAACATCTTGAACGTCCGCATCTTCGCGATCGACGTAATGAGCGTCACTGGTTGCCACCAAGGGGATGCCAACTCGATTTGCAACCTCGATTGCCCCTGCCATCTGTTGGCGTTGAATTTCGAGTTTGTTGTTCATGATCTCGATGAAAAATCGATCCCCGAACGTTTTCTCAAACCACTGCGTGACTTCCATTGCTTCCTGGATGGCGGAGTCGGTGTCGTAGCCCTTGAGAATGGCTCGCGAGAATTCGCTAGAGACACATCCACTGAGACAGATGATTCCTTCGCTGTGAGCCTCCAGAACTTGTTTGTCGATGCGCGGCTTAAAATAGAAACCTTCCAGGCTGGCGATCGAAGCGAGACGAATCAGATTCTTGAATCCCGTTCGGTTTTTTGCAAGCAGTGTCAAATGGTAGGCAGCCTCCTTGGAGGAGGCAGCATCTCGTTCGAATCGACTGCCAGGCGCAACGTAGGCCTCATAGCCAAGAATGGGATTGATACCTAGTTCTTTGGCCTTGCGATAGAACTCGAGCGAACCGTGCAAATTGCCGTGGTCGGTGATCGCAAGTGCGGACATCCCATGCGACTTAGCCCGCTGGAGAAGCTTGCCAATCGGGCTTGCACCATCCAGCAAGCTGTAGTGACTATGGCAATGCAAATGAGTAAAAGGGCGAGGTGTAGGATTATTCATTGGGAGTTAAACACATTTCCGATCACGGCTCTCCTCGCCCTCCTGGGATGTCTTGGTTCACGACTTTGGGCACCACGACGCTCGGCTTGCACCGCTGCAGAGCCCCAATCCTTCGTGACGCTTTCTTGGTTGTAGCTGCTTAGCCAAAACTACGCAACTTGTTTTGGTGCAGCTCGCTTTTCTTGACGTTGTTGGCTAGCGGCTTCTAAGCATATCCGCAACTGTTTTTCAACCCAATTAGCCGTTGGGCGCTAGCCCCGGTTTTCCAATTGCTCGACATTCGTCGAGAACCGGAACTATCGCCGCTCCAACACCTCTGGTACGCGGCCAAAACGCTCGGTAGTAGAGTGGCCCTCCATGGGTCCTACGCGAGCGAGCTTCCAATTCAAAAACCCGTGGTCGGACCCTCGGGGTCAGCCCTTCGTTCGCCCTTGATCGCCACACGAGAATTCGAATACAGCGAGAGGGCTTGCCAAGAAAAGTACACACCAATGGCCACGAATGACAGCAACTTCAACACGTACAAGTAATAGAACGTTGATGAATGGAAAACGTTTTCGGGGTATGAGAATGAAAGGTTGATTTCGATAATGAGTCCCGCCGCGTAGCCCGCTCCGCTTGCAAAGGACGCCATTGCCGCCCCACCAATTTGCCAGATTTCCGGACCCATCCAAGCTGCTCGCCGAAAAAAAAACCACAGCAGTAGTACGAGCAATGGATGGAGGCACATGAACGAGTCGAAGAAGCGAGGTCCTGACCTCATAACAGCCCCGACGGAGGAGCTGTGCGCTGAGACAAGACCCACGATCACTCCTACCGCGAGGAGAGTAGCAATGAATGCATTAAAAACCGTTCGCGACGGAAAAGTTTTCCTTCCGTCCAAACGGGGCGTTGAGGGGGCTTCGTACGGATTCGTCATGTCTTGGTTTACCGGTCACTGGAATCTTCGTCGCTTGGCTAACGCAATCTAACCGCATCCTGACTAGAGATTTCACCGCGTCACGCGGCAACGGTTGATCGCATAAGCCAAAATCGAAATGGAATGGGAGCGATCCTTCGAAAAAGGCCGCTGCACATTCCGACTTTGGGCACCACGACGCTTTGGTTGCATCTTTGCAGAGCCCTATCCTTCGTGACGCTTTCTTCGTTGTAGCTACTTAGCACAAACGACGCAACTTGTATTGCCGCAGCTCGCGTTTCTTGACGAGGTGTAGTCAATAGCGCTATGCAAACGGGTCGCAACGGACCCATGTTCGTTAGCCCAACGGACAGATGTTCGTTGGCCCGTAGGACCGATGTTCATTAACCCGTAGGGCCAATGTATCTAATAGCCCAACGGGCTTACACAACCTAGCCCAGGGCAGAGCGCAGCGCCGCCCTGGGTTAACTGCCCCATTCGGGGCGAAATGCAAATACCAAACCCAATTCAATCCCGAGTCAGAAGAAGCAAATGGACTGAGGCACATGAGCGAGTCGACGAAGCCAAATCCTGACCTCATCACAGCCCCGACGGAGGCGCTGGCTTCTCTCGACGTTGTTATCACGTAGCGCCTAGCTTGCGACCGCGTTCTTCACCGATCATCGCATAGCCCTGCTAAGCAATCATCGGGTGTGATATAGCCAACCGCGCTATGCGAACGGGGTATATGGTAGTAGTCCCACTAGTTCGCAATTCGCGCCTCGGCCTCGCTCTTCGTCGCAACACGATGGGGATTTTTAACAGCCGCCGAACAAGGCTAGTTGCTTTTTTGAAACGCGAACCTAGAGGTCGCAGGGGAGTCATTTTGCCATCGCGTTGATCGAGTGAGATAGGCCATCGGAATAAAGATGGGTGGCCCCATCAGATTGTCCTTCTCCTCTCTAGGTGTTTGGTCCGAGTCTCGACCCTGGCCAAAGCAGCTCTCCCTTCTTATCTCGTTTGACCTTCCAAGCATTCCATCTCCAACCACCGCACATCCATTTCGCAACGTCAGCATCTGCGCGTTACTGCACCCAACGTTGCTTGACCGAGTCTATCCCTCTGGCTGAACAGTACAAATGTTCAAGGGATGGCCGTCGCTCAGTCAAGAGTTCGACTTTCTCTAGGAATCTCCCCGACAGGATTGGCCGAATCTAGTTCGCTTTCGCTACGGACTGGTTATTCTCCTCAGGTTGCTCTCCACCTTTCATCGCTGAAACGCAGTTACCATGTTGGATTCAGGGTGGTAACGTTACCCTGGTCGGGACTTTCACCCAACTGATCAAACGCCTTCAAAGGCGCACTAGAACGATTGTCCCAATCGTTTATCTGAAGTGAAGTTTGTACATGCTTCAGAAACAGTTGTGGACAACTGTTCTACATTGAATACATTGTGTCGCAGCAAAGTATTGAGATTCATACGCAATGCCTGCGGACCCATCTTGCGAGCCAGTGCAGCCCATACCGTCGGTCCCTGGGCAGCATCGGACAACAAATCCCATCGGACGTTGTCGAGTCCACCAGCGATCAACGCTTGTGCTTGTTCGCTTTCCGAGTTGCGGTACAGGTAGCAAAGAATCGCTCCGCGAAACTTATCTCCTCGAGCCTCCGGCCTGACGTCTCCCACCTCAAAATAAGCACGAAAAACCCGGTGTCACTTGATGTAACACCGGGATGGAAAATTCCCACGTCGCAATCACGACGACGCGGGACAACACAGAAATAGCGAGTGCAGGAATTTGCTAAAATCTAGCGTTTTGTGGGGCAACTGTGATTGGGCATTGAATACGCAGGCCCACCGACTGACAAGCCAACAAATCAAAAGACTCAAGGGAAACAAATATGAATGCGCGATTCGCCTGGACTGTAACTATCGTTTGTTTGCTGGCGCTTGGGGGAAGCTGCTTTACGGCGGCTAGCTCTAGAGAGGCTGGTGCGTCGACTGCTGTTCAAATAAAAGCTTTCCCGGAGGCTGAGGGTTGGGGCGCGGTAAGCAGCGGCGGGCGGGGTGGCAGGGTGATCAAGGTGACTAACCTGAATGCATCTGGGCCAGGTAGTCTGGCAGAAGCTTGCGCCGCTAAGGGGCCGCGAATCGTGGTCTTTGACGTTAGTGGGGTTATCCACGGCAACGTTCACATCACCCAGCCCTACATCACCATTGCCGGCCAAACCGCGCCAGGTGCAGGCATTACAGTCGAGGGTGTCATCTCGAGTTATGATTACGGTGTCCATGACATTATTATTCGACACCTCCGCGTTCGCCCCCGTCGTGGCATCGGCGCTGGCGGCGACTGCATTCAGCTCGGGGGCCGCGGCCCCGACGGTTCAGGCACATACAACATTATCCTTGACCACTTGTCCATCAGCTGGGGTAACGACGAGATCATCGATCTGTACCACGCACATGACGTGACGGTCCAATGGTGCACGATCGAGGAATCCGACGACCAAGGGCACAGCAAAGGCGTTCACAACTTTGGGCTGATCTCTGCCGCAGAGGACAGTGGTGCTGTCTCTTTGCATCACAATCTTTGGGCTCATCACTCCCGTCGCGTGCCCTGCCTGGCTCCATATCGTGAAAACGCTGCAAGCGATTTCTGTAACAATGTTACCTATAACTGTCGTGGCGGCTATGTCGATGACGGCCACGGCGCCCAGGCCAAAAGCCCAGTCAACCTGCACAAAAATTTCCACCGCCGCGGGCCGCAGACGGAGGGCCGACTTTATCCGTACGCTTTGTCGCCGACCATGACTTACTATGTACGCGATAACTACTTCGAAGACTGGGGCTATCAGGACCATCCCCGGCATTGGAAGCCGGCCAATCAGCCAGCCGGTGTACCGCGATGGATTCAATTCAACAATAATGGCGGGGAAATCAATGCGCCTGCCCCGACACCGAGCATTGCATTGGTCGATGCCCAAGCGGCCTTCGAGCTGATTCTCGCCAAGGCCGGCTGCTGGCCGCGTGACCGTGTGACCCACCGGACCATTCAAGAAGTCACAACCAAAACCGGCAGTTGGGGGCGCAATGCTCCGCTTATACCCACCGACGAGTGGTTCCTCGAAGGTCTCAATCCAGCCCAGGCCCCGGCCGATACTGACCATGACGGGCTTCCAGATGCGTGGGAGAAGTCGCATGGACTCCAAGTCAACGATCCCACTGACGCCGCCAATATCGTAACGGCAGGAGAATCAGAGGGCGATCGCCACTTGGGATATTCCTACATTGAATTCTATCTCAACGAATTAGCAGATAGCCTTGGCTAACTTCGAAAAAGGCCACTGCGTTCTCATTTTGCAATCGTGCTGATACGATGAGAAAGGCCGTGAGAATATAGATGGGTTGCCCTACCAGGCCCTACCAGGATTGTTTTCTGATTATCACTTCTGGTACTTCTTAAAATTCTCGGCTTGCTCGAAGATGTCTTTATAGACTTCGTCGCGGTCGATCGGCGGATAGCCGTGTTCGGCGAGAAGAATGATCAGATCCACCTTGAGTTCGGCCTTGATGTCGTTGCGTTGGCTCCAGTCGGTGTACTTGGCTTTGTCATCGACGATGACTTTCACCTTCTTGGCTAACTCGAGCAGTTTTTCTTCGGGGTATTCGAAGTCGTATTTGATCGTCAGAGCTTTTAAAATGTCGTAGAACGCCTTCTCTTCGAAATCGATTCCCAGTCCAGCAAACGACTCCCGTTCCTCGCGGATCTTATTGTACAAATCGATGATCTCATCCGTGAAATCCTCCAGCACCGTGCTTTGAAGCACATCGTGCTCGCTGCGGTCGTTGTACTTCTCGACCAACGCGGTGAACTGCTTCGAAAAGTCGACTCCTTTCAGCTTATTGACCTTCTTGAGCGAGTCGATTGCCTTGGCGAGTAACTGCTGCAGCAACTTGATTTTGGTATTCGGCAGTTTGATCTTGTCGATCTTCGCTAGGTAGTCTGGATCGAACAAATCAACCTGTGCGGTATCGCCTTGCCCCATCTTGAAAATTTCTTCGACTCCATCACTCGCCAACGCATCCGCCAGCATCTGCTGAACTTTGACATTCATCTGAGCGATGTCCGGCGCGTCGCCTTTGGTCAGCTTGAATACGACGCTGCGGATGGCCAGATAGAAATGCACGTGGTCGCGTTCATCTTGAGTAAACCCGTCGCTGCCAACACAAATGTCGTATGCCGCCTTCATCCGTTTGGTCAGGTTCATGAAGCGTTGCTCTTGTGCCTCTGTCACCTGCACGAATTCCGCCGCCATGTTCAAGCAGTGCAATTGCTCCATTGGCTGGCCCGAGAAGTATGGCTTCGTGTCGAACCTGTGGAAGATCGCCTTTAGCAAATCCAGATGGTCTTTCACCACCAGGATCGACGCAGCCACGTCCTCGAAGTTGCCCTGATCGCCTTTGCTGTATTGTGCCAGTGCCAAGTTCATCTGTTTCTTGATGCCGATGTAGTCGACCACCAGTCCCTTGAGCTTTTGCTCGTACTTGCGGTTTACTCGGGAAATGGTCTGAATCAAGCTATGTTTTTTGACGGGCTTGTCGATATACATTGAATCCAAAAACGGCACATCGAATCCGGTCAGCCACATATCGACCACGATCGCGATCTTGAAGTTCGATTTGCGGTTTTTAAACTGCCGATCCAATTCCTTGCGATACTCTTTCGTGCCCAGCATTTGGTAAAGCACATCCTCGTCGTCTTGGCCGCGCGTCATCACCATTTTGACGCGCTCGATCGGCGCAATCTCCTTCTTCTCCTGCTCGGTCAGTTGCTCGCCGTCGGCACAGACCTTCACTTCGCCCCACTCCGGACGCAGCGCGATGACTTCTTTGTAAAACGCAAACGCGATGGTGCGATTGCTGCTGACGAACATGGCCTTGCCCGCCACCGTCGAGCCCTCTTCGATGCGAGCTTCGTAGTGCTGCACAAAGTCAGCCGCAAGCGATTTCAAGCGACCTGGATCGCCCAGAATCGAGTTCATTTGCACGTTGGCTTTTTTGCTGGCGTCGATCGCGTAGTTGCTGGCTCCGTCGTCGGCACACTGAGCGTAATACTCCTCGATTTCCTTCAGCTTGCTGTTGTCCAACAAAACTTTGGCGGCTCGTCCTTCGTAAACGATCGGCACCGTGATCTCGTCGACAACCGATTCTTTCATCGTGTACGAATCCACAACAGGGCCGAATACGTCCAGGGTTGCGTCGATTGGCGTGCCGGTGAAGCCCACATAAGTCGCGTTGGGCAGCGAATCGTGAAGGTATTTGGCAAAGCCATAAGTTCGCTTCACCCCTTCTTCGGTGACGGTCACTTTCTGGTCCAAGTTCACTTGGCTGCGATGCGCTTCGTCCGAGATGCAAATCACATTGCTTCGATTCGTAAGCAGCTCGACATCTTCGGTAAACTTGTGGATCGTGGTCAGAAACACGCCACCACTGCTGCGTCCCTTTAGCAGCTCTCGCAGTTGCGAACGGCTCTCGACACTGATCACGGCTTCGTCGCCAATGAAGCCCTTGGCACCCGTGAACTGAGCCGACAGTTGATCGTCCAAGTCGGTGCGGTCGGTGATCACGACGATTGTCGGGCTTGCCAGAGAGACGCTCTTCATCAGCAATCGCGTTAGGAAAAGCATCGTATAGCTTTTGCCGCAACCGGTGGCACCAAAGTACGTTCCGCCTTTGCCGTCGCCCGTTGGATTCACTCCGTCGCCGTTCGCTTCGATCCGCATGTGCAGCAGGATGTTTTGAACCAGCTTGGTAGCGGCATAGTATTGCGGATACCGGCAGAGGACTTTTTCTTCGCGGCGCGACGTGTCGGGAAAGAAGATAAAGTTGCGAATCACGTCCAGCAAGCGAGTCGTCTGAAACATGCCTTGAATCAGGCTGTGCAGCGAGTTGATACCGTCGACTTCGACCAAATCACCTCCGTCGGTCTTTCGCCACGAGTAGAAAAATTCGTAGGGTGCAAAGAGCGATCCGGCTTTGTTGTTGACACCATCGCTGATCACGCAAAACGCGTTGTACTTGAACAGTTCCGGAATGTCGCGCCGGTAACGGACGGTGAGTTGTTTGAAGGCATCGTGAATCGTCGCATCTTCGCTGATCGCACTTTTGAATTCAAACACGACCAGCGGCAGACCGTTGACGTATAGAATGCCGTCGGGAATGCGTTTTTCGCTGCCAACAATTTCCAGTTGATTGACCAGCTTGAATCGATTGTGGTTGGTTCGGTAGTCGCCCAATTTTTCAGCCACAACCGTGGAATAGGCTTCCAGCCTGTTGTGATCTTGACTGACGCTGCTCGGATGACAGGCTGGCAGCCTATCCCACGTTAGCGCCGAATAGTCGATCAGCTGCACATACAAGTCTTTTTGGTTGCGATCTTCGCGTTTGAGCAGGAAGCCATCGGCGACCAGCTTCATGATCGCTTTGTTACTCTCGTATAGATCGGCGGATGAGTACGCGGTCAGTTTCCGAATCACCGATTCGATTTCACCCGGAGTGATATTGTCTGCTGCATACCGGGCTGACAAATAGGCTCGCAGGTCCTCCTTGATCAGGACTTCGTCAGGCTGACGGGTGATCGCGGCACCGATCACATGCGGATAGCCCACTTCGCACAGTAGCTGGATGATAGCCGCTTCGAGTTGTGCTTCGGTGAATTTCATGGCGACAGTGTAAACTTAAACGCGGAGTGGCGAAGGAGCGGAGAATCGCGGAGTGAGGTTGTTTGTGATAAGTGTGGGTAGGTGTAAGTCATGATTCTGTTCGCTCCGCGAAACTCCGCTCCTCCGCGTTAGAATTCGGGCTGTTTATTCCGATACTTTAGGGCCATTGTAGTTGTTAACGATGCGGTGGAGGCCGTCGGTAAGTTTTGCTTCGTGGAAATTGAGCAATAGGCCGACGTTCAGGTTCATCAGTCGAAGATGAGAAAGTGTTTGGGCTTTGTCGATTGGGTGAATGGTTGCCTTGGCTTTTAGTTCAACGACAACTAATCCGTTGACCAGTAAATCAGCTCGGAAGGCACAAGGATCGTGCAAATCATCGTAGTCGAGCGGTATTGGCTTTTCCTCGATCACGTCGAAACCTTTCTTGCGAAGCTCATAGGCAAGGCAACGACGATAGACCGTTTCCAACAAACCGGGTCCCAAGCGTCGATGCACTTCAATCGCTGCACCAATGATCGCCGCTGTCAATTCGTTCTCAGTCATCTTCTTTCTCTTTCTTGTCTTCCCTTCTAATCTTCCCTCCGCGAAACTCCGCTCCTCCGCGTCTCCGCGTTTATAGCCCATCGTATGTGTTTTTAACGCGGAGTGGCGGAGGTGCGGAGAATCGCGGAGAGGGTGTGATCATGCTAACGCTGCCTCGGCGAGTTTCGCAGCGTCCGGGATTCGCAGTTCGCCTGAGATGAGTTTCGGAAGGAGAGTGTCGCGGAGTTTGGTGAGTGATAAGGCCTGACGTTGGTTTCGTCCAGTTTTTTGAATCATCGGATAGCACTGTTGATCGAAAGTCTCAATCAATTCAGAATCACACAACGGCGTTAAGTAGTTTCCTACAACATCAGGTCGAATCGCGGGATACGCACCGCCGTCTGCCAAGTGTGCAAAGTACCCAATCACTTCATCTTGAGTTAGGCATAAATAAACGAACGCCCGCGACTTAGGATGCTTTGGTCGCAATACCGCAAATCCTGTACTCCCTGTCAGGTTAGATTCATGAATATACGCAAACGAGCGGTTCCCTGGGCGAACAGTTCCGATGACCGTATCGTCCTCCCTCATCACGCGACGCGCTCGACTAGGAGCCGCTTCAAAATCGTACTCGATGATTTCACCAATGCGGCCATCCTTCACGTTTCCGAGGTCGATATATGAAACGCGATCTGGGTGATTCGTGCTCGACCACGCTTCCGGGTTTAAATCAGCCACTTCCGTCATCTTGGCAATTTTCCACCCTCGCGGAATCCATCCCATCTCCTCAGTTTGTTGAAACCCGGCGGGGAAGGGTTTGGCGGCTTCGCGATTGGCGGTTCCGTTGGCGAGGGCGGCGCGGCGGATTTCGGCTCGGTCGGCCAGTTCTTCGGGGATCGCATTCCCAGCCGCAATCGCATTGTCGATCACCGGATCAAAGTCCACAAACCAACTCTTGAACAACGCCTGTGCCATCCCTTCCAACGTCTCATTCATCCGACGATTTAATTCGATCTTGTCATCTAAGGAGCCAAGGATGTGAGCGATGGCGTGTTGGTCAGTAGCGGGAGGAAGTGGGATTGGAAGTTCTACGAGTGCTTTTCCGGTAAGGTGTTGTATTGTCGTGCCAGTAAAATACGGATCAAGCAGTCCTTGTTTCGCGGCGAAGCAAAACCAATGGTACAAAAAAACATTGTTAAGGCCGGCGTGGGGGCGAATTCGATGTAGCGCTTTTTGAATCTTCATATTTGGAACTTCATCGTTCCAAATCGCACATCGACCAGGCTCCCCACCTTCACATACCACGAGGTCTCCACGGCGCAGTCCGTATTTTTCGTGTTCATGATCGAGAAATTTCATTTGTGAAAGCTCGCCAAGATCGAACCTGCCCCACCGTACATCCTTGTTTCCGAGATAGGGCTGTAAGGAACCTTGGTTCTTCTCCTTATCAAGCATTTTCCCAAGGCATGTGTCGATGTAATCTCCTAGCCGAACTTCTTTCCACTCACTTCCCATAACC